>NZ_JAMXMH010000009.1:0-261664 GCF_025818875.1 Cellulosimicrobium sp. SH8 | reverse complement strand
ATCAACACGAAAGATGACATCATCTTCCGAAATCAACCAAAGGAATCCCAGACACAACCAACCACCCCACCCGACGGGCAAGAACAGTCAGCCGTGCCACAGGGACAAAATAATTGGCATTGACTAACAAGCACACTGTTGAGTTCTCAAACAACCGACACACACCGCCTCCGACCTCGTTCCCGAGGCCCTTGCGCGGGGCGTTTCCTTCGTTCTGAATCCTACCAGACCCGGCCGTTCGTCCCGGACCGGTGAAGACCGGATTTCCGTTCAGAAATGTACCTGATCCAGACACCCTCACCTTACTCGCGGCGCAGCACTGTGCTCCGAGAAATCTGGTGGGAGTTCCGCCCGGGGGACCAGCCACTTCGCATCTGCTCCGAGGAGCTGTGCCGTGGTGTCTGTTCCTCCCTGCCGGGCGACCTCGAGAACATTACGGGGTCCGGTGGCGGGAGGTCAACTCCCGCCGTCGTGACCCGGACCACTCCCCTTCGCGGCACCCTGCCCCGGTGCCCGCTGCCCCTCGCCCGGCGTCCCGCGCCGCGGCGGTCGGCCTGCCGCAGCGGGCGCTGCCGCTGCCGTCGCCCGCGCCGCGAGACGCGCCACCGCGGCCCGCAGGTCTTCCGGTCCGACGACGGTGAACGGGGCGTCGAAGATGCCGAACCACCCGGCGAGCCCGCCCCACGACCAGGAACCCGCGGTCAGACGGCACCGCCCCTCTCCGACGGCCTCCACGAGTGCGCCCGATCCGGCCCATGCCGCCACGACGGCGGCGTCCAGCTCGAGCTCGACCGTCCCCCGGACGGGCATCACGGGCTGCGTGAACCTCTCGGCGATGAAGGTCGCCACGTCCGGGGCGGGCAGCGCCCGACGCTCGAACCGTGCTCCGACACCCTCGCGCGGCGCCATCCGGTCGATCCGGAACGTTCTCCAGTCGTCCCGGTCGAGGTCCCACGCGACGAGGTACCACCGCCCGCCCCACGTGACGACGTGGTGCGGCTCGACGCGACGCGGCGCGCGGAAGCCCTCCCCGGCCCCGCTCCCCGGCGCCCGGAGCACCTCGCCGGTCCCGCCGTCGTAGTCGAACCGGAGCACACGCCGTTCGCTGGCGGCGGTCCCCACGGCCACGAGCACGTCGGGCCGCACGGCCGGAAGCGACCGCTCCCGACGCCCCGGGACCGCCGTGACCTCCAGGGCGTCGATGCGCGTGCGCAGGCGCGCGGGCATGACCTGACGGATCGTCGCGAGCGCGCGCGCCGCGGCGTCCTCCACGCCCGGGAGCGCGCCCGTGCGCAGCGCGATCGCGACGGCCACCGCCTGCTCGTCGTCGAACAGGAGCGGCGGGACGTCGGCCCCCGCGTCGAGCCGGTACCCGCCGTCGGGGCCCTTCGTCGCGCGCACCGGGTAGCCCAGCTCGCGCAACCGGTCGACGTCGCGCCGCACGGTGCGCGGGCTCACGTCGAGCCGCTCGGCGAGCGCGGGCCCCGGCCAGTCCCGGCGCGCCTGGAGCAGCGAGAGCAGCCGGAGCAGTCGTCCTGAGGTCTCGAGCATGACGTCAGCGTCGCACGGAGTAGAGGACGGGACCTGTCCTCTACCCCTGGCACCGTGGATCCCGACGCACGAAGCACACCCAGGAGGAGCCACCGTGATCCGCACCAGAGCACTGACCAAGGACTTCCCCGTCGGGCGCGACGCGAGCGCCACGGTGCACGCCGTGCGCGGCATCGACCTCGACGTCGCACCCGGCGAGCTCGTCGCCGTCCTCGGCCCCAACGGGGCCGGCAAGACGACCACGCTCCGCATGCTCACCACGCTCATCCGCCCCACGTCGGGCACCGCCACGGTCGCAGGGCACGACGTCGTCGCGGAGCCCGACGCCGTCCGCCACCGCATCGGCTACGTCGGGCAGGGCAACGGCGCCGGTCACGCGCAGCGCGCCGTCGACGAGCTCACCAGCCAGGGCCGCATCCACGGCCTCGACCGACGCACCGCGCGACGCCGGGCCGACGAGCTCCTCGACTCGCTCGAGCTCGGGTCCTACGGCGCGCGCAAGGTGTCCGACCTCTCCGGCGGGCAGCGTCGCCGGCTCGACGTCGCGATGGGCCTCGTGCACGCGCCGTCGTTGCTGTTCCTCGACGAGCCGTCGACCGGACTCGACCCGCACAACCGGGCGAACCTGTGGGACCACGTGCTGCGCATGCGCGACGACGCCCTGGCGGCCACGGGCGAGCCCATGACCATCGTCCTCACGACGCACTACCTCGACGAGGCCGACACCATGGCCGAGCGCGTGGTCGTCGTCGACCACGGCCAGGTCATCGCCGACGACACCGCGGAGAACCTCAAGGCCGACCTCGCCGGGGACCGCGTCGTCGTCACGCTGGCGCCCCCGCAGGGTCCGGCGCACGACGACGCGGCACGGCTCGTCGCGCTCGCCCGCCGGGTCGAGGGCTTCCGCGAGGCGACCCGCACGCCCGACGGCGCCGCCGCCGTCGGGCACGACGCCGCGCCCACGCTCGAGGTGCGCGCCGAGCGCGGCGACGCCTACCTCCCCCGCCTGCTGCGCGCCGCCGACGCGGACGGCATCGCCGTCGAGACCGCGCAGGTGCACCGCCCCACGCTCGACGACGTCTTCCTCGCGCTCACCGGGCGCAGCCTGCGCGAGGCCGGCGCCGCCGCCGCGACCGACGCCCCCGCCGAGGGCACCCGCCCCACCGAGAGGACCGCAGCATGAGCACCGTCGACATCGCCCCCACCACCGTCGCCCCGCACCCGGCTCCCGCCCGTCCGCGTGCACGCCGCGGGCTCGCCGCCTTCGCGCGCGACACCGGGATCGTGCTCGTGCGCGAGCTGCGGCCCGTGCTGCACGACCCGTTCTCCGTGATGTTCGGTCTCGTCCAGCCGATCGTCTTCCTCGCCCTGTTCGGTCCCTTGCTCGTCGGGTCGCTCGGCGGCACGACGACCGGGCAGGAGGTCCTGGGCGGCAACGTCTGGCAGTGGTTCGTCCCGTCCATCCTCGTGATGACCACGCTCTTCGGGACCACCACGACCGGCGCGAACCTGCTCGTCGAGCTCCAGACGGGCGCGCACGAGCGCATGCTCGTCGCACCGCTCTCGCGGGCCTCGCTGCTCGTGGGCCGCGCCCTCAAGGAGATGGTCCCGATCGTCGCGCAGTCGGTCGTCGTGGTGCTCGTCATGCTCCCGTTCGGGTTCGAGCTCCACCCGGCCGGCGCCGTCGTCGGGCTCGCGCTGCTGGCCGTGTTCGGCGTCGGGATCGGGTCGCTCAGCTACGCGCTCGCGCTCGCGGTGCGCAAGCAGGACTGGATGTTCTGGGTCGTGCAGCAGACGCTGATCTTCCCGCTGATGATCCTGTCCGGCATGCTCCTGCCGCTCGAGACCGGGCCCCGCTGGATGCAGGTCGCGTCCGACGTCAACCCGCTCCGGTACGTCGTCGACGCCGAGCGCGCGCTGTTCGCCGGCGACCTCGCCGCCTCCGCCGTGGCGTGGGGCTGGGTCGCCGCCGTCGTGACGGCCGCCGTCGGCCTCGCCGTCGGGATCCGCACCATGGTGCGCTCGACCGACTGAGCACGACCTCGGCGCGTCAGGCCCGGGCCAGCTCCACGGCCCGGGCCACCGCGCTGCCCGGGCTCGTCAGCACGGGGACCGGGAGGTCGGTGAGCAGCGCCGCCGCGGGCGCCATGCTGGCCTGCGCGAGCACGACGACGTCCACGTCCCGACGCGCGACGGCGCCCCGCACCGCGCCCGCGACGCCCCGGAGGTACGCGGCCAGGTCACCGGCCTCGAAGTCCGCCCACGCGTCCGCGCAGACGACCGGGTCGAGCTCGACGGTCGCCCCCGAGCGTCGGGCGGCGTCGGCGAGGAGCTCCGTCGTCGGGCCGAGCGTCGAGGCGAGCGCGACGACGACAGCGACCCGGCCGCCGTCGCGCACCGCCGCCTCGGCGAGCGGCCGGTCCACCCGCAGCACGGGCACCCCGGCCCCGCCGACCTCCGCCGCGACCGGCCCGAGCGTCGAGCACGTGCACACCACCACCGACGCCCCCGCCGCGACGAGCGCGTCGACGTGCGCCCGGACCCGCTCACCCGTCGGCGCACCCGCCCGCGCGTCGTCCAGGAGCGGCACGTCCACCCGGTGCACGTGCCCCTGCCCCGGCGCGACCTCGTCCACCAGCGCGCCGAAGGTCGCGACGTGCACGTCTGCCGTGTGCAGGAACCCGATCACGTGCGCCTCCGGTCGTCGTGCCCGAGCGACGACGCGACTCAGGCGTGGTGCTCGCGGAAGGCGTCGGTGAGGGTGGGGCCGTCCTCGGCGCCGAGGCGCCAGACGCTCCACCCGTCGGCGGTGTGGGTGCCCGACACGGCGACGGCTGCGAGGTCCGGGTGGCGGAACCGGGCGCCGTCGGACAGCTCGATGAAGCCGTCGGGCTGGAGCACCGCCTCGAAGCGCTGGCCGCGGCGCGGCCGGGACCACACGAGCTCGCGGGGCGTGCCGAACGCGCGGGCGAGCGCGACGAGGTCGGGGTCGTCGTCGGGGCCGAGCGGCACGTCCACAGGGGGCGGGGGCGGCACCGGGACGACGTCCCGGCTCGCGGACGCGCGCGTCGGTGCCGGGTCGAGGTCGACCGGCGGGTGGTAGGACAGCGGGTCGTACGGCTGCTCGCGCGACGGGCTGCGCTGCTCGCCGTACTCGTGGGTGAGGTACGACTCGCGCGTCCGGATCGACTCGCGGGTGCGGATGGACTCGCGGGTGAGGATCGACGTGCGCGGGGGCGTCTCGTCGCCGGCGTCGACGGGACGGCGGTCGGCCCAGCCGGTGGACGCGGGCTCGGGCACGGTCCGCGCGGTGAGCGGGTCGTCGAGGGGCACGAAGTCCAGGACCGGGGGCTCGGCGCGCGACGGCTCCGCGGGCGCGGCGACCGGGGCCAGCGCGACGAGCGGGCCGGTCTCGTCGACCGCGGTGGGCGCGATACCGGGGAGGGCGCGCGGCTCGAGCTCGGCGGCACGACGACGCTCGGCCCGGGACTGCGCGGCCTGCCGCGTCACCACGGGAAACTTGCCGGTCAGGGCTCGGCCCACGGCGACGCCGTCCGCGAAGTCGGATCCGGGGGCGACGGCGCGGCCCCGGCGGGGCTCGGGTGCCGCGGGGGGTGCGGGGTTGTCGCGCGTCATCGCGAGCGGGGACACGTCGACGAAGCGGCGGCCGTCGGCGCCCTGGACGACGCCGAGGCGCAGGACCGCGACCGGCGAGCCGGGCTGGCGGAGGAAGTCGAGCGCGTCCTGGATGCCGGGTGCGGCGCTCGAGCAGATGACGATGAGGCGGGCGCCGGTCGCGCGGGCGGTCGCCTGCGAGCGCGTGAGGGGGACGTTGTCGTAGAACGCCGCGACGTCCTGCTGGAACCGCGAGGCGCCGCCCGTGTAGCGGGCGGCGAGCTCGGCGCGCGTGAGGCGCCCGGCCCGGCCGGCGTGGTTGAGCGCCGCGGTGAGGGCCTCCTCCGTGAGCTCCGCGGTGACCTCGATGACGACCGGGAGGCCGGCGGCGTCGAGCGCGAGGAGGTGGGGCTCGTCGTCGGACGTGCCCTGCGCGACGGGGAAGATCTGCTCGCCCAGCAGCCCCTCGATGTTGCCGTCCACGACGCGCTGCGCGTCCGTCCCGAAGGCACCTGCCGGCTGGGGCGGCTGGACCAGTACGGGACGCTCGGCGTCCACCTCGAAGAGGGGCATCGGTGGATCTCCTGCTGCAGCGGGACGCGACCTGGGCGGGGGCGTTTGCGCCATAGCCTACGTCGCCGGTCAAGTCCCTCGAACCGGTCGAACCACCCGCGCGCGACCCCGCAGGTCAGGCGTGCCCGGTCTCCTCCGACTCGGCCGCGAGCCGCTCCTCGACCCGCTCGACCTTCCCCGTGAGCTCCCCGGTGCGGCCGGGGCGAATGTCGGCCTTGATGACGAGCGAGACCCGGTGCCCGCCGGCGCCGACGGCCTCCGTGGCGCGCTGGATCACGGGCATGACCGTGTCCCAGTCGCCCTCGATCTCGGTGAACATCGCGGTGGTGCGGTTGGGCAGGCCCGACTCGCGGACGATGCGGACGGCCTCGGCGACGGAGTCCGCGACGGACTCGCCGGCACCGAGCGGGGCGACGGAGAAGGCGAAGACGGCCATGGGCCCATCGTGGCACGGCGGCGGACCACGAACCGCCCCGACGTAGGCTCGTCGTCGTGACAGCAGAACACCGCACCGACCGCGTGACCGTGCTCGCGGGCGGGGTCGGCGGGGCACGCCTCGCGCACGGCCTGGACCTCGCCGGGGCCGACCTCACGGTCGTCGTCAACGTCGCGGACGACGTCGAGCTGCACGGGCTGTGGATCTCGCCCGACCTCGACACGGTGACGTACACGCTCGCCGGGCTCGCGGACGAGGAGCGCGGCTGGGGCGTCGTCGGCGAGACGTACGCGGCGCTGGACGCGATGGGCCGGCTCGGCGAGGACACGTGGTTCACGCTCGGGGACCGCGACCTCGCGACGCACGTGGTCCGGACGGCCGGTCTGCGCGCGGGGTCGTCCCTGACCGAGGTGACCGCGCGGCTCACGACGGCGCTCGACGTCCGGGCGCGTGTCCTGCCCGTGACCGACGACCGCGTCGCGACGCTCGTCGACACGCCCGCGGGCCGCCTCGGGTTCCAGGAGTACTTCGTGGGGCGCCGGCACGCGGACGACGTGCTGGGACTCGTCTACGACGGCATCGACGCGGCGCGCCCGGCGCCCGGCGTGCTCGACGCGGTGACCGGCGCGGACGTGGTCGTGATCGCGCCGTCGAACCCGTTCCTGTCGGTCGAGCCGGTGCTGGGCGTCGCCGGGGTGCGGGACGCGCTCGCCGGGACGTCCGCGCGCCGCGTCGCGGTGAGCCCGATCGTCGGCGGCCGGGCGATCAAGGGGCCCGCGGCGCAGATCCTCACGACGCTCGGGCACGAGGTCTCGGCGCTCGGCGTCGCGCGCCTGTACGTCGGGCTCGTCGACGTCATGGTGATCGACGAGCACGATGCCCACCTCGCCGACGCCGTGCGGGGTCTCGGGATGGACGTCGTCGTGACGGACACGGTCATGGGCGGTGCCGCGGGCCGCGAGCGCCTCGCGCGCGCCCTCCTCGCGGCGGCGGGTGACGCTCGTGGATGACCTCGTGGTGCCCGACGGCGCCGCTCGCCCGGGTGGGCCCGCCCGCCCGGGGCGCGTGGTCGCCGTCGTGCCGCTGCGTGACGGGTCGTCGGGGAAGTCGCGGCTCGCGCACGTCCTGGACCCCGCGTCGCGCAGCCGGCTGATCGCCGTGCTCGCGCGGCACGTCGTGGGGACGCTGCTCGCGAGCGACGGCGTGGAGCGCGTGGTCGTGGTGACGTCGGACCCGCGGTTCACGTGGCGCGCGCTGCGCGACGTCGTGGTGGACGAGTCCGCCGCCGCGACGGACGCCGCCGGTACCGACGGGCTCCCCCTCCTCACCGACGACGCGGACCGGCTCCGCATCGTCCTGCAGCCCGCGGACCGACCGGGGCTGGACGCGGCGGTCGACGTCGGCCGGGAGATCGCGGCGCAGGACGAGTCCACGGAGGGCCCGGTGCGGCTCCTCGTCGCGCACGCCGACCTCCCCGCGCTCACGCCCGCGGACGTGGCGGCGCTCCTCGCCGAGGACGCGCCCGTCGTCGTCGCGACGGACCGCCGGGGCGCGGGCACGAACCTCCTCGTCCTCGACCCCCCGGCTTCCGCGCCGTCGAGCACGGGGTTGCCGTCGCAAAGCGGCTCAGAACGACAGGAACCTCGTGCTCGGCCGGGTCGTGGTCACGGCGGCGAGGGGTTTCGGTTTCGGTTCGGGGTCGGGAGCCGTGCCGCCCATGTTGCCGAGGCCGAGCGGCTCGGGCTGCGGGCCGTCGTCGTGCGGCGGCCCGGCACCGCGGTCGACCTCGACACCGTCGAGGACTGGGACGAGCTGCCCGCGGACGCGCGGGCCGTCGTCGGGCTGCACGTCCCGGCGCTGCGCGACCGCGACGCCTGACGGGTGCGCCTCGCCGTCGCACGCCGCACCACGCACCGGCTACGAGGGCCAGACGCCGGGCTCCTCGAGGGGCGCGACGAGGTCCACCCGCACGTCCTCTAGAAGGCCCCTCCACGCGGCCTCGTCGAGCGAACCCACGCAGTCGAGCACGAGCACGACCGACTGCGTCGAGGCCCCACCGGCGAACGTGGGCACGCTCACGACACGGGCCGCACCACGGACGTGGACGTCACCACGCGCGGTGGCCACGGTCCAGCCCTGCACGACGCCGTTCACGCCCTGCATGCGGACGCCGTCCCATCCGAGCGGGAGCAGGATGTCGCCCGCCCCGCCGACCAGGTCGGCACCGTCCTCTGCCGCGGCTTGCTCGAGCAGCGCGAGGGACGCCTCTCGTGGGGGCAGCGTCGGCGCGTCGGGGCCGACGGCGGCGCGCCACGACTGCACGCACGCCCCCGTCCCGGCGACGACCTGCCACCCCGGGCGCGGGACGAGGGGGCGGCGGGCGGCATCTCGGTGAGGCTGCGGACCTCGGGAACGGGAGGCACCTCCGGTGCAGCGGGCGTCACGCGGTCCGGCTCATCCGGTGTCGTGCCTGGGGGCGTCTCGTCGCCGGACGCGTCGGGCGTGCCGTCAGCCCCTCGCGCTCGAGACGTGGCGTCCGCCTTGGTGGTCGTGGTCGCTCCGCCGGTCGGGTCGGGCGACGGTCCCCCGGTGCAGGCCGCCGTCGCGAGGATCGCGCACGTGACACCCACCGTGAGCACCACGCCCGCGGCCGTCGCGCGGGTCACGACCGACCTCCCCACCGGCCGTGGTGCACGACGTCGTCGAGCGGCTTGCGCTCGCGACGTCGCGGCGAGCCCGTGGTCGCCCGGTCGGCGGGGTGCCCGACGGCGACGACCCCGGTCGGGGCGTACGTGTCGGGGATGTCGAACGCCGCGCGCAGCCGCGCGACCTCGCCCGGTGCGACGCCGAAGAAGCACGCGCCGAGCCCCTCGTCGACGGCGGTCTGCAGCATGAGCAGCGCGGCCATCCCCGCGTCGACGTGCCAGTACGGCACGGCCCAGCGGTTCTCGTCGCGGTCGGCCCAGCCCTTGTCGTCCTCCGCGTACCGGTCGAGGTAGACGTCCTTCGACGCGAGGACCACCACCAGCACGGGCGCCGTGCGCATCCCGGCGAGCCACGCGCTCATGCTCCGCTCGGGCCGCTCCGGAGAGGTCGCGGCCCAGAAGCGCGCGACGTCGTCGGGCTCGGTGAGCACGAGGAACGACCACCCCTGCGCGAACCCCGCGCTCGGCGCGCGGACCGCGTTGCGCACGAGGCGGTCGACCGCGTCCGGGGCGACCGGCTCGTCGGTGAACCGGCGCACCATGCGCCGGCGTCGGACGACGTCCTGGAACTCCACGGGGCCCCCTCGGCACGGTCCGGCAGCAGGTCCCCGCACCCTACCCGCCGACCGACGAGCCCGGCCCGACGGCGGGGCGTCGGGCCGGGCGGGCACGCCGGCTCAGGCGGCGTCGAGGCGGGCGCGGAGATCCGGGTCGAGCTCGAGGTCGGCCGCACCCAGGAGCTCGTCGAGCTGCTCGATCGTGCTCGGCCCGATGATCGGGACCACCGGGTGCTCGCCGCCGAGGAGCCACGCGAGCACGACCTGGTTGGGCGTCGCGCCGAGCTCGCCCGCGACCTCGTGCAGGAGGCGGATGCGCTCGCGCGTGGTCGGGTGGTCGAACCCGTCCCACAGCGGCTTGTCGCGGCGCACGTACGCGCCCTGGAGGATCGGCGAGTAGGCGGTGACGGCGAGCGGCGGGCGCCCGTCGACGCCGGTGGAGGCCGCGTAGTCGAGCAGCTCGTACGACGCCCAGTTGTGCCGGCCGACCTCCGGCGTCGGGTAGGCGTAGGTGTAGTTCTGCTGGACGAGCCCGTAGGGGGCGATGCCCTGGCGCAGCGCCTCCTCCCGCGCCTCGACGACGCGCCACAGCGCGACGTTCGAGATGCCCGTGATGCCGACGACGCCCTCGGCCTGGAGCTTGCCGAACGCGCCGACGGTCTCGGCGACCGCCGTGCCGTGGTCGTCGACGTGCCCGTACAGGACGTCCACGTGGTCGATGCCGAGGTGGCGCAGGCTCTCGTGCGCCTCGTACCCGATGACGTCGGCACCGAGGCCCTGGAAGTTCGTGGGCTCGACGTTCTGCAGCGGGAGGGCGGGGTCCTTCTTCGCCGCGCCGAGCTTGGTCGCGATGCGGACCTCGTCGCGCACGCCGCGGCTCGCGAGCCAGCGGCCGAGCAGGTCCTCGCTGTCACGGCCGTGGCCGCCGGCCCAGTAGCTGTAGTTGTTCGCCGTGTCGAGGAACGTGCCGCCCGCCTCGAGGTAGCGGTCGAGGATCGCGAACGAGGTGTCCTCGTCGACGAGCGTGCCCATGTTCATCGTGCCGAGGCACAGGGTCGACACGTCGAAGGAGGTGCGCCCGTCGCCGATGGTGCGGTACCGCATGGTGGTCTCCCGAGGTTCGTGATGGACCCGACTGGTCCGTGATGGACCCGTGGTCCTGATGACGGGCTCCACGCTACGGAGCGATCGGCACGGGTGTACGGTCCGATTCCATGGCTGCTGACCAGACCAATTCTGCGCCGACACGGCCAGGCCCGACGGCGGAGCTCGCCTGGGAGGCGCTGCTCGACCTCGGGACGGGGCCGGGGTCGCGCGTCGAGCGGCTCGAGCGCGCGGTCCGCGACGCCGTGCACACCGGCCGCGTCCCGGTCGGGGCGGCGCTGCCCCCGAGCCGCCAGCTCGCCGAGTCGCTCGGGGTGTCGCGGTGGGTCGTCACGGAGGCGTACGGCCAGCTCGTCGCCGAGGGCTTCCTCGAGGCGCGGACCGGCGCCGCGACCCGTGTCTCCGCCGCGGCCGGTGCTCGGCCGACGAGCCCCGGAAGAGCGCGGTCGGGCGGACGACCGGCGACCGCTCGCGTGGGCGCGGTACCGCCACTGCCCGGCCGCGCCCGGTTCGACCTCGCGCCCGGCGTGCCCGACCTCCGGCACGTGCCGCGAGACGCGTGGCTCCGGGCGGCGCGCGAGGCGTTCGCGGACGCGTCGAACGACGACCTCGGCCAGCCCTCCCCCGCCGGGCACCCGCACGCGCGGGATGTCGTTGCCGACCACCTGCGCCGGGCGCGGGTCGCCGCTGCGGCGCACGACGCCGTCGTGCTCACGCGCGGCGCGACCGACGGGATGGCGCGCGTCGCCACCGCGCTCGTCGAGGCGGGGCACACGCACCTGCTCGTCGAGGACCCGAGCTGGTCGGTGCTGCGGGACGTCGCGGCGCGCGCCGGCCTCACGCCGGTCGCCGTTCCGGTGGACGACGCCGGCGCCGACGTCGCCGCGCTCGTCGACGCGTCGCGGCGGACCGGGGCGCGCGCGGCGCTGCTCACGCCCGCGCACCAGTTCCCCACCGGCTCGGCGCTGGCGCCCGAGCGGCGCGAGGCGGTCCTCGCGTGGGCCCGGTCCGTCGACGGCCTCGTGGTCGAGGACGACTACGACGCCGAGTTCCGGTACGACCGCCGGCCCGTCGCCGCGCTCCAGCAGCTCGACCCCGACCGGATCGTGCTGCTCGGCTCGGTGAGCAAGACGATGAGCCCGGCGTTCGGCGTCGGGTGGATGGTCGTGCCCGCTCGCTGGCGCGAGTCCGTGATGCGCGCGGCCTCCCCGACGCACGGCGCGGCTGCCGCACCCTCCACGGTCGACCAGCTCACGTTCGCACGGTTCGTCGCCTCCGGCGGGTACGACCGCCACCTGCGCGCCGCGCGCGGGCGGTACCGCCGCCGTCGCGACGCCGTGCTCGACGCCCTCGCGCGCGAGCTGCCGGGTGCCGCGGTGAGCGGCATCGCGGCGGGGATGCACGCGCTGCTCACCCTGCCCGGCTCACCCGACGACCCCGCGCCCGACGCCGCGCACGTCGTGCGCGAGGCAGCGCGGCGCGAGGTCACCGTCGTCGACCTGCGCCGCTACCAGGTGCGCCCCGCCGACCGGTCCACGACCCTCGTGCTCGGGTACGGCAACCTCGCCGACGCCCGCGTCGACGAGGCCGTCGCCCGGCTCGCCGACGCGGTGCGTGCCGCTACTCGTCGTGGGACAGGAGGCTGAACTCGGCGAGGAGCTCGCCGATCTCCGTGGCGTCGACCTTCTTCTGGAGGCGGTCGCGCAGGATCCGCGGCCCGGGGAGGTCGAGCTCCTCCCCGTCACGCAGGGCGCTCACCGCCGCGAGCAGCTTGCGGACGTCGTAGGTGCTGTTGAAGACCTCGGGGACGCCGCGCTCCAGGTCGAGGAGCTGGTAGGCCGCCTCCATGCCGGTGCGCACGGAGTACTCCGTGGTGAAGATCGTGTCCCGCGTCGTCTCGGCGAACTGGCCGATGAACGCGAAGTTCCGCGCGCCGTCGGGCACGACCTGCGGCCGGTCGCCCGCGTGCCGGGGCATGAAGAACGCCGTGACGTACGGCATCATCACGGGCACGCAGCTCGCCGCCTCGGCGGCGAGCGTCGGGATGTCGGCCTCGGGGACGCCGAGGTGGTACAGCCACTCCTGCGTGATCTCCTCGCCCGTGCAGTCCTGGAGCGGCTTCTTCACGTAGTCGCCCGGCGTCTCGACGAACAGCCCGTACACCCACACGACGATCTCGTCCGGGGACTGCGCCTTGAAGTGCGGCTGCCGGTTGACGGTCCAGCTCATGAGCCACGCCGAGTCGCGCGCAGTGACGATGCCGCCCGTGACGACCTTGCCGCTGAACGGGTCGCGCTTGCAGATGCGCTCGATGTACTCGGGGATGCGCCGGTCGAGCGTCGTGACGGTCGCGGACTGCCACTTGGTGCG
Organism: Cellulosimicrobium sp. SH8; assembly: GCF_025818875.1. Taxonomy (NCBI): domain Bacteria; kingdom Bacillati; phylum Actinomycetota; class Actinomycetes; order Micrococcales; family Promicromonosporaceae; genus Cellulosimicrobium; species Cellulosimicrobium sp. SH8. The sequence continues at coordinate 248,753 of NZ_JAMXMH010000009.1, read as the reverse complement.
CGGGATGTCGGTACTGAACACGTCGGGCCGGCCGAACGCCGGGTCCTTCGCGGCGACGCGCCGCCACAGGTCCCACGCGGGCGCCGGCCCCGTGTCCAGGCGGGCGGGGGTGTGCTGGTCGCCGTTGTCGGAGTTCTCCGTGAGCGACCCGATGGTCGCGATGACGAGGTCGTCCTCGCCGAGGTCGATCGTCTGCTCGACGGCGGCGCCACCGGACTCGTGGCCTGCCCCGTGGTCCAGCAGGTGCAGCCGCGTCGCGACCTTGCGGTCGGGCGCGAGCTGGAAGTCGACATCGGTGACCTCGACGTGGAACCGGAACGTGACGCCCTGGTCCATGAGCCAGCGCGTGAGCGGCAGCACCATCGACTCGTACTGGTTGTACTTGGTGAACTTCAGCGCCGAGAGGTCGGGCAGGCCGCCGACGTGGTGGATGAACCGGTGCAGGTAGAGCTTGAACTCGAGCGCGCTGTGCCACTCCTGGAACGCGAACATCGTGCGCCAGTACAGCCAGAACTGGCTGTCGAGGAAGTGCTTCGACATCACCTCCTCGATCGACTTCCCCTCCATGTCCTCGCGCCGCGCGAGGAAGATCTTGGTGATCTCCTTCTGCGCCTTCTCGTCGAGGCGGAACAGGTTGTCGAACCGCGCGTCCTTGCCGCGGTCCTCGGTGACGCGCTGGAGCGAGAAGTTCGGGTCGTCCTTGTTGAGCCAGTAGAACTCGTCGAGGACCGAGACCCCCTCGGTCTCGATCGACGGCACGGAGCGGAACAGGTCCCACAGGCACTCCATGTGGTCCTCGAGCTCACGCCCGCCGCGGATCACGAACCCGCGCCGCGGCTCCTTGATGCCGTCGAGCGCGCCGCCCGGGAGCTTGAGGCGCTCGTAGACGGTGATCTTCTCGCCCGGGACCTGGCCGTCGCGGACGAGGAAGCCCGCCGCCGAGAGCGAGGCGAGCCCCGCACCGACGAGATGGACGGACCCGATCCGGTCCGTCCGCTCGGGCCTGCGCGGCCGCGCGAAAGCCTCGTAGTTGCCGCTCGAGTAGTACATGCCACTCCCTCTCACCGCCGACGACAGGAAAGGAGCGCCGCCCGCGGTGGCGCTCCCCTGTCATGCTCACGCCGGGCACGAGCGACCGCACCTCGGTGCACGAACGTGCACGGGTCCCCGCGACCGCAAGACCGGGACACCCGGGCACACGAGCAGGGCATGGAGACGACGCCGCCCCGCCCCCGCCCGTCCCGGACGACGGCGGCGCTCGCCCTGGCCGGCCTGCTCGCCCTCTCGGCCGGGGCGTCCGCGTGCGCGCCCGCGGGCGTGTCGTGGCCGGTCGCCGGGCTGTCGGACGCACGGGACCGGTGGGCCGCGGCAGGGTACGACGACTACGCGTTCACGCTCACGTCGTCGTGCGGCGAGCGGAACCTCGTCGGGGACTTCGACGTCGAGGTCGTGGGCGGCGAGGTGGTCGCGGTGTCCGCGAGCCTCGCGCACCTGGAGATGACCCCGGAGTCGTACGTCGAGAGCGGTGGCCGCACGATCGACGGGTTCCTCGACCTCGTCGACGAGCGCCACGACGACGTCACCGACGTCGCGTTCGACGGCGAGCTGGGCTACCCGACGTCGCTCACGCTCGACCCGATGCCGCGCGCGATCGACGACGAGGAGTGCTACGCGATCGCGGACGTCCGCCCCGCGCGCGGCTGACGGCCGCCCACCCGGGCGACCGCACGCCGTCGGGCGACCCGCCCGCGCAGCGTGACGCTCAGAGCCGCTCGGCGAGCAGCTCGACGAGGGCCTTGCCCTGCACGCCGGCGAGGTCGTCGGCCTGCGTGCGGCACGAGAACCCGTCCGCGAGGTACACGTCGCCGGGGGCGGCGTCGCGCAGGGCGGGCAGCAGCGCGTTCTCCGCGACCGCGACCGACGTCTCGTAGTGGCCCTTCTGCATGCCGAAGTTGCCCGCGAGGCCGCAGCAGCCGGCGAGCACCTTGATCGTCGCGCCCGCGTCGCGCAGCAGCCGCTCGTCCGCGGCGAAGCCCATCACCGAGTGCTGGTGACAGTGCGGCTGCACGACGGCGGTCACGTCCGACAGGTCGGGCACGCGCCACCCGGACTCGCGCCCGGGCGCGGTGTCCACGGACGTGAGGAGCTCGGCGAGCGTGCGGGTCGCGGCGGAGACGGCCTGGGCGCGCGGGTCGTCGGGGAACAGGTCCACGAGGTCGGAGCGCAGCACGGCCGTGCACGACGGCTCGAGCCCCATGATCGGGATGCCGTTCACGGCGTACGGGCCGAGCACGGACAGCAGGTTCTCCAGGCGCTTGCGCGCGCCGTCGAGCTGGCCCGTGCTGATCCACGTGAGACCGCAGCACGCCTGCTCGTCGGGCACGACGACGTCGTACCCGGCCGCGGTGAGCACCTTGACGGCCGCCTGGGGGACGCCCGGCGACATGTTGTCGCTGAACGAGTCCGTCCACAGCACGACCTTGGGGCGCTCGTCGCGCACGGGGTGGCCGGGCCGCTCGCCGATGTGCAGGCCGGGCACGCCCTGCGTCGCGCCGCCGCGCTTCCACCACGTGCGGAAGGGCACCTCGGCGAACGTGGTCATCGAGCGGCGCGTGTCCATGCCGCCCGCCCAGAGGACCGTCTTCGCCAGCGGGCGGAACCCGAGCAGCTTGTTGGCCAGGCGCGGCATGCCGGTCGCGAGCCGTGCCCAGATCGGCAGCCAGCCGAGCGAGTAGTGGTCGACCGGGCGCAGCTTGCCGCGGTACGTACGGTAGAGGACCTCGGACTTGTACTGCGCCATGTCGACGCCCGCGGGGCAGTCGCTCGAGCACGCCTTGCAGGACAGGCACAGGTCGAGCGAGTCGCGCACCTCCGGTGCCGCGAGCCCGCCCACGAGCGTCCCGTTCACGGCCTCCTGGAGCACGCGGGCGCGGGCGCGCGTCACGTCCTTCTCGTCCTTGGTCGCCTGGTACGACGGGCACATGAACCCGCCCGCGGCGCTGTTGTCCGCGCGGCACTTGCCGACGCCGACGCAGCGGTGCACGGCCTGCGTCATGTCGCCGTGGTCGTGCGCGAACGAGAAGCCCTGGTAGCCGGCTCGGCGCGAGATCTTCGTGACCTTCGCGGGCGCGGCGGTGCTCGTCCCGGGCGTCCCCGGCGCGCCGACCGTCGAGAGCAGCGGGTGCGCGTGCGGACGGCGCAGGTCGTCGTCGACCGCGCTCGGACGCACGACGACGCCCGGGTTCATGACGTCCTGCGGGTCGAACAGCGCCTTGAACCGCTCCATGAGCGTGATCGCCTCGGGGCTGTACATGACCGGCAGCAGCTCCGAGCGCGCGCGCCCGTCGCCGTGCTCGCCCGAGAGGGAGCCGCCGTACTTCGCGACGAGCTCGGCCGCCTCGAGCATGAACGTGCGCAGCACCGAGCCCGACGCCTCGAGCGGGATGTCGATCCGCAGGTGCACGCACCCGTCACCGAAGTGCCCGTACGGCAGACCGTCGACGCCGTAGCGCGCCATGAGCGCGTCGAGGTCGCGCAGGTAGTCGCCGAGCTTCTCCGGCGGGACGGCGGAGTCCTCCCAGCCCGGCCACGCCTGCTCGCCCGCGGGCGTGCGCCCGGCGAGCCCCGCGCCGTCGGCCCGGATCTGCCACATCTTGGTCGCGTCGGGACCGGCGGGCAGGATCATCGTGGCCTCGCTGCCCGACGCCGCGACGATCGCCTCCGCGTTCGCCATCGCCTCCTCCGGCGTCGCGCCCCCGACCTCGACCATGAGCCAGCCCGCGCCCGGCGGCAGCGGCGGGACGGACTGCGCGCCCTTGGCGCGGCGCACGACGTCGACGAGCCGCGCGTCGAGGCCCTCGACCGCCAGGGGGCTGAGGTTCAGGAAGGTCGGGACGTCGTCGGCCGCGGACGGCATGTCCGGGTAGCCCAGCACGACGAGCGTCGGCTTCGACGGCACCGGCACCAGACGGACCGTCGCCTCGAGGATCGTCACGAGCGTGCCCTCGGTGCCGACGAGCGCCTTCGCGAGGTCCGACCCGTTCTCCGGCAGCAGGTGCTCCAGCGAGTAGCCCGACACCTGCCGCCCGAACCGCCCGAACTCCGTGCGGATCAGCGCGAGGTTCTCCCGGACGAGCTCCGCGAGCCCGGGGACGTCGGCGAACGTCGGGTCACCCTTGCCCGCGGTGAAGCGGCGGCCGCGGCCGTCGACGACGTCGAGCTCGATCACGTTGTCGACCGTGCGCCCGTACGCGACGGCGTGGGGGCCGCACGCGTTGTTGCCGATCATGCCGCCGAGCGTCGCGCGGTTCTGCGTCGACGGGTCGGGGCCGAACCGCAGGCCGTGCGGCGCGGCCTCCTGCTGCAGCGCCGACATGACGACGCCCGGCTCGATGCGCGCCGTGCGGGCCTCCGGGTCGACGTCGAGCACGCGGTTCACGTGCCGCGTGAAGTCGAGGACGACCCCAGGGCCGATCGAGTTGCCCGCGACGGACGTCCCCGCACCCCGCGCCGTGACCGGCACCTCGAGCTCGCGCAGCACGTCGAGCGCCGCGACGACGTCGCCCGCGTCCTGCGGGTACACCACGGCCTCGGGCACGACGCGGTAGTTCGACGCGTCCGTCGAGTACTCGGCCCGGCGCCGCGTCGAGGAGTCGACCGCGCCGCGCACGACCGTCCGCAGCGCCTCGGCGAGCGCCGTGCGAGCCGCGTCGGCCGCGCGTTCGGCCTCGCGGAGAGCGGCCGCGCGCTCCGCCTCCGGCGACGTCGTCGCCCGGGAGCCGGACCGCCGCGAGCCGTTCCCGTCGTGCTGCGGGGCGGGGGTCGGGGTGGCGTCGATCTCAGCGGACACGTCGCGATTGTCGCACCCTCGCGCCCGGACCCTCCGGACGGTCCGCCCCCTGACCCCCGATCGGCGCTCGATCATGCCGTTGTCGCCCGCCGACCACGCGGTTGTGGACCGTCAGCTGCTCCGGACGAGCCGCAACCGCATGGTCGGCCGGTCCTCTCGCGAGTCGAGCGGTCAGAGGACGAGCTCCGGCTGGAGCTTCTTGATGGTCCAGACGCGCTGCTTGCGGGCCGCGAGGGTCGTGACGGCGAGGGCGCCGACCAGGACGACGAGGAGGACGGTGACGTCGCGCGTGACGGTCGCCATGTTGCCGCCGTACAGGAGCTGGCGCAGTCCCTCGACCGCGTAGGTCATGGGCAGGAACTGGTGCATCGAGCGCAGGGGCTCGGGGATCGTCTGCCAGGGGAACGTGCCGCCCGCGGTGACGAGCTGGACGAGCATGAGCACCAGCCCGAGGAACTGCCCGGCCGCACCGAGCCAGACGTTGAGCGCCTGGAGGATCGCGACGAACGTGGCGGACACGAGCACGAGGAACAGCGCGGTCCCGACGCCGTGCACGGGGTCGATGTCGAGCGCGAACTTGGTCACGGTGAACATCGCCGCGACCTGCACGACGCCGATCGCGGCCGGGGTGAGCCACCCGCCCAGAGCCGTGGCCAGGCCGGAACGGCCCGCGGCGAGCGCCCGCGACGACAGCGGGCGCACGAGCAGGAAGAGCACGTAGGCGCCGATCCAGGTCGCGAGCGAGAGGAAGAACGGCGCGAGGCCGCCGCCGTAGGTGCCGGCGGAGGAGAGCGCCTCGTTCTCGACGGAGACGGGGTTGCCGATGGTCTCGGCGGTGTCCTGGCGGGTCTGCTCGTCGAGGTCCGGCACCTGGCCGAGCCCCTCGGCGAGCCCGTCGCGGAGCTGGGTGACGCCGTCGACGAGCTCGCCGGACCCGTCGCGGAGCTGCGACGTCCCGTCCGCGAGCGAGGTCGCGCCGTCGGACACCTGTCGCGTGCCGTCGGCGAGCCGGGAGACGCCGTCGACGAGCTGCGGGGTCGCGGCGGCGAGCTGCCCGGTGCCGTCGGCGAGGCGGTCGGCGCCGTCGGCGGCGCTCGCGATGCCCGCCGTCAGCTGCGGCGTCGCGGCGGCGAGGCGGGCCGCGCCGTCGGACACCTGGCGCGAGCCGTCGGCGAGCTGGTCGAGCTTCCCGGACGCGGCCGTCACCTGGTCGACGGCGCCCTGGACCTGCTCGCGCTGCTGGTCGAGCACGGGCGCGACCTGCGCCCGGACCTGGTCGGCGGTCGCCTGGTCGAGGACGCCGTCGGCGACGAGCTGGTCGAGCCGGGCGTCGACGTCGCCGCGGACCGTGTCGAGCGCGGGCAGCACCTGGCCCGCCGCGTCGGCGGCCTGCTGCCCGTACTGCGCGACCTGCGCGTTCCCGTCCGCGACCTGCGCGGCGCCGTCGGCGAGCTGGCGCGTCTGGTCGGGCAGCGACGACGTCGCGCCGCGGAGGGTCCCCAGCCCGGAGGCCAGCGACCCGGCCCCGTCGTCGAGCTGCCCGACGGCGTCCGCGAGCGTCCCGGTGCTCGCGTCGAGGCGCTCGGCGCCGTCGGCGGCCTGGCCGGCACCGTCGGCGAGGGTGTGCGCGCCGTCGTCGGCGGTGACGAGGCCGTCGCGGAGCTGCGTCGCGCCGTCGAGGAGCTGGTCCGCGCCGTCGACGGCGTCGGCGAGGTTGGTGTGGATGGACGCGAAGCCGCGCAGGAACGTGTCCGCCGCCTCGGTGCCGACCTGCTCGGCGATGGAGTCGCGCACCTTGCCGACGATCTGGTCCGCGATGGTGCGCGCGAGGTAGTTGTTCGCGTCGTTCGTGATGAGCGTCAGGCTCGCCTGCTGGGGCGCGAACTCGCCCGCGGACGCGAGGTCCGCGGAGAACGTCGGGCCGATGACGAGCGCGGCGTCGTACCGCCCCGACCGCACGCCGTACTCGGCGTCCACCTGGCTCGTCTCGACCCAGCCGAACCCGCCGTCGTCGAGGAGCTGGTCGGCGACGTCGCGGCCGAAGTGTCGCTCCGTCGTCGCCCCGGTCTGGGCGTCCGTCGTCGTGGTGCCCTCGTCGAGCACGACGAGCGCGGCGGGGATCTCGTCGAGCTTGTCGTACGGGTCGTGGTTCGCGAAGAGGTACAGGCCGGCGTAGAGCGTGGGGATGAGCGCCATCGCGAGGATCGCGAGGCGCGGCAGCGTGCCCGCGGCGAGTCGCCGGAGCTCGGACAGCCCGAGGCGGATCGCGGTCATCGGCCCTCCTGGTCGTTCTCGGCGGCGGCCCGCTCGTCGAGCCCGGGATCGTTCCTCAGGTCGTCGCCAGCCTGGGGAGCGACCCCGGGTTCGGCAGCTTCCGGGGCCGGGTCGGGATCGGGCTCCGGGTCCGGGGCGGGCGGCGGGGTGGGGCGGGTCCGCAGGACGACGACGGGCGGCTCGTGGATCGAGGCGCCGCGGGCCGGGGGCAGGTCGACGCCGAGGTCGCGGGCCGAGGCGCGCGTGCACTGCGCGAGCACGCCGTAGCCGGCGGCGGCGAGGGACTGCGCGACCTCCCACCAGCCCGACGGCTCGCCCCCGTGACGGTCCGGGAGGGTGAGCACGAGGAAGCGGACGTCGGGGTCCTCGGCCGCGAGCGCCGCGAGCAGCGCGGTGCGCACGACCCCGGGGACCTGGTCGAGGCGCCGCGCGCGGTCGGTGGTGAGCGAGTGGTCGGCGAGCCAGCGGGTGACGTCCGACGGCAGCGACCGTCGTCCGGCGAGCGCGAGGCCCTCGGCGACGACGTCGGACACGGTGAGCGCGTCGTCGGGCTCGCTGATGCCGGGGACGTCGACGACGGCGGTCACGTCGCGCAGGGTGGCGGCGGCGCCGCCGCGCGCGACCCGTCCGGACCGTCGTGACGGCGTGCTCGCGGGCAGGAGCCGGACCTCGCCCCCGGAGGGGTCGAACCGGCCGGTGGCGACGAGGGCGAGGGCGGTGTGCCCGTGGCCGGGCTCGCCCGCGACGAGCACGCACTCGCCCGTGGACCAGACGAGGTCCATCGGCTCGAGCATCGGCTCGCGCCGCCCGTCGACGCGGACGTCCGTCAGCGTGATCTGCATCCCGGCTCTTCCTTCTCGTGGGTCCCCGGTCCTCCCCGAGGACGCCGTTGACTCACGGTCAACAACGCTACGCCTCTTGTTGACTCGCGGTCAACAACGGCGTACAACGGATGTCATGCCCCGCACGCCCGCGCCCTCCGCCGATCCCCCGGCTCTCGCCGACGCCACGAGCCCCCCGCACGGCGCGCGCCGCCGACGCGAGCCCGCCGACCGCCGTCGCGAGCTGCTCGACACCGCCGCGCGGCAGGCCGACGAGCACGGCCTGGACTCCCTCACCCCCGCGGTCGTCGCCGCGCGGTCGGGAGCGTCCAAGGCGCTCGTCTTCCACTACTTCGGGTCCACCGCGGGACTGCGCCGGGCCGTCGCGCTCGAGGCCGTGGCGGGGCTCGAGGCGGCGACCGTCGCACCGGACGATCGTCCCCTCGGAGAGCGTCCGGCGCTCGCCGTCGCGTCGTTCCTCGACGCGGTCGAGGCCCGGCGCCTCGTCTGGCAGGACCTCTGGCGCGGCGCGCTCGCCGAGGACGACGCGACGCAGGAGGCGCTCGCGCGCGTCCGGGAGGGCCTCGTCGCCCGGCTGACCTCCACGGTCTCCGCGACGTCCGGCGCGCCGCTCACGTCGCCGCGCCTCCGGCTGATCGCCGCGGGCTGGGTCGCGCTCGTCGAGAACGTCACGGCGGCGTGGCTCGGCGGGAGCGAGCTGTCCCGCACGGAGATCGAGCGGCTCGTCCTCGCGAGCGCGGTCGTCCTCGTGCCGGAGCTCCCCGAGCCCGCGCGCGGCGCGGTCCTCGCCATCGCCCGGGCGAACTCGTCCCCGGCGGGCTAGCGTCGGGAGAGCGCCCGCCAGACACGTACACAGGGCGGCACGGACGAGGTCGGGAGGAAGCGCATGCGCGTGGTGGTCGTCGGGGCGAGCGGGAACGTCGGCACCGCGCTGCTGCGCCGGCTCGCGGCCGAGCCCGTCGTGACGTCCGTCGTCGCGGTCGCACGCCACGTGCCGCGCGCCGACGGGTCGAGCACCGTGCGGTTCCCCCACGACACCGCGACGTGGCGCTACGCCGACGTCGCCGCGACGGACGCCGCCGAGCGGCTCGCCACCGCGTTCGCCGGGGCCGACGTCGTCGTGCACCTCGCGTGGGCGGACCGGGGCGGCCACGGACGCCGCCGGGCGAACGTCGAGGGCGCGCGCGCCGTCGCCGCGGCCGCGCGGCAGGCCGGCGTCGCCCACCTCGTCGTCGCGTCCTCGGTCGCGGCCTACTCCCCCGCCCCCTACGCGGGCGACGCGCGGGACGTCCCCGTCTCCGAGGGCTGGCCGGTCCGGGGTGCCTCCGGCGCGCCGCACGCGGAGGACAAGGCCGCCGTCGAGGCCCTGCTCGACGACATCGACCGCACCGACGGGATCGTCGTCTCGCGCGTGCGGTCACCCCTCGTCCTCCAGCGCGACGCCGCGTCCCAGATCGCCCGGGACCTGCTCGGGCCCCTCGCCACGCGCGCGCTGCGACGCAGCCCGCTGGCGTCCGTCCGCGTGCCCGAGGGCCTGCGGTTCCAGGTGGTCCACGCCGACGACCTCGCCGAGGCCTACGCCCGGATCGTCGTGGGACGTCACCCGGGGCCGTTCAACGTCGCCCACCCCACGGTGCTCGGGCCCCAGGACGTCGCGGACGTCGTCGCCGACGGCCACCTGGAGCGGGTGCCCTACGGGTCGGTGCGGACGGCGGTCGTCCTGGGCCGCGCGGCACGCCTCGTGCCGGTCGGCGCAGACTGGCTCGACCTCACGATGCGGGTACCGGTCCTCGACACGCGGCTCGCGCACGAGCTGTTGCGCTGGACACCCGCGCACGGTGCGAAGGACACCCTGGCGGAGCTGGTCGACGGCGTCCGTGCGGGCGCCGGGACGTCGTCGCCGCCGCTCCTGCCCCGCTGACCCGCCGCGGCCGTCGGTCGACCGCACCGGGACGCCGCCAGGCACGACGTGAGGGTCGCCATCGCACGGATGACGACCCTCACGTCGTGCTCGGCAGGACGGTAGGTGCGCGTCAGCTCTCGAGCGCGGCGTCCAGCGTGATCGTCGGGACGCCCGCGAGCGCCTTCGACACGGGGCACGTCGCCTTGGCCGTCTCGGCCGCCTGCTGGAACCCGGCCGCGTCGATGCCCTCGACCTCGCCCCGGACCGTGAGCGCGATCGTCGGGATCTGGAAGCCGCCCGCGGGGTCCGGCGCGAGCGTGACCTCGGCCGTCACCTCGAGCGAGACGGGCGTCGCGCCGGCCTCGGCGAGCACGGCCGAGAACTGCATGGCGTAGCACGACGAGTGGGCGGCGGCGATGAGCTCCTCGGGGCTCGTGACGCCGCCCGCGTCGTCCGCGGCGCGACGCGGGAACGAGACGTCGTACGTGCCGACCTTCGAGCTCGACAGCTCGACCTGGCCCTGACCGTCCTGCAGTCCACCGTTCCAGGCGGTACGAGCGATACGCGTGGGCATGCGAGATCTCCTTCGACGTCGGGGTGCCCGGGAGGGACCGGGCTCGTCCCGACCGTAACGCCCCGCGGGCCCACCTGCCCCCGAGCGCGGCGCACGTCACAGTGCCGTCGCCGCCGCCGGCGGTCCGCGGCGCGCCCGTAGAGTGTGCGCCCGTGAGCGTCGAGGAGATCCTGGGGTTCGTCACCGGCGCCGCGTGCGTGTGGCTCGCGGTGCGGCAGAACGTGTGGACGTTCCCCGTCGGGCTGGCCAACAACGTCGTGTTCCTCGTGCTGTTCACGGGCGCAGGCCTGTACGCCAACGCGGGCCTGCAGGTCGTGTACCTCGTGCTCGGCGCGCTCGGCTGGTACTGGTGGCTGCGCGGCGGCGCGGACCGGGGACGGCTCGTCGTGCACCGCACGCCGCGCGCGGCGTGGGTGGTCGGGCTGATCGCCGCCGCGGCGACCACGGCCGCGCTCGTCGCCGTCCTCACGACCTGGACCGACTCCGCGGTGCCGTTCTGGGACGCGCTCACGACGTCGTCGAGCCTGCTCGCGCAGACGATGCTCGGGCGCAAGTGGATCGGCAACTGGTGGGTGTGGATCGCCACGGACGTCGTGCTCGTCGGGTTGTACGCGAGCCAGGGCCTGTGGCTCACCGCCGCGCTCTACGTCGGGTTCGTCGCGCTGTGCGTGCAGGGCCTGCGCGAGTGGGCGGCCGCCCGGCGCGACCCCGGCGCCGAGGCGCCCGCGGGCACGGCGGACCCGCGAGCCGTCGGCCCGGCCCCCGTGCCCGACGACGCGGAGCCGGCCCGGTGACGCGGCTCGCCCACGGCCTCGTCATCGGCAAGTTCTACCCGCCGCACGCGGGCCACGTGCACCTGGTCCGCTCCGCGCTCGCGCGCTGCGAGCGCGTCACCGTCCAGGTGCTCGCCTCGACGAGCGAGTCGATCCCCGCCGCGCTGCGCGCCGCGTGGCTGCGGGCCGAGCTGCCCGGTGCGCGCATCGTGCACGGGCTCGACGACGCGCCCGTCGACTACGCCGACCCGCACGCGTGGGACGAGCACGTGAAGGTCATGCGTTCCCTCCTCGACCCCGACGACCCGCCGGTCGACGCGGTGCTCACGTCCGACCGGTACGGCGTCGAGCTCGCCCGGCGGTTCGACGCGACGTGGGTCCAGGTGGACCCCGACCGCCGCCACCTGCCCGTGTCCGGGTCGGCCGTGCGCGCCGACCCCGCGGCGCACTGGTGGGCGCTGCCCGCGCCGGTCCGCTCCTGGTACGTGCGGCGCGTCGTCGTCCTCGGCGCCGAGTCCACGGGCTCGACGACGCTCGCGACCGACCTCGCCGCCCACCTCGGGCTCGACCCCGTGCTGGAGTTCGGGCGCGAGTGGTCCGAGGTCCGGCCCGGCGGCCTCGCCGCGCCGTGGCACACCGCCGAGTTCGACCTCGTCGCGCGCGAGCAGGCCCGGCGCGAGGACGACGCCGCCGCGGTGTCACCCGTCCCGCTCCTCGTGTGCGACACCGACGTGCTCGCCACGACGCTGTGGCACGAGCGCTACGTGGGCCACCGCTCCCCCACCGTCGAGACGCTCGCCGCCGCACGGCGCCCCGACCTCTACGTCCTGACCGGCGACGAGATCCCGTTCGTCCAGGACGGCCTGCGCGACGGCGAGCACGTACGCCACGCGATGCAGGACCGGTTCCGCGAGGTCCTCGCCGCGACCGGCCCACGCCTGGCGGACCCGGCCGACGTCGTGCGGCACCTCGGCCCCGCCGAGCTGCCGACGCCGGACGGCGTCCACCCCGGCGTCCCGTGGTTCGAGGTGCGCGGCGACCGGGCGAGCCGGCTCGCCCAGGCCCTGGCCGCCGTCGGGCCGCTGCTCGCGACCCCGCGCCACGTCGCCGACCCGCTCCCCCAGGCCGGCACCGACGCCTTCTGATCCCCAGACCCGCCCCGGCGAGCCCCGCGGACCTGGCACGGACGTCCCCACGACCCGCGGACGACGGTGGCAGGATCGGCCCGTGACCGATCTCGAGCACGTGTCCTCCGCGCCGACCCGGCCGCAGCCCGCGGGGCAGGCCGCGCGCGACCCGTTCGCCCTGGGCGTCGACGACCTGTTCGGCACGCCCGTCTCCGCGGCGGGCTCCGACGACGGCGCGGCCCGGGGCGGGCTGCCGCTCGACGAGAAGCTGCGCCAGGCGTACTTCTGGGTCGTCAACCACGCGATCATCAGCCCGCACTACGACGTCGAGTTCGCGGCGCCCGGCGCGCGGGAGACGAGCTTCCGCCTCGGCGACTCGAAGGCGCTCCTCACCCTGCCGAGCGACCAGTCGTACTCGAGCTTCGTGCTGCTGCCCCTCCTGACGTTCGCCGTGCGCGGGCGGTGCCTGATGATCGGCGGGCCGGGCCGCGGGAAGACCGCGAGCGCCGTGCTCATGGGCGTCCTGGCGGGCTACCCGGTGCGCGAGGTGCGCCGCGCGATGCAGCACGGGCACCCGCAGCTCACCGTGTCGGACCTGTTCGGCACGCCGCTGCCCAAGGACCTGGTGCAGGCGGACAGCCTCGCGGACGTGGACGTCGCGTGGCGGTCGTGGCTCGGCATGCGCGTGAAGATCGTCGACGAGTACAACCGCATCCCGACGCGCACGCAGTCGGCGCTGCTCACCGTGCTCGCGGACGGGTACGTCGAGGTCTACGACCAGGTCTACGAGACGGGCGACGCCGCCTGGTACCTCACGGCGAACGACGACGCGGGCGGCGGCACGTACCAGGTCGTGGACGCCCTGCGGGACCGCATCGACGTCGTCGTGCACGCGCTGCCGTTCAACAACCGCTTCCTGGGCGACCTCGTGGCCCGGGCGGAGCGGCGCGTGCGCCCGGAGGAGAACGTGCCGCCGGAGATCGTGTTCGACGCCGCCGAGCACGACGCGCTGCACGCCGCGATCCTCGCCGTCCCGTTCCCGGAGCCGGTGCGCCGCCGGCTCGAGTTCTTCGCGAGCCAGCTCGAGGTGCTGGAGCGCGCGGGGTGGCAGTTCGAGTACCGGACGAAGGACACGGCGCGCGTCGCGGGCGTCGACCCGCACCTCGTGGCGACGGCGGACACGGGGCGCGACCGCCTGGGCGACGTGGGCGCGCAGACCCTCAACGGCCTGTCGGTGCGCGCCCTGCAGTCGCTCGTCGCGTACGCGAAGGCGATGGCGTACTTCCGCGGGGACGCCGAGGTGGAGCTCGCCGACCTGCGCGCCGTGCTCCCGTTCGTCCTGCACGACAAGCTGCTCCCGGACCTGCAGTCGGCCCCGTTCGACGACCGCGAGCGCGAGCCGCTGCGCTCGGACCGCGTGTCGTGGATCCGCGACCTGTTCGACACGGCGTGCCGGCAGTACGACGCCGCGGGCCTCGACGACCAGGACGACGTGGGGGCGGTCCTCGCGCACGTCGCGGCCGGGTTCGAGGGGCTGCCCGAGGCGGAGGTGCTGCGCCGGCTCGCCCGGATCGAGCACGTGCTCGCGTCGTGGGAGCAGCACGCCAAGCTCCACGGTCACGTGTACGAGGACGCGCTCGCGCTCAAGTACGCCCACCAGCGGTACACGAACTACCTCACGTGGCTGCGCTGGAGCGGCGCGTGACGCTGCCCGACGGCGCCCGGTCGCCGTCGGCCGGCGACGCGGCCCCCGGGAGTCGTCCGCCCTTCGCCGCCCGCGCGCTCGCGCAGCGCGAGCGGTACGACGCCGTCCTCGCGCGCGCGCTCGCGCACGGCGCGGACCGCGACGCCCTGGCCGACGCGGTGCGGGAGGTGGCCGCGGCCGCGGACCCGCTCGCCCGGCAGCTCGGTGCCGACGCGTTCGCGTCGACGTGCGACGCGCTCGTCGACGCGCTCGGGCGGCTCGCCGCCGCCCGTCGCTGGCGACCTGGCGCGCCGGAGCGGCGCGCGCTCCTCGACGTCGTCCCGCGGCTCGCGCCGTGGCTCGCCCTCGCCCCCGCGGCCACGGTCACGGCGGTCGTCGATGCGGCACGGGCCGTCGGAGGCGGTCCGGGTGCGCGCGGGGACGCGACGGCGTGGGCGACGCGCGTGGTCGACGCCGCCGCCGCGGGGGGCGGCAGCCCGGCGAGCGTCGGCCCGGGACCCTCCGCGACGGACCTGGTCCGGGGCGCGGTGCTCGTCGCGGCGTGGCGCAGCGGGCTCGTGCGCTACCGGGACGCGGCGCTCGACGCCGCGCGGTCGCTCCCGGAGCCGGTCGCGCGGGCCGCGCTGTCGCTCCCCCCGTCCGGGGCGTCCGGGGCGGGCGGGGCGTCCGGGACGGATGGGGCGGTCGACGCCGCGGGCCTGCGGGCCGTGCTCGACCGCCACGCCGCGGACCCGTGGTGGTGGCCCGCCGTCGGGCAGGGCGTCGAGCCCGCCGGGACGCGGTGGGTCCGGCTGCCGGGCGCTCCCGGGCCCGCCGAGGTCCTGGGGCGCTTCGGAGGCTTCCGCGGGTTCGGCGGGCCGTGGCTGTCGCCCGCGCTCGTCGTCGGCGCCGACGCGCGCCACCCCGGCCTGCGCTGGGTGCTGCTCGCGACCGGCGACGGCCCGCCGACCGCGGTGGACACCGCCGTGGGCGCCGCCGGCGTCGGCGACGAGACGGTCGAGTGGACGCTCGTCGCCGACGTCCACGGCGCGTTCGTCGCGCGCGCCCCGGGTGCGGGCGACCACGCCACCGGCACGGTCACCCCGCCGGGGACCGACGTCGACGACCAGAGCCTGCACGGGTCGGACCACGGTCCCGCCGGACCACGCGCGCCCGACCCGGCCCCCGGCGCGGCCCTGACGGACGTCAGCGGCGCCGCGGTGGTCGAGACGCCGTCGGGCCGCCTCGCGCTGCTGAGCCGGGCCGGCTCGTACGACGTCCTTCTCGTGCGGTGGCCGCGGTGAGCGCCCGCGCGACGCCCGACCTCGGGGCGCTGCGCGAGCGGTGGCACGCCGCGTGGCCCGAGGCGCTCGCGGCCTGGGGGCGGTTCACGCGCCTCGGCGCCCCGACGCTGCACGGCCCCGCCACTGTCCCGGAGGGGGTCGGGTCGTTCGCGTGGTTCTCGACGACGCGCGTGAGCGTGCACGTGGACCTCGCCGAGGTCGTGGAGCTGGGGATCGAGGACCACGCGGTCGCGGTCCTCGCGCACGAGGTGGGGCACCACGTGCTCTCCCCCGGCGATCTCACGACGAGCGCGCTCCTCGTCGCGCGCACGCGCGCCGGGCTCGTGGACCAGGACCAGCTCGCGCCGCTCACCGCCAACCTGTGGAGCGACCTGCTCATCAACGACCGGCTCCAGCGCCGCGCCGGGATCGACCTCGCCGGGCTATGGCGCGCCCTGGGGCCGGGGACGAGCACGGTCATGCAGACCGTGCTGCGCGCGGACGAGATCCTCTGGGGCCTGCCGCGCGGCGACCTCACCGCGTCCGACGTCCCGGTGGCCGAGCGCGAGGCGACGCTCGTCGCGCGGCTCGTGCGCGCCTACGCGGACGACCCCGTCGGCGGTGCCGCCGGGTTCGCCGCGCTGCTGCGCACGCTGCTCGCGTCCGAGGCGGGGACGCTGGCCACCGCGCAGGACCCCCGCCGCCAGGCCCGGCCCGAGCACGGCGACCGCGAGGTCCGCCGGCGGCACCTGCAGCGGCGGCGGTCCACGCTGCCCCAGGTGGTCTGCGGCCAGGACGAGGTGGCCGGCGCGGTCCCCGGCGGGCTCGCGACGGACCCGCGAGCCGTCGAGCCCGTGCGCCACCCCGCGCTCGACCCGCGCGTCGTCGGGGACCTCGGCCTGGGCGCGG
Source organism: Cellulosimicrobium sp. SH8 (assembly GCF_025818875.1). Lineage (NCBI taxonomy): Bacteria > Bacillati > Actinomycetota > Actinomycetes > Micrococcales > Promicromonosporaceae > Cellulosimicrobium > Cellulosimicrobium sp. SH8. The sequence goes on along the minus strand of NZ_JAMXMH010000009.1, from coordinate 232,535 downwards.
ACGACGATCCCGAGGCGGACGCCGCGCAGCACGCGCCCGGGGTGGACGGCGAGGGCGCGCACGACGCGACCGGCCAGGCCCTCGCGCCGGCGGACTACGACGCGACGCTCCGCCTGCTCGGGCTCACCACGGACGCCGCGGCGTCGGCCCGGCGCTGGTACCGCGAGCACGCCGCGCCCCTGCTCGTCCCGTTCCCCGTGCGCGAGCACGTGCGCGCCACCGAGCCGCTGCTCGGCGCGCACGAGCAGTGGGACGTGGGCGACGAGCTGAGCGAGGTGGACTGGACAGGGACGCTGCTGCGCTCGCCCGTCGTCGTGCCGGGGTTCACGACCGTGCGCCGGTCGGTCGACGAGGACACGGGCGACGAGCCGGACCGCGTCCCCGTCGACCTCGACCTCTACCTCGACTCGTCCGGCTCCATGCCCGACCCCACGCGCCGCGTCGCGCCGATCGCGCTCGCCGGGGCCGTCCTCGCGCTCTCGGCCCTGCGTGCGGGTGCCCGCGTGCAGGCGACGACGTGGAGCGGGCCGCAGCAGGTCGCCGGGACGGACGGGTTCGTGCGCGACGAGGACCGCGTGCTCGACGCGGTGGTCGCGCACTTCGGCGGCTCGACGTCGTTCCCCGTCCCGCTCCTGGAGCGCACGCACCTCGGCGACCCGGTCACCGGGGCCCCGCCGACCCGCACGCGCCCGTGCCACGTCGCCGTCATCTCCGACGACGGCGTCGTGTCGATGTTCGACGACGTCGTCCGGCTCCGGTGGGGCGCGCGCCCCGACGCCGAGCTGGTCGCGCCCCACGAGGGCACCGCGGCGCGCGCGGTCGCGGCGGCCGGAGGCGGGGGCACGCTCGTGCTGGACGTCTCGACGAAGGGCGCCACGGCGGTGCGGGAGTACGCCGTCGGCTACCGGGTCCACGCCGTGCAGACCCAGGACGACCTCGTCGCGTTCGCCCGCGCCTTCGCACGCGAGCTGTGGGGCGCCTCGGCCGGGGCCCCGGTGAGCACGGCGACGAGAAGCACGACGGCGAGCAACCGACCGGAGGGAGCCCACCGTGGCCGATGATCCCGCCCGCCCGACGGTGGAGGGTCCCGCGCTCGCCGACGTCGTGCACCGCCTGGCCGACACGCCCCCGGACGTGCTGGACCATCCCGTGGTCGCAGCCGCCGCGCTCGTCGGCGACACCGCGGACCTCCTCGCCGGCGGCGGCGCGGTCGGCGTGCTGCGCGGCCCCCAGCGCGCCGCCGTCGAGGCGCTGTGCACCCACGCCCCGTACGCGGCGCTCGCCGGGACCGCCTGCTGGCTCCTGCGCGACGAGCACCTGCTCGCCGCTCCCGCGTCCCGGGCCGCCGCGACGCCGGGCGCGCTCGTCCGGGTCGTCGAGCAGACGGTGCCCGCCCTCGCGCTGCTGCGGACGCCGGAGGAGTGGCTGCACGCGCCGACGGCGCGCGAGGAGCTTGCCCGGGCGGTGCTGCGCGAGCTCGGGCTGCGGCCCGCGGGCGAGAGCCCCGAGGTGGCCCAGGACCGGTGGGCGGCCGTGAGCACGGCGGAGCAGCGCCGGATCGCGCGCGAGATGGCGCAGGAGGCACGGCGGGCCGAGCAGCTCGCGCGCGAGCTCGCGGACAAGCGCGCCAAGGAGGCCGCCGCGCAGTACGCCAACTACTGACGAGGACCGCATGACGACACCCGACGACGCACCCGACCTCACGCTCGACGAGTACGCCCCCGGCGCGGCGGTCGCGCTCACCGACGCGGAGCGCTGGCCCACGCTCGACGACGCGGGCCGCGCCGCGCTCGACGCGGTGCGCGAGCATCCCGCGGCCCCCGCCTGGGTCCACGTCACGGGCGACCGGCTGCGCCCCGACGACCTGCCGGCGCTCGACGAGGTCGCCGCACGCCTCGCCGCGGGCCACCCCAGCACCCGGTCCGACACCCGCGCCGAGGTACCGGCGGCGTCGCCCGGCGCCGCGAACCCTGCGCCCGGCGCCCCGCCCGCATGGGTGGGCGCCCTCGTCGACCGGGCGCACGCCGTCGTGCCCCGGTACCGCCGGGCGCGCGACCGCGGGGAGAGCCGTGCCGGGTCACCGCTCACCGCGGTCCGTCCCGTCACGCGCGACGACCTGCGGCACGACGTGGCGTCGTTCGTGCCGGTGGACGTGCCGCTGGGCCGCGTGCTCGAGGGCACGAGCTCCGGCAGCACGGGCGCGGCGGTCCGCGTGCCGCTGCACCCCGTGGCCGTCGCGGCGGACCTCGTGCTCCTGCAGCACCTCGTCACCGCGGCGGCAGCAGGCGCCGGCGCGACCTGGGATCCCGTTCCCGGCCGCCTGGGCCTGATGAACCTCGTGGACCAGCGCGAGGCGTTCACGTACGCGTCGGCGATGACGGGGTTCCGGCGCGACCCCGGCGTCGCCGCGCCGAGCATGGCGCGCGTCAACCTCGACCCCGGCGCGTGGACGCACCCGGGCGACCGCGCGGCGTTCCTCGCGGCGCAGGACCCGCAGGTGGTGTCGAGCTCGCCGCTGCCGCTCCTCGCCCTCGCTCGGCTGGCAGAGGAGGGCCTCGCCCTGCACCCGCTCGCGCTCGTCAGCGGGGCCGCGCACCTGTCCGACGTCGCCCGCGCGCGCCTGCGCGCCACGTGGGACGTCCCCGTCGTCGACCTCTACGGGCTGCGCGAGACGGGCGCGGTCGCGGCCCGCACCGACACGGGCCCGTTCGTCGTGGTCGCCGGCCGGCGCGTCTGGGTCGAGGTCCTCGACGACGGCGGCACCCCCGTCCCCGACGGCGACCTCGGCGAGGTCGTCGTCACCGTCGACGAGAACCCCTACCTGCCGCTGCTGCGCTACCGCACGGGCGACCGCGCGCGGATCGTGCGGCGCGGCGCGCGGGTCGAGCTGCACGACCTCGAGGGCCGGTCCCCCGTGCGCTACCTACGACCGGACGGCGCGTGGGTGCCGTCCGTCGACGCCGCCCAGCATCTCCAGGCCCACGGCATGGCCGCGTGGCAGCTCCACCAGTCCGCGGACGGCAGCGTCGTGCTCGACGTCGTCCCGGACGCCCCGGGCGGGGCCGGGTCGCAGGCCGCGCGCGCCGCGGGGGACACCGTCGGGCACCTCCTCGGACGGCGCGTCACCGTGCGCGAGGTGAGCCCCGCCCGGCTCGGAGCCGGCCGGGCACGGCGCTGGTCGAGCGACGTGCCCGGCGGGGCCGCGTGACGCCTCAGCCGAGCTGCCCGGCGGGACGGTAGACGACCGAGGACGCCTTGTTGTCGAACGTGCCCAGCGTCGCGCAGTGCGGCGTGCAGTTCTTCTTCGCGCCCGCGTAGCTGTACGAGTCGTACAGGGTGACCCAGCAGCCCGCGTAGGTCGTGGCGGACGTGACGACGTTGTTCATGAGCAGGTTCGCGAGGTTCGGGAACCCGTACGTGGACCCCCCGTAGCAGCCGTTGGTGCCCGACCCGTAGAGCACCTTGGACGCGCCCTTGTAGTTGGCGTCCCGCCACAGCACGCCGAGGACGAGCGAGGAGGCGGCCGCGGCGGTCACGCGCTCCGTCCCGGCGAGGCGCTGCCCGGCCGAGGCCGACGACGCCGACGCGTTGAGCTCGGAGACCAGACCCTCCACCTCCGCCGCCGTCGCGTCGGCGAGCCGGGACGGGGCGACGTCGCCGCCCGAGACGAACTCGAGCGCCTCCTCGAGCGAGCCGAAGCACACCTCGGGCGCGGGCGCGAGCGTGTCGGGGTCCTGGCCGGGCAGGAGCGGCTGCGCCTCGACCGCACAGCTCTCGCCGGTCGAGACCTGCGCGTCGGCGGTGGGGTCGGCGCCGCGGTCCCAGGTCACGACCCGCAGGTCCGGCTCCGCCGCGAGGGCAGGCGCCGCGGCGGCGGCGCTGAGGGCAAGTCCGGCGACGAGCGCGGCGGACAGGACGCGGAGCGAGGATCTGGTCATGGTTTCTCCTTCTGCGTGGGCCACGCCCCCGGGTTCGCACCCCGTGGACCTGCCGCGGGAAGGGGACTCCCACAGGACGGCCACGTCCTGTGACCCCGCCCGCATCGTAGAGCGTGCCGCCCTCGTTGTCTCCGGCTCGGGGCCGGTTCCGGCGCCTGCCGCTGGGCAGGTCGGGCGGTCGTTGGTTACCGTGCTCGGGTGGTCTGTGTCCCACCCGGGCGAGACCGCAGGGAAGGACCCATCCACGAACCCTTCGCCGAACCGGCCCTGCCGGGGAGATGAGTGTCGATGAAGCACCGTTCTCTACCCGTGTCGCTGACCGCTGCCGCCGCGAGCCTCGCCGTCGTCGCCGCGGCCGCAGCCCCTGCTGTCGCGGACCCGCCGCCCGACCCCGGGGACTCCCTCGGCGTGCAGTCAGGCGCGTCCCTCGCCCCGACCGACAAGGTCGCCCCCTCGCTCGCGAAGGCGACCGGCACCGTCACGGCGTTCGTCGAGCTCGACGCGCCGTCGGCCGTCGACCTCGCCGCGCAGGGTGCGAGCCCTCAGGAGGTCGAGGCCAACGCGCAGGAGGTCGCACAGCTCGCGGACGACGTCGTCCCCCAGCAGGCGACCGCCCGCAGCGCCGGCGCGCGCGACCCGCAGCAGGTGTCGGTGACGAGCACGCTCGTCGCGGGCGTCGTCGTCACGGGCGACGCGGCCCGGGTGCGCGACCTCGCGCGCGACGCCTCGGTCGTCACGGTCTACCGGATCATCCCCAAGAAGCCCGCGAACAAGGGCACGGACGTGTTCACGCGGGCGCTCGAGACGTGGCAGAGCACCGGCCTCACCGGCGAGGGCGTGCGCATCGGCATCATCGACACGGGCATCGACTACACGCACAAGGCGTTCGGCGGCCCCGGCACGCAGGAGGCGTTCGACGAGGCGTACGGCGACCGCGGCACCGGCCCGGTCCCCGACGGCACGTTCGACGAGCTGAAGTTCCTCGGCGGGCACGACTTCGCGGGCTACGACTACGACGCGAGCGGCACCGTGCCCGGCACGACGCTCGTGCCGACGCCCGACGAGAACCCCATCGACTCGCTCGACTCGGTCGGCTCCGGGCACGGCTCCCACGTGGCCGGCACGACGGCCGCGTACGGCGTCACCGCGGACGGCGAGACGTTCGACGGCGACTACTCCACCCTCACCGACATCTCCGACTGGCAGGTCGGCCCGGGCTCCGCGCCCGAGGCGGGGCTGTACGCGCTCAAGGTGTTCGGCGACCTCGGCGGCTCGACCGGCGTCGTCGTCGACGCGCTCGAGTGGGCGGCCGACCCGAACGGTGACGGCGACCTCTCCGACCGGCTTGACATCGTCAACCTCTCCCTGGGCTCCGACGGCTCCCCCGCGGACGACCCCGAGAACCTCTTCATCGACCAGCTCTCGCGCCTGGGCACGCTGTCCGTCATCGCCTCGGGCAACGCGGGCGACGTGACCGACGTCGGCGGCTCGCCCGGCAACGCGCGCACCGCCCTCACGGTGGCGAACTCGGTCGGCGACACCCAGACGTTCGACGCGGTGCGGGTCGACGCCCCCGCGGCGCTCGCCGGCGAGTACCCCGCCCAGAACTCCCAGGACTACGCGGGCGGCGCGGACGTGACCGCCCCGGTCGCGTTCGTCGCGGGCGACTTCTCCGGCTGCGCGGCGTTCACGCCCGAGCAGGCGGCGGCCGTCGCGGGCAAGATCGCGTTCCTCTACTGGGACGACAACGACGCGACGCGCGCGTGCGGCAGCGCCGCGCGGTTCAACAACGCGCAGGCCGCGGGTGCGGTCGGTGTGCTGCTGTCCTCCGAGCTCTCGTCGTTCGTCGCCGGCATCGCGGGCAACGCGGGCATCCCCGGCGCCCAGCTCACCGGCCCGAGCCACGACGCGCTGCGCCCGGCGATCGAAGCCGGCGAGGTCACGATGACCGTCGGCCCGTCGTTCGCGCTGTCGTCGTTCGTCTCCATCCCGGAGATCGGCGACACGCTCAACAGCGGGTCGTCGCGCGGCGTGCACGGCTCGCTCGGCATCGCCAAGCCCGACGTAGCGGCCCCCGGCACGGGGATCGCCTCCGTCGCGTCCGGTCACCTGGACGGCGCGAGCATCAAGTCCGGCACCTCGATGGCCACCCCGCACGTCGCCGGAATCGCGGCGCTCGTCAAGGAGGCCCACCCGGGCTGGGCGCCGGCCGAGGTCAAGGCGTCCGTCATGAACACCGCGACGCACGACGTCTTCACCGGGCCGTCGGGCACGGGCACCGCCTACGGCCCCGAGCGCGTGGGCTCCGGGCGTGTCGACGCCGTGGACGCCGTCGAGAACACGACCCTGGCCTACGCCTCGCAGGACTCCGACCAGGTGTCCGTGGCGTTCGGCGTCGTGCCGGTCGGCAAGGACACCGTGACGGTGCGCAAGACCGTGACCGTGCAGAACACGGGCGACGCCCCGAAGACGTACGCGACGAGCTTTGCGCAGTCCAGCACCGCGGGCGGCGCGACCGTGTCCGTCGCCCCGGCGTCGGTCACCGTCCCCGCGGGGCAGCGCACGGTCGTCACCGTGACGCTCACCGCGGACCCGGCGACGCTCGCCAAGGAGCTCGACCCGACGTCGTCGGCCGACTCCGGCCTCGGCGTGCCGCGCGACTTCGTGTCGTCGGTCAGCGGTCGCGTCGTGCTCACCCCGACGGACGGCACCGCCGCGCTGCGGGTCCCCGTCCAGGCGTCGCCGAAGCTCGTGAGCGACCTCTCCGGCTCGGCCGTCGCCTTCCCGGGCTCGGCGACCACCGCCGACCTCGACCTCGACGGTCGCGGCGTGGCCTCGGGTGGCTGGTTCTCGCTCGTCGCGCCGTTCGAGCTCAAGACGACGAGCCCGCGCCTCGAGGCGGACGCGGCGGTCGGCGCCTCGGCGTCGGCCATCGCGGCGGCCGACGTGCGCGCGGTCGGCTTCACGTCGACGGCGCCGCAGGTCGCCGCGGACGGCGGCGACCCCGCCGACGGCGTCATCGGCATCGGCGTCGCGGTCGACGGGCAGTGGGCGAGCCTCGGCTCCGTCTCGATCCCGGCGGTCGAGGTCGACGTCGACTCCGACGGCACGGCCGACTTCGAGGTCGCGGCGATCAAGTACAACAGCGAGACGGACCTGACCCTCGCGGCCACGTTCACGCTCAAGGACTGGACCGCACCGGACGGGAAGAAGTACAAGGCGGGCGCCAACGTCGACCTCCAGCCGATCAACTCCGTGTGGGGGAACGTCGACACCTCGGTGTTCGACAACAACGTCGTCGTGATCCCGGTGGGCATCGGGTCGCTCGGCATCGAGGAGGGCGACGTGCCGACCTTCCAGGTCCTCACGTACTCGCCCTACTCGCAGGCCGCCGACCAGCTCGTCGACGCGACCGAGACGTTCACGGGCGACCCGTACGACCCCGCCTACTGGTTCGACGGCGGAGACCAGCTCCTGTACGTCGGGGCGGACGACACGTCGATCCCGGTGCACCGCTCGGAGGCCGCGGTCGAGGCGGGCAGCGGCAAGCTCCTGCTGCTGCACCTGCACAACGCGACGCCGACCAAGCGCTGGCAGACCGTGGACGTCACGACGTCCGCCGTCGTCGACGCGACGGTCACGGCCGAGGCGCGCTGCCTCGGCGGCAAGGCGCACGTCGCGGTCCGCGTGCTCAACGAGTCGGGCGCCACGGCCGACGTCGTGGTGACGACCCCGTACGGCGAGAAGACGTTCCCGAACGTCAAGGACGGCAAGAACGCCTACCAGTCGTTCTCGTCGCGCTCCGCGTCGTTCGACGCCGGCTCCGTGACCGCGACCCTCACCGCCGAGGTCGACGGCGAGGAGGTCACCACGACCTACGACGCCGACTACGAGGCGCTGAGCTGCTCCTGAGCCGCTCACCGCACCGCGCGAGGGCCGTCACCCGTCCGGGTGGCGGCCCTCGCCGCGTCCGGGGCCGAGCGGGCCCGGACCGACGGCGGCGGCTACGCTCGCGGCGTGAGCGACTTCCCCACCCCTGACACGTTCTTCGCCCTGCGACCCGGCCCCGCCGCGGGGACGGGGCCCGCCGGAGGCCCCGGCCTGCGCCTCGCCGTGCACGACCTGGGCGAGATCGTCCTGCCCAGCGGCCGGCTCGAGGCGTCCGACCCGTTCACGCTGCTCGGCGAGGGTCTCGTCGTGCAGGTCGAGCCGGGCCGGTACCCCGTCCGTGTCACCGTCGCCGACGTCTCCGACGAGCAGGACGGCTCCCACCTGCGCGAGGCGTACCTGAGCGTCGTCCTCGCCGACGGCGAGGTGGTCGCCGTCGAGCCGGTCGTCCCGGAGGGCGCCGACGGGCCGCCCGAGGCCGGCGCCGCGTACGGCGTGCCGGTCGACGCCGGGACGGTCGCGTTCGCGGACGCGGACGCCGTCGCCCGGCTCATGCCCGACGGCGACTGGTACGACGAGGTGTTCGACGACGGCACGGACACGAGCTGGTTCGCGCTCACGGACTCCCCCGACCACCTGCGCGAGGGGTCGGCGAACATCCTGCTCCCCGGCGCGCAGGACGGCGAGAACGTCGTGCTCTCGCACTCGGGCTGGGGCGACGGCTTCTACCCGCTCGTGCGCACCGTCGCGGCCGACGGCACGGTGCTCGGCCTCCACCTCGACCTCCTCGTCGCCCTCCCGGACGAGGACGACGACTGACCGGAGCCTCGTCCCTGCGCCCGCCCGCGCGCGCCTCGGGCGGGACGCTCCTAACCTGGTGACGTTCCCGGACCGTCCCACGAAGGCAGGGCCACCATGCCCAGACACGGCACGCACACGAGCGAGCTCGCCGGACGCTTCTCCCAGGACCCCGACTGGGACTACGAGATCCGCACGACCCTCGGCGGTGCGTTCTCCGGTGCCGCCGACGTGGGCGAGGTCCTCGCGGCCGTCGCCGACGTGGGGAAGGACCACCGCGCGTGGTTCCGTGCCTGGGACGCGCTCGGCGAGCGGGTGGCCGCCGTGGGCGAGTCGTCCGCCGTGGCCGGGCACCGCGTGAGCGCCGCCTCGGCGTTCCTGCGCGCATCGTCCTACTACGCCGTCGCGGTGAACGCGGTCGCGGGGCTCGAGGACGAGTCCCCGCTCGTGCCGACGTTCCGCAAGCACCGGGCCGCCTGGGACCGCTGGGTCGACCTCGTCGACCTGGACGTCGAACGGGTGCAGATCGACTACGAGGGCACCACGCTCCCGGGGTACTTCTTCCGCGCCGGGGACGACGGGGCCCCCGGCTCCGTGCCCCGGCCTGTCGTCATCGCCGTGAACGGCTCCGACGGCTCGCTGACGTCGCTGTGGTCCGCGTGCGTGTCGGGGGCGCTGCGCCGCGGGTACCACGCGCTCGTGTTCGACGGTCCCGGCCAGCAGTCGATGCTCTTCGAGCACGGAGTCCCGTTCCGCCCCGACTTCGAGGCCGTCCTCACGCCCGTCCTGGACACCGTGGTGGCACGGCCCGACGTCGATCCCGAGCGGGTCACCGTCTACGGGATCAGCCAGGCCGGCTACTGGGTCACGCGCGCGCTCGCGTTCGAGCACCGGCCGGCCGCCGCGGTCGTCGACCCAGGGGTGGTGGACGTCGCGACGTCGTGGGAGCGCGAGGTGCCCAAGAGCCTGCTCAAGCTGCTCGACAAGGGTGACGACCACGCGTTCGACCGCGACATGGACCTGGGCATGCGCTTCTCGAAGGGCACCGCGCGGACATGGCGCTTCCGCGCGCGGCCGTACGGCGTCGACGGGTACGCCGCGACGCTGCGCGAGGTGCGCCGGTACGACGCGACCGAGGTCGCGGGTCGGGTCACCACGCCGATGCTCGTCACGAGCCCCGAGGACGAGCAGTTCTGGCCGGGCCAGTCGGAGCGCCTGGCCGGGATGGTGCCGGGCGCCACGGTCGTCACGTTCAGCGACGGCGAGGGCGCGAGCGGGCACTGCCAGCCCCTCGCCCGCGCCCTCACCGAGCAGCGCATGTTCGACTGGCTCGACGAGCGGCTCGCCCGGTAGGACCCGAGCTCCTCCGCCGTCAGACCCGGACGCCGAGGCCCTGCAGCTCCAGCACGAGGCCCTTGATCGCCGCGGCCGGGACCTGGCCCGACCCGCTCTCGACGATCCCCGCGACCGACGCCGGCACCTCGGCGTCGGAGCACAGCACGAGCGGGGTGTCGGCCGAGGAGTCGGGCAGGCGGCCGTGCGAGCCCTTCACGTACGACGCGTCGAGCGGGACGGTGCTCATGGCGTAGCGCAGCCCCACCTTCTTCTTCACGAGGTTGAGGCCGGCCTTCGCCTTCGCCAGCTTGTCCGCGGGGTCGAAGAACAGCTCGGCGGGGTCGTAGCCCGGCTTGCGGTGGATGTCGACGCCCCGCGCGTACTCGGGCGCGCGCGCGTCGTCGAGCCAGAAGTAGTACGTGAACCAGGCCCCCGGCTCGGCGACGACGACGAGGTCGCCGGAGCGCTCGTGGTCGAGCCCGTACCGGGCCTGCGCCTCGCGGTCGAGCACCTCGTCGACCCCCGGGACGCCGCGCAGCAGGTCGGTGACGCGCCGCTGCAGCGCGAGGTCGTGCTGGTCGCCCAGGTAGACGTGCGCGACCTGGTGGTCCGCGACCGCGAACGCGCGCGACGCCCACGGGTCGAGCTGCTCCTTGCCGTCCTGCACGTAGACCTCGAGCAGGCCCTCGCGGCGCAGGATGCGGTTGAGGTGCACGGGGGTGTCGGCGTCCGCGATGCCGTACTCCGAGACCACGAGGACCGTCACGCCCTGGTTCGCGGCGTCGTCGAGCAGCGGCGCGAGGGTCGCGTCGAGCTCCGCCGCGGCGGCGTCGGCCTGCGGGGACGTCGGGCCGAACCGCTGCAGGTCGTAGTCGAGGTGCGGGACGTACGCCATCGTGAGGTCCGGGGCGTGCGTGCGCAGCACGTGCCGCGTCGCGTCGACGATCCACCGGGACGAGGAGATGTCCGCCGTCGGGCCCCAGTACGTGAACAGCGGGAACTCGCCGAACCGGCCGACGAGGTCGTCGTGCAGCGCCGCCGGGCGCACGTACGCGTCCGGGGACTTGCGCCCGTCGGCGTGGTAGATCGGCCGCGGCGTGACGGTGACGTCCGTCGTCATGCCCATCGCGTACCACCAGCACACGTTCGCCGACGAGTACTCGCGGCGGGCGCGGCGCGCGGCCTCCCACAGCTTCTCGCCCTCGACGAGGCGCGCGTGCTGACGCCACAGGTACACGTCGCCGAGCTCGCGGAAGTACCAGCCGTTCCCGACGATCCCGTGCTGCGACGGGCTGAGCCCCGTCGTCATCGTGGCCTGCACGCTGCAGGTCACCGCGGGCAGGACCGTCGCGAGCTCGGACTGCCAGCCGCTCTCGGCGAGCTGGCGCAGGCGCGGCATGTGCGCGAGCGCGGTCGAGGTGAGCCCGACGACGTCGAGCAGCAGCACGGGCTTCATGCGGTCCTCCTGATGATGTGGTTGGTCGCGGTCGAGCCCGGGGTTGCTGTCGTCATCGGCGACTTTCCGGGAGCAACCTCGTGCTCGGCGGTGAGGTGGGTCGTGGCCCAGCGGAGCTCGGCCGCGATGCCGGCGACGAGCGAGGCCGTGGCCGCTCCCTCCGGGAGCACCGACCACGTGTACGTCTCGACGTCGAGGTGGGCCTCGTCGCCGTGCGGGGCCGCCCGCACCGCGTCGACGGCGTCGCGCAGGACGTCGGTCGTCGCGGCGAGCGGGGCGGCGGGCTCGTGGTGCAGCGGCACGTGGAAGTGCACGCGCCACGGCCCCTCCCCCGGCAGCGCGTGCCCGACGGCGTCCCCCGTGTCGGGCGCGGGTGTCTCGCCCAGGGCGTCGGGCAGGTCGTCGGCGGCGAGGACGTCGCCCGCCGCCGTGAGCTCGCGCACCTGGTGGATGTAGCGCTTCTCGGCGAACGCGCCGACGGCGGCGCGCGCGGCCGGGTCGGACGGGTCGTCGACGTGGAGCGCGGCCGACGCCTGCACCTTGACGACGCGCAGCCCGGCGTCCGTGATGCGGCGCACCGTGGCCGCCGTCCCCGCGCGGCGGTCCGCGAAGGACACCGCGAGGTGGCACGTGTCGAGGCACACCCCCACGTGCTCGGGGTCGACGCGGCCCTCCTCGGGGACCCCGGTCCCGGTGCGCGCGGCGAGCCACCCCACGACGTCGTCCACGGTGTCGAGCACGCAGCCCGGCTCCGGCTCGACCGCGACGCGCACGACCTTCCCCGTCCGCTCGCGCAGGTCGCGCAGCCCCGCGCCCAGGGCGACGAACGCGCGGGTGGCGGCCTCGTCGTCGGCGTCCGACCACGGCTCGCGCCACGCGAGCGGGAGGGTCGAGATCGAGCCCGCAGCACCGTCGGGCAGGAGGTCGGCCAGCACCTCGGCGCACTCGAGCGTGTACGCGAGCCGCTCGGGCTGCGCCCACGTGGGCGTGTAGACGTCGAGCTTGACGACGTCCGCGTGGAAGCCGCCGTACGGGAACGCGTTGAGCGTGTGGACCTGCAGGCCCTGCTCGTCGAGGACGGCGCGCAGCCACGCGCGGTCCGCCGGCGACGCGGCGAGCCGGTGCGCGAGCGTCGCGGGCATCCAGAGCCCGACCCCGAGGACGTCGAGCCCCGCGGCCGCGCGGACGGGGCCCGCATAGGTCACGAGCTGCTCGACGACCCCGTCGAGGTCCTCGGCGGGGTGGACGTTGGTGCAGTACGACAACAGCATGGTGGTGCCCTTCCGAGACGGCCCGCTACGCCCGCACGCCGCGCAGCACGGACGAGCCCTCGAACTCGACGCCGGGCGTCGGGAGGTCGCCCTCGACGAAGCCCGGCACCGGGTCGAGCACGAGGTTGCCGGACTGCCCGTAGAACTCGACCGGGTTGCGCCACAGCACCTTGTCCACGTCGTCCTCGGTGAATCCCGCGGCGAGCATCGCGCGGCCGGTCTTGAGCGTCTTGAGCGGGTCGGACCGGCCCCAGTCCGCCGCGGAGTTCACGATCATCCGCTCGGTGCCGTGCTCCTGGAGGATCGCGACCATGCGGTCCTCGTCCATCTTGGTGTCCGGGTAGATCGAGAACCCGGCCCACGCCCCGGCGTCGAGCACGAGCGCCACGTTGGTCTCGTTGAGGTGGTCGACGAGCACGTGCTCGGACGGCACCCCGGACTCGCGCACGACGTCGAGCGTGCGGCGCGTGCCCGCGAGCTTGTCGCGGTGCGGCGTGTGCACGAGGACCGGAAGCTCGACGTCGCGCGCCATCTGGAGCTGGCGGGAGAACACCTCGTCCTCCTCGGGCGTCATCGAGTCGTACCCGACCTCACCGACCGCCACGACGCCGTCCTTGAGCAGGTAGCGCGGGATCTCGTCGAGCACCTCGCGGCAGCGCGCGTCGTTCGCCTCCTTCGGGTTGAGGGCGATCGTCGCGTGGTGGCGGATGCCGAACTGCGCGGCCCGGAACCGCTCCCAGCCCAGGAGCGCGTCGAAGTAGTCGAGGAACGACCCCACGTTCGTGCGCGGCTGCCCGAGCCAGAACGCCGGCTCCACGAGCGCGCGCACGCCCGCGGCGTACAGCGCCTCGTAGTCGTCCGTCGTGCGGCTGGTCATGTGGATGTGGGGGTCGAAGATGCGCATCAGGCGGTCCTCCCGGTGGTGACGTCAGGGGCGAGGCGGGCGACGTCGTCGGGCACGACGCGGCCCGCGGCGCGGCGCTCGGCGGCGAAGTCGCGCGCCATCCGGGCGAGCTCGTCGTCCGCGCGGTCGTCGAGACCGGCGACGGCGTCGAGGCTCACGCCCATGAACACGAGCTTGAGGACGGCGTGGCGCCACGCGTGCTGGTCGAGGTGCGCGGCCGCGAACGGCCCGACCGCCGCGGCGACGAGGCTCTGGTCGTTGGTGCGCAGCGCGTCGGCGGCGAGGTCGCGACCGACGGCGACGACCGACGGCGCCGCGTCGTCCGCGAGCGCCCCACGCGTGGTGAGCGCGTCGAGCCCGCGCAGCACCCCGCGCCGCTCGGCGGTGTCGCCGTGCTGGTAGAGGTCGGCGAGGCGGGCCGCGAGGGAGGCGTCGCCGTCGGCCCCGCGCCCGAGCGCCTCGGCGAGCGCGACGACGATCGCGGCGCGCGCCTCGTCGTCGACGGTCCCGTGGACGATGCCGGCGGGGTCGGCGTCCGGGCGCACCGGCGCGCGGCCGACCTTGCGGCCCGCGAGCGCGAACGCGCGCGACACGGCCGCGGGGTCCTGCGCGACGCCGGCGCGCGCCTCGGCGAGCCAGCGCTCGCCCTCGGTGGTCGCGCCGTCCGGGGCCGCGGGGGCGGCGGGGGCTGGCTCGGTCATGGCACCTCCTGGGGGTGGTCGGAGACGGGTCGTTCCTGGTCGGGCGCGGGCGCCGGGGAGCGTCGGCCCCAGGCTTCCTTCAGCGCTGTCATGCTGCGGTGCGCGAGGCCGGGGGCGTCGTACGAGTGGCGGGGCAGCTCGACCGCGGCGACCCCGGTGTAGCCGACGTCGGCGAGGGTCGCGAGCACGAGCGGCAGGTCGATCTCGCCCTCGCCGAACGGGCGGTGCTCGTGGTGCGTGCGCGGCATGTCGTCGAGCTGCACGTTCGCGAGGTACGGCGCGGCGGCGCGCAGCGCGCCCACGACGCCGTCGGGCTCCACGACGAGGCAGTGGCCCACGTCGACGGTCACGCCGAGGTCGGCCAGGTCACCCGCGTCGCCGCCGAGCTCGTCGCGCAGCCGCAGCGCGTCGCCGACGGTCTCGACGAGCATCCCCGGCTCGGGCTCGAGCGAGAGCCGCACGCCGTGGCCGCGGGCGTGCTCGACGAGCGCGGGCAGGCGGTCGCGCAGGAGCGCCCACCCGTCGGCCGGGGTCGCGCCGTCGGGCAGGACGCCGGAGAAGAAGGACACGCACTCGGCGTCGAGGACGGCCGCGATCTCGACCGCCCGGCGCAGGAAGCGCAGCCGGGCCTCGGCCTCGGCGTCCACGAGCGTGGGCCGGTGCTTGCGGTACGGGTCGAGCAGGAACCGCGTGCCCGTCTCGACGACGACCCGCATCCCCGCCCCGCCGCGCAGCGCGGCGAGGCGCTCGCGCAGCGCGTCGACCTCCGCGCGCCACCCGGCCGCGAACGGGTCCAGGTGCGGGAACCCGAGCGTGAGCGCGACGGCGCCGTACCCCTCGTGGTCGAGGACGTCGAGCGCGACGTCGAGCGGGTGGTCCGTGAAGCCGTTGGTGCCGTACCCGAGCGTGAACGGCATGCCCTGCCCCGGGTCGTCGTACCCGCTCACGTCTCGCTCATCTCCGCGCGCCCGGGACCGCGCCCGGCCCGGCGCAGGAGCCGGCCGGCGAGCTCGACGCCCGCGAGCACGCCCACCGACGCGAGGCTGCCGCCCCGCGCCGCCCATGCCGCCTGGAGCGGGAGCATCGCCCGGATCCCCGCCTTCGTCGCCGCGAACGCGTTGCCCGCGGACGGCGTGATCGCGGCGTCGACCTGGCGCGGGAGCGCGGTCGCGAGGTACGCGCCCGCCGCCACGGCCCCAGCGACCGCCGTCGCCACGCGTGTCGTACGGCCCGGGCCGGACCCGCGACCGCGGCGCAGCGCCCCCACGCCGACGACCGCACCGCCCACCGCGGTGGCCGCCGCCACGCCGGCGGCGAGGGACGACGTCGTGCCGTGCACCTCGCCGCGGGACACGAACGTCACGCCCGCGGTGTGCACCGCCATCCCCGCCGCGGCGGGCAGCGCGGCGCGCAGGTGCCCGACGCCCGCACCCAGCAGGACGTCGAGACCGCGGCACGCGGCCATGACGACGGGCCCGACGGCGTGCTCCTTGGCGACGGTGTCGTACGTCCAGACGCTCGCGGCGAGCGGGACGGCGACCGCGAGCGCCCGCGGTCCCCCGCCCGCGGCGGCGAGGCCCACGCCCGCGGCCGTGAGACCCACCGCCACCCGGAGCGCGCGCCCCTCGGAGATGCGTCCGGACGGGATCGGGCGCTCGGGGCGCTCGACCGCGTCGAGGTGGCGGTCCGCGTAGTCGTTGAGCGCCATGCCGCCGGCGTACAGGCACGCGGACGCGAGCGGGAGCAGCGCGCGGCGCGGCGTGAGCGCGTGCCCGGCGGCGGCCGCGCCCGCGAGGGTGTCACCGACCACCGAGAGGACCGCGGGGGCGCGGACGAGGTCCAGGTGGTCGTGGAGGGAGCCGGTCACGGCCGGTCGGCCGGTGCGGCACCGACGCGGGCCGCCGCCTCGCGGACCCAGTCTGCGAGGGCGACGGTCTGCGCCGCGAAGTCGTGCACGTCGCTCCCCCACGGGTCCTTGAAGAAGAACCCGAGCTCGGCGACCGGCCCCCCGTACCCCGCGGCGTCGGCGAGCGCGAGCAGGCGCGCGAGGTCGAGCACGAGCGGCGCGGCGAGCATCGAGTCGTAGGCCGACCACGTCGTCTGCAGCGTGAGGCGCGAGCCGAGGAAGCCCTCGACGTGCACGTGGTCCCACGCGACCTTGATGTCGCCGAGGTCCGGCACGTTGTCGATGTGCAGCGGGGTGACCTGGCTGCCCGTGAGGTCCTGCAGGCCGCGAGACTTGGACGCGAGCTTGCTCTGCACGGCCTCCGGGTCGGCCAGGGTCGCGCCGTCGCCGCCACCGAGCAGGTTGGCCCCGGCCCAGGACAGGACGCGCAGGCCGCGCGCCGCGAAGGCGGGCGCGAGGATCGTGCGCAGCCACGTCTGGCCGGTCTTGCCGTCCTGGCCCGCGACCGGGACGCCGCGCTCGGCGGCGAGCTCGAGGAGCACCGGCAGGTGCATGCTCGCCGACGGCGTGAACTCCGCGAAGGGCGCGCCCGCGAGCAGGGCGGCGTACGCGGTCACGGAGCTCGGCGGGAGCACGGCGCGCTCCGGGTCCGCGAGCGCGGCGAGCAGGAGCTCCCGGTCGGAGAGCTCCGGGCCGGGCTCGGGCAGCGGCTCCGTCGACACGAGGTCGACGACGACGACGCGCGCGAGGCCGTGGCGCTCGCGGAAGTCGACGATGTCCGCGGCCAGGCGCTCCGCGGCGGCCTGCTGGGACTCGCGCGGCGCGCCCTCGGTGGGGTGGGCGGAGTACCCGGGTCGAACCTCGGCGTCGGCCCGCTCCAGCGCGGCGTGCGCGGCGGTGAGCAGGCGCGGCGCGATCATGCCCGCCTCGACGAGCAGCTCGGCGCGCTTGACCATCGAGACGTCGGAGATGTCGTGGCCGCCGACGACGAGGTCGCCGAACGACGGGAGCGGTGCCGAGGCGAAGGGCTCGGAGACCGTGACGCACCCCGTGGGCGCGGCACGCCCGTCCGCGATGGCCGCGAGGCCGAGGGTCGCGGTGGTCGCGACGGAGCCGCGGGCGCCGACGAGCCAGAGCCCCGTGCGCGCGTCCGGAGCCGGGCGGTCTGACGAGCCGTCAGAAGCGAAGTGGTGCATCGTTGCTCCCGTTCCCGTCGGCGGGCGCCGGAGCGCCGCCGAGCACGACGACGATGGCCTCCCTGCCATCGTCGGACCGCACGCCCGGACGAGGGCGTGTGATCGCTCTCCGACCCGGTGGGCGCCCGGTCTGCTGCGACCCTAGTCACACTTTTGTCGATGGTCAATCAAAAGCGTGGCCACTTTCGCGAGGCAGGACGCTTGCACGATGCAAAAGCGCACGCCGAGCACGACCTGGCGGTCGTCGTGCGGAGGACGAGGACCGCCAGGTCGTGCTCGGTGAGAAGGGTCAGCCGGCCGGTGCGAAGTCGAGCTGGTCGTCCACGACGGCCACGACCGACCACACGTTGCCGTCGGCGTCGGAGAGCTCGTACGCGGGCAGGAGCACCGCCGCGCCGTCGGGCTGGTACTGCACCGCGAGGCCGAGGCGTGCGTCCGTGATCGTCACGTCCGTGACCGGCCACGCGAACCGGGCGCCCGCACCGACCGTGGGCGGCACGGTGGGCACCTCGGGCTCGACGGGCGCGACCTCCGGCACGGCCTGCACGCCGTCGCGCGCCCAGGCGATCATGCCTCCCCCGCCGAACCGCGGGTCGCCCAGGCGGTCCACCGCCTCCGCGGGACTCACCACGTCGTAGGCGCCGATCGTGACGCGCGGCGCGAGGCTCCCGTACAGCGACGCGAGCCCGCCCCCGGAGTACGTCGCGCTCCACTGCGTCCCGGTGCGCTGCCCCTCGACGACCTCGTACGCGGTCACGGTGGTCGCCCGCGGCGCGCCCTGGTCGGCGGGCTGCTCCTCCGCGACGACCTCGTACCCCGCGGGGTCGAGGCCGAGCGTCCCGAGCAGGTCGCGCAGCCGCTCGACCGCGTCCGCGCCGCTCGGCGGCGCGCCGTGGTCCGGCTCCTCGCACGTGCCCGGCTCGGCGGACGGGCTCGCCGCGTCGTCCCCGCCGTCGGCCGGCATCGGCGTCACGACCACGCAGCCCCACGGGTCGTTCGTCGGGTCGTTGTAGCTCACGCTCGCGAGGCCGTCGGGCTGCAGCGAGACGGTCGGTCCCGTCCAGTCCGTCGACCCCACGACGTAGGAGCCGTAGTCCTCGCGCACCTCGCCGTCGACGCCGAGCGCGTCCGCGACGCGCTGCGCGGTCTCCTGCGAGAAGACGCCCGCGGCGTCGTACGCCCACGCGTCCGCGCTGGTCCCCTGCGTCGAGAGACCGTCCTGGTGGAACACCGTGCGCCCGCCCCAGGCGCCGGGGTAGGCCATGTCCGCCGAGGCCCGCGCGTCGGACGAGAACGCCTGCCCGGACGCAGCGCCGTCGGCAGCGGCCCCCGACTCCTCCTGGGCGGTCGCGCCCCCGAGCTGGATCGGCGCGAGCGCGGTGGACTCCGCCGCCGAGTCCCCCGCGGACGACGCCCCCACCGCTCCGGCACCCAGCGCGTAGCCGCCCGCCCCGACGACGAGCACGCCCGCCACCGCCGCGGCGACCTGGAGGGGGACCCGCCTGCGCAGGCGTCGCGCACGACGTTCGGCGAGCTCGTCGACGAGGATCGCCGTCGGACCGTCGGGCCCGGAGAGCGGGCCTCCGTCGGGCGCGTCGTCAGGCGTGCCGGCGGGCGTCCCTGCGACGAACGCCTCGGGGACGCGGTCGCGGACCGCGGCCTCCAGGGCGTCGGTGTCCGGTGCGGCGCCCGCCGCCGGGTCGGCGGCGCGGAGGCGCTCGAGGCCGGTGTCGTCGGGCTGGTCGGGGGTGTGGGTGGTCATGTCGCCCTCCAGGTACTGCGGGGCCGCGCCGCGGGGGCGCGGCCGGTCGGGTCTACCCGTGATGTGTGCTCAGGCGCCCGACTCTTGCGCGAGGGCCGCCTGCTCCGCCCACGCGGTGCGCAGCCGCGCCCGCGCCCGCGAGAGCGCGGCGTCGGCGCCCCCGCGCGACGTGCCGAGGACTGCAGCCAGGTCGTCACCGCCCAGGCCCTCCCAGGCGTGCAGGAGGAGGATGCGCCGGTCGCGGTCCGACAGCGCGCCCAGCGCGCGCCGGACCTCGTCGTCCTGCACGACGACGTGCTCGACGTCCGCGCCCTCGTCACCGCGGTCCGGAACCTCCGCGACCGGCACCGGCCGCGCCTTGCGCCGGTGGTTGGCGAGGACGAAGCCCGCGGTGCGGTAGAGCCACGGGAGCTCGGCGCCGTCGGGCACGTCCGCGCGGCGCCGCCACGCCGTCGCGAGGACCTCGGCCGTGAGGTCGTCCGCGTCGGGACCCACGGAGCCGGCGGCGCTCGGCAGCCGGCGGCGGAAGTAGCGGTAGAGCGGCGTCGCGTGCGCGGCGAAGAGCGCGGCGAACCAGGCCTCGTCGTGGACGGCGGCGTCGGTCTCGACGTCGTGGCCCTCGTCGGTCGTCACAGCGGCTCCTCGTCGGCGGGTCGGGGCTGTCAACCGCTCTGTGTCCCGGGGAGCCCGTTCCTTGCACGGCGCGTCCTTCACCCGAACCTCACCCGCGACGGCACCGATCCTGCCACCGCCCAGCACCTACGCTGTGGGACATGACGACGACGGAGCCGGCCGACCTGCCGCCGCGCCACACGGGCGGTCGGCGACGTCGGCACTGGGCGTCCTGGCTGGGCTGGGGCCTGATCCTGCTGGCCGTGCTCCTCGTGGCGTGCGTGGCGCTGCTGGCCCGCGACGCCCTCGCCGCGCGCGACGCGCTGACGCGCGCGCTCGACGAGGTCCCCGCGGCCGAGGAGGCCCTGCGCGCCGGCGACGTCGAGACCGCGGAGGCCGCCCTGGACCGGGTCCAGCCCTACACCGCGACGGCGCGCGCGAGCACGGACGGCCCGCTGTGGTCCCTGGCCGCGCACCTCCCCGTGTACGGGCAGGACGTCCGGGCGTTCTCCGCCGCCGCCGCGACCGTCGACGACCTCGCGGCCGTGGTGCTGCCGTCGCTCACGCAGGCGCTCGGCGCCGTCGAGGGCGACAGCCTGACGCTCACGGGGGACGGCGTCGACCTCGCCCCGCTCACCGAGGCGGCACCGGCCATGGCGCGGGCCGCCGACGCTTTCGACGACATCGACGCCCGGCTCGCCCGCGTCGACCCCGACGCGCTGCACCAGGAGATCGCGGAGCCGTACGCGACGCTCGTCGCGCGGACCGACGACCTGCGCCCGGTCGTGCGCACCGCCGACCGCCTCACCACGCTCGGCCCCGCCATGCTCGGCGCCGACGGGCCGCGCCGGTACCTCGTGGTCGCGCTGAACAGCGCCGAGCTGCGCGCGGGCGGCGGCATCCCGGGAGCGCTCGCGGTCCTGACGGTCGACGGCGGCGCCGTCTCGCTCGAGCGCCAGGCCTCGACGGCCGACGTCCCGCCGTTCGCCGAGCCCGTCCTCCCGCTGGACCCCGGGGTCGAGCAGCTCTTCACCGACCGCGTGGGCCGGTACGTGCAGGACACCCCGCTCACGCCCGACTTCCCCACGACCGCGGAGCTCACGGCGGCCATGTGGGAGCAGGCGCAGGGCGAGACCCTCGACGGGGTGGTCGCGACGGACCCCGTCGCGCTGTCGTACCTGCTCGAGGCCACCGGGCCGCTCGACGTCCCCGCGGGCGACGACACCGTGACGCTCGACGCGGGCAACGTCGTCCAGGCCCTCCTGTCGGACTCCTACGCCCGGCTCGAGCCGGGGCCCGAGACGGACGCCTTCTTCGCCTCCGTCGCGACCTCCGTCCTTGGGACGTTCCTGGCCGGTGGCGCCGACCCGGGGCTCGCGCGGGACGCCCTCGCGCGCGCCGCGGACGAGCACCGCGTGCTCCTGTGGTCCGCGCACCCCGACGAGCAGGACCGCCTGGCGGGCACGGTCGTCGCGGGCGACATCGACACCGCCGACCGCGCGGCGAGCTCTGTCGGCGTGTTCCTCAACGACGCCACCGGCGGCAAGATGGGCTACTACCTCGACACGGACGTCCGGCTCACCGGGAGCGCGTGCACCGACGGCGGGCGGGTCGACACCTTCAGCGCCGCGCTGACGTCCACCGCGCCGGCCGACGCCGGGTCGAGCCTGCCGTGGTACGTCACGGGCGGCGGCATCTCGGGTGTCACCCCGGGGAACGTGCGCACGGTGGTCGTCCTCTACCCGCCCCGCGGCGGCGAGGTCGGTACCGTCCGCGTGGGCGGGGCGCCGACGGGAGCCCTCGTCGCGGAGGTGGGTGGCCGGCGCGCGGCGTCGCTCCCCGTCGAGCTCGCCCCCGGCCAGAGCACCGCGGTCTCCTTCACCGTGACCTCGCCGGCCGACCCGCAGGACGGTCCCGGCACCGACGGCACGATCGACGTGTGGACGACCCCGACGGTGTCGACGCCCGGCCTCGCGGTGGTCCCGGTCGCCGCGTGCGGGTGAGCCCTCGCGGCGGCCTGCCGGACCCCGGCGGCACCACCTCGGGGCGGGCGGGAACCACGGAGAGCATCACGGCGCGATAACGATGGTCCTGGCGACCACAATTCACCCGGACGACCGTCCAGTTGGGCGCCGGATCCTCGCTATTCTGGGCGCCTGTCGCTCGACCCGTGCCACCGGTCCGTGACGCACGATGCATCACGGACCGCACTCCGGGGCTCTCTGTGTACCGGAACACCACAATCCCTGAACCGAGACGGGTGAAGAAGCCATGCGTACCTCGAAGGGTCTGCGCAGCACGGGGCGGGCGGTGCTCGTCGGAGCGCTCTCCGCGGTCGCCGCGCTCCTGACCGTCCCCGTCGTCGCGACGTCCGCGAGCGCGGCCACCACCGACCCCGAGACCTACGTCCCGGAGATCACCGTGGCCTCGCCGGTCTGCGACGGCGACGTCCCCTATCTCGACTACGTCTTCGAGCTCCCCGAGAACTACGAGAACGACGAGGCGAACCCGCTCACGATCACGTGGGTCAACCCCGACGGCGAGGACGTCGTCCAGTCCGGCCTGCCGCTCTCGGGCCGTGTCCTGTGGCCCGGTGCCGAGGTCGACGGTGCGGGCAACCCCGTCGACTGGCCCGGCTGGAGCCTCGTGGACGGCGAGTGGGTCGTCGGCGACGAGTTCGACTGGGTCCGCGCGGGCGTGACGGTGGTCTTCGAGGTCAACCCGACGGCCGAGACCGTCGTCGCCTACCCGCCGTCGACCCCGGAGTGCGCGACGAACCCGCCCGGCACACCGGAGCCGACGATCAAGGTCGACGTGCTCACGCCGGTCTGCGTCGAGGGTGTCTCCTACCTCGACTACGGGGTCTCGGTCACCGGCACGCCGAACACGACGGCGACGCTGACGTGGCACAACCCGGACGGCGAGGACGAGGTCATGGCCGACCTCCCCCTCAGCGGACGGGTCCTGTGGCCCGGTGCGTATCCCGAGCGCTTCGTCGACCTGCCGGCCGACGAGGGCTGGGAGCTCGTGAACAACATGTGGATCAACACCGCGACCCACGGCTGGGCCACGGGCACCGTGGACCTGACGTTCGCCGTGAACCCCGAGGTGACCGTCCCGGTGACGTACCCCCAGGACACGAGCAACTGCTTCCCCGGCGTGACGACGGTCGACAACCCCGTCGCCGGGAGCCAGAACCCGACGCTCGCGGAGACCGGCGCGACGGTCGGCCTGTACGCCGCGATCGCGGCCGGGCTCGCCGTGGTCGGCGCGGCGATCGTCCTCCTGACGCGCCGGACCCGCAAGGGCTGACCGGCGCACCACGCACGACGAAGGCCTCGCACCCGGCAGGGTGCGAGGCCTTCGTGGCGTCCGCCGGTCGTGGGGCGCGCCCGGTCCGGGCGGACCGTCAGGCCGTCAGGCAGCCGCCCAGCCGCCGGCCGCCAGGCGCGACTCCAGGCCCTCGAAGGCCCAGCGGTCGACGACGAGCACCGCGCCACCGGGAGCCTCCGGGACGTACCACTGGAGCTGCTCGACGGTGCGCACCTCGGCGCCGGACCCGTCGACGCACGAGAGCGTCCAGCGCGCGAGCGTCGCGGGCGAGCCGGCGACCTCGACCTCCGACTCGGAGGCCTCCCCGACCGCGCGGGCGGCGAGCCCGTCGCTGCCCGGGCAGGTGGCGCCGTCGGGCACGTGGGCGGCGGCGGGGTCGACGCCGTCGAGACCCGCACCGGTGAGGATCTCGAAGCTGGGGCAGACCGCGTCCTCGGGGCACCCGCCCGAGCGGACCTGCGTGACGCCGTCGGCGGGCTGGAGCACGGACCAGTACTCGGCGGCCGGGAGCTGCAGGGGGCCGACCGGGACCTTGCCCTCGTCGGCGTGCGCGCCGTGCGCGCCGTGGTCCTCGGCCGTGGCCGGGCCCGAGCCTCCTTCGGCGGTCGCGCCGGGCTCGGAGGCCCCCGTGCACCCGGCCAGGAGCACGCCGCCGAGCGCGACGACCGCCAGGGAGAGGGAGAAACGAGTCGTTCGATGGTGCACGTGCACGATGGTCGCCTTTCACGGTCGGAGGTCCCCGCAGCCCACTGGGGGGAGCTGCGGAGACCTCGTCGGTCTTGTCACGCTAGCGAGCGCGAACGCCGGTCGAGATGCGGGAGACCCACACGGTGGCGGCTCGCGGGTACGGGATTCCCCGTACCCGCGAGCCACCGAGGCGGGGCCTCGTCAGGGACGTCGGTGGTGCGTCAGCACGCGCCGCCGTCGGCCCACGGACCCCACGCCGAGGCGCCGGGGGTGTCGTTCTGGGTCCAGTACCGCGCCGTCCACACGTGACCGCCGTGGCTCACGACCGCACCACCCGTGTAGACCGTGCCCGTGACCCAGGCCGGTGCGGTGCACGCACCGGTGCCGGTGCCCGGCCCGCCCGGACCCTCGCCGCCCCCGGAGCCCGGGAGGTCGACGACGGTCACGCCGCGCGGGTGGTCGTACGTCGTGGCGTAGTCCACGCCGTCGACCGTGACGATCACGTTGGAGAACTGGGCGGCCGGCATCGACCACTTGAGCTGGTTGGTGATCGAGCCGCCCGCCGGGATGCCCCCGGTCGGGACCGTGAACTGCACGGTGTGGAAGTCGCCGTCGAGGCCGCCGACGTTGTCGCCCGTGTGGCCCTTCGCGGTGACCGTGGTCTTGAAGCCGCTCCAGTCGCTCATCTCGCCCGGGTCGGTCGTGCCGTGCTGGAACGAGATCGTCGCGCCGGCCGGGATGTCCTTCGCACCCTTGTTGGTGAAGACGACCTTGGGCGAGATCGGGTAGTTGTTGTCGCCGAGCGCGAACTCCGTGTACCGGATGTCGACGTCGAGCGCCTGCGTCGGCATCTTCCGGTCGGCGTTCGCCTTCGACGCGCCGTACGGCGTCGTGGCCGAGAGCCTGCTGTGCATGAGGTCGACGAGCGTGCTGCCGATCTCGTACTGGCCCTTCGCCTGGTCGTAGCCGAAGTCGCCCGCGAGCTCCCAGATCATCAGTCCACCGAGGCCGGTGTCCGCGACGTAGTCCGCCTTGGCGGCGATCGCCTCGGTCGAGTCGCCGGAGAGGAACGTCTTCGTCTGCGCGTTCCACCACCACTCGTTCTTCGTGACCGGGTCGAAGTGGCGCTCGTACGTGCCCTGGATCGTGTCCGTGACGCCGTACGCGGAGACGTAGTCGCCCGTCACGCCCTTCTCGAGGTTGAGCACGTGCCACATCGGGTTGACGCCGGCCGGGACCGCGTTGCCCTGCGGGTCGCTGTCGTACCAGAGGTTGTCGATGCCCTCCGCGCCGTAGCCGCACTTGTTGTTGGTGCCCGCCGGGCAGAGGAACCCGGCCGGCGCCTTCGCGGTGCCGCCCATGCCGTAGGTGCCGCCCTGGACGCCCTGGAAGCCGCGCGTGTAGAACGGCACGCCCAGGTTGATGCGACCGGCCTGCATCGCACCCCGGAAGTAGTGCGAGGCCCAGTCGCCGTTGAGGTAGCCGATCCCCTTGTAGGCGCTGTACACGCCGCCGGCCGCGAGCTCGGGGTCCTTGCCGTCGTCGAACAGGGCGCCGTTGCCGCCCACGTACTCGTTCCAGGCGCCGTGCAGGTCGTACGTCATCATGTTGACGTAGTCCGTGTACTGCGTGACCTGGTAGACCTCCATGCCGCGCAGCAGCCACCCGGACGACGGCGTCGCGGTCGTGAGCATGTAGTACTCGCCGTCCTGCGCGCCCGCCGCGTCGAGCTTCTCGCGCAGCGTCTTCATGAGGTTCACGTAGCCCTGGAAGAGCTGCCCGCGGCGCTTGTCGGAGATCTGGAAGTCGTCCGGGTTGCCGGCCTGGTTGTTGGACGTCGGGTACTCGTAGTCGATGTCGATGCCGTCGAACCCGTACTGGCGGACGAAGTCGACGACCGAGTCCGCGAAGGTGTCGATGCGCGCCTGCGACTCCGTCATCGTGTAGAAGCCGCCGGACGCGACGCGGTTGCCGCTCGCGTCGAAGTAGCCGCCCGTCTCGGCCCAGCCGCCCACGGCGGGGATGACCTTGACGCCCGGGTGGGCCTTCTTGTACTTCGCCAGGAGGTTGAAGTGGCCCGTGTAGTCGAGCGTCGGGTCCATCTCCGCGCCCGCGACGCCCGGCCACGTCATGTCCGTCGCCGCGTTGCCCGCCGCGCCGGCGTTCACCGAGACCTTGTCGTTCCCGTCGATGTGCGCGAACGCGTAGTTGATGTGGGAGAGCTTGTCCCACGGGATGTCGCTCGCGAGGTAGCGCGGCTGGCCGTTCGTGCCGGTCCGCCAGCTCGAGAAGTAGCCGATGACGCGACGGTCCAGGCCGTTCGGCAGCTTCTCGCGGCCGCTCTCGTCGTACACGTCGCAGTAGGGCGTCCGGACGCCCGGCGTCTGCGCCATGCCGTCAGGACGGCACTTCTCGTCCGGGTTCGCGGCAGGGTCCGTCGTCGGGTCCGTCGTCGGGTCCGTCGTCGGGTCGGTCGTCGGGTCCGTCGTCGGGTCCGTCGTCGGGTCCGTCGTCGGGTCGGTCGTGGGCTCCTCGGTCGGGGTGTCGCCGCACGCTCCGAGCGACTCCCACGGCCCGTACTGCTCCGCGCCCGGGACGTTGTTCTGCGTCCACCACTTCGCCCGGTAGTTCTGGCCGCCGTACGAGACGGTCGCGCCGCCCCCGTAGGCGGGGGTCGCGGACCACGGGTCCGCGCACGCCGTGGGCGCGGCAGCGGCGACGGGAGTCGCGGCCTGCGCGGCCGCGGCACCGACGAGGCCGGTGGCCAGCACGGCGAGCGTCGTGACGGCCGCGACGACCTGTGGCCGGCGTCCGGGAGCGCGGGGGGCGCGCGCCCGGGGGGTCAGGGACAACCGCATGGGGGTACCTCGATCTGCTGGGTTGCTGCGCACGACGCCGGACGGCGTCGCGTCGGGCACGGTCGCCGGGGGAGGGCGACCGACGGGTGCTGAGGGGTACTGAGGGGGTACTGAGGGGTGCCGAGGATGCCGAACGGGACCCGTCACGACGACGGTCGACGACGGAAAGTCGGTGCCGCTGCGAGGGGCGGGTGCACGGGGCGGGTGCACGGGACTCGTCACCGCGGGCCGCCGTCAACCACGTCGTGGACGGGTCCCGCTCGGCGGCGCCGGTCGCTCGTGGCGACCGGCGCCGTCAGGGGGCCGACGAGGGCCGAGCGTCAGCAGGCGCCCAGCGACTCCCAGGGCCCGTACTGCTCCGCGCCCGGGACGTTGTTCTGCGTCCACCACTTCGCGCGGAAGCTCTGGCCCTGGTAGGAGACCGTCGCGCCACCGGTGTAGACCGCGCTCGACGACCAGGCGGGCGCCGTGCACGTGCCCGGGTCCGTGGGGTCGGTCGGGTCCGTCGGGTCCGTCGGGTCGGTCGGGTCCGTCGGGTCCGTCGCACCGCACGTGCCGGTCGCCTCCCACGGGCCGCCCGCGCTCGGGCGGTCACCCTGGGTCCACCACTTCGCGCGGTAGTTCTTCCCCTCGAACGACACCGTCGCGCCGCCCGTGTACACCGCGCTCGCCGACCACGCGGCCAGGCAGTCCGTCGGGTCCGTCGGGTCCGTCGGGTCCGTCGGGTCCGTCGGGTCGGTCGGGTCGGTCGGGTCGGTCGGGTCGGTCGGGTCGGTCGGGTCCGCCACGCCGTCGACCGGACCGGCCGGGAGCGTACGGATCTTGTCCGAGAACCCCCCGAGCAGCGTGCCGTCGTGGTTGCCGGAGAGGTCCCACCACATGCCGCCACCGAGGTTCAGGCGGTCGATGTACTCCGCCTTGGCGGCGACGGACCGCGCGTTGTCGTAGCCCCACCACTGGTCACCGTCGTAGCGCCAGGCCGAGACCGTCGCCGGGTCGTAGTAGTCCTGGCCCCGTGTGCGGAGCTTGTCGTAGTCCTCGTTGCCCGCCTCCCAGGTGCCGGGGGCCGCTCCTGTCGCCGCCGACCACGGGGCCGAGGACGTGACGCCCTTCCAGCCGCGGCCGTACATGGCCATGCCGAGGCCGAGCTGGCTCGGGTCGACGCCGCCGCGCAGGTACTCCTGCACCGCCTTGTCGGCGCTGAACTGGCGGTTGGCCGCCCGCGGGTCGGCAGGGTCGTCGTACAGGTTGGCCTGGGGGCCGGCGAGCGCGGGGTCCCACGCGCCGTGCAGGTCGTAGCCCTGGACGTTGCCGTAGTCGAGGGACTCGAAGATCTCCGGGTCGTTCCAGCCACCGGCCGCGATGTCGTCGGGGTTGGCCGGGAGGAACGCCGAGAGCAGGTAGTGCTTGCCCGTCTGCGCGCCGTACGCGTCGAGCTGCTTGCGGAACTCGGCGAGCAGCAGCTTGAAGTTCGCGCGGTCGTTCACGGTGTCGACGTAGTTGCCCACCTCGCCGTTGTTCGAGCCGGGCCACTCCCAGTCGATGTCGATGCCGTCGAACACGCCCGCGGCCGCGCCGGCACCGCCGCGGCCGTCGATCACGGGGAGGTTGCCCTTGATGTAGATGTCGATGCACGACGACACGAGCTTCTCGCGCGACGCCTGCGTCGCGGCAGCCCGCGAGAAGTTCTTGGACCAGGTCCAGCCACCGATGGAGATGAGGGCGCGGAGCTGCGGGTTCTTCACCTTGAGCTGCTTGAGCTGGTTGAACGAACCGGCGAGAGGCTGGTCCCACGTGTCCGCCACGCCGGCCACGGAGTTCGCCGCGGTGTAGCCCATGCCGAAGTCCGCCCATGCGTCTCCGGCGCCGTCCGAGCCGTTCGGCCCCGTGCCCTGCGCCTTGTTCGCGATGAAGCACGTGAGGTTCTGGTAGTGGATGTTGCCGAACGAGTAGTTGATGTGCGTGAGGTCCTGGGCGGCGCCGGAGTCCTGGACCTTCTTGAGCTGGAAGTTGCGGCCGTACACGCCCCACTGCGTGAAGTAGCCGACGTTGCGGTAGCCGTTCACGTCGCTGTCGCCCGGGTGGGAGACGGCGGCGGGTGCGACCTCGGCAGCCTGGGCCGGCGCGACTCCCGCGAGGAGCCCGCCGACGAGCGCCGCCGCGGTCGCGAGCGCCGCGAGGCGCGCGCCGCGACGACGCCCCGGTCGGGGTGGTCTGGTGAAGAGGGACACGTCCATGGGTCCTGCCTCGTTGCTGGTGCGGTGGGCCACGTCGCCGTCCTCCGGAGTCGCCGTCGCCCTCGGGTCCCCTCGAACGTAATGACGCGGGCACCGTGTCGTTATCCGCGCTTCCCACATTGTTCATGGTGCGAACTTACCCGTGGCATAAGGGTTACCCCGTAGGACAGATGCCCCCAGAAACGGACGAAACCGATCGCATCGCCCTCGGTCGAGGACCCGCGATACGTACCGCTGCTGCGGGAGTCGTGGATTCCCCTCAGCGCCCCACGCGGTGCGCGAGCACGGTGAGCTCGACGCGCGAGCGCACCCCGAGCTTGCGGAACACGCGGCCGAGGTGCACCTCCACCGTGCGGACCGACAGGTAGAGCTGGTCCGCCGCCTCCCGGTTGGACGCGCCCTGGACGACGAGCAGCGCGACGTCGAGCTCGCGCTCCGTGAGCTCGTCGGACCACCGCCCCCGGAGCTCGGCGAGCGCCTCGTCCGACACGTCGCTCTCGCGCACCGCGAGCCGGCACGCGTCCGGCGGCACGGGGCGGGGCACCGACGTCGGGTCGACGCCCGGCCGCTGCCCGCCGAGCACCCCGGGCAGCGGCGCGTGCAGTCCCGCGGCGCGCGCGGCGGCGGCCCACGACCCGGCGGGCGCCCCGCCCACCACCGTCCCCCCCACCGCAGCGACCGCCCCCGCCGGTACCGGGGACCCGAGCCCGTCGTCGGTCACCGGCCCGCCGAGGAGCCGGACGACGTCGGCATGCTCGTCCCGCGCGATCGTCGTCCAGGCGTCCGCCCCCGCGTCGTCGAACAGCTCGATCGCGGACAGGAAGAGGCCGTGCGCGCGCTGCAGCTCGCCCGCGCGCACGAGGGCGCGGGCGGCGCAGAGGTCGGTCCGCGCGTGCTCGTACGGCGAGGCCGTGGTCCGGTTCACCCGTGTCGCCCGCTCGAGCGGCACGGTGAGGTCCTCGGGCGCGGCCAGGGACACGTCGGCCCGGACGAGCGTCGCCGACCGCAGCGACGGCGGCAGCTCCTTCGCGTCCACCTTCCGTCGCGCCAGCGCGCGCTGCGCCGCGTCGTGACGTCCCGCGACGACCCACGCCTCGACGTCGTCCAGCCCCGGCAGCGGGAGCATGCGTGCGCTGTCGGGACGCTCACGCTCCGCCGCGAGCTCCAGCAGCGTGGCCGCCTGGGTGACGTGGTGGGCGAACGCGGCACCCATCGCCCGGTCCACGAGGAGCCCGAGCCGCACCGGGCGGGACGTCGGGCTCGCGCACGTCTCCTCGAGCGCCGTCGCCACCGGGCCCACGACGCCCCGGGTCATCATGTCGAGACGACGGGCCGCCGCCACGCCGAGCCCGGCGAACGGCAGCCCGAGCGGGAGCCGGAACGCTGCCTCCGCGAGCTCGTCCGCGGCCCGGGTCAGGGTGCCGCGCCACAGGTGCACGAGCGACTGCGCCAGCCGGACGTGCGCCTCCGCGAGCGGTGTGAGGGCGGCGTCCGGGCCGTCGAACCACCGGCCGCCGTCGCGGACCGGGGCGAGGGAGGCGACGACGCTCGCGAGCGTCTGCGCCGCGTCGTCGAGCCGGTCGTCGGCGGCGAGGGCGAGCGCACGGCTCACCTGCAGCGACGCCTCGTGGTCGGGCCCGAGGTCGACGTCGGGGACCACGCCGCGCTCGCCCACGCCGAACACCGCCGCCCAGGACCGTGCGAGCGCGAGCCCCGCCGCCGTCTCGTCGTCGTCGCACCAGGACGCGAGGAACGTCGCCGTGTCGAGGAGCTGTGACGTGCTCACGCCGTCGCCCCGCTCCGCGTGCAGCCGCGCCGCGTTGAGCACGCCCGACACGACCCCCGCGACGGCGTCCGGCGCGAGGTCGTCGGGCTGCCCGCCGCGCAGGTAGGGCGAGAGCACGTCGTCCGGGACCTGACCCTCCGCGAGCGTCAGCGCGGCGACGAGCGGCCCGAGCGTCCGCGCGCGCAGCGCGTCGTCGCCGCTGCGCGACGCCTTGCGCAACCAGTCCGCCGCGTCCTGCACGTGACCCGACCGCAGCGCGGCGACGCCCGCGATCGCGAACGCCTCCGCACGATGCTCGGTCGCGGCCTGGCTCGCGGCCTCGCGCGCCACCTCGTGCGCCCAGACGACGTCCCCGCGGTCCAGGTGCCGGCGCGCGATCCGCAGCAGCCCCGGGACGAGCGCCGGGTCGCCGACGAGCGTCGCGAGCGCCGAGTGCCACACCGTGACGTCGTCCTCACCGGCACGGCGGTGCGCCTCGGCGAGCGCGACGTGCGCCGCCGTGCGCTCGGCGAGCCGCGCGTCCGCGTGGACCAGGGACCGCAGGCGCGGGTCGACGAACGCGAAGCGGCCGCCCACGAGCGCGAGGTGCTCGGCGAGCGGACCGTCGAGCACCTCGTCCATCGCGAGGCCGGTCGCCGACAGCAGCAGCTCGGTCCGGTCGACGACGGCCACGGCCGCGACGAGGAGCGCGTGCCGCTCGCCCTCGCTGAGGGCGGCGAGACGGTCGGCGAAGAGGGAGCGCACGGCGGGGACGGCCGGCAGCGGGTCCGGGAGGATCGACCCCCCGGAGAGCTGCTCGGGCGTGAGCAGCGCCGCCGTCTGCGTGAGCGCCGCGGCGTTGCCGCCGAGGAGCCCCGCGAGGCGCGCCGCGACGTGCGGCGCGACGGCGAGCCGACGCTCGACGAGCAGCAGGTGCAGGGCGTCGGCCGGCGCGAGGGGCGGGACGGCGCGGAGCTCGAACGGCCCGGAGGACGGGTCGAGCTCGCCCGCGGTCGCCGTCCCGAGGAGCACGACCGGCGCGTGACGCTGCGCGACGAGGCTCGCGAGGACCGCCCTGCTGAGCCCGTCCTGGAGGTGCAGGTCGTCGGCCACGAGCACGACCGTCGCGCCGTCGAACGACTCCAGGAGGAGCTCGGCGAGCGCGACCGCCGCGACCTCGGGGAGGTACCCGAAGCCGGGGTCGACGGGCTCGAGGACGCGCGTGAGGCGCTCGGGGACGACGCCGCCCGCGAGCTGCGACACCTGCGACACCAGCGACACGACCGCGGAGCCCGGCGCGGGAGCACCCGCGGGCGGGCGACACCGCAGGGTGAGCGTCGGGCGCGCGAAGGTGGACGTCGCGACGGCCTCGCACACGAGCTCGAGCGTCGCGCTCGCCCCCATGCCGCGCTCCGCCGTCCAGACGAGGCCGCCCTTGCCCTCGCTCACCGCGGCGAGCGCGCGGTCGATCTCCTGCGCGCGGGAGGAGAGCCGCTCGAGCCGCCGCGCGGACCGCGTGTCCGCGCGACGGTGCGGCTCGGGAACCAGGTAGTCGTGCTGTTCTGACATGTCGGGACCCTCCGTCCGGGGGCTTCTTCGCCCGTCGACCGGATGAAATGTTAACAACCCTCCGTAAACAAGGGATCACCACATCGTTTCCCGGTCGTCACACGACCGCCACCTGGGCCGACGGCGCTTGCCCCTCCTGGGTGGGAGGGCTAGCCTGGCCTCGATCCCCGTCGCGGCCACGGTTCTCGTGCGCCCCGACCCGGGTGCGGCGCCCACGGTGCCGCCGCCACGAGAGCGAGGTGAGCCCCATGCCGGACGGCAGCAGTCATAGAACCGCGCACTGCGCGCTCACCCTCCGTGGCCCGCAGCCCGTCGCCTGATTCCGCGAGCACCCTCGAGGACTCCCGCGACCGGCCGTCGCCCCCGCGCGGGGAGGTCGCCAGTGCGCACCGCGCGCGCCGTCGTGCGCGCCGCAGGACCACCCGCTGACGCACCCGCCGACCCACCCGCACGCGCCACCCACCCGGTGGCGCTCGCCCGTGGTCGTCGGCCCGCCGAGAAGGACGACCACCATGACCCAGCGCTCGCCTGCCACCGAGACCCGGACCCGCCCCGCGCGCCTCCCCCTGCGCGACGCGCGCGACGACCGACGCCGCGCCCGCCGACCGAACCTGGAACGCCAGTCGATCTCCTTCACCGTCGGCCTGTACGTGTTCATCTGCGTCGCGCTGCTGCTCGCCCACGTCACCGCCGGGGGTGTCTGATGACGACGACGCTGCCCGAGCCCACGAGCCTCGCCCCCGCGGCACGCGTCGACCGCGCCCTCCCCGCGCCCGCGCGCGGCGGGCTGGACCTGCACGCCCGCGCGCACGGCACCGGCGCCCCCCGGTTCGACCCCCGCGTCCTGCGCTCCCGCTGGGTCCAGGTCGGCGTCGGCGACCCCGACGCGACGGCCCGCGCTGCCGAGCACGGCGTCGACTTCGCCGCCGCCGGGGGTCGGGTCTGGGAGACGGACGCCCACGTCTACCTCCCCGTGACCGCCACGCGGCGCGACGGCGACCGGGTCGTCTACGAGCGGATCGTGCTCGCTCTCTCCCCCGACGTCGTCGTGACCGCCCAGCCGCAGCGCCACTACGGCGTCTTCGACAAGGCGATCGCGCGCATGCGGCGCACCCCGTGGCTCATCGGCTCCTCCTACGGCGTCGCGTACTCGCTGCTCTATGCGCTCAACGAGGCGGCCGACCGGGTCGTGTCGTACGCGAGCGACCTCCTCGAGGACATGTCCGACGAGATCGACGAGGCGACGCGCGGCGTCGACTCCCGCGGCCGGGAGATCGGGGTGAGCGACATGCAGGACACCATCACCCGCATGAACCGCGCGGAGGAGATCGTCTCGCGCGCCCAGGAGTCCCAGCTCTCGCTCGCCCGCGCCGCGCGGCACCTGCGGAGCGAGATCGCCGACTCGGACCCCGTGCTCGCGGGACTGGTCGAGACCCTGGTCGCGGACGTCGACGGGGTGAAGCAGCACGCGAGCTTCGAGCACGACAAGGTGCGGTACCTGCAGCAGGCGATCATGACCTCGCTCGACGTCAAGCAGGCCCAGATCGTCAAGGTCTTCACGATCATCACGGCCGTCTTCCTGCCGCCGACGCTCATCGCGTCGTTCTACGGCATGAACTTCACGCACATGCCCGAGCTCGACCGCCCGTACGGCTTCACGCTCACGGTCCTGCTCACCCTCGTGGCAGCCGTCATCCCGCTCGCCTACATCAAGCGCCGCGGCTGGCTCCGCTGACCTCGACAGCGCGCGCTCGCGTCTGGCCGGCGAGCCCGGCCCGCGGCGCGCTCGGGCCTCAGGCCTGGTGACGCGACCCACGGCCACGGCACAGCGGAACCGGGAACCGGCAGCCGGGAGCCGCGAGCCGGGAGCCGGGAGCCGGGAGCCGGGAGCCGGGAGCCGGGAGCGACCGTGCCACGCGGCGACCGAACGCGACAGCGGAAACATGCTCGGTGAACCGGCACCGCGAGCAGTCGCCCAAGGTGTCCAGAGACCAGGGCGAGACACCGTAGGGCGGGGTGGGTGGTGGTGCCGCGTCGTGGCGGGCCTGGCGGGAGCCGCGAGGAACGAGCGGCGGATGGTAGACGCGGCACCACCACCCACCCCGCCACCCAAGGTGACCAGACCGCCGTCGGACAAGCCGACCACACCTCTACCTGGACGAACCACGCCTCTACCTCGGCCAAGTACGGTTCCACCTCGGCCGACCAAGGGTTACGTCCGTGCGGTCGCAGACCGGTGGCCCCGTCGAGGGGCCGGTCGCCGGGGCTCGCCCGGGGGCCGTCAGGCCTCGAGGATCAGGGTGACCGGGCCGTCGTTGACGAGCTCTACGGCCATGTGCGCGCCGAACCGCCCGGTCGCGACGTCGATCCCGCGCTCGCGCAGCCGCGACACGACCGCGTCGACCAGGGGCTCGGCGACCGGCCCGGGCGCAGCGCCGTTCCACGACGGTCGGCGGCCCTTCTTCGTGTCGGCGTAGAGCGTGAACTGGCTGACCACCAGCACGGGTGCGCCCTCGTCCTGCACCGACCGCTCGCCCGCGAGGATCCGGAGCTCCGCGATCTTGCGCGCGATGGTCTCGACCTGCGCGTCGCCGTCGTCGTGCGTCACGCCGACGAGCACGAGCAGCCCGGGACGGTCGATCGCCCCGACGACCTCCGTCGTGCCGTCGTCGGCCACGACGCTCACGCTCGCGCGCGAGACGCGCTGCACGACGGCCCTCACGAGCGACGCTCCGAGTCATCCGTCGGTGCGGCGGACGCGCCGTCGAGGACCGGCCGCACGACGCCCACCGGCCGGCCCGCGCCGAGCACGGGCACGTCGCCGAGCGCGGTCAGCGCCGCGTCGTCGGCTCCTGCTACCCCGGACGCGCCGAGGCGGCGGAGCGCGGCGGCGAGCACCGCGGGCCGCGGGCGGGAGCCGCCGTCGAGCACCTTGAAGGCGAGGGCGCTGCCGTCGGGCAGGCCAGCGCCGTAGACGCCGTCCGCACCGTCCTTGGCGACCAGGCCGGGCACCGCGCGCATCGCGAGCGTCGCGTCCCGGCCCGTCCCGCCGACCATCTCCGGGAACGCCGCCATCGCGCGGGCGACGTGCGCCTCCGGCGAGCGCGGCTCGCGCTCCGGGGCGGCCGCGAGCCGCCCGAACGCGCGCGCGAGGCCGCGCACGGTCGTCGAGAAGAGCGGCGCGCCGCACCCGTCGACGGTCACGTGCTCGACCGGCACGCCGGTCGCCTGGGCGACGGTCTCGCGGACGGCGAGCTGCAGCGGGTGGTCGACGTCCAGGTAGGTGGCGGTGTCCCAGCCGGCGGCGACGCACGTCGCGAGCATCGCCGCGTGCTTGCCGGAGCAGTTCTGCGTGATCGACGACGGCCCGTGGCCCTCGATCTGCCACGCGAACGCGGCGGGCGGGTGGAGCGGCATGTCGGGCGTGTTCTGCAGCGTCGACTCGTCGAGCCCGACGCCGTCGAGGATCTCCCGGACCCCGGCGAGGTGCTCCGGCTCCCCGTTGTGGCTCGCGGCGGCGAGCGCCAGGAGGCGCGGCGGGAGGACGAGCCCGTGCCACAGCATCGCCACGGCCTGGAAGGGCTTGACGCTCGACCGCGGCCAGATCACGGCGTCGGCGTCGCCACGTTCCAGGACCGGCTCGCCGTCGGCGCCCAGCAGGACGAGGTGCCCGGCGTGGACCGACTCCACGAGGTCCCCCCGGACGACCTCGGCGAGCGGGACGGCGGCGCGCTCGATCCCGCCCCGGGCCTGCGTGGTCACCGGCGCGTCACCAGCCGCCGGGGCGGCCGGACGACCCGTTGCCGCGGCCGTTGCCGTACGGCAGGAGCCGGGGACGCACGTCCACGAGGTAGACGATCGCCGCGACCACGCCGATGACCCCGAAGAAGCCCCCGACGCTCATCGGCGGCAGCGAGATGAATCCGAGGGCCGCCGCGACCCCGAGGATCGCGAGCCAGATCGGCTTGGTCAGCTTGCCCTCGGCCGTGAACGCGCTCGCGGGACGTCGGATCGCGTCGACGAGCGCGACGAGCTCGGTCACGAACACGACGAGCATGAGCACGAAGAAGACGATCCACTGCAGCGACCCGATGA
Organism: Cellulosimicrobium sp. SH8; assembly: GCF_025818875.1. Taxonomy (NCBI): domain Bacteria; kingdom Bacillati; phylum Actinomycetota; class Actinomycetes; order Micrococcales; family Promicromonosporaceae; genus Cellulosimicrobium; species Cellulosimicrobium sp. SH8. The sequence goes on along the minus strand of NZ_JAMXMH010000009.1, from coordinate 196,224 downwards.
TTCCCACGGGCACGAGCCTAAGCCAGTCGGACAACGGAGGGGACCGGGCCCCTGACGAGGAGGTTGGCGAACGCGGCCGGTCATGGATGTTGGCCACCGTGGGTGGACGGTCAGGAGTCGTGCACGATGACGACGAGCTCCAGGTTGGCCGTGTCGGCGCGTCGTGTCTCGCAGGACCGTGACCCGCCCCCACACGTTTTTCATCGTCGACCTCGTGGAGGTGTTTGTACGTCGTTGGTCGCCAGATGAGGGTGAAGTCGCGCAGGAGCGGCCGCCACGGGATGCCGTTCGCCAGGACGTAGGGCCAGTGGGTTGACGCGCTCGCGCTACCTGTGCGCGCATCAGAGCCGCTCGCCGCGGGCGTGGAGACGGACGACGAGCGCGCGGAAAGGCGACCAGACGGTGCTGGTCAGGTCGCGCGCGTACGCGTGTGGAACGTTCACACGGAACTGCTCTCCCCGATCACCTGGCGTGTCGGTGGTAACCGGTAGCGTCCGGGTCGTGGCCCGGCATACGACGTTCCAGTGGGTGATGGATCCCAGTGTGGAGCAGGCACGCGTGCTGGCCCCGCACGAGGGCGCCGCCCGGTTCGCGTACAACCAGGGCCTGCGCCTACACCTGAACGCCCGTAGCGCCTCCAGGAACGCCGACGATGCCGTTGTTGCGGCGAGGGTGCCGTGGAGCGGATTCGACCTACCTGATCAACGCGTTCAACGCGTGGAAGAAGTCCGAGGACGCCGGGCGGCGGTTCATCGCCGGCGGCTCAGGTGTCACAGAGATTGAGGTCACAGGCCTGGCCTGGCGGACCGAGGTGAGTGCGCAGGTCTTCGAGGAAGCTGTCGTCGACCTCGGCAAGGCGCTCAAGGCATGGACCGACTCCCGGCGTGGCAAGCGGACCGGTCGGGCGGTCGGGCATCCGCGTTTCAAGAAGAAGAACCACGTGCGTAGCTCGTTCCGCATGCGCAACAAGACCTCGAGGACGAAGACCGGTGAACGGTCCACGATCCGCGTCGGTGAGGCTGGGCCGCGCTCGGTCACCCTGCCCGGGATCGGCGCGATCAAGGTCCATGACGACACCCGGAAGCTGCGCCGCATGCTCGCCGCGGGGAGGGCTCGGGTCTTGTTCGTGACCGTGTCGCGGCGTGGCGGGCGGTGGTGCGTCAGCGTGAACGTCGAGGCCAGCGACCTGCACCCTGCTGCCCGGCACCTGCCGAATGAGGACACCGATCACGGTGGATGGGTCGGCGTGGACCGCGGCCTGCACGCGCCCGTCGTCGCTGCCACCAGCGGCGGAGCCGAAGTGCTGCGCGCAAGCACGGCACCCAAGGCGTTACGAGCCGCGCAGTCGGTCACTCGCCGGTTGCAGAAGTCCGTATCCCGGAAGGTCAAGGGCTCGGCGAAACGGCGTTCCGCAGTGCATCGGCTGGCTCGGCACCACGAGCGGGTTCGCGCCCGCCGCCATCACTTCCTGCACCAGGTCTCCAACGCGCTGGTCAAGACCCACGACCGGCTCGTCATCGAGGATCTGAACATCACCGGCATGCTCGCCAACCACCGGCTCGCCGCAGCGATCTCGGACGCGGCCTGGGGAGAGCTCGCCCGCCAGATCATCTACAAGCAGTCCTGGCGCGGGGGGCAGGTCCTGGTCGCGGATCGATGGTTTCCCTCCTCGAAGACCTGCTCGGTCTGCGGCGACGTCACCACGACGCTCACCCTCGCCGACCGCGTCTTCGTCTGCGACACGTGCGGGCACACCATCGACCGCGACCTGAACGCCGCAGTCAACCTCGCCACCTGGGGCGAGAAGCGCCACTCCCAGGTCCTGGACCCCGAAGCACGAGGCCAGGTCACCAACGCCCACCGACCGGACGGCTCTGGCCGACGCCCTGGCGTCGACGAAACCAGCCGGGATGACGTGGGAACCCTCACCGCTCCGGCGGCATAGGGACGTCCGAGAAGGACGCTGCCGAACGAGCCCACCGGGGTCGTTCGACTGGCTTTACGGTCTGGCGAGCGGCCACGGCACCACCCGCAGCCCGACCGACCGCGCGGCGGTCACCACGTGCGGGTCCCAGGCCGCCACGATCGTGTCGTCGTGCGCGACGGCGAGGGCGCTCGCCACGTGCACCGCGTCGTTGCTGCGCAGCGCACCGGCCGCGACGAGCGCCGACGCGCGGTCGGCGACGTCGCCGGAGACCTCGACCACGTGCAGCGCGGGGTACAGCTCGTCCCACGCGCCGAGGGCGCGCGCGTGGCCCGGGCCGTCGAGCACGCCGCCGCGGGCGCCCGCGGCGAGGGCCGCCCGCACCTCGACGTCGGCGAGGCGGCTCGTCACGACGACGTCCGCCCGGTTCCACAGGCGGCTCGCCAGCGCGGAGCCCGCCTCGGGGACGCAGAGCTTCACCAGGGCGCTCGCGTCGAAGTAGACCAGGGCCATCGGGGCCTCAGCGCCGGATCCGGCGCACGAGCGCCGCCACGCCGCCCCCGCGACCGCCGCGGCCGCCGTCGGACGACCGCGTCCCGTCCGTGCCCGCCGTCCGCGCGTCGGCGTCCCCGCCCGCGGGGACCGCGTGGACCGGGCGCTCGGCCGCCGGCGGGACCAGCACACCGTCGCGCACGAGCTCGGTCACCAGGTCCGCCGTCGCGACGCCCGTCAGCCGGGCGACGGGGACGCCGCGCTCGGTGATGACGACCTCCTCGCCCTCCCTGGCCCGCTCGATCCACGACTTGAGCTCGGCGCGCAGGGCGCTGACGGGGACCTCCATGCCCCGACGGTACCGGCCCGGGGCGCCGCTGTGCAGGGTGAAGAACGTCCCGTTCGCCCCGAGGGGCCAGGTTCGCCCGCTCAGAGCTCGGGGAGAGCGTCGCGCGCCTGCTGCGGCGTCGCCCCGGCCGCCTCCAGGAGGTCGACGATGGGCGACCGCACGAGCATGACGAGGGACTGCACCTGCCAGTCGCCGTCGCCGAGCGCGTGCGGGTCGGCGCTGTGCGCGACCTCGAGGAGGACCTCGCGCGCCACGGCCGGGTCGCGACCGGCGCCGACCGCCTCGGCGAGCACGTGCACGCCGGCGCCGAACCGGGCGACGAGGTCCGCGACGTCGTCGAGAGCACGCTCGTCCGGCCCGCCCGCGACCGGCATCGCGCGCCGCGCCAGGACGCGCACGCTGCGCATCGCCCGGTCCACGAGGACCGCCTGCCGCTCGAGACCGCCGAGCTCGTCCCGGTGCCGCAGGCCGGCCGCGCTCACGCGCGCGAGCTCGCGCGCCGACGACGCCGACGACTGCCAGTCCTCGAGCGCGCCCTCGGAGGCGCGGCCCTGGACGAGCGCCGCCTCGAGGTCGGCGCGGTCGCGCCCGCGCAGCCCGCGCGCGAGGACGTCGAGGACGGCGGCGAGCTCCGTCGTCGCCTCGGCACCCAGCAGCCGGGGACGCCGTCGCGGGTCGCCCGGGGTGAGCGCCGCGACCGCGAGCGCGACGGCGCCGCCCACGAGCGCGTCCGTCCACCGTCCGAGCGGGCCGCCGGCCTGCGCGGCCGGGAGCCCGACGATGACGATCGCCTGCACCCCGGCCTGCGTCGTGAGCATCGCGCCGCGGTCGATGAAGCGTGCCGCGAGTGCGGAGACGGCGAGCACGACGGCGACCTGCCACCACCCGGACCCGATGGCGTGGACCACGAGGTCGCCGAGCCCGACCCCGATCGCGACCCCGACCGCGAGCTCGAGGACGCGGCGGAGCTGGCGGTCCTGGCTGAACCCGAGGCAGATCCACGCGGAGACCGGCGCGAAGAAGGGAGCCGTGTGGCCCAGCCCGTACCGCGCGATGCCGAACGCGAGACCGGCGGCGGCCGACGCCTGGAGGATGGGCCACAGCGCCACGCGGACGCGCGAGGCGCCCTGGCGGATCCGGGCCCGGAGGAGGAGCCGGCGCCACGCGGTGCGGGCGACGTCGACCGCACCGGGGCCCGACGCCGGCCCCGCGGTCACAGCATGCTCGTCGGCGCGCCCTCGCCGCGGGGCGTGATCCCCCGGCCGACGGGGCCGCGCGGGGCGGGGCGGTCGACCGAGACGCCCTCGCCCGGCACCACGACCTCCTGCGCCGCGGAGATCGCGCCGCCGTCGCAGTCGACGAGGAGCTCGGCGTCCTCGGGGACGCTGCGCTTGAGGACGGCGAGCGCGATCGGGCCGAGCTCGTGGTGGCGCGCGACCGACGTCACGGCGCCGACGGACCGCCCGTCGAGCGTGACGTCGGCGCCCGGCACGGGCAGCAGGTGCCCCGAGCCGTCGAGGTGCAGCATCACGACCCGGCGCGGGGGGCGCCCCAGGTTGTGCACGCGCGCGATGGTCTCCTGGCCGCGGTAGCAGCCCTTGTGCATGTGGACGGAGGTGCGCAGCCAGTCGGTCTCGTGCGGGATGGAGCGGTGGTCGACCTCGGTCGCGAGCCGCGGCCGCCAGGCCTCGACGCGTGCCGCCTCGCTCGCCCACGTGCCGACGAGCCGCCACCCGGCCGCCTCACGCGCCGCGACGGCGTCGGCCAGCTCCGCCCGCGGCACCAGCACGAGCCGCCACGGCCGCTCCCGACCCGGGTGCTCGTCCGCGGGCGGGCCGTAGCGCGTGCCGCCGCCGACGACGCGCGGCCACGGGTCGCGCCACGTGACCGGCTCGCCCTCCGCGCCCTCGGCGTCGACGGGCTCGCCGAGCGCCGCCCAGTCGTCGGTCGCGTCGGCGATCTCGACGCGGAGCATGAACTTCATGCGGTCGAGCCACGCGGCGAGGTCCGCGGCGTGCGAGCGCTCGGTGACGAGCCACGTCGTCTCGCCGTCGTCGACGACGGACGCGGCGTGCTCGACGTGGCCCTGCGGCGAGAGCACGAGCAGCTCGGTGGAGGTCCGCGGGGCGAGCGCCGTGAGGTCCTGCGACGTGATGGAGTGCAGCCAGCTCAGGCGGTCCGGGCCCGTGACGGTGACGACGCCCAGGTGCGACTGGTCGACGACGGCGCCGCCCGTGCGCAGGGCGCGCTGCTCCCCCGTCGGGTCGCCGTAGTGCCACGCGACGCCCTCGTCGGGGCCGGTCGCGGGCACCGCGCCGTGGCGGGACAGGAGCGGGCTGGTGTAGCCGGTGGTCACGGGTGGTCCTCCTTGGTCGGCGCGTCCGGGCCTGCTGGCGTGCTCGCCCGAGGGCCGGGCGGTCAGGCCGACGGGCGCCGGGTCAGCTTCGCGGACGCGTACGACTGCAACGGCTCACCGAAGGCCGCCAATTCCCACACCCATAGGAGCTGGCCCTCGACGAACCCGTACAGCCGCTTCGAGGCCGTGACCTCCGACGCCGTGGACGTGCGCGCGATTAGGTCGCTCGCCAGGTCCACCCGGCCGTTGCCGACCGCGCCGAGGTACACGGACACGCGACCCGCGGGGTCGGCGACGAGCACCTCGAGCGGGTGCCGGTCGTCCTCGAGCCCGTCGGGACGGTCGGTGGACACGCGCCAGTAGCCCGTCTCGGTGGACCACACGGGTGCGTCGGCCGCCGCGACGTCCAGCGTCGCGGCGTCCCGCTCGGGCCACGCCCCCTCGTCGGGGACGGTCTCCGGGACCTCGGCCTCGAGGACGCGCAGCGTCGACTCGTAGCGCAGGTACGGGCCGCCGTCGTGGTCGAACACGACGTCGTGGACGAACGGGGTCTCCTCGATGCCCGGGTACTTGACCACCCCCTCACCGCGCCAGCTCCCGACGAGCCAGGCGAGCGGGTAGACCTCGGGCGCGAGCCCCTCGGGGAACTCGAACGGCATCAGCGACCACCTCTCGGAGTCGGGCGGGGCGACGTGCCCGCGCCGGGGCTCGCCCCGCGCGGCAGCGTCAGCGCTGGCCCCGGTAGAGCTTGTAGACGACGTACCCCGCGAACCACGTGATGGTGACCGTCGCCGCGATGAGCAGGCCGAGGAAGATCAGCTCGAGAGTGTGCGGACTCATGCGCCCGATCCTACCGGCCGGGCGAGGGCGCCGTGGTGCGACCCGGGAGAGGCCGACGGGAGGGGGCTACGCTCGGCCGCGTGACCGACACCGTGCCGCCCCGCGCGGCCCACCGCCAGCGCTCGCTCGTCGTCAAGGCCACGTCCGGGCTCGACCGGCCCGAGGCCGCCAACCAGGCGTTCACCGTCGCCGCCGCCGCGGTCGCCGCGGGCGTCGAGGTGAGCGTGTGGCTCACGGGCGAGGCCGCGTGGTTCGGTCTGCCCGGGCGGGCGGCCGAGCTCGAGCTGGAGCACGCGGCCCCGCTGCCCGACCTGCTCGACGCCGTGCTCGCGGCCGGCACCCTCACCGTGTGCACGCAGTGCGCCGCGCGCCGCGGCATCACGGCCGGCGACGTGCTCCCCGGCGTGCGGATCGCGGGCGCGGCGGTGTTCGTCGAGGAGGCGCTGCGCGAGGGCGCGCAGGCCCTCGTCTACTGACGCGGGTCGCCCGCCGTCCGGGTCAGGAGCGCGCCGGTGCGACCCGCCGCAGCAGCAGGTACAGCTCGCAGCCCAGGCACAGGCCGAACGCCGCGTTGAGGACGGCGGCCACGAGCGCGAGCGCTGCCGCGGCCGGGACGGCCGCCTCGACGCCCAGCAGGCCCAGCACGACCCCGGCGCCGGTGATGACGAGGCCGACCGCCTGCGCGAACCGTGGCGGTCTCGGGTCCTCGCGCTCCGCCGTCGGACCGATGCGCGGAAGGATGGCCACCCGGTAGACCCAGGCCTGCCACGTGCCCTGCGCACCCCGCAGGGCCCCGAGCAGGAAGCTCGCCGCGACGACCGCGAGCAGCACGAGCGCCGCGGGCGACGTCCACAGGAGGATCACGACGGCGAGCAGCAGCGCCGTGATGCCGGCCCCCGCACGTGGGCCGCGCGGGTCGATCCCGGCGGGCGCGGGCCCGCGCTCCGTCGTGGCGTCGCCTCGGCCAGCCTGGTCGCTCATGCGGTCTCCTCCGGTCCGGCCGTCGGGGACGGCGTGGGTCAGGCGTCGTGCGCGGTCGCGGAGGCCGCTCCCACGTCCGCGACGGCGAGCGCCGCGAGCGCCTGGGCGCGGTTCATCCCCCCGCTCGCGCGGGCGACCTCCCGACCCTCCGCGTCGAGCACGAGGACGGTCGGCGTGCGCAGTATGCCGAATGCTCGCACCAGGTCGAGGTGGTCGTCGACGTCCATCTCACGATGCGTCACGTCGTCGTGCGCCGCGCTCACCTCGCCCAGGACGCGCGCGGTCGCCCGGCACGGCGCGCACAGCTCCGCCGAGAACTGGACGAACGTGCCGCGGGCGCCCAGCACGACACCGTGGGCGGGCCAGTCGAACGGCGCGGCGCCGTGGTCCGCAGAGGCTCGGGCCGACGTCGTGCGCGCCGCCCGCACGACCCCCTGACGCCGCTGCCACCACACGCCGAGCGCGAGCGTCGCGAGCAGCGTCGCCCCGAGGAGGACGCCGGGGAGCACCGACGGCGTCATCCCACGATCACCCGGCCGACGACGAAGATCAGCGTCCCGCCGACCGCGACCGGCAGCGCCGTCGCGGAGAACGCGCCGAGGCGGCCCCGCAGCTCCGGGAGCTGGTCGAAGAGCGCGTGGAGCGACGCGACGAGCAGGCCCGCGACGACGCCGGACCAGACGCCGCTGAGCAGGTCGAGGTCGGGCATGACGTACCCGACGGCACCGCCCGCGGCGATCGCGAGACCGAGCGTGAGCGCCGCGTTGGTCCACCCGCCCAGCGGCAGCGCGGAGACCGCCGACGCGACGGCCAGCGCCACCGCGCACGTCACGACCAGGGACTCGCCCGCGTCCGTGCGGCCCGTCGCGATCCAGCCCGCGCACGACGTCGCGACGACGATCCCGCTCACGGTCCCGATGAGCGACTCGACCAGGCGCGGTCGCCCGTCGCGCCGCAGGAGCTCGGCGACGAACGCGAGCACCACGGCGAGCGCGAGCACCACGGGCAGGTGCCGCAGCGCCGGCTCGCCGTGCGTCGCGGAGGTCGCGCCCACGGCGCCGAGCCCGGCGATCGCGATGACGACGCGCGTCCCGCCGTGGACGGGGATGTCGAGCAGGCGCGGCCACCCGATCGCGACGATCAGGGCCAGCGCCCCCGACGCCGCGGCGAGCGGGAGCGGGCCGAAGAACGCGCCTACGGCGATGCCTGCGGCGAGGCACGCCGTGACGACGGCCCGGGTCGAGAGGTCCACGCGGTCAGCGCCCCGTTCGGGGGTCGCGGGAGGGCGTCGGGTCGTGCAGCACGCCTCAGAGTGTCGCAGAGTCTTCCGCCGGACCGCCTACCGGCCCCGGCACGCGCGCCCGTGAGACGTTCGCCGTCTCCGCGCCCGGCACGCGATACGGTAACCATCCACGGACCGAGAACGTGGCCGATGACGTGGCGAGCCCCGCAGAGGTACGTCCCGGCCCGGTCGCCACGCGTCGACGCCCGGGGGCGCCGCCCGCGCCCCGCGACCCGGAAGGAGGTGTCGGATGGCGGACCTGCTCATCCTCACCCCCGCGACAGGCGGTTCCGTCGAGGTCCTGCCCGCGCTCGGCCTGCTCTCGCACCGCATCCGGGTCCTGCCCATGGAGCCGTCTGCGCTGGTCGACGCCCCGGACTCCGACGTCGTGCTGCTCGACGCGCGCCGCGACCTCGTCGCGGCCCGCACCACGTGCCGCCTCCTGCACGCCACCGGGCTCACCGTCCCGCTCGTGCTCGTCCTCACCGAGGGCGGGCTGACCGTCGTCACGGCGGAGTGGGGCGCGGACGACCTCCTCCTCGAGGCGGCAGGGCCGGCGGAGGTGGAGGCACGCCTGCGCCTCGTCATCGAACGGTCCGCACGCGGCCCGGCCGAGGACGGCCCGCAGGAGATCGCGGCCGGCGAGCTCGCGATCGACGCGAGCGGCTACACCGCACGGCTGCGCGGCCGCCCCATCGACCTCACGTACAAGGAGTTCGAGCTCCTCAAGTACCTCGTGCAGCACCCGGGCCGCGTGTTCACGCGCGCCCAGCTGCTCCAAGAGGTCTGGGGCTACGACTACTACGGCGGCACGCGGACCGTCGACGTCCACGTCCGACGCCTGCGCGCCAAGCTCGGCCCCGAGCACGAGCAGCTCATCGGGACGGTGCGCAACGTCGGGTACCGGTTCGACCCGCCGAAGGACCGCCGTCCCGCTGAGGGCGCCGACGACGCCGGGGCGGCCGCGGCCGGGTCGTCGGCCGACAGTGGACCCGGGACCCCGGTAGGTTCGTCCGGGTGACGCCCGACCCCTCCGACTTCACGTCCGCCCTGCCCGACGGACCGTGGCGGCACGAGTTCGTCCCGGCCAACGGCGCGCGGTTCCACGTCGCGCTCGCGGGCCCCGAGGACCGCGGCGTGCGCGACCCCGGCCCGCCGCTGGTCGTCCTGCTGCACTCCTTCCCGCAGTTCTGGTGGGCCTGGCGCCACCAGATCGAGCCGCTCGCCGCCGCGGGCTACCGCGTCGCCGCGATGGACATCCGGGGCGTCGGCGCCTCCGACAAGCCGCCGATCGGCTACGACGCGCCGACCCGCACGCGCGACATCGCCGGTGTCGTGCGCTCGCTCGGCTCCGGGCGCGCCGTCGTCGTGGGCCACGGCACGGGCGGCAGCCTCGCCTGGGCGATGGCCGCGCTCCAGCCTGCCGTCACGGCAGGGGTCGCCGCGTTCTCCGCGCCGCACCCCGCGCGGCTGCACACGTCCGCCCGCCGCCTGCTCACGCCCGCCGCGCTGCGGCAGCTCGCGTTCTACCAGGTGCCCACGCTGCCCGAGCGGGCGCTCGTCCGCGGCGACCTCGTGGCCGAGGTGCTCGCGGCCGGGGCCGCGACGCCGTTCGAGCAGGACGTCGTCGACACGTACCGCACCGTCATGCGCATCCCCTTCGCGGCGCACACCGCCATGGAGTCCCTCCGCTGGGCCGTGCGCTCCACCCCTCGCCCCGACGGCCGTCGGTTCCTCGCCGCGCTCCGCCGTCCGGTCGACGTCCCGGCGCTGCAGGTCCACGCCGAGAAGGACGGCCTCGTGCGCCGCGAGCTCGCGGACGCCGACGGCGCCGCGCTCGCCCGCGACTTCCGCTTCGAGGTCGTGGACGGGGCCGGCCACTTCCTCCCCGAGGAGGCACCCGACGCCGTGACGGACCTCCTGCTGGACTGGCTCCCGCGCGCGGCGTAGCCCCGGAGCTCAGCTCGTCTTGACGAGCTTCGCCGCCTTGACCGGGTCGACCTCGCCGACGCCGAAGGACGGGCACCACCGCGCGATCGTGCACGCGCCGCACGCGGGCTTCCGTGCGAAGCACACCCGGCGGCCGTGGAAGATCAGCCGGTGCGAGAGCATCGTCCACTCCGACTTCTCGACGAGCCCGCCGACGACCTGCTCGACCTTGACCGGGTCCTCCTCGGTCGTCCAGCCGAGGCGGCGCACGAGCCGTCCGAAGTGGGTGTCGACCGTCAGCCCCGGCACGCCGAACGCGTTGCCCAGGACGACGTTCGCCGTCTTGCGGCCCACGCCCGGCAGGGTCACGAGGTCCGCGAGGCGACCGGGCACCTCGCCGTCGTACCGCTCGACGAGCGCCTGGCCGATGCCGATGACGGACTGCGCCTTCGCGCGGAAGAACCCGGTGGGGCGCAGCAGCTCCTCGAGCTCCTCCCGGTCCGCGCCCGCGTACGCGGCGGCGTCCGGGTACCGCGCGAACAGCGCCGGGGTCGTGAGGTTCACGCGCTTGTCCGTCGTCTGCGCCGACAGGACCGTGGCGACGAGCAGCTCGAGCGGCGTCGTGAAGTCCAGCTCGCAGTGCGCGTCCGGATAGGTGACCGCGAGCTCGCGGTTGGTCCGGCGCGCCCGCCGGACGAGGGCGAGGTGCGACTCGGGCTTCGGCGCCCGCGCGCGGGCCGGCTCGGTGGTGGTCACGGACCCACGGTAGCGGCCGCCCCCGACACCCGAGTTGCGGCCGTAGGGCAGACTTGTCCTGGAACATTTCCGAGGACGAGACGATAGGACACCCCGCGTGGACGACGACGTTGTGCTCTCCGCCCCCCTGTTCGCGACGATGGACGCGGACGAGACGCGCACCCTCTTCGAGTCGATGCAGCAGATCGAGCTCTCCCGCGGCGACGTGCTGTTCCGCGAGGGCGAGCCGGGCGACCGCCTCTACGTGATCGCGAGCGGCAAGATCAAGCTGGGGCGCCGCTCCAACGACGGCCGCGAGAACCTCCTGTCGATCCTCGGCCCCGGCGAGATGTTCGGGGAGCTCTCCCTGTTCGACCCGGGCCCTCGCACCGCCACCGCGAGCTCCGTCGCCGACTCCGTCATCTACGAGCTCGGGCACGACCAGCTCGTCGAGTGGATCGAGAAGCACCCGAGCGTCGCCAAGCACCTGCTCAACGCCCTGGCTCGTCGCCTGCGCCGCACCAACGAGACGCTGGCCGACCTCGTCTTCTCGGACGTCCCCGGCCGCGTCGCCAAGGCGCTGCTCGACCTGTCGACCCGCTTCGGCGAGGAGACGGACGAGGGCGTCCGCGTCGCGCACGACCTCACGCAGGAGGAGCTCGCGCAGCTCGTCGGCGCGTCGCGCGAGACCGTGAACAAGGCGCTCGCCGACTTCGCCACGCGTGGCTGGGTGCGCCGCGAGGGCCGGGCCGTCGTCCTGCTCGACCTGGACCGCCTGGAGCGCCGCGCGCGCTGACCGACCGCCACCGACAGGAACGGGGTCGGCGACCGGGTCCGCGAGGACCCGGCCGCCGACCCCGTTCCCGTGCGGGCGGAGCGCTACTCCGCGAGCTCCACGACGATCTCGACCTCGACCGGGGCGTCGAGCGGGAGGACCGCGACGCCGACGGCGCTGCGGGCGTGGACGCCTGCCTCGCCGAAGACCTCCCCGAGGAGGGTGCTCGCACCGTTGACCACGCCGGGCTGGCCCGTGAACGACGGGTCGCTCGCGACGAACCCGACGACCTTGACGACGCGGGCGACCTGGTCGAGGTTCCCGACGACGTCGTGCACGGCGGCGAGCGCGTTGAGCGCGCACTGCCGGGCGAGCGCCGCGGCGTCGGCGGGCGGGACGAGCCCCTCGCCGTCGCCGACCTTGCCCGTCGCGGGCAGCGCACCGTCCACGAACGGGAGCTGGCCCGACGTGTGGACGTACCGGCCCGAGCGCACGGCGGGCACGTAGGCGGCGACGGGCGCCGCCACCGGGGGCAGGGAGAGGCCGAGCTCCGCCAGGCGCGCGGCGATCGTCCCGGCGGGGAAGCCCGCCACTACTTCTCCCCGGTCGGGCGCTTCAGGTAGGCGACGAGGCCGTTGCCGTCGGGGCCGGTGACGACCTGGACGAGCTCCCAGCCGTCGGAGCCCCACTGGTCGAGGACGGCCTTGGTGTTGTGGATGATGAGGGGGATGGTCGCGTACTCCCACGTGGTTGCCATGGGGCGAGCGTAGTCGGCCCCCGCGGGCACCGCCGAGGACGTCGCCGCGGGATGCTTACACAACCCGCACACCCGCGAGCCCCGGGATCCCGGGGCCCTCCCAGGGACGCTCCCGTAGGGTTGTCACCATGGCTTCCCCTGTGCGTCCTCGCGGCCGGCAGATCAACGCGTACCAGCTCGTCGCCCTCTTCCTGGCGTTCGTGCTGGTCTCCGGCGTCGGCGGCGTCCTCGCCGCCGGGCTGCTCGTCCCGCTCGCCGCCGGGGCGAACACGGCGACCGACACCGCGGTCGAGGTCTTCGACGAGCTGCCGGCGGACCTCGAGCCCGGCCCGCTGTCGGAGCAGTCGCGCATCTACGCGAACGACGGCACGACGCGCCTCGCGACGTTCTACACCGAGAACCGCATCGTCGTCCCGCTGGACCAGGTCTCGGACGCGATGAAGAACGCGGTCATCGCGATCGAGGACAAGCGCTTCTGGGACCACGGCGGCGTCGACGTCGAGGGCCTCCCCCGCGCGGTCGTCAACAACGTCACGGGCGGTGACACCCAGGGCGCCTCGACGCTCACCCAGCAGTACGTGAAGAACGTGCTCATCGAGCAGGCGGTCCGCGAGAACGACACCATGGCGCTCTACGAGGCCAACGAGAAGTCGCTCGGGCGCAAGGCGCGCGAGGCCAAGCTGGCCATCGCGCTCGAGAAGAAGATGACCAAGGAGGAGATCCTCCAGGGCTACCTCAACATCGCGCAGTTCGGTCGCTCGGTCTACGGCGTGGAGACGGCGGCGCGGCACTACTTCAACAAGAGCGCGATCGATCTCGACTACGTCGAGGCCGCGACGATCGCGGGCATCACGAAGGCCCCGTCGACCTACGACCCGACCACCGAGCCGGAGAACGCCCAGAGCCGCCGCGACATCGTGCTCAACCAGATGTACCAGCAGGGGTACATCACCCGGGAGGAGTACGACACGGGCCGGGCCCGGCCGATCGCCGAGACGCTCTCCGTCCAGCCGCTCGAGGCGGGCTGCCAGGCGGCGCAGGACGGCGCCACGTTCTTCTGCGACTACGTCACGAAGATCATCATGTCCGACCCGGTGTTCGGCGAGACCAAGGAGGAGCGCCAGGCGCGTCTGTACCGCGGCGGTCTGGACATCTACACGACGCTCGACCCCGGCATGCAGGCAGCGGCTCAGCAGCACGCGTCGGCCGCGGTGCCCGCCGACGACCCCAGCCAGATCGAGGACGCGATCGTCACCGTCGAGCCGGGGACCGGCAACATCCTCGCGATGGCTCAGAACCGCGCGTTCGACAACACCCAGGAGCCCGCGCCGAACACGACGGCGGTCAACTACAGCGTCGACCAGGCCCACGGGTCGTCCAACGGGTTCTCCCCCGGCTCGACGTGGAAGCCGTTCGTGCTCGCCGAGTGGCTCAACCAGGGGCACTCGCTCTACGAGACGGTGAGCGCCAACAAGCGCACGTGGACGATCAACCGCGACTTCCGCGCGAGCTGCACGCGGCTCGGGAACGAGAAGTGGACCCCCGCGAACTCCGACGGGCCCGGCAGCGGGTCGATGTCGGTCCTCAAGGCGACGTTCAACTCGGTCAACACCGCGTACACGACGATGGCCAGCCAGCTCGACCTGTGCGGCATCGCGACCACCGCGAAGGCCGCCGGGTTCCAGCCGTCGATGCTCCAGGACGAGGGCAACATCAACATCAACGCGTCGATGATCCTGGGCACCCAGAACTCCTCCCCGCTGCAGATGGCCGCGGCGTACGCGACCTTTGCGAGCGGCGGCACGTACTGCTCGCCCGTCGCGATCACCAAGGTCCTCGACTCCGACGGCCAGGAGCTCCCGGTGCCGTCCGCGAACTGCCAGCCCAACGCCATCGACCCCACGGTCGCGAACACGGTGACCTACGCCCTCCAGCAGGTGCTCACCCAGGGCTCCGGGCGCGGCAACGGTCTCGCCGACGGGCGTCCGGCCGCCGGCAAGACCGGTACGGCGAACAACAACACGCACACCTGGTTCATCGGGTACACCCCGCAGGTCGTCACCGCCGTGTGGATCGGCAACGCCGAGAGCGACGTCCCGATGAACGGGCGCTTCACGATCAACGGGAAGACCCGCCCGTACTGGTACGGCTCGAGCCTGGCCGCCCCGACCTGGCGCGACTACATGAACCAGATCCTCGCCGGCCAGCCCGCCCCGGGCTTCGCCGACCCGGACTGGCAGCGGATCAACGCCCCCGCCCCGCCCCCCACGGCGCCGACGACCCCCGAGGGTGGCGACGGAGGCGGCGACCAGGGTGGTGGCGGCCCCGGCGGTGGCGACCAGGGCGGCGACCAGCCGGACGCCGACGCCGGTGGCGGACGTGGCGACCGCGGTGACCGCGGGAACGGGGCCGGCCGGGACGACGTCGACCTCGGTGAGTGGTTCGGCAACCTCGGCGGCGGGGGGAACGGCTGAGCGCCGTCGGCCGACGCCGGGCCCTGCGCGGGCTCGGCGCGCTCGCCGCGGTCGGTCTCGCCGGCGTCGCGTACGCGCACGTCGAGACCAAGCTCTTCACGCTCCGCCGGGTGACCGTGCCCGTGCTGCCCGCCGGCACGCCCGACCTGCGGGTGCTCCACGTCTCGGACCTCCACCTGGTCCCCAGCCAGCGGCGCAAGATCGAGTGGGTGCGCTCGCTCGCCGAGCTCGAGCCCGACCTCGTCGTCGACACGGGTGACAACCTCGCGCACGTCGACTCGCTCGACCCGCTGCTGCACGCGCTCGAGCCGCTGCTCTCGACGCCCGGCGCCTTCGTCATGGGGTCGAACGACTACTACGCGCCCGTCCCGAAGAACCCCGCGCGCTACCTCCTGCCGGACGCGCGCCTGCCGTTCGCGTCCGAGGCACGCCTGCTGCCCGCGGGCGAGCTCGCCGCGGCGATGCGCGACGCAGGATGGGCGGACCTCACGAACCGTCGTGACGTCCTGGAGGTCGGCGGCGTCCGCCTCGACCTCGTCGGCGTGGACGACCCTCACCTCGACCGGGACGTCTTCCCGGCTCCGTCCGCGTCGGCCGCCCCTCGCGCGGGCTCCGCGGAGTCGTCGAGCGACGGCCCGGTGCTCCGCGTCGGGGTCACGCACGCGCCGTACCGGCGTGTGCTGGACGCCATGCACGACGACGCCGCGGAGCTGGTCCTCGCGGGCCACACCCACGGCGGGCAGCTCTGCGTGCCCGGGTTCGGCGCGCTCGTGACGAACTGCGACATCGACCGCCGGCGGGCCAAGGGCCTGCACGGCTGGCCCGGCGCGCGGCCCGACGCACCCGGCGGCGAGGCCTCGACGTGGCTCCACGTCTCCGCCGGAGCAGGCACCTCGCCGTACGCGCAGGTGCGCTTCGCGTGCCGCCCCGAGGCGACGCTGCTCACGCTGACGGCACGCTGATCCCGTCGCGCACCCGTGCCCGGAGCGAGCCGCCGCCGGGTGTCGCGGGCGTCACGGGAATCGAGTTTCGTGGCACGGCACTTCGTCGGCTATTCTGGGCAGGCTTCCCGCGCGGAAGACGAGGTCTCCTCGTCGACCACCGTGCGGACGAGCAACCGGGGTGTGGCGCAGCTTGGTAGCGCGCTTCGTTCGGGACGAAGAGGTCGCAGGTTCAAATCCTGTCACCCCGACCAGGCTGAAGGCCCGGGATCTTCATGATTCCGGGCCTTCGTCATGTCCCCCGGCGGTGTCGCACGGCGGGTCGACCGCCACCCCCGCGGCCTCCGCCTCCTCCACCAGGAGGACGAGGGTGCGCTCCATCGCCGTCGGCTGGAGCTTGCCGACCTGGTGCCCGTGCGGGTGGTCGAAGAACGCGAGCAGGCACAGCAGGAGCGTGACGACGAGCGTGACGCTGCCCATGAGCAGGCCCTGCGTCGCGGCCCGCTCCGCGGAGTCGGCGAAGAAGAGCAGGAAGACGAAGACGGTCGCGGAGACGACGAAGAGGACGAGCCACAGCGGCAGCGGGATCAGGCCCTCCGCGCCGTGCACGCGGGACTGGCGAGCGTCCTCGCGCGCCGCGGTCTGGTCCATCCACCGGTCGTAGGCGGACTGCTGGGTGTCCGACGCGGGGACGACGTCGCGCACCGTCTGGTAGAGGGCGACCCCCCACGGGTTCACCGCCTCGCCGAGCTCGCCGTCCGCCATCTGCTCCCACTCGTCCGCGACGACGTACCGGGCGTAGCAGACGAGCTCTCCGGACAGCCGCGCCGCGTCGTCGGTAGCGAAGAACTGTGCGGTCTCCAGCTGCTGCACGACGATCCGCGCCTCGGCCTCGGCACCGCTCCTCGCCTCGTCGTACGACTCGAACGCGAGGAAGACGATGAATCCCAGGAGCACGGAGAAGCCCGTGGCGACCACCCCGAAGACGCCGGACGCCCGGTCGCCGTCGCTGAACCGGCTCCCGGCAGGCGCACGCCGTCGGACGAGCAGCATCGTCGCCACGGCCACGGCGACGACGGCGACGGTCACGATCGCGCCGACGACGATGCTCACGGCACCTCCTCCGCGCGGGTACCGCCGCACGGTGCGCGACGGGCTGTCCCGGACAGCCTGCCCGCGGACACCACCAGGGGTCGTCACGCGAAACGCATGAACGCCGCCGCGGCGTGGCGTCGCGACCCGGCGCGCCGTTCCTGGGACGTGCCGGCACCTGCCGCCGCGCCTCGCACCGCGCACCAGTTCGCGCGAGACTGGGGCCGTCCGCCCACGTCCCGGGCGCCCGAACCGCGGAGGTCCTCATGAGCGCTGGTCGTCACGTCGTCGTCGGAGGAGGGCTCGCCGCGGCGAAGGCCGTCGAGACGCTGCGCGACGAGGGCTACGACGGCGGGCTGACCGTCGTCGCGCGCGAGCGGCACCGCCCGTACGAGCGGCCGCCGCTCTCCAAGGACTACCTGCGCGGCGAGGCCGAACGCGAGTCGGTGTTCCCCCTCTCCGCGGACTGGTACGCCGAGCACGACGTCGAGCTGCTCACCGAGACCGACGCGACCGCCGTCGACCTCGCGGGCCGGAGCGTGTCCCTCGACGACGGCCGGACACTGCCGTACGAGAAGCTGCTGCTCGCGACGGGCTCGGCGCCGCGGCGGATCCCGCTGCCCGGCCTCGACCTGGACGGCGTCCACGAGCTGCGCACGCTCGACGACAGCGACGCGCTCGCCGCCGCGCTGCGCACCGCCCACGACGGCGGCGCGGGGCGGCTCGCGATCGTCGGCGACGGGTGGATCGGGCTCGAGGTCGCGGCGTCCGCCCGCACGCTCGGCCTGGACGTCACGGTGATCGGGCTCGGCACCCACCCGCTCGAGCGCGTCCTCGGCCCGGAGATGGGCGAGCTGTATGGGCAGGTCCACACCGACCACGGCGTCCACCTGCACCGCCGTGCCCAGGTCACGGGCATCTCGGGCGCGGGCGGCCGCGCGACGGGCGTCGACATCGCCGACGGGACGCACGTCGACGCCGACCTCGTGCTCGTCGCCGTCGGCGCGGTCCCGTACGTCGCGCTCGCCCGCGACGCGGGCCTGGCGCTCGACTCCGCGACCGGCGGCGTCGTCGCCTCCGCGACGCTCCAGACCACCGACCCCGACGTCTTCGTCGCGGGCGACATCGCGAGCGTCCCGTCCGCGCGCTACGGGCGGACGGTGCGCGTCGAGCACTGGGCGACGGCCCTCAACCAGGGCCCGCACGCCGCGCGCGCGATGCTCGGGGCGACCGACCCCTACCCCGAGCTGCCCTACTTCTTCTCCGACCAGTACGACGTCGGCATGGAGTACCTCGGCTTCGTCGCCGGCCCGGACGCGTACGACGAGGTCGTGGTCTCCGGCTCCGTCCCGGACCGCGAGCTCGTGGCGTTCTGGGTCAAGGACGGCCGCGTCGAGGCCGGCATGGCCGTCAACGTCTGGGACCGCATGGACGACGTCAAGGCCCTCATCCACCGCGACGCCGTCGACCGCCCCGAGCTGGAGTCCTTCGTCGGCTGACCCCCTCGTGCGGGGAACACGCGATTGCCGCCCGTCAGGTGCCCGGACCGGGCGGCAACCGCATGTTCGGCGGAGGGGTTTCCGGCGTGTCAGGGGAGGTCGCGCTGCGGCGGGCCGACGTACTCGCTGAGCGGGCGGATGAGGGCGTTGGCGGCGCGCTGCTCCATGACGTGGGCGGTCCAGCCCACCACGCGCGACGCGACGAACAGCGGGGTGAACATCGGGGTGTCGAAGCCCATGAGGTGGTAGGCGGGGCCCGCCGGGTAGTCGAGGTTGGGGAGGATGTTCTTGCGCTCGGTCATCGCGGCCTCGAGCGCGACGTAGAGGTCGAGGAGGTCCTGGCGACCGTAGTGCGCGACGAGGTCGTCGAGGGTCGCGCGCATGGTCGGGACTCGGGAGTCGCCGTGCTTGTACACACGGTGCCCGAAGCCCATGATCTTGCGCTTGTGCGCGAGGGCGTCGTCGAGCCACGCCGCGGCGCGGTCGGCGGTCCCGATCTCGGCGAAGGTCGCCATGACGGCCTCGTTCGCGCCGCCGTGGAGCGGACCCTTGAGCGCGCCGACGGCGCCGGTCACCGCCGAGTGCAGGTCCGACAACGTCGACGTGATGACGCGAGCGGTGAACGTGGAGGCGTTGAACGAGTGCTCGGCGTAGAGGACCATCGACACCTCGAAGGCCCGCACGACGGCGGGCTCGGGCTCCTCGCCGAACGTCATCCACAGGAAGTTCTCGGCGTAGGACAGGTCGTCGCGCGGCTCGACGATCTGCTGGCCCCGACGACGGCGCTGGTCGAGCGCGACGGCGGCGGGCAGCACGGCCCACAGGCGGACCGCCTTGGCCTGCTCGGCCTCGGGCGAGGAGTCCTCGGCGTCGGGGTCGTGCGCGCCGAGCTGCGAGATCGCGGTGCGGACGACGTCCATGGGGTGGCACGTCGTCGGGAGCTCGAGGATCGCGTTGCGCACGTTGCCGGGCAGCGCGCGGTGCGCGCGCTCGACGGCGGTCTGCTCGGCGAGCTGCTCCGAGGTCGGGAGCTCGCCGTGCCACAGGAGGTACGCGACCTCCTCGAAGCTGCGCCGGGCGGCGAGGTCCTGCACCGGGAAGCCGCGGTAGAGGAGCGAGTTCGTGTCGGGGTTGACCTTGGAGATCGCCGTGACGTCGACGACGACGCCCGCGAGCCCCTTGCGGATCTCGGGCCCCTCGGTGGTGGTCGGGGAGGTGGTCATGCGGTCACTCCTTCGTGCAGCACGGGTCGCGGGGAGATGCCGGTGCCGCGGCCGACGGGCTCGCGGCACCGGCGGGCCGTCAGGGCCGGTAGGTGAAGATGCCCTCGTCGAACGTGTTGTAGGCGGCGTAGTCGAGCAGCTCGTACAGGCGGGCGCGCGTCTGCATGCCCTCCACCTGTCCGGCCTGGGTGCCGTTCGCGGCGATCTCGTCGAGCGCGCGCTCGGTGGCACCCATCGCGACCCGCAGGAGCGTGACGGGGTAGATGATGAGGCGCACGCCGGCGTCGCCGAGCTGGCGGCGCGTGAAGAGCTCGGACTTGCCGAACTCGGTCATGTTGGCGAGCACCGGCACGTCGACGGCCGACGCCACGGCCTCGAACTCCGACAGGTCCTTCATCGCCTCGGGGAAGATCGCGTCGGCCCCCGCGTCGACGAGCGCCTTGGCGCGGTCGATCGCGGCGCGCAGCCCGGCGTCGCCGGGGATCGTGCCGCGGACGTCGGTGCGCGCCATGATCAGGAAGCCGGGGTCACGGCGCGCGTCGGCCGCCGCGCGGACGCGCTTGGCGGCTTCGTCGAGCCCGACGACCTCCTTGCCGTCGAGATGGCCGCACCGCTTGGGGTTGACCTGGTCCTCGACGTGCGCTCCCGCGACGCCCGCGTCCTCGAGCGCCTGGACCGTGCGCGCGACGTTCATCGGCTCGCCGAAGCCGGTGTCGGCGTCGACGAGCGCGGGCAGGTCGGTGACGCGCGCGATCTGCTGCGAGCGCCCCGCGACCTCGGTCAGCGTGGTGAGGCCGATGTCGGGCAGGCCGAGGTCGGCCGACAGCACGGCCCCCGACACGTACACGCCCTCGAAGCCCTTGTCCTGGATCAGCCGTGCGGACAGCGGGTTGAACGCGCCCGGGAGCCGCAGCGGCTCCCCCGTGGTCGCCGCGGCGTCGAGCGCCGCGCGGAACGCGCGCCGCTTGTCCGACGGCGTCACCTGGCTGTACAGCATCAGCGGGCCTCTCCCTCGGTCGCAGGCTCGTCCGCCTCGTGCATGGTGAACCCCTCGCCCTCGAACTCGGCCGGCGTCTCGCCGGCGTCGTCGCGCCCCAGCTCGAACAGCCCGGTCGGCACGGGGACGGAGTCGAGCAACCCAGGGCGCCCGACGATCGTCAGCTCGCGCACCTCGGCCGGCGTGAGCGACGGAAGCCGCTGCGCGAGGTCGAGGAAGCGCTCGATCTCCGCGTCCTCGAGGACTCCCGCGGCGAGGGTCCGGAACTTCTTCACGTACTGCTCGCGGCCGAACGGTCGCGCCCCGAGCGGGTGCGCGTCGGCGACGGCGATCTCGCGGACGAGGCGGCCGCCGTCGGCCAGCTCGATCTCGACGCGCCCGCCGAACGCCTTCTCGGCCGGGTCCGTCGAGTGGTAGCGGCGCGTCCACTCCGGGTCCTCGGCCGTGGTGACCTTGGCCCACAGCGCGACGGTGTCCTGCCGACTGGCCCGCTCGGGAGCGTACGAGTCGACGTGGTGCCAGCCGCCGTCCTGCAGCGCGACCGCGAAGATGTACGGGATCGAGTGGTCGAGCGTCTCGCGCGACGCGGTCGGGTCGTACTTCTGCGGGTCGTTCGCGCCGGACCCGATGACGTAGTGCGTGTGGTGGCTCGTGTGGATGACGATGCTCGCGACGTTGTCGGGGTCCGCGAGCCACGGGTGCTCGTCGTGCAGGGCGCGGGCGAGGTCGATGAGCGCCTGCGACTGGTACTCCGCGGAGTGCTCCTTGGTGTAGGTGTCGAGGATCGCGGTCTTGGGCTCGCCCGGGGCCGGGAGCACGACGTCGTACGCCGCGTCCGGGCCGTCGAGCAGCCACGCGACGACGCCGTCCTCGCCCTCGTAGATCGGCTCGGGCGACGTCTGGCCGCGCATCGCCCGGTCGACGGCCTCGACCGCGACCTTGCCCGCGAACGCCGGGGCGTGCGCCTTCCACGTGGAGATCTGGCCCTTGCGGGACTGGCGCGTGGCCGTCGTCGTGTGCAGGGCCTGGCCGATCGCCTGGAACACCGTCTCGGTGTCGAGGCCGAGCAGCGTGCCGATGCCCGCGGCGGCCGACGGCCCGAGGTGCGCGACGTGGTCGATCTTGTGCCGGTGCAGGCTGATCGCGCGCACGAGGTCGACCTGGATCTCGTACCCGGTCGCGATCGCCCGGACGACCGCGGCGCCGTCGGACCCGGCGTGCTGCGCGACGGCGAGGATCGGCGGGATGTTGTCGCCCGGGTGGGAGTACTCGGCGGCGAGGAACGTGTCGTGGAAGTCGAGCTCGCGCACCGCGACGCCGTTCGCCCACGCCGCCCACTCGGGGCTCGTGCGGGTCTCGAGGTGGCAGCCGAACACCGTCGACCCCGGGGTGTACGGGTGCGCGAGCGCCTGGCCGCGCGCCGCGACCGCGGGGCCGCGCACGAGGCTGGCCGCGGCGACGGCCGCGTTGTCGATGACCCGGTTGACGACCATGTCGACGACATCGGGCGTGACCTCGACGGGGTCGGTCGCGAGCTCGGCGAGCTTCCACGCGAGCTGGTCGGTGCGGTCGAGCGGCTCCGCGCTGGGGTAGACGCGCAGGTGGTGGGTGTACGGCATCGGTGTCTCCGTCGTGCGGTGGGCGGTGGTCAGGGGGCGTCGGCCGTGGTCCCGACGGCACGCAGCGACTGCTCGGCGAGGGCCGCGCTGCGCTCGATGTGGGCGCGCATCGCGGCCTCGGCCGCGGCGGGGTCGCGGCTCGCGATGGCGTCGGCGACGGCGCGGTGCTCGTCGACGTGGTCGGTGGTGCCGACGCGGCGGCGCGCGGCGAGCGCGCGGTACCGGTCGACGTGGCCGCGGATCTGGCGCAGGAGCGCCGACCCCCAGCGGTTGTCGGCGAGCGCCTCGATCTCGCCGTGGAACTGGGCACCGACGCGCAGCACCTCGTCCTCGTGGTCGCGCACGGCGTCCATGAGGGTCACGAGCCGGACGAGGCGCGCGACGTCGTCGGGCGTGGCGCGCTCGCACGCGTCCCGGGCGAGCAGGCCCTCGAGGCGGGCGCGCACGTCGTAGACGCGCCGGGCGTCCGCGACGTCCAGCGGCGCGACGCGCACTCCCCCGGTCGGCAGCTCGACGACGAGCGCCTCCGCCTGGAGCAGGCGCAGCGCCTCGCGCACCGGGGTCCGGGAGACGCCGAGCTCGGCGGAGAGCACCGGCTCGGTGAGGCGTGCGTCGGGCGCGAGGGTGCCGTCGATGATGCGGCCGCGCAAGAGGTCGTAGACCGCGCGGGCCCCGGACTGGCGGCGTGCGAGGCCCGCGTCGCCGGGGGCCGTCGCGGCCTGCCCGACGGCGGCGCGCAGGTCGGGCGTCGTCGTCACCCGGCCATCGTGCCACACGCGTTGCGCACTTGTATACAACTAGCGGTCCCCCGGCCTCCTACGCCGAGATGTCACAACCCGGGGCGCTGCGGCGTCGTACGGGCATGAGGATCGCAGTGACAGGTGGGACAGGGACGATCGGCCGGCACGTCGTCGCGGCGCTGACCGCGCGCGGGCACGAGGTGCGGGCGCTGAGCAGGCACGCGGAGCGGTACGCCGTCGACCTCCGGACGGGAGCCGGGCTCTCGGCCGCGCTCGCCGGGGTGGACGTCGTCGTGGACGCGAGCAACGCGTCGTCGTCCACGGCGGACGCGCGCGCCACGCTCGTCGACGGGACGCGGCGGCTCCTCGCGGCCGAGCACGACGCCGGGGTGCGCCACCACGTGCTCGTCTCGATCGTGGGATGCCACGATGTGCCGATGGCCTACTACGGCGTGAAGGTCGAGCAGGAGCGGGCGGTCGCCGCCGGCGACGTCCCGTGGACCGTCGTCGCCGTGACGCAGTTCCACGAGTTCGTCGCCGGGACGCTCGCCGGTGCCGCGCGGCGCGGCGTCGTGCCGCTCCTGCGCGCGCCGGTCCAGCCCGTCGCGGCGCGGGACGCGGCCTCGGCCGTCGCCGACGCCGCGGAGCGCGAGCCGCTGCGCGGCACCACGGCCGTCGCCGGGCCCGAGGTGCTCGACCTGCGGGACGCGGCGCGCGCCTGGCGTGCGGCGACCGGTTCGCGGGCGCTCCTCGTCCGCGTCCCGCTGCCCGGGAGGCTCGGGCAGGCACTGCGCGCGGGCGGCCTCACCGACCCGCGACCCGACGTGCGTGGCACGACGACGTTCGCCGACTGGCTCGCCGCGCAGCCCGCCGCGTCG
Source organism: Cellulosimicrobium sp. SH8 (assembly GCF_025818875.1). Taxonomy (NCBI): domain Bacteria; kingdom Bacillati; phylum Actinomycetota; class Actinomycetes; order Micrococcales; family Promicromonosporaceae; genus Cellulosimicrobium; species Cellulosimicrobium sp. SH8. Next base: position 172,341 of record NZ_JAMXMH010000009.1, on the reverse strand, counting down.
ACGGCCGCGCGATGAGCACCGACGACCTCGCACACGCCTTCGAGGCCGAGCGCCCGCGCCTCCTGCGCCTCGCCTACGCGACCACGGGCTCGTGGTCGGACGCCGAGGACTGCGTCCAGGACGCGTGGCTGCGCCTGCGCACCCAGGACCCGGCGTCGATCCGCAACCTCGCGGCGTGGCTCACGACGACGGTCGGCCGCCTCGCGCTCGACGTGCTCGGCAGCGCGCGCGTGCGGCGCGAGCGCTACGTCGGCACGTGGCTGCCCGAGCCCGTCGTCACCGCGCCCGGTGCCCGGTCCCCGGTCGCGTCGTCCGCCGCGACCGCGCGGGACGCCGCCGATCCCGCCGACCGCGCCACGCTCGACGAGGAGGTGAGCATGGCGCTGCTCGTCGTGCTCGAGCGGCTGTCCCCCGCGCAGCGCGTCGCGTTCGTCCTGCACGACGTCTTCGGGCTGCCGTTCGAGGAGGTGGGCGACGTCGTCGGGCGGTCGCCCGCGGCGGTGCGGCAGCTCGCGTCGCGCGCCCGCAAGGACGTCGAGGCCGGGCGGCCGCGCGGTCGGACGTCGCGCGCCGAGCAGGAGCGGGTCGTCGAGGCGTTCGTCGCGGCGTGCGCGGGCGACGACCTGCCGACGCTGCTCGGCCTGCTCGACCCCGACGTGACGCTCCGGGGCGACGGCGGCGGCAAGGTCCGCGCGCTGCGGCACCCGGTCCAGGGGGCGCAGAGCGTCGGGGAGGTCCTGCTCTCCTACCTGCGCAACCGGCCGCGCGGCGCGGGAGCCGTCGACGTCAACGGCAGCCCCGGGCTCGCGCTCGTCGACGGCTCGGGCGTGCTCACCGTCCTGGCGTTCACGGTGTCCGACGGGCGCATCGTGGCGCTCGACATCGTGCGGAACCCGGACAAGCTGAGCACGGTGCCGGCAGGCCTGCTCGACGACCCCGGCCCGTGGTGGCCGACGGGCTACGGCCGGTAGTCCTCGGCGGGCCATGCGCCGTAGCCGTCGAGGTGCTCGTCGGCGTCGCGGACGTAGTCGTCGACGGGCGTCATGCGCTCGGCCATCTCGAAGTGCCAGTCGACGAGCTCGCCGAGCGGGACGGGGGTGCGCGACGACCGCGCGACGTCGCGCCCCTCCTCCGACCACAGCGGCGGGTAGACGCTCAGCCCCTCGTCGAGGCGGACGGCCCCGATCTCGTCGTACCAGCCGGGCCAGCGGACCGGCGCGTAGAACTCGGTCGTCCCGCCGCTCACCGCCCACTCGAGGAACGCCGCCTGGCCGAACCCGAGGTCCACCCAGGTCAGCGAGTCGGGCGCGAAGTAGTTGACGTTGCCGAGCTGACCCGGGAGGCCGCCGCCGTTGATCGCGAACGTGCCACCGAGCACGTCGTAGGCGACGACCAGGACCGACGGCGCCACGCTGTCGTCGCCGGGCTCGCCGAGCCCGTTGACGGTCGCGAGGTCGGGCAGCCCCGCGCCGCCCCCGCCGATGATGCGCAGCCACCCACCGTCGACGAGCACCCCGCCCGTGTGGAGCGCGAGCGCGCCCAGCGTCGAGCGGACCGTGACCTGGAGACGGAAGAGGACCTCGAGCGACCACGCGGGAGGCGGCACGACCTCCACGCCACCTCGCCCGAGCATGCGGGAGAGCGTCGGCCAGGCGGGGTCGTCGACCGCCGCCAGCTCCGCTGCCGTCCTCACTGTCATGGCCGGATCATGCCAGATGTTGCCGGTATCCAGGAGTCCTGCTATGGAGCGGCGCCCGGCAGGTCCCCCGATGGGCTGAAAGACCGATTCGGAAGGGACCCTGCGCCCGTCCCGCCGCCGCTCGCACCTCGGCGCCGGGGCGGGTGTGAAGACTCGGCGGCGAGCCCGCGCAGACCGCGTCGCTGCGGCCACGTCCGGGCGCCCCCGTGGGTAGCGTCTCGGCCGTGGACGACCAGCGCACCGCACCGACGACGGACGGCACCGACGAGGCTTCGCCCGAGAACGCGACCCGGGTCCCACGGAGCACGGTCGCCGTCGTCGCGTCGGTCGCCGGCGTGGGCCTCGCGGTCGTCGCCGCGCTCCTCGCCCCCGCGATCCTCGACGCCGCCGTGGCGGACGGCCCGCCCGCGCTCCCGTCGTCACCCCCGGACGGGTCGACGGCGACGTCGTCCGGACCGGGCGATCCTGAGCAGGGGACGGAGGACATGGCCGCGCTCCTGCTCGCCCTGCCGGGCGTCGAGGACGTGCGGACGAACGGGCGGGTGGGCACGTCGGCCGAGATCACGCTCGTGACGCCGCTCCCGTCCCCCGAGGTCGCGCAGCGCACCGCGCGGGACGCGAGCGCGATCGTCGCCGCAGTGCCCGGCGGTGGCGCGTGGTCGCTCCGGGTCGAGGGCACGGGCGCGGGCGGCGGGACGCTCACCGTCGAGCAGGGCCCGGGAGCGGCCACCGTCCCCGGCCTCGACCCGGCCACCGGGGAGCCGCGCCCCGACCTCCTCGGGGCCGACGCCGTCGCCGACGCGGTGCGCCTCGTCGCCCACGACCCCGTCCGGCGCGTCTTCCTGTCCCCGGGGTCCGCCTCGGTCGACGTCCGCTCGGCCGCCGACCTCGTCCCCGTCGCCGCGCTCGTGCGGGCCGAGGGCCGCGGGCTGACGAGCCTCGGGGTCGACGGCTCGGGCGTCGGCACCTACGACGGCGGCGGGCTGACCGTCCCCGACGACGCCCTGCTCACGCTCCTCGCCGACGTCGCGGCGGAGCCCGGCGTGACGCAGGTCGTGCACGACGCGGTCCGCGACACGTTCCCGCAGGACCCCCTGCTCACCGTCATCACCTCGGGCGACGCGGCCGTGGTCGCGCGCGTCCTCGACGGCGCGGCCTATCCCGGCCCCGTGCTCGCGTACCAGGTCCACGGCTCGACGGACGGCGGCGCGTCCGCGACGCGCTCCGGGTTCGTCGCAGGCGTCGCGCCGGCGGCCGGGGCTCGCCCCGGGGGCGCGTGCGCGCCCACCGACCTCACCCTCGGCGCCCTGGGGTTCGACGCCGCGGCGGGGCGCCGGTTCCTCACCGTCACGGCCCGCAACGACGGCGCCGCGGAGTGCGTCCTCGCCGGCGCGCCCGCGGTCCGCTTCGTCGCCGACGAAGGCTCGGAGACGGACGTCCTCCTCGAGCCGGACGACGACGGCCTCGCCCCGCTCACGCTCGCACCCGGCGCCACCGCCTGGGCCGCGCTCTCGTGGCGCGGCGGGTCGACGGCCGACGACCCGCCGCTCGTCACGACGCTGCTCGTGGCCCCGCACCCGGGCGACCCCGAGTCCGTCGTCGGGCTCGCGGGGATCCCCGGCGTCGGGGACGGCCTCGACCTGCTCGGCGGCGGGACCGCGACGATCGGGTCGTGGGCACCCGCGCGGGAGCTCGCGAGCTGACGCGGGTCACCCGAACGTCGCGGTGAACACCTGCACACCCGCGGGAACGTCGAGCTCGACGAGCCCTTCCGTCGGCCCGTCGCCCTCCAGGACGGGGTAGAGCGTCGGGCTTCCCGACACGTCGATGTCGCGGGTCGTGGTCCGGCCGTCCGTCGTGACGCGGGCCGTGACGGTGCCCTCGCCGCCGAGCACCGCGAACACGTCGGTCGCGCGGTAGGCGAGGCGCACGCGCGCGTCGTCGGACACCGCCGTGGCGCCCTGGAAGTCGACGTCCCACGTGCCGCCGAGCGAGAACGTGTCCCGCGCCTGGTCCTCGGCGAGCGTGAACTCCTGCTCCCCCGCCGCGTAGCGCGGCTCGCCGCCGTAGTTGACCACCCGCTTGATGGAGAAGTACGTCTCCGGCGTCGTCTCGTCCCGCGGCGTGGCGTCGCCGACCGCCGTCGGCTCCGGCAGCGCGACGCCCGGGTTCGCGTCCTCCAAGAGCTCGCGCAGGAGGCGCTCGGTGTCCTCGTACCCGCCCTCCCCGAAGCGGATGTGGCGCACGGTCCCGTCGGCGTCGACGAGGTACTGCGCGGGCCAGTAGCGGTTCCGGTAGGCGGTCCAGGTCGCGTAGGAGTTGTCCTGGGCGACGGGGTAGGTGACGCCGAGGTCCCGCGCTCCCGCGACGACGTTGCGCGTCTCGCGCTCGAACGCGAACTCGGGCGTGTGCACCCCGATGACCTCGAAGCCGTCGCCGACGTCGCGGTAGCGGTCGTACCAGGCGTTGACGTGCGGGATCGCGCGCTGGCAGTTGATGCAGGAGTAGGTCCAGAAGTCGACGAGCACGACCTTGCCCCGCAGCCCCTCGAGCGTCAGCGCCTCGCCGTCGGGGGTGTTGAGCCACGTGTCGATGCCGCGCAGCTCCGGGGCGGCCCCGCAGTCCTCCAGCACGGGCGCGCCGTTCGAGCAGTTCGACAGCTCGCGGTTCTCGTCGGTGACGAGCCCGCCGAGGTCGAGCGCCTCGCGCACGACGTCGTTCTCGTCGACCCGCTGCTGGAGCGCACCCGTGTAGTCGGGCAGGGCGCGCTGGAGCGCGGCGGGGAGGTTGAGCGCGAGCGCGCCCGCGAGCGCGATCATCACGACGCCGCCCGTGACTCTGATGCCCCGCGTGTGCCGCTGGAACCCGCGCACCCGCTCCGCGACGCGCCGGCCCGCGAGCGCGAAGACGAGCAGCGGGATCGCCGCCCCGACGGCGAACGAGACGGTGAGGGCGACCGTGCCCGGCCCGACGTTCCCCGTCGCGCCCGCCACGGTGATGGCCGCGAGGACGGGCCCGGCGCACGGCACGTAGAGGACGCCGAGCCCGAGGCCCAGCGCGAACGCGCCGCGGTCCTGCCGGGCGGCGCCCCGGCGCGCGCCGAGTGCCGCGACACGGCGGAACGGCCGCTCCAGGACCTCCTCGACCTGCGGGACGATCATCCCCACGCCGATCGCGACGAGCAGCACGATCCCGGCCCAGCGCAGCAGGTCCTGCGGGAGCCCGAGCGCCGTGAGCACGACCGAGCCGAGCAGCGTGAAGACGCTGAAGCTCAGCACCAGGCCCGCGATGACGAGGTAGGGGCGCCACGAGCGGCCCGCCGGGCGCACGGCGCTCCGGGACGCGCGGCGACCGGTCCCGCTGTCGGCCGCGGCGGCGGGTTCGCCCGCGTCCCCCGTCGACAGGTCGAGGGCGAGCGTCCCGCCGCGCGTCGGCCGCGCCATGACCTCCCGCGGCCCGGCGGCCTCCTGCGCGCCGCCCGGGCCACCCCGGTCGCGCGGCCCCGCGGCCCGGCGGCCGCCGACGCGGACCGCGTCCGGGGCGCCCGCGAACAGCCCCGGGGAGACGCCGCCCGCCCCGGGCTCCGCGGTGGCCGACGGCGTCTCCCCCGTCCGCGCGCCCTGCACGCCGCCCGCGAAGAAGATGACGGGCAGCATGGGCAGGATGCACGGCGAGATGCCGGTGATGAGTCCACCGAGCAGGCCGATGACGATCAGCGTCTCCATGCCCGGGGTTCGGACCGGCCGCCGTCGCGGATGGGTCTCCCCCCGCGAGGCGCACGGTCGCCGGCGCACGACGACGGCCCCGACCGTGGGGCGGGGCCGTCGCGCTCCGCACGGGGCTGCGGAGTCCGGTGCGCCTCCTCTCGGCGCGAAGCGGGTCACATGGTCGGCATGAGCACCGAGTCGACGAGGTACACGGTCGCGTTCTGCGTCATCACGCCGCCGCACACGACGGCCGCGTCGTTGACCATGAGCTCGTCGCCCGAGCCGGTGACCTCGACCGTGCCGCCCTCGACGGTCTCGTGCTCGCCGACGACCTGGTCGGGCGTGAGCTGGCCGGGCACCACGTGGTAGGTGAGGATCTTCGTCAAGGTGTCGGAGTCCGTCTTCAGCGAGTCGAGCGTCGCGGCGTCGATCTTCGCGAACGCGTCGTCGACGGGGGCGAACACGGTGAACTCGCCGCCGTTGAGCGTGTCGACGAGGTTGACGTCCGGGTTGAGCTCACCCGAGACGGCCGCGGTGAGCGTCGTGAGCAGCGGGTTGTTCGACGCGGCAACGGCGACGGGGTCCGTCGACATGCCGGTGATCGACCCGGCGCCGTCGGGGACCTGCTCGGCGTACGCCGCGCAGCCCGGGCCCACGAGGTTCGCGGCGGGGTCGGCCGCCATGTCGTCCGAGCCCTCGGTCGAGTCCTCGGTCATGGCGTCGTCGGACGTCGGGTCGTCCGTCATGGTGTCCTCGGCCTGGGAGTCGGCCGTCGTCGAGTCGGACCCCGCGTCCGAGTCGGAGCTGCACGCGGACAGGCCGAGCACGGCGAGCGTGGCGATGCCGGCGACGGCGTACGACGTGCGGGTGCGAACGTTCATCGGTCTCTCCCTCGGGTCGTCGCCCCGCCGGTGCGGGGCGTCATGCCGAGGGTTCGGAGCGCTGCCCCGGGTGGATGGGTCGGGATCCGCACGAGTTCTCTCGCGTGCGTCCCGACCCTCCGGGCCGCACCGCTCAGCCGACGAGCGCGACCACCGGGTCCGCCGTGGGCTGCTCCGAGCCGCCCGCCGGCTCGACCGTCACGGCCATCCCGACGCCCGGCTCGTCCTGGACGAGGCGGGACGTGCTGCCGTCGTGGACGTCGAGCACGCCCGCCGACACGACCGCGCCGTCGGCCTCGACCACCCAGAGCTGGTAGTCGCGGTCGTCGCCGGCGTCGGGAAGGTCCGACGCGCGGAAGTACATGTCGTCGCCCGCGGCGAGCACCGACGCCTGGCCGCCGCCCGCGACGTCGCCGTGCAGGATCGTCGCGTCGGGGTCGGCGAGCATCCGCGCGATCGCGTCGGCCTGCTCCTGCAGGCGCGACTGCTCCTGCGTGGCACGGACCGCGACCGTCGTCGGGACGGCCACCGCGACCACTGCGGCCACCGCCGCCGCGAGCCCGGTCCAGCGCCGTCGGCGCGCGCGGCGCGCGGCCGCGAGATCGACGACCACGCCGTCCCCCGTGCCCTCTCCGGCCGACGTGTCCGTCCCGGTACGCGGCGCCTCGTCCGAACCAGAATCGGACGGCGCACCCGTCACCGTCCCCGGTGCGGCGCCCGTTCCGGCGGACGCGGCGACGCGGGCCAGCACGGCGTCGCGCAGCCCGGGCGGCGGGGCGCTCTCGACCGCGAACGCCGCGACGACGTCGCGGTACTCGTCGAGCTCCCGGCGCGCGTCGGGGTCGGTCGCGAGCAGGCGCTCGACGGCGCGCCGCTCGACGTCGTCCACGGCGTCGAGCGCGTAGGCGGGCAGCAGGTCGCGGGCGTCCCGCGGGTCGTCCGCACCAGCCTCGTGCGGCGAGCTCTCGTCAGCCACGGCGCACCCCCAGGCAGTCGCGCAGCCGCAGGAGCCCGTCCCGGATCCGGGACTTCACGGTCGGGAGGGCGGCGTCGAGCCGCTCCGCGACCTCGCGGTAGGTGAGGCCGCCGTAGTACGCCTGCACGACCGCCTCCCGCTGCGTCGCCGTGAGCGAGTCCAGGCACCGCCGCACGGCGGCACCCTCGAGACGTCGTTCGACGTCCTCGACCACGACGTCCCGCGGCGCCGCGGCCGTCGAGGCGTCCACGTCGCGCTGGTCGCGGTCGCGGCGCGCCTGCTCGGCGCGCACGCGGTCCACGGCCCGCCGTCGCGCCAGGGTCGCGACCCAGGTGCGCGCCGAGCCGCGCGCCGCGTCGTACCGCTCCGCCGTCTGCCACACCTCGACCATCACCTCCTGCACGACCTCCGCCGCGTGGTCCGGGTCCCGGAGGACACCGAGGCACGTGCCGTACGCGACCGGCGCGAGCGCGTCGTAGACGGGCGCGAACGTCTCGGGGTCGCCGCCCGCGCACGCCGACAGCGCGGCGTCGACCGCCGGGTTCGTCGACACGGGAGGTGGCACCCGGTCAGTCTGCAGCACCTGCGCCATGCTCACGCGCTGCGGCCCACCGACCGTCGCTCTCCGCACCCGACCTCCCGCCGCCACCGTCCCGGACCGTCCGGGACGACCCTGGTTCGGTGCCGACGCCCTCGCGGATGGGTGCGCGGCTCCGTCGTGTCAGAGCGCGCGGCGCGTGCGCACCGCGCCGGCCAGCTCGCGCAGCAGGTCGGCCGTCATGTCCCAGTCGATGCACGCGTCGGTGACCGACTGCCCGTACACGAGGCCGCTCGGCGCGGGCTTCTGCGCGCCCGCCACGAGGAAGCTCTCCATCATGAGGCCCGTGATGCCCTGCTCGCCCTCGGCCAGGCGCGCGGAGACCTCGCGCACGACCTCCGCCTGGCGCACGTGGCTCTTGCCCGAGTTGCCGTGCGAGGCGTCCACGACCAGCCCGTGCTCCGTGACCCCGCCCTGGCCGGAGGTGCGCGCGACCGCGAGCGCCGCCGCGACGTCGTCGGCCCCGTAGTTGGGGCCGGAGCGGCCGCCGCGCAGGATGACGTGGCAGTCCGGGTTGCCCGCCGTCTCGACCGCGGCGGCGCGTCCCAGCGAGTCCATGCCGAAGAACGTGTGCTCGCTCGCCGCGGTGATACAGCCGTCGACCGCGATCTGCACGTCGCCGTCGGTCGCGTTCTTGAACCCGACGGGCATCGACAGGCCGGACGCGAGCTGGCGGTGCACCTGCGACTCCGCGTTGCGCGCGCCGATCGCGCCCCACGACACGGCGTCCGCGATGTACTGCGGGCTCGTCGGCTCGAGGAACTCGCACGCGGCCGGGACGCCCGCGTCGAGCACGCCCAGCAGCACCTCGCGCGCGAGGCGCAGGCCGTGGTGCACGTCGTGCGACCCGTCGAGGTGCGGGTCGTTGATGAGGCCCTTCCAGCCCACCGTGGTGCGCGGCTTCTCGAAGTACACGCGCATGACGACCATGAGGTCGTCGGCGAGCTCGTGCGCGACGGCGGCCAGACGGCCCGCGTACTCGAGCGCGGCCTCGGGGTCGTGCACCGAGCACGGGCCGACGATGACGAGGAGCCGGTCGTCGTCGCCCGCGAGGACGTCGCGGACCTCGCGGCGCGACGTCGTCACGAGGTCGCTGCGCGTGGCGCCGAGCGGCAGGTCGGCGAGCATCGTGCGCGGGGCGGGGAGCGCGTCGAGCGCGCGGACCCGCAGGTCGCTCGTGCGGGCCTGGAGCTCGGGGCTGTCCACGGGGTCGACGGTACTCGTCGCGCGGTCGGACGACGCGGTGGACGACGCGGTCTCGGGCTGGGTGGTCGTGCTGGTCACGGGAGGCTCCTGGTCTGTGCGGCGGGGGTCTGGGACCGCCGTGAGTCGGAGTGCCCAGCGGTGCCCAGCGGCGCTTCACCGGCCTGCTGCCGCCCGTGGTCCCGGAGCGGCCCGTCTCACGACGAAGGGCCCGGACGCGGTCCGCGTCCAAGGCCCTGTGCTGGCTCCGGGTGGTGATCTGTGGTCAGGCGAACGCCCGCACGGCCCCACCGGGAGCCTGCGTAAAGCGCCAATACCACTGAGAAGTCACGGGGTGACCGTAGCACAGCGCCTCCGCGGGTCGGACGGCGCGTCTCACGTGCCGGTCGGTCGGGACCGGCGGGCGAGCCTAGGCTCGGGGCATGCCGATCCCCGAGTTCGTCGCCGCCCTGCGGTCCCGCGTCGGGACCGACCTCCTGTGGATGCCGGGGGTGTCGGCCGTCGTGGTGGACGACGACGGCCGCCTGCTGCTCGGGCAGCGCGCCGACACCGGCCAGTGGGCCGTGATCAGCGGGATCCTCGAGCCCGGCGAGGACCCCGCGGTCGGCCTCGCGCGCGAGGTGCGCGAGGAGACGGGCGTCGAGGTCGTCGTGGACGCGCTCGTCGCGGTGACCGTCACCGCGCCGGTCGAGTACCCGAACGGCGACCGCTCGCAGTACCTCGACCTCGCGTTCCTGTGCCGACCCGTGTCAGCCGCTGCCGCGGCAGCGGCGCACGTCGCGGACGACGAGTCGCTGGCGGTCGCGTGGTTCGCCCCGGACGACCTGCCCGAGGATCTCGCGCGCTCCACGGTCGAGCGCCTCGGCCACGCGCTGGGCCGGCTCGCGGACCCGTCAGCCGGACCCTTCTTCGTCCGCTGACCCGACGCGCGACGTCTCCGTCGCGGATTCACCCGACCCCTCCGGGCCGAGCCAGCGCACCGCGAGGAGGCACGCGTCGTCGTCCTCCGGGGCGCGCGCGACGACCGCCTCCAGCAGCTCCGCACCGGCCAGCCCGGCCCCGAGCGCGTTCGTGACGATCTCCGCGAGCTCGTCGAGCGCGAGCGCGAGCGGCCGGTCGCGGCGCTCGACGACGCCGTCGGTGAAGAGGAGCAGCAGGTCTCCCGGGGCGAGCGTGACCGTGTCGGCGACGCGCGGCGTCGTGCCCCGGACGCCGAGCGGCGTGGACCGGGCCTCCCACAGGTAGCCCGCCGACCCGTCCGCGCGCACCAGGAGCGGCGGCAGGTGGCCGGCGCACGTGTAGCGCAGGACCCCCTCGAGCAGCTCGAGCTCCCCGTACACGAGGCTCGCCATGAATCCCGTCCCGGTCCGGTCGACGAAGCGGTCGAGCCGCTCCACGACCTCCTCCGGCGGCAGGCCGGTGTCCGACGCCGCACGGACCGCCGTCCGGAGCTGCCCCATCGCGGTCGCGGCCTTGAGCCCGCGCCCCACCACGTCCCCGACCGAGAGCGCGACGACGTCCGGCGCGACGCGGAACGTGTCGTACCAGTCGCCCCCGACCTGCAGCTCGTGGACGCCGGGGCGGTAGCACGCCGCGATCTCCACGTGCGGGTCGGCGACGATCCCGTCCGAGAGCATCGCGCCCTGGAGCTCGCTCGCGACGGACACGCTCTGCTCGTGGGTCGTCGCCCGGGCCAGCGCGAGCGCCGCGAGCTGCCCGGCCGCGGCGGCCGTGCCGAGGTCGACCGGGTCCGAGCCCGCCGCCCGGCGCGGCTCCAGGGCGAGGACGCCCAGCAGCGCCCCGGCGGTACGCAGCGGGACGACGACGGTCCCGTCCGCACGCACGACCGCCTCGGCCAGCTCGTCGATCGTCGGGGCGGTCACCCCGGCGGCACCGCCCCAGCGCCGGAGCGGCCCTCCCTCCTGGGCCGTCCAGAGGGCGGCGTCGCCCGCACCGAGCATCGTCACCGCGGCCCGGAGCAGGACCCACGCGACACCGTCGAGACCGGCGACGCTCGCCAGGTCGGCGGCGATCCCGTGCAGCAGACGCACGCGCCGCTCCGCCTCCTCCGCCGCGCGCCGGGCCTCGACCAGCTCGTGCTCGAACCGGGACCGCTCGCGCGCACCCAGCATCGCGACCTCGACGAGCCGCTCGCCCCGGGCCTCCCGCCCGATCGCCGTCAGCAGCACGGGCTCGCGCCCCCGCGGCGTCCGCAGCTCCACCGCGACCTCGTCGACCCGGCCCTCGATGTGCAGGCGCGGGCCCAGGTGCGTCTCCCAGTAGATGCGGCCGCCCACCGTGAGCAGGTCGGCGAGCCGACGCCCGGCGACCGCCTCCACATCGGGCACGTCCAGCAGCCGCAGGAACTCGTCGTTCGCGTCCAGCACCCGCCCCTCCGTGTCGAGGAGCAGGAGCGCCACGGGAGCGAGCACCCACCGCTCCCCGCGCGACATCACCATCAGGGACCACCGAGCCAGTCGCGCATCGCCTCGACGAGGAGCGCCGGGTGCGACAGGTTCGGGCAGTGGCCCACCGAGTCGATGACGACCAGCTCGCTCCCCGGCAGGTGCTCGTGCACGTACCGCCCCACCTCGGGCGGAGCGATCACGTCCTCCCGGCTCTGCACGACGAGCGCCGGGGTGCGCACGCGCGCCAGGTCCGCCCGGTTGTCGCCGAGGAACGTCACGCGCGCGAACTGCCGCGCGATCGCCGGGTCGTTGCGCCGGAAGACCTCCGCCAGCTCGTCCCCCAGCGCGGGGCGGTCCGGGTTCCCGACGATCACCGGCGCCATCGCCTGCGTCCAGCCCAGATAGTTCGCGTCCATCGTCTCGAGCAGCTCGTCGATCTCCTCGGCCGAGAAGCCGCCGCGGTACCCCTCCTCGTCGATGTACCGGGGGCTCGGCCCGACCAGCACCAGGCGGTCGACGAGGTCCGGACGGTCCGCCGCCGCGAGGAGCGCGATCACCGCGCTCACCGAGTGGCCCACGAGGATCACCGGCTCGTCCGCGACGTCCTCCACGACGTCGACCATGTCCGCGACGTAGCCCCGCAGCTCGGAGTGCCGCGCGGCGTCGAACGCCGACGGGTGGGACGCCCCGCAGCCCGAGTGGTCGAACAGCACGACACGGTGGTCCGTCGCGAACGCGGGCGCGACGAAGCGCCACATCGACTGGTCGCAACCGAAGCCGTGCGCGAAGACCATGGTTGGGCCGCCCTGCGGTCCCATGACCCGCACGTTGTTGCGTTCGCGCACGTCCACGGGTCACAGCGTAGGGGGAACCCGAACCGGTGAGCAGGGCCCACGCGGGTGAGATCGCACGCTGACCGGGCCCGGCACGGCGGTCCGCGACCCCGTGCACGGCACAATGTCCTCATGCGTGTCTCGGCGAAGGCTGACTATGCGGTGCGGGCGTGCGCCGAGCTCGCGGCGTCCCCGCACGGCGACCCCGTGCGGGCGGAGGACCTCGCGGCGGGCCAGGGCCTGCCCGTGAGCTTCCTCGAACGGATCCTCGGCGACCTGCGCCGCGCCGGCATCGTCGCGAGCGTCCGCGGCCGCTCCGGCGGCCACCGCCTCGCGCGCCCCGCGTCCGAGGTGACCCTCGCCGACGTCTTCCGCGCCGTCGACGGGCCGCTCGTCACAGTGCGCGACGAGCGCCCGCCGAGCCTCGAGTACGAGGGCTCCGCGGCCGCGCTCCTCGAGGTGTGGGTCGCTCTGCGCGCGAGCGTCCGCGACGTCCTCGACCGCGTGACGATCGACGACGTCGTCCGCCGCGACCTCCCCGACGACGTCCACGCCCTCGCCGCCCGCGCCGACGCCTGGGAGAACCCCTGACCTGCTGAGCCCGCGGCGCGGCCGTTAACACTGGCCCACGATGTGGTCGACGCTTCACATACTGGACTCGTCGGGTCAACCTTGTCAGGACACGTCGGGGCCGCCCCGGCCACCCGAGCAAGGAGACGCGGTGCGGACCCTCATCCTGCTGGCCCTCGTGGGCCTCGGCGCGCAGCTCGTCGACGGCAGCCTCGGGATGGCGTACGGCGTGACGTCGACGACGCTCCTGCTCGCGATCGGGACGAACCCCGCGGCGGCGTCGGCGACGATCCACCTCGCCGAGATCGGGACGACGCTCGCGTCGGGCGCGGCGCACTGGCGGTTCGGGAACGTGGACTGGAAGGTCGTCGTGCGGATCGGCGTCCCGGGCGCGATCGGCGCGTTCGCGGGTGCCACGTTCCTGTCGAACCTGTCGACCGAGCTCGCCGCGCCGGTCATGTCGCTGCTCCTCCTGGCGCTCGGCGTGTACGTGCTGTCCCGGTTCACGTTCGTCGGGCTGCCGAAGGGCCGGCAGGGCCTCCCGCTGCGCAAGCGGTTCCTCGCCCCGCTCGGTCTGGTCGCGGGATTCGTCGACGCGACGGGCGGCGGGGGCTGGGGGCCCGTGGGGACGCCGGCACTGCTCGCGTCGGGGCGGATCGAGCCGCGCAAGGTCATCGGGTCGATCGACACGAGCGAGTTCCTCGTCGCGGTCGCCGCGTCGCTCGGCTTCCTGTTCTCGCTCGGCTCGCAGGGGATCGACCTGCTGTGGGTCGGCGCGCTGCTGCTCGGCGGCCTGGTCGCGGCACCGATCGCGGCCTGGCTCGTCCGTCTGCTGCCTCCCCGCATCCTCGGCTCGGCGGTCGGTGGCGTCATCGTCCTCACCAACGTCCGGACGCTGCTGCGCTCCGACTGGGTCGACGCGAACGGTGCGGTCCAGGGCGTCGTGCTCGCGCTCGTCGCCGTCGTGTGGGCCGCCGCCGTCGCCTGGTCGGTCCGGGCGCACCGCCGCACCGTGGCGCTCGAGGCCGCGGAGGCCGACGCGACGCCCGCTCCCGAGGCCCAGCCGGCGCCCGCCGCCCGCTGACCCGTCCCACGCCGGGCACGACCGCCTGCTCGTCAGTCGCGCGCGTAGCGGCGCACGAACGCCGCGAGGATCCGGTGCGGAGCCCAGACGTCGCCGCGGCGCACGGCCGCCTCGACCTCACCCGCGGTCTCGGGCGCGAAGTACCCGTAGTCGCCGTACACCCCGATGCGCGTGAGGATCCCGTCCAGGTCCAGCTCGGGGTGGAACTGCGTGGCGTAGAGGTTCTCCTTGACCCGGAACATCTGGACCGGGCACGCCTCCGACGTCGCGAGCAGCACCGCGTGCGACGGCAGCCGGGTCACGGCCTCCTTGTGCCCGACGTACGCCTCGAACGCGTCGGGCAGGTCGGCGAGCAGCGGGTCGGCGCGGCCCTCGGCGGTGAGCCGGATCGTCACGGGCGAGATGGGCTCGGCGTAGGTGTCGTCGAGGACGGCGCCCTCGTGCAGCCCGAGCGTCCCGACGCCGTAGCACGCGCCGAGGAACGGGAGGTCGCGCTCGACGATCTCGTCCAGGAGCGGTGCAGCGCGCCCGCGTCCAGCCCGGAGTACCGGAGCACGGCCGCGTGCTCGCCGTCCGCGGCGGGGTCCTCCGCGCGCGACGCGAGCAGCAGGAACGGCCTCATGCCGGCCAGGCTAGGTGCGCCCTCGCGGCCTCGCCCGGGGTGGGCGCGCGGGGCCGCGGTCGGGACCGGGACTGGGACCGAGACCGGGATCGTCGAGCGCACCGTCGAGGACCGCGCCGGCGTCCCCGGCCCCGGCCCGACGGCGCGCACGACGGCGGCAGTGCGGCCGCAGGAGCCGGACGGTCACGACCGCTCGCGCCGTGAGGATCGACGCGCGGCGCCGGAGCACGCGCGCAGGGACGCGCTCAGGCACGGTCGTAGGTGAGGACGGCGTTGCCGCCCTCGAACGTGGCGACGTCGGTGAGGTCGTAGGTCGTGGGCCGGAACGCGACCGCGCCGAACGCGTTCCGCCCGGCGCCCGCGACGACCGGGTAGAGCTTGACGACGAGCCGGTCGATCTCGTCGAGGAGCGCGCCCGCGAGGACACCGCCGCCCGCGAGATAGATGTCGAGCGGCGAGTCCTCGGCCTTGAGCGCGCGCACGAGCGCGACCGGGTCGTCGCGCACGATCGTCACCGCGGGGTCAAGCTCGGGCTGCGACGTCGAGACGACGTACTGGCGCAGGTGCGCGTACGGGCTCGTGATCCCGAGGTGGAGCGCGGGCTCGTAGGTCCGCCGACCCATGACGATGGTGTCGAACGTCCGGTTGGGCTGGTCGTCGACGCCGAGCTGGCGGCGTCCGTGCGTGGGCAGCACGTCCGGGAACGTGTCGATCATGCGCACGCTGTACGCGTCGGAGGACGGGTAGAAGTCGACCTCGTCGTCGGGGCCGGACAGGAAGCCGTCGATGGACAGGGCCACGAAGTAGGTGAGTCGTCTCATGGCTCCAGCCTCGGATTCCACCGATTCGTCATCAATGACGCATGCTGGGTGGATCGTTCACCCGGCGTGAACGGTGCACGGAGACGGAGGCAGAGGTAGAGGTGGCCGCGTGGAGCTGAGGGACATCGAGATCTTCCTGACGCTCGCCGACGAGCTGCACTTCGGGAGGACCGCGGAACGGCTCCACGTCTCGCCCGCGCGCGTGAGCCAGGCGATCAGCCGGCAGGAGCGGCGGATGGGGACCACCCTGTTCGAGCGCACGAGCCGGCGCGTCGAGCTGACGCCCGTCGGAGCGAGGCTGCGCGACGACCTGCGCCAGGGGTACGAGCTCATCCAGTCGGGCATCGCCGCGGCCAGCCGCACGGGAGAGCGGCCGGTCGGGGTGCTGCGCGTGGCCGCGATGGGCATCGTCGGCCACGAGCTGCAGCCGGTCGTGGACGCGTTCGGGGCCCGGCACCCGGGGTGCTCGGTGGAGCGGCGCGAGTTCCACTTCTCGGACCCCTTCGGGGCGCTGCGCGAGGGCGAGGCCGACCTGCAGGTGACGTGGGCCCCCGTCCGGGAGCCCGACGTCGTCGTAGGCCCTCGAGTGCTCACGGAGGGCCGCGTCCTCGCCGTCGCGGCGGGGCACCCGCTCGCGGGCGAGGACGCGGTGTCGGTCGAGGTCCTCGGAGACCACGTCGTGCTCGAGCTCGGCGCGGGCGTCCCCACGTACTGGGAGGAGGCGATGGTGCCCCGCCGCACGCCGTCAGGCAGGCCGGTGCTGCGCGGCCCGGTCGCGCGCACGTTCCACGAGGTGCTGACCGTGGTCGCCGCGGGCGAGGCCGTCACCCCGCTCAACGCGCACGTGCGGCGGTACTACACGCACCCCGGCGTCGTGTACGTGCCGATCGTCGACGTCCCCGACACCGAGTGGGTGCTCGTCTGGCTGCGGGACCGCGAGACCCCCGAGGTCCGCGGGTTCGCCGAGATCGCCCGCGAGCTGGGCTCGCGGGCGATCTGAGCCTCAGCTCCAGCGGAAGAGCCGGATGCCGAGCGGCAGCAGGACGGCGGTCCACACGGCCATGACGACCACCTGCACGGTCGGGAACCCGGACTCGAACCAGCCTGCGGTCATCGCCTGCGACGCGGCCCCGAGCGGCGTGAACTTCCCGATCTGGGCCACGGCCTCCGGCATGATCGGGCCGGGCGTCCACAGCCCCGAGAGGAACAGCAGCGGGAAGTAGACGAGCGTCCCGATCGCCGACGCCGTGCTCGCCTTGGGCACGCGCGCCGCGATGAGCGTGCCGAGCGAGTACATCGACGCGACGCCGAGGACGAACGCGAGCACGACAGTCCCCGCGTTCTGCGGCGCGACGAGCCCGAACACGAGCTGTCCGACGACGAGCGCGACCGCCGACGCCACGACGACCGCGACGAGGTTGATGACGAGGTGCGCGACGACGATCCCCTGCGGCCGCATGGGCGTCGTGGACAGCCGGCGCAGCAGACCCTTCTCGCGGAACGTCGCGAAGTAGACCGGCATCGTGGTCAGGGCGGGCGTCGCGATCGCGGCGGCGAGGACCACCGGGACGTACAGCGCGACGGGCGTGAGCCCGAGCCACGGCGGGGGCGCGTCCTCGATGGGGGTGCGCATCCCCGGGATCGCGAAGCCGACGCCGATCAGCAGGACGGTCGGGAACACGAGCGCGAAGAACACGGTGCCCGTGTCGCGCAGCCAGAGCCGCGACTCCGTCGCGAGCAGCACACCGAACCCGCGCCAGCCGCTGCTGCGGCGGGCGGGGGCGACGTCGGCGGTCAGGGTCGTGGCGGTCATCGGGACTCCCCTCGGGTCGGCCGGGCGACGGGCGCGTCCGGGTCGTAGGTGCGGCCGGTCACGGCGACGAACACGTCCTCGAGGGACCGGGAGACGGTCCGGACGTCGTCGGGCACGACCTCCTGCTCGGCGAGCGCGAGCACGACGGCGAGCAGCACCCGCCGCGTGCCGGCCACCTCGATCTCGCGTCCTGACGTCGGCACGACCTCGACGCGCTCGACGTCCGCGAGGCCCGCGAGCGTGTGGAGGGTGAGGTCGTGGTCGGCCGGGGGGACGCGCAGGCGCACCGTGCGCGAGGTGTCGACCGCGTCGATCAGCTCCGCGGGCGTGCCCTGCGCGACGATCCGGCCGTGGTCGATGATGACGAGCCGGTCGCACAGGCGCTCGGCCTCGTCCATGAAGTGCGTGACGAGCAGGATCGTCACGCCGCGGTCGCGCACGCGCTCCACGAGCTCCCAGGTGGCGCGGCGCGCGGCGGGGTCGAGGCCCGTCGTCAGCTCGTCGAGGATCGCGACGCGCGGGTTGCCCACCAAGGCGAGCGCGATCGACAGGCGCTGCTTCTGCCCGCCGGAGAGCTTGGCGAACGCGACGCGCCGGTGCTCGGCGAGGTCGAGGAGGTCGAGCAGCTCCTCCACGTCCGACGGCGACGCGTAGAACGACGCGAAGAGACGCATCGCCTCCTCGACGGTGATCTTCTCGTTGAGCGCCGCCTCCTGGAGCTGGACCCCGACGGCGTCGCGCACGGCCGCCGGGTCCGTCTGCGGGTCGACGCCCAGCACGCGGACCGTGCCGCCGTCGGCCTCGCGCAGCCCGGCGAGGCACTCGACGGTGGTCGTCTTCCCGGCCCCGTTGGGTCCGAGGATGCCGAAGATCTCACCCGCCTCGACGCTGAAGCTCACGTCCTCGACGGCGACCTTGCGGGCGGCTGCGTCCCCCCGGCCCGTCGGGCCCGGGTAGGTCTTGCGCAGGTTGCGGACCTCGACGACGGGCGACGCGCCCGCCGACGGGCGGGTGGTCGGGGCGGGCGACGCGACGGTCGCGCCGCCGGTGGGCGGTGGTGCGGGTCTCATGCTGACCTCCACGAGGGTGTGCGAGACCCACGCGCGGCGCGGGGCGCCGCCCGGAGGGCTCTCGGTGAACGGTGGGTGCGGTGCGCCGGTCAGCCGCTCGCGCTCGCGGCGAACTCGACCGGTTGGATCGCGACGCCCCGCAGGACGACGCGCAGGAGCAGAGCGGCGAGCACGACCCCGGCCGCCCCGCCGAGGACGGCGAGCCAGACGGGCGTGCCGTCGAGACCGACCGCGCGCGCGAGCGCGTGGCCGAAGAAGCCGGAGCGGAGGAAGACCTCGGTCAGCACCACCGGGACGAGCGACGCGAGGACGAGGAGCACCCCGCGCAGGAACCCGAACCCGTAGAAGCCGGCGGCGACGACCATCCCGGCCAGGTAGTACACGACGCAGAAGATGCCCTCGACGAGGAGCACGAGGCCCACCTGCGAGCCGTCGCCGTAGAGCTGCCCGAGCTCGGGCTCGGTCACCCACCCCGCGCGCCGGAACAGCGTCCACTCCCCCCACTTCACGAGCGCGCTCGCGACGCCGAACGTCATGCCCGACACGACGGCGCCGATCCACAGCCCGTGCGTGTACGAGCGGCGCGTGCCGCCCGACGCGACGTGCACGGCGATCGTCATGAGCGGCAGGATGATGCCCATCACGAAGAGGAAGAACTTCGCCGAGCCGGCGACTCCTCCGACGGCCTCGATGCTGACGTCGTCGTTGCGCTGCATGATCCAGAGGATGAGCGCCCCGACCGCGAGGGCGATGGCCCAGAACCACACCCCGACGTACCAGGTGCCGACGACGAAGTACCAGGCGACGGCGTTGACGCCACGCCGATGGGCGGCGGACTCGAGGGCCCGGCGCTCGGCGGTGCGGTGGGTCGTGGCGGTCATCGCGCCTCCGTCTCGGCGTCGGCACCGGTGCCGTTCCCGGCGCGCACGGTGCGGGTGAGGTGGACGAACAGGTCCTGGACGGGGACGGCGCCGACCTCGAGCCCGGCCTCCGCGGCCGCGGCCCGCTCGCCGTCGGCGAACGTGCCGAAGAGCGTCACCTGGGCCGTGCCGCCCAGCCGCTGCCGCGCGAGCACCTCGCGACCGGCCGCGTGCCGCTCGACCACCTCGGCGGGGCCGGTGAGGCTGACGCCCCGGGCGCGCACGTCGTCGGCGTTCTCGGCGAGCAGGACGTGACCGCGGTCGATGATCACCACGTCCTCGAAGAGCCGCTCCACCTCGGTGATGAGGTGGCTCGACAGCAGGACCGTACGCGGGTGCTCGGCGTAGTCGGCGACGAGCGCGTCGTAGAACGCGTACCGGCTCGGCGCGTCCATGCCGAGGTAGACCTCGTCGAAGATCGTGAGCGGCGCGCGCGACGCCAGGCCGATCACCGCGCCCAGCGCCGAGCGCTTGCCACGCGACATCTCGGTGGGCTTCTTGCGGACGTCGACCTCGAGCTCGTCGAGCAGGCGCGCGGCGAGGTCCGCGTCCCAGTGCGGGCGCAGGTCGGCGTAGTACTCGAGCGTGTCGCTCGCCTTGTCCGTCTCCCAGACGTCGCCGCTCTCGCGGACGAGCTGGGTGTGCATGGTCGCCCACACGTTCTCGAACGGGTCCTCGAGCTCGCCCGCCGGTCCGACGCGCACCGTTCCGGCCGTGGGGCGGCGGAACGCCGCGAGCAGGGCGGCGAGCGTCGTCTTGCCCGCGCCGTTGCGGCCCAGCAGGCCGGTGATGACGCCGGGCCGGATCGTGAGCGTCGCGCCGTCGAGCGCGGGGTCGTCGTCGCTGCGCGAGTAGCGCACGACGACGTCGCGCACCTCGGCGGCGAAGGGTTCTGGGGCCGTCGTGGTCGGGGTCTGGTCGGGGGTGCGGCGGGCGGGCCGGGCGGTCACGGGTCTCACCTCGGGGTGGGGTCGGTGGTCGGGCCGGTGCTCTGGTCGCCGGACGTGCCGGCGGGTCGCGGCCGGCCGAGGACGTAGTCCACGATCTCGGCCGTCGGGATGTCGAGGAGGTCGGCCTGCGCGAGCGCGGGGGCGAGGACCTCGTCGAAGAACCGGGCGCGGTGGTCGGCGAGCAGCTTCTCCCGCGCCCCCGGGGCGACGAACATGCCGAGGCCGCGGCGCTTGTAGAGGACGCCCTCGTCGACGAGACCGGCGAACGCCTTGGCCGCGGTCGCCGGGTTGATGCGGAACGTCGTCGCGAACTGCGTGGTCGACATGACCTGCTCCTCCTCCGCGAGCTCCCCTGCGAGCACCTGCGCCCGGATCATCTGCGCGATCTGGAGGTAGATGGGTTCCGGTCCGTCGAACATGGGCCCCATCCTCTCCCGCCTCGCGTGCTCTGTGGTTCATTACTCCACTAATGAACCACAGATCCAGGCGGTCTCGCAACCCCGCTCGCGCCAGGTAGAGCCCTGGTCCCGCGAGGTAGAGGCCTGGCCATGAGCACCTGCACGGTGGTCGAGGCCGCGACGCCGGCTGGCACGTGCTCGATCACCCGCTCTGGGCGGTACCCACGACGGGCGCACGGTGGGACCCTGGGAGGATCCGGCGTCCGCGGCGGGTCACGCCCTCCGGCCGCCGGCGGTCACGAAGGAGTGAGACGACGATGGTCACCATTCGGCGCGGGTTCTCCAGCTTCTCGGCGGACGACCTCGACGCGGCGCGCGATTTCTACGGAGGAACCCTCGGGCTCCCCGTCACGGCACTCGACGACGGGGGTGGTCTGGTGCTGCACCTCGGGGGCGGTTCGGACGTGTTCGTGTACCCGAAGGAGGACCATCGGCCGGCCGCCTTCACGGTCATGCACCTCACCGTCGACGACGTGGACCAGGTCGTCGACGAGCTCACCGCGAAAGGCGTGACGTTCGAGCGCTACGAAGGGTTCGACCAGGACGACAAGGGCATCGTGCGCGGCTTCATGGAGGGCGGCGACGGGGCCTGGTTCACCGACCCGGCCGGCAACATCGTCGGCCTCGCCGACGGAGAGAACATGGCACGCCTGGTCGAGGGCTGATTTCCGGCCGATCGGTACGGCGCCGCCGCGGGAAGACCCCGGCGGCGTCCGCACGTCGTGGCGCAGTTCCGTGCGGACACCCGGGTCCAGGCAGCGCCAGGCGATCAGCCTCGACGTCCGGTGCGGTCGCGGGTGAGACCGGCGACCAGGTCGGTGGCGTCGCAGTCGAGCGCCTTGGCGATGTCGAGCAACGTCGGCAGACGCGGGTTGGCCGGGGACCTCTTGGCCCGGTCCGCGCTCCCCTGTTGTCCACAAGGAACATACAGGTGCTCGCAATGTCACTCATCGGGCCCTAGAGTGACATTGTGGATCTCAGCGTGTTCGTGAACAGCTCGCCGGGGGAACTTGTCACGATCCGGGGCAGCGATCCGGTGCTGGGTTCGTGGGAGCACAAGGCGTTCATCCCTGAACCGCTGTCGACGACGATGCCGGATCTCACACCCTCGACGTACCTGGCCGTCGCGGAGGCTCGTGCAGCTCTGGCTGCGCTCGACAGCACGGGGCGCCAGCTCCCCCACCCGACGTTGCTCCGGCTGCCGACCCTCCGCCGTGAGGCGCAGAGCACGTCCGCTCTGGAAGGGACGTACGCCCCCCTCGCCGAGGTGTTCACCGCGGATGACGACGATCCCGCTTCCGCCGAGCTCGTCGAGATCCTCAACTACGTCCGCATGGCGAACGCCGGGTTCGCTCGCATCGCTGACGGTTGGCCCGTCTCCGTCACCATGCTCAGCGAGCTCCAGGGAATCCTGATGGCCGATACGCCGCTCGAGTCGCAGTCCGGCCGACTCCGCGACGGGCAGGTCGTCATCGGTCGACGAGAGGACGCCGTCGCGGTCCGATTCCCCGTGGAAGCCGCGCGATTCGTCCCCGCGCCCGGTGGACACCAGCTCGAGGCCGGCGTGCGCGATCTCGTGGACTGGATGCGCTCGGACCACCGCGGCGCGATCGACCCTGTGGTGGCAGCCGGTATGTCCCACTACCAGTTCGAGACGCTCCACCCCTTCCGTGACGGCAACGGTCGTGTCGGACGGTTTCTGATCGTCCTGCATCTCCAGAGCACGAACGTCCTCGCAGAACCGACGCTCACCGTCTCCCCGTGGTTCGAGGCGCGTCGTGGCCGGTACTACGACCACCTGCTCGGGGTGAGCACCCGCAACGACTGGGACTCCTACCTCCGGTTCTTCGCCGAAGGGCTACGGCAGGCTGCAGACACCACCCGACACGAAATGGTCGCGCTCGTAGCCGTCCAGGCGGAGCTGAAGGACACGATCCGTGCGTCGCCGCTGCGCGCCGACTCAGCGCACGCGCTCGTCGACCTCGCCGTGGCCAACCCGACCTTCACCGTGCGTAAGGTCGAGGCCGAGCTCGGCGTCTCGTACGGGAGAGCGAACAAGCTCGTCGGGCAGCTGGTCGAGCTGGGCATCCTCGACGTCGTCGACCCGGACGCGTACAAGCGCCGCTTCTTCGCACCCCGCGTGCTCCAGGTGCTGAGCCGCACCACGTAGGTCCCTGAACGAGGTAGAGCCCAGGTCGGGCGACCTGGGCCTACCTCGGTTGACCAGTGCCCTGGCTCGGGTGATCAAGGTTCCGGCTCAGCGTCAGGCGGAGGCCGTCTCCGGGGCGGGGACCGGGTTCTGTGCCAACTCTCCGGCGAACGCCGCGCGGACGGCGTCGAGGTCCTGCGCGACGAGCTCGGCGAGCTGCACCGCGTTGAGCGCGGCGCCCTTGCGGAGGTTGTCGTTCGAGACGAAGAGGACGAGGCCACGGCCGTCGGGGACGGACTGGTCGGTGCGGACGCGGCCGACGAACGAGGGGTCCTTGCCGGCCGCCTCGAGCGGGTTCGGGACGTCCGCGAGCACCACGCCCGGCGCGGACGCCAGGATCTCGCGCGCGCGGTCGGGCGTGATCGCGGCGCCGAACTCCGCGTGGATCGCGAGCGAGTGGCCGGTGAACACCGGGACGCGCACGCAGGTCCCGGCGACCGCCAGCGACGGCAGGCCGAGGATCTTGCGCGACTCGTTGCGGAGCTTCTTCTCCTCGTCCGTCTCCTCCTGCCCGTCGTCGACGATCGACCCGGCGAGCGGGACGACGTTGAACGCGACGTTGCGCGGGAAGACGGCGGGCTCGGGGAAGGCGACCGCGCCGCCGTCGTGCACGAGCCCGACGAGCCCGGCGCCCGTGCCCTCGGCCGCCGCCCCCGCGACGGCCTGTGCGCGCAGCTCCTCCGCGCCGGCGAGACCGGCGCCGGACACGGCCTGGTACGTCGCGACGATCAGGCGCTCCAGCCCGGCCTCGTCCGCGAGCGGCTTGAGCACGGGCATCGCGGCCATGGTCGTGCAGTTCGGGTTGGCGATGATGCCCTTGCGCGCCTCGCGCAGCGCGGCGGGGTTGACCTCGGAGACGACGAGCGGGACGTCCGGGTCCATGCGCCACGCGGACGAGTTGTCGATGACGACGGCGCCCGCCTCGGCGAAGCGCTCGGCCTGCGCCTTCGACGTCGCGCCGCCCGCGGAGAAGAGCGCGACGTCGATCCCCCGCAGGTCGTCGGTCGAGGTCGCGGCGACGTCCTCCACGACGACGTCGGTCCCGCGCCACGGGAGCGTCGACCCGGCGGAGCGCGCCGACGCGAAGTAGCGGATGCTCGCGACGGGGAGGTCGCGCTCCTCGAGGAGGCGGCGCATGACGGCGCCCACCTGGCCGGTCGCGCCGACGACGGCGACGTGCAGGCCCTGACGGTTCTCGGTGGTCATGTCCAGTCCTCTCAGCGGCCGGTGCCGGCGTAGACGACGGCCTCGCCGTCGGCGGCGTCGAGCTCGAACGCGGTGTGCACGGCGCGCACCGCGTCGTCGAGCGAGTCCTCACGGGTCACGACGGAGATGCGGATCTCCGAGGTGGAGATCATCTCGATGTTGATGCCCGCGTCGCGCAGCGCGCCGAAGAGCTTCGCGGAGACGCCCGGGTGGGACTTCATGCCCGCGCCGACGAGCGACAGCTTGCCGATCTGGTCGTCGAACTGGAGCGAGTCGAACCCGATCTCGCCCTGGAGCGCGGACAGCGCCGACATCGCGGCCGGGCCGTCGCCCTCGGGAAGCGAGAACGAGATGTCGGTCAGCCCCGTCCGGGCGGCCGACACGTTCTGCACGATCATGTCGATGTTCACGCCCGAGCCCGCGACGACCTCGAAGATGCGCGCGGCTGTCCCGGGGACGTCAGGCACCCCGACGACGGTGATCTTGGCCTCGCTGCGGTCGTGCGCGACGCCGGAGATGATCGGGTCTTCCATGACGGTCTCCTCGGGAAGGTCTGCGGAGCTGGGGGCGTCGTCGGCGGGGCGGGTCACGGAGTAGGCGTCCGCGCTGACGAACGTGCCCTCCTTGCCGCTGAACGACGAGCGGACGTGGATCGGCACGCCGTACCGGCGGCCGTACTCGACGCAGCGCAGCGCGAGGACCTTGGCCCCGCTCGCCGCCATCTCGAGCATCTCCTCGTACGTGATGCGGTCGATCTTGCGCGCGCTCGGCACGATGCGCGGGTCGGCCGTGAAGATGCCGTCCACGTCGGTGTAGATCTCGCACACGTCGGCGTCGAGGCCCGCCGCGAGCGCGACGGCCGTCGTGTCCGACCCGCCGCGACCGAGCGTCGTCACGTCGTTCGTCGACTGCGTGACGCCCTGGAAGCCCGCGACGATCGCGACCTGGCCGCGCTCGATCGTCTCCCGGATGCGGTGCGGGACGACGTCGACGATGCGCGCCTTGCCGTGCACGGCGTCGGTGATGACGCCGGCCTGCTGGCCCGTGAACGACTTGGCCTTGACGCCCAGGCTGTTGATCGCCATCGCGAGCAGCGACATCGAGATGCGCTCGCCCGCGGTGAGGAGGATGTCCATCTCGCGCTGCGGCGGGAGGGGGGTGACCTGCTGCGCGAGGTCGATGAGCTCGTCCGTCGTGTCGCCCATCGCCGAGACCACGACGACGACGTCGTGCCCCGCCCGCTTGGTCTGCGCGATGCGCTTGGCCACGCGCTTGATGCTCTCGGCGTCCGATACCGACGAACCGCCGTACTTCTGCACGACAAGTGCCACGTGCTGCTCCATCTGTCGCCGGCCTCCGTCTCTCTCAACGGCCCGCCGGGTGCTTGTGGGTCGATCGATGATACGCACGCGTCCCGCGGTCCGGCCAAGCCCGTCCCGCCATGCGGGCCCGGGCGGCGCGGCGTCAGCCCGCGCGGTGGCTCCGGTCGAGGGGCGCGGTCACCCGCCGGAGCGCGGGCATGGGGAGCGCGACCGGGTCCGGGTGCGGGTCCGTGGAGCGCGCATCACGCCCGGGACTCGCCGAGGGGCCGGCGACGACGACGTAGGCGAGGCCGACGACGAGGGCGCCGCCGACGAGGTTGCCGAGGCCGACCCAGGTGAGGTTGCGGGCGAAGTCGGCCCACGTCGTCGGGCCCAGGTCGCCGAGGAGGCCGAGCGAGAAGGTCGTCATGTTGGCGACGACGTGCTCGAACCCGGAGGCGATGAACGCGAGGATCGCCCAGAACAGGACGATCGCCTTGCC
This sequence comes from Cellulosimicrobium sp. SH8, assembly GCF_025818875.1. Lineage (NCBI taxonomy): Bacteria > Bacillati > Actinomycetota > Actinomycetes > Micrococcales > Promicromonosporaceae > Cellulosimicrobium > Cellulosimicrobium sp. SH8. The sequence continues at coordinate 146,510 of NZ_JAMXMH010000009.1, read as the reverse complement.
CGCCTCGGAGCGCAGGCGGCCGCAGGCCCAGATCGCGGCGCACACGAGGAGGTTGCACAGGACGCCACGGAAGAAGAGCTCGCCGCCGGTCTCGTGGGCCTTCGCGCGCAGCATCGACGCGACCATCTCCCCCGCGGCCGCGTTGGAGTGCAGGACGCCGGCCTTCGTGACCGCGAACGCGAAGAGCATCGAGCCGGCGAGGTTGCCGACGAGGCACAGAGCGAGCGTGACGACGGCGTCGCGCAGCCGGACGGCGCGCGTCGCGACGCCCTGGGCGAGGATCATCATCGCGGAGGTCGCGAGCTCGGCACCGGCGAACACGACGAGGGTCAGGGCCGCGGCGAACACGCCGCCCGCGACGAGCCGCTCCCCCGGCGAGCCGGCCGCGAGGAACGGCCCGGCCGTCGCGACCATGAGCACGACGCCGACGCCGATGTACGCGCCGGCGAGCATCGCGGCGACGAGGTAGCGCGCCGGGCGTCTCGCCGAGCCGACCTTCTTCCGGGCCGCCTCCGACTGGGTGGTCAACGCCTGGGCGAGGGTCTGCACGACCTCGATCCTCGCCGTCGTCCGCCGCGCCCGCCCAGGGCCCGTGGTCGCGACCCGCCGGGACCGAAGGTCCGAGGCCGCGGGACCAGCCCCGAGGACTCCTGCCTGCGGCCGTCAGGCCGTCGCGGCCTCCACGGGCCGGGCGGCCGCGGCCCTGGCGCCCTCGTCGGCATCGGAATCGGCGTGGGTGTCGGCGTCACCGACGGCGCCGCCCTCCTCCGCGGCCACCGGGAGCGCCCCGAGCGGGGACGGGCGGGGGTCGAGCACCGCGGTCACGATCGCCTCGATCGCGAACTGGCTCGCCTCGCCGAGGTCGACCTGCGTGGGATCGAGGAGCCACTGGACCTGGAGGCCGTCCATGACGGCGAGGATCGACGCCGACGCGTGCCGGACGGTCGCGGGGACGCTCACCCCGCGCTCGACGCACAACGCCTCGAACGCCTCGACGGCCTCGCTGCGCAGCGTGCGGTACCGGCCCTGGAAGAAGGCGCGCGCGGGGTGGTCGTCGGTCACGGACTCGGCGGAGAGGACGGCGTACGTCTGCACGATCCCGGCGCGCTGCGCGTTGAGGAACGCGGTGCGGACCAGGTGGCGGAACATGTCGATGCCGCCCGGGATGTGCTGCCCGTCGAGGCCGGCGACGTCGCTCTCGTCGCGGTAGCGCAGCACCTCGAGGAGGAGATGGTCCTTGGACCCGAAGTGGTGCAGGATCCCGGCGTGGGTCATGTCGACCTGCTCCGCGATCTCCGCCAGGGGACCGTTGTGGTAGCCCTTGCTCCCGAAGGTCGCCATGGCGGCCTTGAGGATCTCCTCGCGGCGCCGGAGGGTCTCCTCCCGCACGCGGGGGCGCCGCCTGCTCGTGGTCATCGCCTCGTCACTTCCTCGTCGTGGTGCCCGGTGCGCCACCGTCGGCGCCGACGTCGGCGTCCCGGCACCGAGCGCGTCCTCGGTCCGTCGCCGTCCGGGGGTGATCCTACGCACGCGGCGGCGCCTCCGAGCCACACTCCCGGCAAAGGTCACGGTCAGATATCGATCTGACCTGCGGAAACGCAGATTCTTGCCAACTTACTGACTGCACGGTAAGTTCTCCGCTCGACAGACGACTCGACGACGAGGAGCACGTACGTGACATCGCAGTCCCTCGCGGGAGAGCGCGACCCCGCGGAGCTCGACACCCTGCGCACCCGTGCGCAGGAGCTGACCCTCCGCGCGAAGGTCCGCCTCCTCACCGGCCAGTCCATGTGGCGCCTGCACGCCCTGGACGAGCTCGGGCTGCGCCCCGTCGTCATGTCCGACGGGCCCGTCGGGGTCCGCGGCACGAGCGAGGTCGAGGGCGAGACCTCGATCCTCTTCCCGTCCCCCAGCGCGATCGGCGCGACCTGGGACCGGGCCGCCGCGCACGAGACCGGTCAGGCGTTCGCCCGCGAGGCGCGCACGCACGGCGTCGACGTCGTCCTCGCGCCCCAGGTCAACATCCAGCGCACGCCCGTCGGCGGCCGGCACTTCGAGTGCTACTCCGAGGACCCGTACCTCACGGCCCAGATCGGCACCGGCGTCGTGCGCGGCCTCCAGGACCAGGGCGTCGCGGCGTGCGTCAAGCACTACGTCGCCAACGACTCCGAGACGCAGCGCACGTCGTACGTGTCGCACGTCGACCCCCGCGTCCTGCGCGAGATCTACCTCGCCCCGTTCGAGGACGCGGTCGCGGCGGGCGCGTGGTCCGTCATGGCGGCCTACAACCAGGTGGACGACGGCGTGGAGTCCGGCCCCATGACCGGGCACCGGCACCTGCTCACCGACGTCCTCAAGGACGAGCTCGGGTTCGACGGCGCCGTGGTCTCCGACTGGGTCGCGACGCACACGACCGAGCTCTCCGCGAACGGCGGGCTCGACGTCGTCATGCCCGGCCCGGGCGGCCCGTGGGAGGACGCCCTCGTCCGCGCGGTCGAGGACGGCCGCGTGCCCGAGAGCGAGATCGACGACAAGGTCGCGCGCATCCTCCTGCTCGCACGCCGCGTCGGCGCGCTCGACGAGCCCGCCCGCCCGGTCACGCACGACGGCGACCTGCGCGCCCTGGTGCGCCGCACCGCCGCCGCCGGCACCGTCGTCCTGCGCTCGGACGCCCAGAACCCCGTCTGGGACCGCCCCGCCCCGCGCTCGATCGCGCTCGTCGGCCCCAACGCCGTGCGCCCGCACGTGCTCGGCGGCGGCAGCTCGACCGTCAACCCCGCGCACGTCGTCACCCCCGCCGAGGGCCTGGCCGCCCGCTGGCCCGACGCCACGCTCACCGTGGCCCGCGGCGGCGACGCGCGCCGGTTCGCCCCCCGCCTCGACGTGGAGGGACGCAGCGCGGACGGCGCCGCCGTCGCGGTGACCTGGCTCGACGCCGAGGGCGCGACGCTCCGCAAGTCCGTCCTGCCCCGCTGGGACGGGTTCCTGCGCGACCTGCCCGCCGAGGTGGACACCGTCGTGCTCGACGTCGACGTCCTCCTCGACGAGCCCGGCGACCACGTGCTCGAGGTCGGCACGGTCCCGGGCCACACGATCGAGATCGACGGCGTCGTCGTCGCGAAGGACGACCGCCGCTCCGGCGTCGAGGTCATCCTCGACTCGTCGATCAACAACCCGGCGGGAACCCCCGCGACCGTGCACGTCGACGCGCCGCGTCGCGTGCGGATCACCGCGTCGCTCCTCGTCACCCGCGCCCAGGGCTACGGGAACCTCGTCCGCGCGGAGCTGCGCCACCGCGTCCCCGCGCCGAGCGTCGAGCAGGAGATCGCCGACGCCGTCGAGGCCGCCCGCGCGGCCGACCTGACCGTCGTCGTCGTCGGGACGAACGAGGAGGTCGAGTCCGAGGGCTGGGACCGCACCTCGCTCGCGCTGCCCGGCCGCCAGGACGAGCTCGTCGAGCGGGTCCTCGACGTCGACCCGGACGCGGTCGTCGTCGTGAACGCGGGTGCGCCCGTGCTGCTCCCCTGGCTCGACCGCGCACGCACGGTGCTGTGGGTCTGGTTCCCCGGCCAGGAGGCCGGGCACTCGATCGCGGACGTGCTCGCGGGCGCCGTCGAGGCGGCCGGCCGCCTGCCCTGGACCCTCCCGGCCGCCGAGGCCGACGTCCCCGTCCCCCACGCGGTCCCCGACCAGGGGGTCGTCGAGTACACCGACGGCGTCCACGTCGGCTACCGCGCGTGGGAGCGCTCGGGCGCGATCCCTGCCGCGCCCTTCGGGCACGGGCTGGGCTGGACGACGTGGTCGTACGACGCGTCCTCCGGGCCGGACCACCTGCCCGCCCGCACGCCCGACGGCGACGTGACCCTCACGGTCCGCGTCACCAACACCGGGTCCCGCGACGGCCGCGAGGTCGTCCAGGTCTACGTCGAACCCCCGGTCGCGCCCGCGTCGGCCCCGGTCGCCGAGCGCGACCGCCCGGTCCGCTGGCTCGGCGGGTTCGCCGTCGTCGACGTCGCCGTGGGGGCCACCGCCGACGTCACCGTGACCGTCCCCCGCCGTCAGCTCGAGGTGTGGGACACCGACAGCGGACGCTGGCACCTCCCGGCCGGTACCTACCGGCTCCGGGCGGGGCGTTCCGTCCACGACCTCCGCCTGGACACCGCGGTCCGGGTGCAGGACAGCACCACCGAACAGGAGTAGCCCGGACCGCGGTCCAGCGGGGCGACCCAGCGCCCCACGCACCATTCGTTTCACGCACCACGTTCCACCGCCCCGGCACCGCGCCGGGGACGATGTTCCCTCGAAGGAGAGAGATTCATGAGGTTGAAGGCCTCCGCGATCGCCCTCGGCATCGCGACAGCACTCGTGCTGACCGGCTGCTCGTCGACGGGCGGCAACAACGACGACGAGACGACCGGCTCCGGCGCGGGCGCCGCCCTCACCATCGCGAAGCCGGACGGCGCGATCGCGACCGAGTCGAACAACCCGTGGATCGGCGACTCGTCCGCGCTCAAGCTCGGCTACGTCAACGCGATCTACGAGCCCGTCGGCATCGTCAACGTCGTCAACCCGTCGGACGAGGTCCGCCCCTGGCTCGCGTCCGAGATCACGTGGTCGGAGGACTACACCTCGGTCCAGCTCACGGCCCGCGAGGGCGTGAAGTGGAACGACGGCGAGGACCTCACCGCCGACGACATCGCGTACTCGTACCAGATCCTCGTCGACAACCCCGCGCTCGACACCGCCGCGCTCGGCATCAAGAGCGTCGCGACCGAGGGCGACGTCGTCACCGTCACCTTCAACACCCCCATGTACGTGAAGCAGGACAAGGTCCTGCACCGCTTCGTCGTCCCGAAGCACGTCTGGGAGAAGGTCGCCGACCCGACCACGGAGACGAACCCCGAGCCCGTCGGCACCGGCCCGTACACGCTGACCAGCTTCAGCACGGAGAGCGTGCAGCTCGACGCGCGCGACGACTACTGGGGCGGCGAGCTCGCGGTCCCGACGCTGTACTACGTGTCGTACAACGACAACAGCGCCCTGACGACGGCGCTCGCCAACGGCGACGCGGACTGGGCGCAGGCGGCCCTCCCGAACGTGCAGTCGGCGTTCGTGGACAAGGACCCGGAGCACAACGTGTACTGGGCCCCCGCCGGCCTGGGCATCGACGCGATGTTCGTCAACACGACCAAGAAGCCGTTCGACGACGTCGCGTTCCGCCAGGCCGTCAACATGGTCATCGACCGCGAGCAGCACCAGCAGATCGCCCGCGAGGGCGGCGTCCCGCTGCTCACCTCGGTCACGGGCCTGCCCACCCCCGCCGGTGACCCGTTCATCTCGGACGAGTTCGCGGGCGAGGAGTACGAGGTCGACGTCGAGGGCGCCAAGAAGGTGCTCACCGACGCGGGCTACACCTACCAGGGCGACGCCCTGATCGACCCCGACGGCGAGCCCGTCACCTTCCAGCTCTCCGTCCCCCAGGGCTGGAACGACTACGTCACCGGCATCAGCCTGATCTCCGAGTCCGTGAAGGCCATCGGCGTCGAGGCGTCGGTCGACACGCCCGACTCCGACTCGTGGTGGGCCGCCAAGGGCACCGGCGACTTCGACGCGATCCTGCACTGGACCGAGACCGGCGCGACGCCGTACGACATCTACAGCGACACGATGGACGCCCGTTGGCTCAAGCCGATCGGCGAGGCCGCGGACTACAACTTCGGCCGCTTCGACAGCCCGGAGGCCACCGCGGCGCTCAACGCGTACCTCGCCGCCACGTCGGACGAGGAGCGTGCGACGGCGATCGCCGCGGCGCAGAAGATCTTCGTGGACGAGGTCCCCGTCATGCCGATCGGCACGCGTCCGTTCATCTCGCAGTTCAACACCCGCAACTACGTGGGCTGGCCGAGCGACGACGACCCGTACATCAACGCGGACCCGACGCAGCCGACCTCGGTGCTCATCCTCACCCAGCTCAAGCCGGCCGAGTGAGGCCCTAGGCTCGCGCGTCGCCACGGCGCGCGAGCCGGGTGCGGCAGGGTGCGCCGGGAAGGTCCCCACACCTTCCCGGCGCACCCACCGCGGTGCGACGGTATGACCCGCACCCGAGAGCACGACGCACCGCGAACCCCCAGCACAGAAACAGGTAGGACGAGTGAACACCGAACCTCTGCTGACCGTCTCGAGCTTCAGCGTGGTCTACGACGTCGACCCGCCCGTCGAGGCCGTCAGCGACGTCTCCCTCACGCTGCACCGCGGGGAGATCCTCGGCCTCGCCGGCGAGTCCGGCTGCGGCAAGACGTCGCTCGCGTACGGCATCCAGCGGCTGCTCAAGCCGCCGGCCGTCATCCCCTCGGGGTCGGCGATCTTCCACGACGAGTCGGGCGAGGACGTCGACCTCAACGCGCTCGACGACGACGCGATGCGCCGGTTCCGGTGGGACAAGGCGTCGATGGTGTTCCAGGGGGCGATGAACGCGCTCAACCCGGTCGCCAACATCGGCAAGCAGCTCGGCGACGTGTTCGAGACGCACCGGCCCCGCATGAGCAAGGCCGAGCGGACCGAGGAGAGCGCCCAGCTCCTCGACCTCGTCGGCGTCGGACGCGACCGGCTGCGCTCCTACCCGCACGAGCTCTCCGGCGGCATGCGCCAGCGCGTCATGATCGCGATGGCCCTCGCGCTCAAGCCGCAGCTCATGATCATGGACGAGCCGACGACGGCGCTCGACGTCCTCGTGCAGCGCGAGATCCTGCAGCAGATCTCGGACCTGCGGAAGCAGTTCGGCTTCTCGGTCATCTTCATCACGCACGACCTCCCGCTGCTCCTCGAGATCTCGGACCGGATCGCGGTCATGCGCCAGGGCCGGATCGTCGAGCTCGACACCGCGTCGAACATCTACCACCACGCCCAGCACGAGTACACCCGCAAGCTCCTCGGCTCGTTCCCGAGCCTCACCGGCGAGCGGGGCGGGTTCGTGCGGGGCCGGTCGGAGGCGGCGGCCACGGCGTCGAGCACAGTCACGACCAGCGCAGGAGGCCAGGCCTGATGACCACCCTCGAGTTCTCCCACGTCAGCAAGAAGTACCGGGTCCGTGGCTCCGGCGACCTGCTCGCGCTCGACGACGTCAGCTTCACGCTCACCTCGGGGCGCACCATCGCGCTCGTCGGGCAGAGCGGCAGCGGCAAGTCGACGATCGCGAAGATCCTCACGCAGCTCGAGCGCGCCACGTCCGGCGAGATCCTGCTCGACGGCGCCCCCATCCCCCGCCGGGGACGGGCCCTGCGCCGCTACCGGCAGCAGGTCCGCATGGTCTTCCAGGACCCGTTCGCGTCGCTCAACCCGTACCACACGATCCGCCACCACCTCGAGCGCCCGTTGCGCCTCGACCACGTGGTCCCGAAGGACGAGGTCGACGCCGAGGTGCACCGCCTCCTCGACCGCGTCCACCTGGACGGCGGGGTCGTGGAACGCCGCCCGCACGAGCTGTCCGGCGGACAGCGCCAGCGGGTCGCGATCGCGCGCGCCCTCGCGTCGCGCCCGTCGCTGCTCATCGCGGACGAGCCGGTCTCGATGCTCGACGTGTCGATCCGCCTCGGCGTCCTCAACCTCCTCGCCGAGCTGCAGCGCGAGGCGAACCTCGGGGTCCTCTACATCACGCACGACCTGGCGACCGCGCGCCACTTCAGCGACGAGATCATGGTCCTGCACCACGGGAAGGTCGTGGAGCACGGCCCGGCCGACGACGTGATCCTCGAGCCCCAGCACCCCTACACCCGCGCGCTACGCGATGCCTCGCCCAACCCGGAGGTCCACTTCTCCGGCACCGGCCCCGCATCGTCGAGGAGCTGATCCCGTTGCGATTCTTCGCCCGACGCACCGCCTTCTACCTGTTCACCGCCTGGGCGGCGATCACGATCAACTTCTTCCTGCCCCGCATGATGAAGGGCGACCCGGTCTCCGCGTACCTCGCGAAGAACCAGGGGAAGATCAGCCCCGAGGCAGCCGAGTCGCTGCGCACCCTCTTCGGGCTCGACGACGGCCGGTCGCTCTTCCAGCAGTACATCGACTACTGGGGCCTCATGCTCAGCGGCGACCTCGGCCGGTCGTTCTCCAAAGGCCTCGCCCCCGTGGGCGACGTGATCGCCGCCGCCCTGCCGTGGACGCTCGGGCTCGTCGGCATCGCCACGATCCTCAGCTTCTTCCTCGGCAGCGGCCTCGGCGCGGTCATCGGCTGGCGCCGCGGGAGCAAGGCCGACGCGATCGTGCCTATCTCGACGTTCTTCTCGACCGTCCCGTACTTCTGGATGGGCCTCATCGCCATCGCGGTCTTCTCGAGCACGCTCGGCTGGTTCCCCGCGTCGCACGCGTACAGCAAGGGCGCGTCGCCCGAGTGGTCGTGGGAGTTCGTCTGGGACGTGATCCAGCACGGGACGCTGCCCGCGCTGACCATCGTCGTCGCGTCGCTCGGCGGCTGGGTCCTCGGGATGCGGAACATGATGATCACCGTCCTCGACGAGGACTACGTGACGGTCGCGCAGGCCAAGGGCCTCCCGCCCCGCAAGGTGCTCACGCGCTACGCGTCGCGCAACGCGGTGCTGCCGCAGCTCTCGAGCTTCGCCCTGTCCCTCGGCTTCATCGTGGGCGGCACGCTCGTCATGGAGCTCGTCTTCTCCTACCCCGGGGTGGGCAAGCTGCTGCTCGACGCCACCAACGCGAAGGACTACCCGCTGATGCAGGGACTCTTCCTCGTCATCACGCTCTCGGTCCTCGTCGCGAACATCCTGGCGGACGTCGCCTACGCCGCCCTCGACCCGCGCACGCGTCAGACGGAGGCCTGAGCCATGACGTCCACCACCACGACCGCGACGAGCGAGGCCACCGCGCCCGCGACCCCGCCGGCCGCCCCGGGCGGCTCCACCGGACGCGGCCTCGCGAGCCGGGCCGGGGCGTCGTTCGCGATGTTCCGCAACGGCAAGTCGCTCACCGGCCTGATCATCCTCGGCGTGTTCACGCTGGTCGCGATCTTCGGCGACCTCCTCGCGCCCTACGGCCCGCTCGAGAAGGACTTCACCGCGCTCAAGCAGCCGCCGTCCGCGCAGCACCTGCTCGGCACCACGCACATGGGCGAGGACGTCCTCAGCCAGATCATCTACGGCACGCGGGGCGTGCTGGTCGTCGGCTTCGTCTCCGGCATCATCGCGACGCTCGTCGCGGTGATCATCGGGGTGACCGCCGGGTACATCGCGGGCTGGCGCAGCGAGTCGCTCTCGGCGCTCACGAACGTGTTCCTCGTGCTCCCGGGCCTGCCGCTCATGATCATCGTGGCGTCGCAGCAGGAGAACCCGAGCCTCCTGCTCGTCTCCACGGTGCTCGCGATCACGGGCTGGGCCTGGGGCGCGCGCGTCCTGCGGGCGCAGACCCTCTCGCTCCGGAACCGGGACTTCATCCAGGCGGCGCGGGCGAACGGCGAGCCGATCCACCGCATCATCGCCGTCGAGATGCTGCCGAACCTCACCGCGATCATCGCGTCGAGCTTCGTCGGCACCGTGACCGCCGCGGTCCTCGGCCTGACGACCCTCGCCTTCATCGGGGTCATCCCCATCACGAACCTCAACTGGGGCACGATCCTCTTCTGGGCCCAGCAGAACGGCGCCTTCCCCGACTACTGGTGGTGGTACGTCCCCGCCGGCCTGTGCATCGCGCTGCTCGGCATGGCCCTGTCGCTCATCAACTTCGGCATCGACGAGTACGTGAACCCGCGTCTGCGGTCGGCCGGCGAGCGGGCACGCGCCATGCGCAAGAAGGGCTACAAGGTCTCGAGCGGGATCACCACCGTCGCCGACCGCCCCGACCTGCTCGCGGGCAGCGTCACCCCGCCCCCGCCCGACTCCCCGCACGTCGACCTGCCGGGCGCACCGGTGCACGGTGACGACATCGGTGCGGTGACGGAGGCCGACCAGGCGACCGGCGGCCCGGACGTGATCCCGGCCGGCCGGCCGGAGCGCTCCGCGTAGCGGTCGCCGCACAGACGGGTGAGGGGCCGCACCACGGCCCCTCACCGGCAGACGGTCCCGGCACGGGACGCCGTCCGCGCCACGCCCCTGGCGCGGACGGCACGCCTCCACCGTGCCGGGACCGTTCGCGTCCCCCGGGTCAGCTCAGCTTGCGCCGGTAGATCGCGACGGCCCACGCGTAGGCGACGGCGAGGATCCCGACGAGCCACGCGAGCGCGACCCAGATGTCCGAGCCGACGGGCTGCCCGCCGAACAGCGCGCGCAGCGTGTCGACGATCGCGGTCACGGGCTGGTTCTCGGCGAACCAGGCGACCGGGGCCGGCATGGTGTCCGTGGGGACGAACGCGGAGCTGATGAACGGCAGGAAGATCAGCGGGTAGCTGAACGCCGACGCGCCGTCGACCGTCTTGGCCGAGAGGCCGGCGACCACCGCGAGCCACGTCAGGGCGAGCGTGAACAGGACGAGGATGCCCAGCACGGCGAGCCACGCGCCCACCGACGCCTCGGTGCGGAACCCCATGAGAAGCGCGACGCCGACGACGATCGTCACCGAGACGAGGTTCGCGACGAGCGACGTCAGCACGTGCGCCCACAGGACGCTGGACCGCGCGACGGGCATCGACTGGAATCGCTCGAAGATGCCGCCCTGGAGGTCGAGGAACAGCCGGTACGACGTGTACGCGACGCCCGAGGCGACGGTGATGAGCAGGATGCCGGGCAGCATGTAGTCGATGTACGACGCGGCGGCGCCGGTGTCGATCGCGCCGCCGAGGACGTAGACGAACAGCAGCATGAGCGCGATCGGGGTGACGGCGGTCGTGATGATCGTGTCCGGGCTGCGCAGGATGTGGCGCAGCGAGCGGCCGGTCAGGACACGGGTGTCGGCCAGGACGTGCGTGGTCATCGGAGCTCCTCTCCGGCGGGCTGGGTGCCCTCGGCGGTCGTCGGGGTCGTGGGGTCCTCGCCGGTCTCGCCGACGAGGGTGAGGAACACGTCCTCCAGGGACGGCTGCTTCTCGACGTACTCGACCTGCGCGGGCGGCAGGAGCGCCTTGAGCTCGGCCAGGGTGCCGTTCTGGATGATGGTGCCGCGGTGCAGGATCGCGATCCGGTCCGCGAGCTGCTCGGCCTCGTCGAGGTACTGCGTGGTGAGCAGGACGGTCGTGCCGCCCTGGGCGAGCTCGCGCACCGTGGCCCAGACCTCGATGCGCGCCTGCGGGTCCAGCCCGGTCGTGGGTTCGTCGAGGAAGATGATCGGCGGGTCGCCGATCAGGCTCATCGCGATGTCGAGACGACGGCGCATGCCGCCCGAGTACGTGCCCGCCCGGCGCGAGCCCGCGTCGGTCAGGGAGAAGCGGGCGAGCAGGTCGTCCGCGACCTGGGCGGGGTTCTTCAGATGACGCAGCCGCGCGACGAGCACGAGGTTCTCGCGCCCGGTGAGGACCTCGTCGACCGCGGCGAACTGCCCGGTCAGGGAGATCGACTCCCGGACCTGCCCCGGCTCGGCGACGACGTCGTGCCCGTGGACGCTCGCGCTCCCCGCGTCGGGCTTGAGGAGCGTCGACAGGATGCGCACGAGCGTGGTCTTGCCCGCGCCGTTGGACCCCAGCAGCGCGAAGATGCTCCCCGCCGCCACGTCCAGGTCGACCCCTCGCAGCACGTGCAGGTCGCCGAACGACTTCTCGATGCCTCGTACCCGCACCGCGGGTGCGAGGGACTGGTCGACAGACATGTCCAGGTCTCCGTCTCTCTCAGGTGTGGTTCAGGGCCGGCGGACGACGACGTCGCCGAAGCCGGTGCTGGCGTGGATCTCCGCGGTGGCCTCGTCCTCGACGGGCCCCTCGGTCGGGGTCAGGTGGTTGCGCACGCTGCCGTGCTCGGAGCTCGCGTCGAGGAACGCGGCCGTGCCCTCCGGCACGCCCACGTCGATCGAGCCGAACGACGTGCTGAGGGTGACGCTGCCGGACTCCAGGCGGTCGACCCGGATACCGCCGTGCGCGGACTTCGCGGTGAGGGTGCCGAGCACCCGGGTCACGGCGATCTCGCCGTGCGCGCCCTGCACGGCGAGCGTGCCCGTGACGGCGCCGACCGTCGTCGTGCCGTTGCTGGCCTTGATCGTGCCGTCGCCGGCGATCTCGCCGATCCGCACGGAGCCCGCGCTGACCTTGACGTCCGCGGTGCCCGCGACGCGGCCGACGACGACCGACCCGGCCGAGGCCTTGAGGTCCAGCCGCTCGACGTCCTCGAGCCGGACGTCGGCGACGGAGAGCGTCATGTCGACGGCCCCCAGCGAGCCCTCGGTGTAGAGGGTGCCCGCCTTGCCGCGCAGGTCGGAGCCGGCGGGGAGCTCGACGGTGATGTCGGCGGTCCCGGCCGCGAACGGCAGGACGAACTGCTTCCACGACCCGGGGTACAGGATCGTGACGGCGTCACCGTCGCGGTCGACCCGGACGTCCTGGGCCGCGCGGACGCTGCCCGACTTCGAGGGGTCGGTCGGCAGGACCGTCACGACGACGTCGTCACGGTCGCCGGCGACGACGTGCAGGTTGGCGAAGGGCACGTCCACGACGACCGGGACGGGCTGGGAGGCGGGGAAAGTGGGCATGACGGAGCTCCAACGGTGGTGTCGGTGTGGTGTCAGCGGGTGGTGGGAGGGGCGGGCGGGCGGACCGGAGAGGGTCAGCGCACCCAGCCGGTGACGCGGGCGGAGCCGCGCGGCTGCGGACGGGCCTGCGCGGCCGGGCGTCCGGTGGACTGCTCGAGCGCCGCGGCGACCGCGCGCACGAGCCAGGTGTTGACGGAGACGCCGTCGCGGGCGGCGGCGGTCTCGGCCTGCGTCTTGAGGTGCTCGGGCAGTCGCAGGGTGGTGCGGGTCGTGGCGCCGGACTCGACGTCGGCCACCGCGGCGGCGGGTGTCGCCGCGGACGCCGGAGCGACGCCGTACGCCGGCTCACCAGGAGCGGTGGGCGGGGCCGCGGGTGCGGGTGCGGCGACGACGAACTCCGGGGCACCGCCCCGCAGCCGCACGTCGACCGACCCCGGGGCGAGCTCCGCGGAGATCTCCCCGGCCGCGGCCGAGAGCGCGTCCAGGAGGACGAGCCGCACGGCCGCGTCGAGGGGCGCGGTCAGTCGCTCGGCGAGCAGACGGCCGTCGTCCCCCGCGGCGTCCGCGGCAGCGGCGAGGCGGGTCTGGAGGTCGTCGACGTACGGGGTGAGGTCCATGACGCCATCATGGCACCACTCGTGGTGTCACGGCAACCCCTGGTGACAACATCTTCGACACCACGTGACACCAGGGTGCATCCGCGCTGGTCAGGCGCCCCGTCAGGAGGCCAGGTCGGCGACGACGTCGTACCCGAGCTTGAGGATCAGCGCCCCGACCACGACGACGAACACGACGCGGACGAACGCGCTGCCCTTGGCCACCGCCATGCGCGCCCCGACGTACGCGCCGAGCAGGTTCGCCGCACCCATGAGCAGGCCCAGCCCCCACAGGACCGCGCCGTAGGGGACGAAGAAGATCAGCGCGCCCGCGTTCGTCGCGAAGTTCGCGATCTTCGCCAGTGCAGACGCCGGGAGGAACGCGTACCCGAGGATGCTCACGAGCGCGATGACGAAGAACGTCCCCGTGCCCGGACCGAGCAGGCCGTCGTACGTGCCGATGACGAGGCCGATCCCGGCCGCGGCCCAGCGGTGGCCGTTGCCCTCCCAGCGCAGGTTCGTCGTGTGCCCCAGCTTCGGCTTCGCGATCGTGTAGGCCGCGACCCCGACGAGCACCACGAGGATGATCGGCTTGAACAGCTCAGCGGGGATCCGCGACGCGAGAGCGGCACCACCGATCGCGCCCACCAGCGCCGCGAGCGCCATCGGCCCCGCCGTCCGCAGGTCGGGGCCGACCCGCCGGTAGTACGTCGCGGCGCTCACCGACGTACCCATGATGCTCGCGAGCTTGTTCGTCGCGAGCGCCTGGACCGGGCTGATGCCGGGCACGAGGAGCAGCGCGGGCAGCTGGACCAGACCGCCTCCGCCGACGACGGCGTCGATCCACCCCGCCGTGAGGGCGGCGAGCACGAGCAGGAGGACGGTCAGGCCGTCGATCTCGAGCCCGCCGGAGACCGGGAGGGAGAAGGCGGGCAGCACTCCCTAGTGGTACCACAGCGCCTCGGTCGCGGCGGTCCTGCGTCCCGGCCGTGCGCATCCGGTGGAGCGTTCGGGAGGTTCCGCGCAGGTCGTCCCGCGTGGCACCGCCCGGGTCTACGTTTCCGGCCATGACGAGCGACGACGCACGTACCGGCACCACCCCGGCCACCGGAGAGGGCTCGCCCCCGGCGTTCACCGTCTGGGTCGACCACTACGTCTCGAACCGGGCCACCCAGCTCGCGACGGAGGCCACGATCGACTGGGACGCCCCGTGCACCCTCCCCCCGGACGTCCGCGCGGCGTTCGTCCGGTCGTTCCAGCGTTTCGAGCTCGGCGAGGACGGCGACGGCGCGCGGCTGCTCACCAAGGCCCGGCGCGCCGGGGACCCGGTGTACGTCGACGCGCTCGCGCGCCTCGTCGTCGAGGAGCAGCGGCACTCGGCGCTGTTCCGCCGCGGGCTCGCGCACCTCGGGGCGCCCACGCTCGACGCGCACTGGTCGGACGCGGCGTTCACCGCCCTGCGGCGCCTGCTCGGCCTGCGGACCGAGATCGCGCTCTTCCTCGTGGCCGAGTCCGTCGCGATGGGCTACTTCACCGCCCTGGCGAGCGCAGCACCCGACCCGGTGCTCCGTGGTGTCGGCCGTCGGATCGCCTCCGACGAGGTCCACCACCTCCGCTTCCAGATCGACCGGCTCCGGGAGGGCTTCGCGGGCACCCCGCGACCGGTGCGCGCCCTCGTCGGCGCCGCGTGGGGCGTGGTGGCCCTGGGCGCGGCGACCGTCCTGGTCGTGGACCATGCGGGGGCGCTGCGCGCGTGCGGCCTGCGGCCCGCGCGGGCGTGGGTCGACGCCGTCCGACGGTTCCGGGCGAGCGCCCGGCTCGCTCTCGGCGACGACGGGGTCGGGATGCTCGGACCGGCGTCGGCGGACGACGTCGCGCGGAGCGCACCGGCCTTCCCCGTGGCCGGGGACCTGCCTACGCTGCTGTGATGACCGAGACGACCGAGAACCCCGAGGTCCAGCCGACCGGTTCCGTCGTGCGCGACGACGACGGCCGGTGGATCGTGCTGCGCCGGACCTTCGCCGCACCCGTCGCGGACGTCTGGGCGAGCCTCACCGAGCCGGCAGCACTCGAGCCCTGGATCGGCACGTGGGACGGAGACCCGACCACGGGCAGCGTCCGCTTCGTCATGACCGCCGAGGGTGCGACGGAGGGCGACGAGTGCCGGGTCCTGCGCTGCGACCCGCCGCGCCGGCTCGTGGTCGAGACCGCCGTCGGCGAGACGTCGTGGCACCTGGAGATCGACCTGGCCGACGACGGCGGCGGCACCACCGCCCTCGTGTTCCGGCAGGCGCTGGGCCCTGACGAGGACGCGGGGTCGATCGGGCCCGGGTGGGAGTACTACCTCGACCGCCTGGCCGCCGCGCGCGCCGGGCGCGACCCCGCCGCGGTGGAGTGGGACAGCTACTACCCCGCCCTCGCGGCGCACTACGGCGCGACGGGCGCAACGGGCGCAACGGACTGACGGACGGGCCGGCCGCCCCGCGGCGCCCGGCCCGTGCCTCAGGACTGGAGGGCGTCGTACTCCGCCTCGGCCGCGACGTCGTCCTCGACGTCGAGGCGCAGGTGCGCGAGCGCGAGCTGCAGCACGCGCAGCGCGCTCGCGGCGCGCTCCCCCCAGAGCGACACGTAGGAGAACTGCCACCACCACAGGCCCTCGAGCTCGCGGCCGCCGTCGTAGTGCTGGAGGCCCTTCGCGAGGCACTCGGCGACGCAGGCGAGATCGCCCGAGAGGGACGCGGCCCCGACCTCGGCGCCCACGAGCGGGTCGGTGATCTCGGCGTAGTCGTCGAACCCGTCGAAGAGCTGGGAGAGCGCGGTCCGCAGCGGGTCCACGTCGGTGTCGCGGCCGGCGTCGGGCTCGAAGCGCTCGACCGGGACGACGTCGCCCATCGCCCCGAGCCGTGCGCCCGCGGCGAGCGCGTCGGACAGCGCGAGCAGCAGGAGGGGCAGCACGGCTCCGGGCGCGGCCCCCGACGCGACCTGGGTCGCGGTCGTGAGGAACGCGCGCGCCTGCGCGGCCATGCCCTCGGCGATCTCCCGCAGGTCGGGGTCGCTCTCGATCTCCCCCATGCTCGTCACCTCTCGTCAGCCGCCGACGAGACGTCGGCCCTCGAACGCCCGGCCGAGCGTCACCTCGTCCGCGTACTCCAAGTCTCCCCCGACCGGCAGCCCGGACGCGAGGCGGGTCACGCGCAGGCCCATCGGGCCCAGCATGCGCGCGAGGTACGTGGCGGTGGCCTCGCCCTCGACGTTCGGGTCGGTCGCGAGGATCACCTCGGTCACCTGACCGTCGGCGAGGCGCGTCATGAGCTCGGCGATCCGCAGGTCGCCCGGCCCGACGTTCTCGATCGGGTTGATGGCGCCACCGAGCACGTGGTACCTCCCACGGAACTCGCGCGTGCGCTCGATCGCGACGACGTCCTTGGGCTCCTCGACGACGCAGATCACCTCCGGCGACCGGCGCGGGTCCGCGCAGATGCGGCACTGCTCGGACTCCGCGACGTTGCCGCACGTCTCGCAGAAGCGCACGCGCGCCTTCACCTCGGTGAGCGCGTCAGCGAGCCGGCGCACGTCCGAGGCGTCCGCGGCGAGCAGGTGGAACGCGATGCGCTGCGCGCTCTTGGGCCCGACGCCGGGAAGTCGGCCGAGCTCGTCGATCAGGTCCTGGACAGCGCCTTCGTACACGCCCCCAGCCTACGGGGCGCGGCCCACACGACCGGTCCGGCCCGCCGCCACGGCCGGGCTCCCACCATGGCGATCAGCCCTGGTCCTGGATCTCCTCGATGATCTTGCCGTCGAGCAGGCTCACGACGAGCGCCGTCCCGACCAGACCGGTCGAGACGATGTCGGGGTCGTCCGCGGAGGGCAGGTCGTCCATCGGGTCGACCGTCGACGGCGCGTCCCGCCGGGCGGGCGCCTCGGTGGGTCGGGCGACGCGGGCCGTCGTGGCCGCCGCGATGGCCGCGCGTGCGGCGGAGACCCCGCGCAGCGGGGCTCCCGACGCGTCCGCCGGAGCGACCGGCGCCGTGCGGCCCGGTGCCTCCTGACGCGGTGGCGCAGTCGCGGCCGGTGCAGGGCTCGCGGGCGAGACCCGTGCCGAGGTGACCGGAGTCTGCGGGCCGGGCACCGCACGCGTGCCCGGGGCGCGGTCGAGAACAGGCTCCGGCTCGGGGCCGTCGTCGAGGTCGGCCGGTGGCTCGGCGGGCACCCCCGCGAGCCACGCCTCGTCCGCCGTGTCGATCCGGGGCTCGGGCGACGGCGACGGCGACGGCGACGAGGCTCCGGCGAGCCAGGCCTCGTCCGCGGCGTCGACCACCGGTCCATGGTCCGCGTCGCCGTCGGCGACGTCCGTCTCGACCGGTCGCTCCTGCAACGCGACGGCCCCGCGCGGTGCGGACGCGCCCGTCGCGAGCGCGGTCGGGGAGGCAGCCGTGCCGGACGCCACGGTCCCGCCCGGCGCGCCGACCGTCGCGAGGGGCACGGACGCGCCGCCCCCTCCGGAGCCGGGCTCAGGACCGGTCCCGGCGAGGCCGGGCGCTGCCGGGCCCTGACCGGGGCCCGCGGGGGCAGGTGCCGCAGGGCCCTGTGCCGAGGGGCGCCCGGCACCGGCCGCCCCGCCCTCGTCGAGTCGTGCCTCGACCCGCACCTGGAGCCCGAGGGTCTGGTAGACGACGTCCTGCACCGCATGGATGTGCCGCGAGGAGGAGAAGGTGCGTGCGAGGCCCGGCGACGGGAAGGCGAGGAAGAGGACGCCCTGCGCGAGCTCCGCGACCTGCGCGTTCGGGCCGACCAGCGACCACGTGACGGGGTTCGCCCGCAGGTTCTCCAGCACCTCGGGCCAGCGCCGCCGGAGCTCCTCGGTCGTGAGCGCCGGGCTCGTGCCTCCGGGCGGAGCGCTCGCCGCCGGCTGCACCGGACGGCCCGCTGCCAGCCCCGCGGGGGCCGCCTCGGCACGCACGGTCGGCGCCGCCTCCTCGCGCGTCGGCGACACGGCGTCTTCGTGCGTCGCTGCATCGGCTTCCGCGTGGTCCTGCTTCGCCGGACCTGTCGGCTCGACCGGGCTGGTCCGACGCGCGGTATCGGTCTGCTCGACCGGCGGCACCGCCTGCGCCGGGGCGCCGCTGGACTCCGCGGTCGACGGCGACGTCGGCGCGGCGTCCGTGCGCGCGGGCTCGGTCGTTCCCGAGGGAACCACGCCCTCGCTCGGTACGGACGGGGTGTCCGGTGCCGACGGGGCGCCGGGTGCCGAGGCCCGCTCGTCCTCGACGGCCCCTGCCGGGACTGCCGCGGCGGCGCGGGGCTCGGCCGGCTCGGCGGGGGGCCGCGCGTCGGTCGGCGCGGCGGCACCGGCCGACGGCTGCACAGCGGGGGTGGACGGGGTGGATCGGGTGGGGCGCAGGGCGGCGCGCACGGCGGCGGCACCGGTGAGACCGGACGCCGGTGCGGTCGTGGCGGGGACCTGGCCGCCGCCGTCGGGCACCGTGGCTCCGGCGCCGGCAGGCGTCCCCGCCGCCGGCGTGACGGCCGCCGGCACGGCGGCGACCGCGCCCAGGCCGCCACGCTCGAGCCGGTCGAGGCGCGCCGCGAACCCGGCCGCGCCGTCGTCGGCGCCGGGCAGGAGCAGCCGCGCCATGAGGAGCTCGAGGTGCAGTCGCGGCGAGGTGGCGCCCGTCATCTCGGTGAGCGCCGCGTTGACGAGGTCGGCCGCACGCGAGAGCTCCGCGACGCCGAGGTTCTGCGCCTGGGCGCGCATGCGCGCGAGCTGGTCGGCGGGCTGGTCGCGCAGCACGGCCTGCGCCTCGTCACCGGAGACGGCGATGACGATGAGGTCGCGCAGGCGCTCGAGGACGTCCTCGACGAAGCGCCGGGGCTCGTGGCCCGTCGCGATGACGTGGTCCACGACGCGGAAGATGCTCGCGCCGTCGCGCGCGGCGAGGGCGTCCACGACGTCGTCGAGCAGCGTCGCGTGGGTGAAGCCCAGGAGCGCGACGGCGCGCTCGTACTCCACGGCGCCGTCCTGGGCGCCCGCGATGAGCTGGTCCATGACGGACAGCGAGTCACGGACCGAGCCGCCCCCGGCGCGCGTGACGAGCGGGACGACGCCGCCGCCGATCGTCACGCCCTCCGCGGCGCACAGCTCCTCGAGGTAGGGCCCGAGCACGTCCGGCGGGACGAGGCGGAACGGGTAGTGGTGCGTGCGGGAGCGGATGGTGCCGATGACCTTGTCCGGCTCCGTCGTCGCGAAGACGAACTTCACGTGCTCCGGGGGCTCCTCGACGAGCTTGAGCAGCGCGTTGAAGCCCTGCGGCGTCACCATGTGCGCCTCGTCGAGGATGAAGATCTTGTACCGGTCGCGCGCCGGGGCGAACGCGGCGCGCTCGCGCAGCTCGCGCGCGTCGTCGACGCCGTTGTGCGACGCCGCGTCGATCTCGACGACGTCGAGGCTGCCCGGGCCGCCGCGCGCGAGCTCGACGCACGAGGGGCAGACGCCGCAGGGGGTGTCGAGCGGCGTCTCTGGGGTGTTCTGCGCGCAGTTGAGCGTGCGCGCGAGGATGCGCGCGCTCGTCGTCTTGCCGCAGCCGCGCGGGCCGGAGAAGAGGTAGGCGTGGTTCACCCGACCGCTGCGCAGCGCCTGCATGAGCGGCGCGGTCACGTGGTCCTGACCGATCACCTCGGAGAAGGTCTCGGGCCGGTAGCGGCGGTACAGGGCGGTGCTCACCCCGGCAACTGTAGACGTCACGACCCACACGCACGAGGCCGCCTGGTCAGCGGTGCAGCGCCTTGCGGGCGAGCCAGTTGCCGAGGAGCTGCGCGACCTGCACGATCCCGATGATGACGAGGACCGTCACGACCACGACGCCCCAGTTGTAGCGCTGGTAGCCGTAGACGATCGCGAAGTTCCCGAGCCCTCCGCCGCCGATGATCCCCGCGATCGCCGACATGTCGAGGACCGCGATGAAGAGGAACGTGTACCCGAGGATGAGCGGCGCGAGCGCCTCCGGGACGAGGACGGTCGTGATGATGCGCCACGACGACGCGCCCATGGCGCGCGCCGCCTCGATGACGCCCGGGTCGATCCCCACGAGGTTCTGCTCGACGATGCGGCTCGTGCCGAACGCCGTCATGACGGACAGCGGGAAGATGAACGCCTCGGTGCCGAGCGTCGTCCCGACCACCTGGAGCGTCACCGGTCCGAGCAGCGTGACGAAGATGATGAACGGGATGGGCCGGACGATGTTGACGAGCACGTTGAGCACGCCGAACACCCAGCGGTTGTCGAGCAGGTTGCCGCGCCGCGTCACGTAGAGCGCGATGCCGAGCGCGAGGCCCGCCAGCCCGCCCGTGAGCAGCGCGACCGACACCATCTGGAGGGTCTGACCGAAGGACTCGACGAGGATCGGCCACAGCCGCGACCAGTCGCTGTTCATCACTGGCCTCCGAGGTTGCCGTGGCGGAAGAGGGTCTCGCGCGCCGTCGCGTACGGGTCGCCCGGGTCGCCGCCGGCGTCGTCCGGCGCGTCCGCGCCGCCCGGGTCGGCGTCGAGGCGCGCGACGCGCGGGTCGTCGAGCGGCTGGGCCGCGGTCCCCAGGTCCACGACGTCGGCGCGCTCGGCGAGCGCGACGAGGAACGGCGCGATGCGGTCCTCGGGCGCGTCGAGCTCGACGGTGAGCGACCCGAACGGCCGTTCCCCCACCTCGGAGATGCCGCCGTAGACGACGGACCCGTCGACGTCGTGCTCGCGCAGCAGGCGGAACAGGTCGGACCCGGTGTGCGCGCCCTCCCGCACGCCGACCGTGACGAGCCGACCGGGGTGCCGCTCGCGCAGGCGGGCCAGCGTCTCGCGCGACGGGCGGTCGTGCAGCGCCGTGCCGACGAACCGCTGGGCGGCGTCCGCGCCGGGCGCGGAGAAGACGTCGTACACGTCGCCAGTCTCCACGACCTTGCCGTGCTCCATCACCGCGACGCGGTGGCACGTCGAGCGCACGACCTCCATCTCGTGGGTGATGACGACGATGGTGATGCCGAGCTCGGCGTTGACGCGCCGCAGGAGCGCGAGCACCTCGCGCGTCGTCTCGGGGTCGAGCGCGGACGTCGCCTCGTCGGCGAGGAGGATCGTGGGCTGCGCGGCGAGCGCGCGGGCGATGCCGACGCGCTGCTTCTGCCCGCCCGAGAGCTGGCGCGGGTACGCCCTCGCCTTGTCCGCGAGGCCGACGAACGCGAGGAGCTCCGCGACGCGCGCGGCCCGCTTCTCGCGCGGCCAGCCCGCCACCTTGAGCGGGTAGGCCACGTTCCCGGCGACCGTCCGGGACGACAGCAGGTTGAACTGCTGGAAGACCATGCCGATGCGCGAGCGCACCTCGCGCACGCGGCGCTCGGGCAGCCCGGTGATCACCTGGCCGTCGACGACGACCTCGCCGCTCGTCACCGTCTCCAGCGCGTTGACCAGCCGCACGAGCGTCGACTTCCCGGCGCCGGAGTAGCCGATGACGCCGAAGATCTCGCCCCGGCGGATGCTCAGCGAGACGTCGTCGACCGCGTGCACGGCACCGTCGCCCTCGCCGAACGTCTTGCTCACGTGGCGCAGCTCGATCGCGGGCTGCTCGTCACCGCCCTCGTCGCGGGGGACGTCGGTCACGTCGGGTTCCTCTCGTCGGAGGCCGTGCCTCCGGGCCGGGGCCGGCGGGGACCGCCTGGGGTCGCCAGGTGCGTCGCCGCGGCCGCGTGTCGGGGTGTGCCGCTCGCCTGCCATCGTCCTCCCCCGGGCACGACGGCGCGCGAGGGCGGACGCGACGTGCGCGCCCGCCCTCGCGGCGACGGCCTCAGGAGTTGCGGATGTCGTCCTCGATGCCGGCGAGGATCTCCTGGAGCTCGGCGGGCGAGTTCTCCTTGATGACGGCGGTGCCGCCCGAGGCCTTCTTCTCGGCTTCGACGACCTCCGGCGAGTGGGAGATCTCGGCGAGCTTGAGCAGCGTCTCGTCGTCCTTGTCCTCGGCCCGTGCGACCCACACGTTGATGTAGGGCTTGGCGGCGTCGGAGTCGGGGTCGTCCTGGAAGAGGGCGTCCTCGGGCTTGAGGCCCGCGTCCTCGACGAAGTCGTTGTTGATGATCGACGCGTCGACGGACTGCAGCTGGATCGGGGTCTGCGCGGCGTCGACCGGCGTGACCGTCACCTTGGAGCTGGGCAGCACGTCGGCCTCGGTGGAGATGGAGCTCCCGCCGTCCTTCAGCTCGACCAGGCCGGCCTCCTGGAGCACGAGGAGCGCACGGGCGAGGTTGGTCGGGTCGTTCGGCACGGCGACCTGGCCGCCGTCGGGGATCTCCTCGAGCGACGTGTGCTTGGACGAGTACAGACCGAGCGGGTAGACGGCGGTCGCGCCGATGGGCTGCAGGTCGTCGCCCGCGTCCACGTTGTAGCCCGCGAGGAACTGCAGGTGCTGGAACTGGTTCACGTCCAGCTCGCCCTGGGACAGCGCCGGGTTCGCCTGCGTGTAGTCCTGGAGGTCGACGAGCTCGATCTCGATGCCCTCGGCCTCGGCCTGCTCCTGGAACACGGCCCACTTGTCGTCGGACGCGCCGACGACGCCGACGCGGATCGGGTCCGCGGCGTCGCCGCTCGCGGCGCCCCCCGAGGTGTCGTCGCCACCGCCGCAGGCGGTGAGGGTGAGGGCGGCCGTCGCGGCGATCGCGGTCCAGGTCAGACGCTTGCGGGTGGTCGAGAACGACATGGGGGTTCCTTCCGGTGGCGGCGCCGACGGTCACGGGTGGCGACCGGCGGGGCCGGGGTGCAGGGACGGTCCTGCGAGGGGTGGGGTTCGGGGTGCTTCCGGCGGGCCATCAGCCACGCGGCGAGCGGGGGCGGCGTCGTCAGGACGACGCGGCAGGTGCGGCGCAGGTCTCCCTGCGGGTCACGACGGCGTCAGCAGCCGCACATTCGCCCGGTGCGCACGCCACGACAGCACGACGTGCCGGCGCAGGACGCTGCGCGCGGGGTCGTGGTGGCGACGTGGTTCCGGGTCATGCCAACATCATGAGCACGACGGCGCCCCGCGCGCCAATCCCGGAGGCGGATCGTCCATCATGTGGACGGCGAAATGATCGCATGCCGGGACCTTGAGGCGAGAAATCGGTAGGAAACGGGCGTCGGGTGCCGTCGCGGCGCCTGCCTCGCTCTCGATCAGGGAGATCTGCGCCACACCCGCGCGGGCCTGACGACGGCGAACCCGTCCCGGCCGGAGACATGAAGGACCCCTCGCACACCCACCAGAGCTCACCTACCCTTGCTGCCTTCCGGCCCTGGGGGAGTTCGGCGAGATGATGCCGCACGAGGGGTCTGCGCCCACCCTAGCCCAGGTCGGCGCCCCACCCGAAACCCGGTCGGGCGCGGGGCGATTCGGCCCGGGCGCCGCGGTCCGGTATCCTCGTTGCGCTGCCGTCGGTGCGTCCCGTACGCGTCGGCCGTTGCACCAGGAGGATTCGCCTAGTGGCCTATGGCGCACGCTTGGAAAGCGTGTTGGGTTAACAGCCCTCGGGGGTTCGAATCCCCCATCCTCCGCAGACCGAAGGGCCCGCCGCACTCGCGGCGGGCCCTTCGCCGTCCCGCGCGCACGGCCCCTGGACGCGTGCACCGAAAAGGCCCGTCGCACGAGTGCGACGGGCCTCTCGACGTCCCGACGGTCCGACGCGCCGGGACGTGGCGCCGGCGGTGCCGCCGACGGCTACCCCCAGCCTACGGGTGTCTGGCCCGGAACGGCAGGGGTCTCTCGTCCCGAGTGCCCGTGATCTGTACGACCTGAGCCGCTCAGGACCCCTGGCGAGGGGTCAGACGACGTGGCACGGGCGCCCTCCGAGGGTCACGAGCTGCGGGTCGACGCCCGGAGCGCCTGACGCGACGAAGCCGAACGTCGCGGTCGCCCCCGGTCGCACGGTCGCGTTCCACGACAGGCTGTGCGCGGTGACGGCAGCGCCGTCGCGCCCCGCCTGCGCGCCCCACACGTCGGTGAGCCGCTGGTCGCCGTCGGGGGTCCAGCGCAGCTCCCACCCGTCGAGCGGCGCCGTGCCGGTGTTGCGGAGCTCGACCTGGGCGATGAAGCCGCTGCCCTTCTTGCCCCGCCACGTCCCGTGGACGGTGTACTCGACCTCGCAGGTCGGGCGCTCGACGGCGGGTGCGGCGAGCGCGAGGAGCTCCGCGGCCTGCTCGGCGAACCACTGTCCCGCGGCCGGGTCCTCGATGCCGCGGGCCGGGTCGAGCGGACCGCCCGTGCCGCGGTAGCACTTGCCGTCGGACTCTCCGGGGACCTTGATCCACAGGTAGGCGTCGACGAACGGGTCGCCCGTGTCCGTCGTCGGCCGCTCGCCGAGGCCGCGGTCGGGCGGGTTGCACCACACCTCCGGGTCGGGGAACGCGCCGGGCGGAGCGGTCCACGGCCCCTGGCCGTTGCGGCTCGTGTCGACGACGACGTGCTTCTGCGCCACCGGGTCGCGCACGACGCCCGTGTCCGCGTAGGCCTGTTCGTACGCGGCGTCGGTGAGCGCCCAGGTCGAGAAGTCGTCCGGGTTCGCCGGGTAGTACTGGCTCGCGCACCACGCCGGCTCCCACCAGCTGTTCACCGACAGGTGCACGCAGTCGCTGATCCACGACCCGTACTTCACGAGTCGCTCGGTCTCGACGTAGTTCGACGCGTTGACGAACACGCCGTCGGCCCGCTCGACGCCCGCCTTGATCAGGCGGTCGGTGATGTCGCCGACCCCGAGCCACCCGCTGTGCGTCCCGTCGAGGTACACGGAGGTCCCGGGCAGCGCGGTGAGCACGTCGACGGCGTGGTTGAGCTGGACGAACCGGTCCGCCGCGGCGGTCTCCGGGTCGAGCTCAGCGGGGCGGCACCACTCCGGGTTCCCGTTGATGTCGGTGTACCAGGGGATGATCCCGAGCCCGTCCGGCTCGAGGATCACGATCGCCGGGTCGTCGCCGATCCCCTCGGCGACGGCGTCCACCCACGCCGCGTAGGCGGCTGTGTCCGCGGCGCCGCCCGCGGAGTACTGCGCGCAGTCGCGGAACGGCAGGTTGTAGACGACGACGGTCGGCACCGCGCCGTCGGCCGCGGCCGCCTGCACGACGGACGCGACCTCGTCGCGCACCTCGTCGGGCGCGCCGCCGGTGAACCACGAGGCCGACGGGAACGACCCGAGGAGCTGGGCGTCGGCACGGGCCTGCCCGGTGAGCGCGGCGGCGGCCTGCAGGGTCGTGGAGAACGGGTCCACGTAGAGGCGGGTCTCCGGCCCGACGGCGTCGTCCGCCGCGGGGGCGGCCGTCGCCCGGGGCGCGGCGGGGACCGGGGCGGCGCCGGCGCTCCCGCCGGCGACGAGCAGCGGGGTCGCGAGCGCGAGGGCGGCGACGGTGGACAGGACGGCACGACGTCTCATGCGGATCTCCTTCGATCGACACGGGGTGCGGGACGACCGATGGAAGCGCTCCCATCGCGTCGTGACCTCCACTCAACCGGCCCCGGCCACCGGCGTCAAGGGGTGAGCCGCGGCAGAGCGCTCCCCCGTGGGTGGACAGCCGTTGAACAAGTGTTTAGTCTGTTGAACGTGCGTTCAGACCAACCCTCACCGACCGGCCGCGCCCGCCCCGCGCCGTCGGGCACCGACGACCTCACGACCCGTGCCCGCATCCGGGACGCCGCCATCTCCCGCTTCGCGCGCGACGGGTTCGGCGCGCCGCTGCGGACCATCGCGGCGGACGCGGGCGTGAGCGCCGCGCTCGTCGTGCACCACTTCGGCTCCAAGGACGGGCTGCGCCGCGCGTGCGACGACTACGTGTTCGACGCCGTGCGCGCCGCCAAGACCGACGCCATCTCGCCGCAGGACCCCGCGGCCGGCCCGATGGCCCTGTTCGCGCAGCTCGCCGGGATCGAGGACTACGCGCCCGTGTTCGAGTACACGCTGCGCAGCCTCCAGGCGGGTGGGGACCTCGCGCGGTCGTTCGTCGAGCACCTCACGCAAGTGACGCTCGAGTACATGGAGACCGGCGTCGCCTCCGGGGTGATCCGCCCGAGCCGGGACGAGGCCGCCCGCGCGCGCTACCTCGTCTCCCTCTCCCTCGGTTCCCTGCTCGTCGACGGCGCGCTGCGCGAACGGAGCGAGCCGCGCGACCCCGAGTCCGACCTGCGCGCGTACGTCGAGCGCGTGATGCTCCCCGCCCTCGAGGTCTTCACCGAGGGGCTCTTCGTCGAGCCGACCCTGCTCGACGCCTACCTGCAGCACACCACCCACCAGGAGGAGACGCGATGACGAGCACGACCCCCGCCGTCGAGGTGCACGACCTGCGCAAGGCCTTCGGCCACGTGCAGGCGCTCGACGGGCTCGACCTCACCGTCCGCGCGGGCGAGGTCGCCGGGTTCCTCGGACCGAACGGCGCGGGCAAGTCGACCACCATCCGCGTGCTGCTCGGGCTGCTGCGGCCCGACTCCGGCAGCGCCCGGCTGCTCGGCGGCGACCCCTGGCACGACGCCGTCGACCTCCACCGGCGCCTCGCCTACGTGCCGGGCGACGTCAACCTGTGGCCCAACCTCACCGGCGGCGAGGCGATCGACCTGCTCACGCGCCTGCGCGGGAGCGTCGACCCGCAGCGCAAGAAGCTGCTGCTCGACCGCTTCGAGCTCGACCCGTCCAAGAAGGCGCGCACCTACTCCAAGGGGAACCGGCAGAAGGTGGCGCTCGTCGCGGCGTTCGCGTCCGACGTCGAGCTGCTCGTCCTCGACGAGCCGACGTCCGGCCTCGACCCCCTCATGGAGTCCGTGTTCACGCAGTGCGTGCGCGAGGTGACGGCCGAGGGCCGCTCCGTCCTGCTCTCGAGCCACATCCTGGCCGAGGTCGAGAAGCTCTGCGACACCGTGACGATCATCCGCTCCGGGCGCACGGTGCAGTCCGGGACGCTCGCCGAGCTCCGCCACCTCACGCGCTCGTCGGTCACCGCCGTGACGGAGCGCGACCCGTCCGCGCTCGACACCCACGGCGGCGTGCACGACCTCGTCGTCGAGCCCGGCGCTGACGGGACGCGGGCACGGTTCGACGTCGACAACGACCATGTCGAGGCCGTCCTACGTGCGCTCACCGACCTCGGCCTGCGCTCCGTGACGGTCAACCCGCCGTCGCTCGAGGAGCTGTTCCTGCGCCACTACGGCGACGAGCTCGCCGTGCTCGACGGGGCGGGCGCGCTGTGAGCGCCCCCGGGACCGCTCGCACGGCGGCACCACCGCGCGGGCGGCGCGCCGCCGTCGCGCCCGAGCCGCACCGACGGGGTCGCGCGGCCACCGGCTGGACCACGCTGCTGCGCTTCGTGCTGCGCCGCGACCGCGTCCGCATCCCCGTGTGGACGGCGTCGATCGCGCTCCTCTTCGGGTACGCGGCCGTCGCGCTCGACACCCTCTACCCCACGGCGGCCGACCGCCAGGCGCGCGCCGCGCTCGTCTCCAGCCCCGCGGGGATCATGCTGTCCGGGCCCCAGTACGGGATCGAGGACTACACGCTCGGCGCGATGATCGCGAACGAGATGGCGCTCACCGTCATGGTCGCCGTCGCGATCATGAGCATCTCGCTCGTCGTGCGGCACACGCGCGCCGAGGAGGAGACCGGGCGGGCGGAGCTGGTCCGGGCGGGGGTCGTCGGGCGCCACGCGCCCGCGACGGCTGCGTTCGTCGCCGCGCTCGTCGCGAACGCGGCCATCGCGCTCGCGACGGGTGCCGTCCTCGTCGCGACCGGGCTCGACGCCGTCGACTCGTTCGCGCTCGGTGCGGCCGTGGGCGTCACGGGGCTCGTGTTCGCCGCCGTCGCGGTCGTGACGAGCCAGGTGACCGAGCACGCGCGCGCCGCGAGCGGTCTCGCGCTCGCCGTGCTCGGCGTCGCGTTCCTGCTGCGCGCGGTCGGCGACGCCCAGGAGGAGCACGGGAGCTGGGTGTCGTGGCTCTCTCCCATCGGCTGGGCGCAGCAGATCCGCGCGTTCGTCGACCTGCGCTGGTGGCCGCTCGGCCTGTCGGCCGTCCTCGTGGTGCTGCTCCTCGCCCTGGGCGCGGCGCTCGCCGCGCGGCGCGACCTCGGCGCGGGTCTCGTGCCACCGCGCGCGGGCCGGCCCGACGCCGCCGGATGGCTCGCGAGCCCGCTCGCCCTCGCGTGGCGCCAGCAGCGCGCCTCGGTGCTCGCGTGGGGCGTCGGGGTGGGCGTCACCGCGCTCGCGTGCGGGACGTTCGTCGACTCCGTGGGCGACATGGTCGCCGACAACCCCGAGATCGCGCAGATGCTGGGCGACGCCACTGACCTCGTGGGCGGGTTCGTCGCCGTCATGGCCCTGTTCCTCGGGCTCGGTGCGGGCGGGTTCGCCGTCGCGTCGGCCCAGCGGGCCCGCGGCGAGGAGACGGCGGGACGCCTCGAGCCCGTGCTCGCGACCGGGGTCGGGCGCGTGCGCTGGCTCGGCGACCAGCTCGTCGTGACGCTGCTCGGGACGTCGGTGCTGCTCGCCGTCAGCGCGGTCGGGCTGTGGCTCGGCGCGCTGAGCGTCGGCGAGGACGCCTTCGGGTTCGGGGACTACCTCGCCGCGTCGTTCGCGTACCTCCCGGCGATCGCGGTCGTCGCGGGCGTCGCGGTCGCCGCGTTCGGGTGGCGGCCCGGCCTCGCGTCGCTCGCCTGGGCGCTCCTCGCGTACTCGTTCGTCGTGACGATGTTCGGCGCCCTGCTCGACCTGCCGTCCTGGGCCAGCGGCGTCTCGCCGTTCTGGCACGTCCCGCAGCTCCCGGGCGCCGACGTCGAGCCGTGGCCGTTCGTCTGGCTCACGCTCCTCGCCGTCGCGCTCGTCGCGCTGGGTCTGGTGGGCTTCCGACGCCGCGACGTCCCCCGCCCCTGACGCCGAGGCAGAACCCTGGTACCGCGAGGTCGGCGGACCAGGGCTCTACCTCGGGTCGGCGTCGGGGCGTCCGGCTAGGCTCGGTCCACTGTGCCCGACCACGGAGGTGACGGACATGTCCACGCCCGACCAGAGCGCGACGCGCTCGGCCAGGGCCACCCTGCACGAGTGGGTCGCCGCGATCCCCACCCAGGAGACGGGCCGAGGGCCGGACGGCGCCTCGGGCGTCCCCGACCCGCGCACGTGGGTCGCGGCGCTCGCGCTCGAGGGGACGTGGCTCGGTCTCTACCAGGACGCGTACGCGCTCACCGAGGCCGAGTGGGAGGACCTGCTCGGCGACCTCTCCCGGTACGCGGACGTGCGTCCGCCCGCGAGCGCCGTCGTCTTCCGCGACGTGGACCTCGACGAGGACCCGTTCCGCGACGACGAGCGACCCCTCGTGGACGCGGTGCTGCGGGTCGCGCTCGAGGAGGGCGTCGAGAACGTCACGCTCGCCGCGGTCGCGCGCCGCTGCGACCGCAGCGAGTCGACGCTGCTGGCGATGTTCGGCGACGCGGAGACGCTGGTCGACGACGTCGCGCTCGAGGTCCTGCAGTCCGGGTTCGACGACCTGTCGCCGCTGCGCCTCGACCCGTCGCGCGCGGCGGTCGCGGCGTCGGTCGCGGCGCTGGACGACTCGCGCAAGGCCGCCGCGCTCCTGCGTCTGTACGCGCTGGGCGGGGTCGCGCGCGACGACGTCCCGGAGGGGCAGCACGAGGTGCACGCGCTCGTGCTGCGCGCGTGGCGCGAGGAGGGCGCGCCGTCGTCGCTCGTGCTCGCCGCGCTCGCGTGCGACGGCTGGCGCGCGGGCGAGCTGCAGCGGGCGCTGCTGTTCCCGCCCGCGCTGCCGGGCGACGTCGTGCGCGAGCTGGCCCGCCTGGTGGACGACGCGGCGGGTCACTCCTCGAACCGGTAGCCGATGCCCGGGCTCGTGATGAGGTGGCGCGGCGCCGCGGGGTCGTCCTCGAGCTTGCGCCGCAGCTGCGCGAGGTAGACCCGCAGGTAGTGGGTGTCGCGCGTGGCGGTCGGGCCCCACACCTCGCGCAGCAGGTGCTCGCGCTCGACGACGCGGCCCCGCTGCGCGACGAGGATCTCGAGGAGCGCCCACTCGGTGGGGCTCAGCCGCACCTCGGCGCCACGCCGCAGGAGGCGGCGGCGCGCGAGGTCGATGTGCAGGTCGCCCGCCTCGACGACGGCGGACCCGTCCCGGGCGGTGCCCGCCGACCGCCGCACGGCGGCGCGCAGCCGCGCCATGAGCTCGGGCATCGCGAACGGCTTGGTGACGTAGTCGTCGGCGCCGGCGTCGAGCGCGTCGACCTTGTCGTCGCCGAGGTGGCGGGCGGAGAGCACGACGATCGGCACCGTGCTCCAGGCGCGCACGGCCCGGATGACGTCGAAGCCGCTGAGGTCCGGCAGGCCGAGGTCGAGCAGGATGACGTCGGGCACGTCGGTCGCGACGAGGTCGATGCCTGCCCCGCCCGACGTGGCGGTGCTGACCTTCCAGCCGTGCGTGCGCAGCGTGATGGCGATCGCGCGCAGCAGGCCGGGGTCGTCGTCGACGACGAGCACGTGGTGGGTCGCCGGGTTCTCGCTCACGCGCGCTCCTCCCGCTCGGTGCGTGCCACGGGCTCGCGCCGCGACGCGACGGGGACGGTCAGGACCATGGTGAGCCCTCCGCCCGGGGTGTCCTCGGGGACGAGGGTCGCACCGACGGCGCGCGAGAACCCGCGCGCGACGGCGAGCCCGAGCCCGACGCCGTGCCCGCCGGCGTCCCCGAGCCGCTGGAAGGACTCGAACATCCGCTCCTTGGCGTCGTCGGGCACGCCCGGACCGAGGTCGACGACCCGCACCTCGACGATACCGCCCGACGCGGACGCCCGGACGCGGACGGGCTCGTCCGGGGGCGCGAACCGCACGGCGTTGGCGACGACGTTCGCGACGACGCGCTCGAGGAGCCCGGGGTCCGTGCGCACGAGGGGCAGGTCCTCGGGCACGTCGAGCGCGACACGGGAGCCGTGGGGCTCGACGGCGACGGGCACGATCTCCTCGAGCGACACGTCCCGCAGGACCGGGGCGACGGACCCCGTCTGGAGGCGCGAGAGGTCGAGCAGGTTGTCGATGAGCTGCTCCAGCCGCTCGGTCTCCGACGCCGCGGTCTCGACGAGCGCGGTCCGGTCCTGCGGCTCCAGGACGGCCTCCGGCGAGCGCAGCCCGTCGACGGCGGCGCGGATCGCCGCGAGCGGCGTGCGCAGGTCGTGCGAGACGGCGGCGAGCAGGGCCGTGCGGGTCGCGTCCGCCTCGGCCAGGACCGCGGCGCGGGCCGCCTCCTCGCGCAGCCGGCGGTACTCCAGGACGATGCCCGCCTGCGCGCCGAACGCCTCGAGCACCTGCCGGTCGCCGGCGGGCAGCGGGCGGCCGTCGAGCACGAGCCGGAGGTCGTCGTCGACGCTCACGACGGTGCGGGTCTCGTCTCCCTCCCCGGGGCCGCGCCGGGACACACCGTCCGGGCGCCCGGTGCCTGTGCCCGCGGTGCCCTGGCCCGCGGCGTCGGCAGCACGGTCCGCGACCGCGATGGTCGACCACTCCCCCGCCCGCCCGCCCGGGCGCGCCCGCCCCTCGAGCGCGACGCGGCGGAGCTGGAAGGTCTGGGCCAGGCGACCGACGACGGCCTCGGCCGTGTCCTCGCCGGACAGCACGGAACGGGAGAGCGCCGCGAGCGTCGACGCCTCGGCGCGCGCCCGGTAGGCCTGCACGGTGCGCCGCGCGGAGAGGTCGACGACCGACGCGACGGCGGCCGCGACGAGCACGAACACGAGGAGCGCGAGCAGGTTCTCCGGATCGGCGACGGTGAGCAGGCCGGTGGGCGGCGTGAAGAACCAGTTGAGGCACACGAAGGACACGACGGCGCAGGCCAGCGCAGGCCACATGCCGCCGACGAGCGCCACACCGACCGACAGCGCGAGGAAGAGCATGACCTGCGTCGACAGCCCGACCGCGTCCCGGGCGACGTCGAGCAGTGCCGTGAGACCGACGGGGCCGGCGACCGCGAGCGCGAACCCCACGACGCGCCGCCGCGTCGACAGCGGGCTCCACCCGCGCCGCGCGACCCGTCCCGACCGCGCGCGCTCGTGGGTGACGAGGTGCACGTCGAGCGAGCCCGAGAGCCGGGCGATCTCCGCGCTCGTCGAGCCGAGGAAGGCCTCGCGCCACCGCGAGCGCCGCGAGACGCCGACGACCACCATCGTCGCGTTGGCGCCGTGCGCGAAGTCGACGACGGCCGAGGCGACGTCCTCCCCGACGACGGTGTGGAACGTGCCGCCGAGGGACTCGACGAGCGCGCGGTCGGCCGCGATCGCCGCGGGCGAGGCGGTGGGCAGCCCGTCGGTCGCGAGCACGTGCACGGCGAGCAGCTCCGACCCCGCCGCCCGCTCGGCGATGCGGG
This sequence comes from Cellulosimicrobium sp. SH8, assembly GCF_025818875.1. Classification (NCBI taxonomy): domain Bacteria; kingdom Bacillati; phylum Actinomycetota; class Actinomycetes; order Micrococcales; family Promicromonosporaceae; genus Cellulosimicrobium; species Cellulosimicrobium sp. SH8. Next base: position 113,921 of record NZ_JAMXMH010000009.1, on the reverse strand, counting down.
CGCCGCGGCGCAGCAGCGTCGCGCTCTCCGGCCCGCCGGTCACGGCCACGACGACGCGCTCGCGCGCCGGCCACGTGCCGGAGATCGCGTGGTCCGCGCGGTACCGGGTGAGGGCGTCGTCCACGCGGTCCGCGAGCCACAGGAGCGCGAGCTCGCGCAGCGCCGTGAGGTTGCCCTCGCGGAAGTAGGAGGACAGCGACGCGTCGATCTGCTCGGCCCGGTACACGTTCCCGTGCGCGAGCCGCCGCCGCAGCGCCTGGGGCGAGAGGTCGACGAGCTGGATCTGGTCGGCCTCGCGCACCACGTGGTCGGGGACGGTCTCGCGCTGGCGGACGCCCGTGATCGCCTCGACGTCCTCGGTGAGCGACTCCAGGTGCTGCACGTTCACCGTGGTCACCACGTCGATCCCGGCCGCCAGCAGGTCGTGCACGTCCTGCCACCGCTTGGCGTGGCGCGAGCCGGGCGCGTTCGTGTGCGCGAGCTCGTCGACGAGCGCCACGTCAGGGTCGCGCGCGACCACGGCGTCGACGTCGAGCTCGGTGAGCTCGACGCCCCGGTGCCCGACGGCGCGGCGCGGCACCACCTCGAGGTCGCCGATCTTCGCCGCCGTGGCGGGGCGCCCGTGCGTCTCGACGAGACCGACCACGACGTCGGTCCCGCGGGACCGGCGGCGCTGCGCCTCGTCGAGCATCGCGAACGTCTTGCCGACGCCCGGCGCGGCGCCGAGGTAGACCGTCAGCCTCCCTCGGCGCCGCCCGTCAGGCGTGTCGGCGCTCATGTGCGCAGTCCATCACGCCGCACGTCAGGACGCGTCCGAGCCGGTGGGCGCGAGGCTCTCGAGCGCGAGGTTGAGCGCGAGCACGTTCATGCGCGGGTCGCCCAGCACGCCGGCCACACGCCCGGCCGCGGCGTCGTCGACCAGCGCGCGCACCGCCGCGGGGTCGAGCCCGCGCGCCGCGGCGACGCGCTCGACCTGCTGGTCCGCGTAGGCGGGCGACACGTGCGGGTCGAGGCCCGAGGCCGACGCCGTCACGGCGTCCGGCGGGACGCTCGCCGGGTCGACGCCGTCCTCCGCGGCGACGGCCGCCCGGCGCGCCTCGATCGCGGCGACCAGGTCGGGGTTGTTCGGCCCCAGGTTCGACCCCGCGGACGCGAGGGTGTCGTAACCGTCCCCGGCCGCGGACGGGCGGCCGTGGAACCACTCGGGCGCCGTCCCCGGCTCGCCGAACGCCTGGCCGACGAGGGCGGACCCGACGACCGGGGCGCCGTCGGCCCCCGTGTCGTCGACCGACGAGGCCCGCGTCCCGTCCGCGCGGACGAGCGAGCCGTTCGCCTGCCACCCGAAGGCGGCCTGGCCGACCCCCGTCACCGCGAGCGGGTACAGCCCGCCGAGCAGGACGGTCATGAGGAGCAGGACGCGCAGCCCCGCCCACGACTGGCGGACGAAGGAGACGGCGCCGCCGGCGGTCGACGGACGGGCGCCGGACGGGACCTGCGAGGAGGTGGGCACGGGAGTTCCTTTCGGCACCGGGCTCAGAAGCCCGGGAGGAGGGAGACGAGGAGGTCGACGAGCTTGATCCCGACGAACGGCGCCACGAGGCCGCCGAGCCCGTAGACCAGGAGGTTGCGCCGGAGCAGCGCCGACGCGGACGCCGGGCGGTACCGCACCCCGCGCAGTGCCAGCGGGACGAGCACCACGATGATCAGCGCGTTGAAGATCACCGCGGAGAGGATCGCGGACTGGGGGCTCGACAGGCGCATGACGTTGAGCACCTCGAGCGCGGGGAACGCGCCCAGGAACATCGCGGGCAGGATCGCGAAGTACTTGGCGACGTCGTTCGCGACGGAGAACGTGGTCAGCGCGCCGCGCGTGATGAGGAGCTGCTTGCCGATCTCGACGATCTCCAGGAGCTTCGTGGGGTTCGAGTCGAGGTCGACCATGTTGCCCGCCTCCTTCGCGGCCGTCGTCCCCGTGTTCATCGCGACGCCGACGTCGGACTGGGCGAGCGCGGGCGCGTCGTTCGTGCCGTCGCCGGCCATCGCGACGAGGCGCCCGCCCTCCTGCTCGCGCCGGATGCGCGCGAGCTTGTCCTCGGGCGTGGCCTCGGCGAGCACGTCGTCCACGCCCGCCTCGGCCGCGATGGCCCGCGCGGTGATCGCGTTGTCGCCGGTGACCATGACGCTGCGGATACCCATCGCGCGGAGCTGGTCGAACCGCTCGCGCAGCCCGTCCTTGACGACGTCCTTGAGCCGGACGACGCCGAGCACCCGCGCCGGGCCGTCGCCCACCTGCTCGGCGACCACCAGCGGCGTGCCGCCCTGCCCGCTGACCGTCTCGACGTGCGCCGCGAGCTCGTCCGTCTCCGGGCCCGTCACGCTCCCGCCCGTGGAGTGCACCCAGCGCTGGACCGCGGAGCCCGCGCCCTTGCGCACGCGCCGCACGCCGCCGTCGGGCAGCGGCAGGTCCACGCCGGACATCCGGGTCTGCGCCGTGAACGGGATGAACTCCGCGCCGGCGGTCTCGCGCACCAGGTCCGCCGCCGGACGCCCGTCCGTCGACGTCACGAGGTCGACGATGCTGCGCCCCTCCGGCGTCTCGTCGGACAGGGAGGCCAGGCGCGCCGCGTCGGCGAGCTCGCCCGCGCCCACACGGCCGACGGGCAGCACCTCGGTCGCGAACCGGTTGCCGTGCGTGATCGTGCCGGTCTTGTCGAGCAGCAGCACGTCGACGTCGCCCGCCGCCTCGACCGCGCGCCCGGACATCGCGAGCACGTTGCGCCGGACCAGGCGGTCCATGCCCGCGATGCCGATCGCGGACAGCAGCGCGCCGATCGTCGTCGGGATGAGGCACACGAGGAGGGCGACGAGCACCACGAGCGACTGTCGCGCCCCCGAGTACACGGCGAACGGCTGGAGCGTCGCGACGGCGAGGACGAACACGATCGTCAGCGACGTGAGCAGCACGTTGAGCGCGATCTCGTTCGGGGTGCGCTGGCGCTCGCTGCCCTCGACGAGCGCGATCATCCGGTCGACGAACGTCTGGCCGGCCGGCGCCGTGATCCGCACGACGATGCGGTCGGACAGGACGACCGTCCCGCCCGTCACGGCCGAGCGGTCGCCGCCCGACTCACGGATCACCGGGGCGGACTCGCCCGTGATCGCCGACTCGTCGACCGACGCGACGCCCTCGATCACGTCGCCGTCGCCCGGGATCGTCTCCCCCGCGACGACCACGACGACGTCGCCCACCCGCAGGCTCGACGACGGCACGTCGACCGTCGGCAGCAGGTGCAGGCTCGACCCGGCCGCGAGCGTGTCCGCCGGCGCGTCCACGCGGCGCGCCGTCGTGCTGCGCTGCGTCGCGCGCAGGCTCGACGCCTGCGCCTTGCCCCGCGACTCCGCGACGGACTCGGCGAGCGTCGCGAACAGGACCGTGGCCCACAGCCACGCCGCGACCAGGATCGAGAAGAGGTCCGGCTCCAGGGCGGCGAGCACCGTCGTCGCGACGGCGCCGATCTCCACGACGAACAGCACCGGCGAGCGGTACAGCACCCGTGGGTCGAGCTTGCGCACCGCAGCGGGCAGCGCCGCGCCGACCTGCGCGAGAGACAGCGCGCGCGGGGCACGACGCCCGCCGTCCGGACGGTCGTCGTGGTGCGGGCCGCCGGCGGCCGCGCCCACGGGGGACGTCGGCATGCCGGGAAGCTGAGGGACGGAAGCGAGCGGCGTGCTCATGACAGGGACTCCACGACAGGACCGAGGGACAGGACGGGGACGAAGGTGAGGCCGACGACGACCAGCGCGACCGTGCCGAGCAGGCCGACGAACAGCGGCTGGTGGGTCGGCAGCGTGCCGGCGGACGGCGGGACGGACCGCTGGGAGGCGAGGCGCCCCGCGAGGGCGAGGACGAGCGCGATGGGGACGAAGCGGCCGACGAGCATCGCGAGCCCGAGCAGTGTGTTGTAGTACGGCGTCCCCGCCGACAGCCCGGCGAACGCCGAGCCGTTGTTGTTCCCGGCGGACGCGAACGCGTACAGCACCTCGGTCAGCCCGTGCGGGCCGCCCTCCTGCTGGCCCGCGAGGCCGTCCGGCAGGACCACCGACAACGCCGTGCCGACGAGCACGACCGCCGGGGTCGTCAGGACGTACAGCGCGACGAGCGTGATCTCCTGGCGACCGATCTTCTTGCCCAGGTACTCGGGCGTGCGGCCCACCATGAGGCCCGCGACGAACACCGCGACGACGGCGAGCACGAGCATCCCGTACAGCCCCGCACCGACGCCGCCCGGGGCGATCTCGCCGAGGAGCATGTTGAAGAGGACCACGCCACCCCCCGGTGCGGTGAGCGAGTCGTGCATCGCGTTGACCGCGCCGGTCGACGTGCCGGTCGTCGCGGTCGCGAAGAGGGCGCTCGCGGCGAGGCCGAACCGGGTCTCCTTGCCCTCGAGGGCGGCGCCCGCGGCCTGCGGTGCGGCACCCGGCCCGGCGAGCTCCGCCCAGGTGGTCAGTGCGAGCGCGACGGCGAACAGCCCGGCCATCGCCCCGAGGACGGCCCAGCCCTGGCGGCGGTCGCCGACCATGAGCCCGAACGTGCGCGGGAGCGTGAACGGGATGAGCAGGATGAGGAAGATCTCGAAGACGTTCGTGAACGGGTTCGGGTTCTCCAGGGGGTGCGCCGAGTTCGCGTTGAAGAACCCGCCGCCGTTGGTCCCGAGCTCCTTGATGGCCTCCTGGGAGGCGACCGGACCGCCGAGGACGTGCTGCGTGCCCCCCGCGAGCGTCTCGACCGCGGTGTGCGGGCTGAGGTTCTGGATGACGCCGTTCGCGACGAGCACGACCGCCGCGACGAACGCGATCGGCAGCAGGATCCGGACCACGGACCGGGTGAGGTCGGTCCAGAAGTTGCCGATCCGGGCGTCGGTCCCCGAGCGGGCGAACCCGCGCACGAGCGCGATGGCGACCGACATCCCGACGGCGGCCGAGACGAAGTTCTGCACGGCGAGGCCCGCCATCTGGAGGAGGTGGCCCGCGGCCGCCTCGCCCGAGTACCACTGCCAGTTCGTGTTCGTCACGAACGAGACCGCCGTGTTCCACGCGCCCGCCGGGTCCAGGCCGGTGAACCCGAGGTTCATCGGCAGGTGGTCCTGGAGGCGGCCCAGGGCGTAGAGGAGCAGGACCGAGGCGAGCGAGAAGCCCAGCAGGGAGAAGAGGTAGGTGCTCCACCGCTGCTCCGCGTCGGGGTCCACGCGCGCGAGCCGGTAGCCCGCGCGCTCCACGCGCAGGTGACGCGACGAGGTGTAGACGCGCGCCATGTAGGCGCCGAGCGGCGCGTGCACGGCCGCGAGCGCCCCGACGAGGAGCGCGACCTGGCCGACGGCCGTCCACACGACCGCGGCGTCGACCGTCGTCGGCACGGCGCTCACCGGGCCCGGTCGCTGCGGAGCAGCGCGACGAAGAGGTAGCCCAGGACGGCGACGACGGCGCCGAGCGCGATCCAGTCGAGGACCATCACCGGGTACCTCCCGAGGAGCCGTGACGACGGGCGACGAGCGCGACCGTCGCGAAGAACGCGACGGTGAGGAGGAGGAAGGCCAGGTCGGCCATGGTGGGAACGCCTTCTCGACGAGGGTCGGCGAGCGCCCGTGGCGGGGCGTCGTGCCGGCGTCCGGAACCCGGGCGCACTGCCGTTCTACGCCCGGCGGGAGGGCCCCGGACGGGGCTCTGACGGAACCTTGACGCCCTCTGCCGGAACCTTGACGGGGCGTCGTCCCGACGGGTCGCGCCCGGCTGGCACGATGGCGCCATGCTGACTGTGCGGGTCACCGCGGGGCACGACCTCGCCGAGCGTCTGCGTCCCGTCCTCGACGCCGACCCCACCGTGTGCGACCTGGCGGTCGTGCCCGGCGCGGCGCTCGACGGCCGGGGCGACGTCCTCTGGTTCGAGATGGCGCGGGAGAACGCGAACAACGTCATGCGGACGCTCCGGCACGCGGGCGTCCCGGCCGACGGGGCCATCGTCGTCACGGAACCGGTGACGGTCGTGTCGGACGCGGCGGTCGCAGCCGAGAAGGCGGCCCCGGGCCACCCCGCCGACGGCGTCCTGTGGGCGCAGCTCGCGGACACGTCGCGCGAGGACTCCCGCCCCTCCGCCACGTTCTTCGTGTTCCTGCTGCTCGCGACCCTCATCGCGGGGATCGGGCGGCTGCTGGACCAGCCCATCCTCATCATCGGGGCCATGGTCGTCGGCCCGGAGTTCGCCCCCATCGCGGCGATCTGCTACGCGGTCGTCCGGCGACGGCGCGGGATCGCCGGGTCGGCGCTGGCGACGCTCCTCGGCGGGTTCGCAGGCTGCGCCGCGGTCGCGTGGGCCGTGTGGAGCCTTGCCTACGCGGCCGGCCTCATCACCTTCGAGCAGGCGACGACCGGGCCGCAGACCGAGTTCATCGTGTCGCCCGACGCGTGGTCCTTCGTCATCGCCCTCCTCGCGGGCGTCGCGGGTGTGCTCTCGCTCACCACCGCCAAGTCGGCGGCCCTCGTCGGCGTCTTCATCTCCATCACGACCGTGCCCGCCGTCGGGGCGATCGGCCTGACGCTCGCCGTCGGGGCCTGGGACGAGGCTCTCGGCGCGGGCGTCCAGCTCCTCGTGAACGTCGCGGGGCTGCTCGTCGCCGGGGTCGTGACGCTGTTCGTCCAGCTCCACCTGGGACGCCGACTGGGACGCCGGCGGCCGGTCCGGGCCGGGCAGCACCCCCGCTGACGCGAAGGACGCGGGTGCTCCTCGTGGGGAGATCGTGACGACCGCGTGACCGACACCCCGACGACCTGGGCGAGGACCGCCGTCGGGCCTCTAGGATGTGCCGCATGATCTTCAAGGCCGTCGGCGACGGGCGCCCCTACCCGGACCACGGCCGGGTGACGGCCCGGGACTGGGCCGAGGTGCCCCCGCGTCAGGTGCGCCTCGACGAGCTCGTCACCACCAAGCGCACCCTCGACCTCGACGCGCTCCTCGCCGAGGACTCCACGTTCTTCGGCGACCTCTTCGCGCACGTCGTCGAGTACGAGGGCGTCCTCTACCTCGAGGACGGACTGCACCGCGCGGTGCGCGCTGCGCTCCAGCAGCGCGCCATCCTGCACGCCCGCGTCCTGACCGTGCGATGAGCGCGAGGTCCGGTAGGTTTCTGGCGTGACCACCCGCCCCGACACCGCGCGCACCGAGCGTCGCCGACGCATGCACGAGCGCCAGGCCGTCGTGTTCGGGCTCCTCATCGCCGCGCTCGCCGTCGTCGGGCTCGGTGCGCTGGCCGTCTACACGGGGGCGATCGACGCCCCGTTCGACCGGCCGCTGTCGTCACCCGAGGCGGTCGACGACCTCGCGGACGTCAAGGTCCCCTGCCTTCCTGACGGCACCCTCCCGGTCGCGACCGGCGACATCCAGGTCAACGTCTACAACGCGTCCGGCAAGGACGCCCCCCTCGGGCGGCTGAACCAGGACCTCCTCACGTCGCGCGGCTTCGCCGTGATCTCCACGGGCAACGCGCCGGACCTCGACGGCGACGGGAAGTCGGACGTCGTGGCGCAGACGCAGATCCACTTCGGGGCCGCCGGCCTCGCGCAGGCCTACACGCTCGCCGCGCACTACGACAACCCCGGCCTCGTGCTCGACGCGCGCGAGGACGCCACCGTCGACCTCTACGTGGGCGCCGACTTCGAGGACGTCGTGGACCCCGAGCTCGTCGGCCTGTCCGGCGACGTGCCGCTCGAGAGCCGCGCCGGGTGCGTCGCGATCGAGGAGATCACCCCGCAGCCGCTGCCCGTGCCGCCCGCGGAGGGCTGAGCACGTCCCTCGCCCGGCGCCCGCCGAGCCCTCACGACCGCCGAACGGTACCCATGAGCACCCTGCCCCTCCGGCCCGCCCGGACCACCGACCCCGACGAGGTCGACCGCCTCTACGAGATCTGCCTGCGGACCGGCGCGTCCGGCGCGGACGCGACCGCGCTGTACACCGACCCGCGGCTGCTCGGCGAGGTCTACCTCGGCGCGTACCTCGCCCTCGAGCCGTCGCTCGCGTTCGTCGTCGAGGTCGACGGCGTGGCCGCGGGCTACGTGCTCGGCGCACGCGACACCGCCGCGTTCGAGGCCCGGTCCGAGCGGGAGTGGTGGCCGCCGCTGCGCGAGCGGTACCCGCTCGGCAGCTTCCCGGACGGCTCGCGCGACGAGGCGCTCGTCCGCCAGATCCACCGCCCGCACCTCACCGACCCCGCTGTGCTCCCCGACTACCCGGCGCACCTCCACGTCGACCTGCTGCCCGCCGCGCAGGGCGGCGGCAACGGCCGCCGGCTCATGGCGGCCCTGTTCGACGCCCTCCGCGCCGCCGGGGCCCCGGGCGTCCACCTCGGCGTCGCGGAGGACAACGTCTCCGCGATCGGCTTCTACGAGCACCTCGGCTTCACGCGCCTCGACGTCCCGGAGGGCCTGGTCCTGGGCCTCCGCCTCTGACCCGGCCCCCGCCGAACCTGGGATCGCTCCTCACGTGCGGCTCGTCCTCGGGAGAGATCCCGTGTTGGCGCCGAACCCTGGGTCTCTCCCCACCGCCGCGCGCGTCTGAGGAGCGATCCAGGGGTCGACACTCCCCCGCGAGGCGGAACCTGCCTCGCCAGTTTCCACAGTCCCTTCGTTCGAGGGTTCCGTCCACAGGGCCGTCCGGCGAGCTCCTCCGACGACGTCAAGTGCGCTGGGATGCGACCCATGCCGCCTCGTTCTCCGGTACCGCAAGCCCTCCGCGCCGTCGCCGCCCAGCAGGAGTCGCTCGTCTGCACGAGGCAGTGCCTCGACGCCGGGATCGGCCCGAACGTGCTGACCCGCCTCGTCCGCTCGGGGTCCTGGGCACGGATCACCGCCGGCGTGTACGACCTCGACCCGACACCCCCGCCCACCCGGCCGCCTGACTCCCGACGCCGCCGTGCTGCCTGGGCGGCGCTGCTCGCCTTCGGCCCCGAGGCGATCGCCGTCGGACCGTGCGCGCTCGCGTTGCTCGGCGTGGCCGGCCTGCCCTCGCGCGTCGTCCCGCAGGCGACGTTGCCCGGTGCTCGCGGGCTCGAGTCCCGCGACGGCATCCGCCTGCGCATGTTCGACGACGGGATGACGGTCGTCCGGGTGGGCGACCGGTACGTCGCGGCCCCCGAGTGGGCTCTGGCCCAGGCGGTGCCCGAGCTCGACCGGCCCTGGGCCGTGTCGGTCATGGACTCGGCTCTCCACCTCGGGCTGGTGTCGACCGAAGGTCTCGACCGCGCGCACGACCACGCCCGTGGTCGTCGGGGTGTCGCGCGGACGCACTCGTGGTGGGAGCTCGCGGACTGTCGCGCGGAGTCACCGTTGGAGACCTGGGTACGGCTCGACTGCCTCGATGGCGGCGTCCCGCCGGACACGCTCCAGGTCCCGTTGGTCGGGTCGAGCGGGCGGGAGCGACGCGGCGACCTGGGATGGCTGCTCGACGACGGCCGCTGGGTCGTCGCCGAGGCCGACGGCGCGGAGTTCCACGACACGCCGAGCGCGGCCTTCGCCGACCGGGAACGGCACAACGACCTCGTGACCGCCGACGTCGCCGCGGTGCTTCGGTTCACCTCCGCCGACACGCGCGTGCCGGGCCGCGCCGCGACCACGGTCCGCCGCGCGCTCCTGTCGACGGGACGCCGTCGTGCCGCGTGACGCCAGGACGCCGAACCCGGGACCACTCCTCAGCGAAGGCTCCAGCTGGGGAGAGATCCCGGGTTCGGCATCAGCGCGGACCGTTCGTCAGCGGGCGTCCTCGATCGTGTCGTGGACGATCGGCTCGTCGCCGCCGGGGGCCGACGCCGGGCTGGCGGGCTCCTGGGTCGTGCCGCGCCACCGCGCGATGGTCCGCATGAGGTGGTAGATCACGAGAGCCGCGGCGGTGCCGAGCGCGATGCCCTCGAACGTCAGGTCGCCGACGGCCCACGTGAAGTTGGCGATGCCGATGACGAGCGGCACGGCGGCCGTCGTGAGGTTGACCGGGTTGGAGAAGTCGACCTTGTTCTGCACCCAGATGCGTGCGCCGAGGATGCCGATCATGCCGTAGAGCATCGTCGCCGCACCGCCCAGGACGCCGGCGGGGATGGTCGCGATGAGCGCGCCGAACTTCGGCGAGAGCGAGAGCACCAGCGCGGTCGCCGCCGCGACCCAGTACGCCGCGGTCGAGTAGACGCGCGTCGCGGCCATGACGCCGATGTTCTCGGCGTACGTCGTGGTGCCCGACCCGCCGCCGACGCCCGCGAGCGTCGTCGCGACGCCGTCCGCGAGGAGCGCGCGGCCGGTGAGGTCGTCGAGGTTCTTGCCGGTCATCGCCGCGACCGACTTCACGTGCCCGACGTTCTCCGCGATGAGCACGAGCACGACCGGGACGAACAGGCCGAGCACGGCGACGTCGAACGTGGGCGTGACGAACTCGGGGAGCCCGATCCAGTCGGCCTGGCGCACCGCGTCGAACGACACCTCCCCCTGGAGCACGGCCACGACGTACCCGACGATCACGCCGACGAGGATCGAGAGGCGCCCGATGATCCCCTTGAACAGGACGCTGACGAGGATGATCGCGGCCAGCGTGACGACGGCCGTGACCGGCGCCTGCTGGAAGTTCCCCCACGCCGCGGGGGCGAGGTTGAGTCCGATGAGCGCGACGATCGTGCCGGTGACGATCGGAGGCATGACGATGTCGATCCACCGCGCGCCCGCGACGTGCACGAGCAGGCCGACAGCGGCGAGCACGAGGCCGGTGACGAGGATGCCGCCGACGGCCACCGACTGGCCCTGCGACGCGGTCGCGGCGCCGATCGGGGCGATGAACGCGAAGCTCGACCCGAGGTAGCTCGGCAGGCGGTTGCCCGTGATGAGCAGGAACCCGACGGTACCGATCGCGGAGAAGAACAACGTCGTCGCGGGCGAGAACCCGGTGAGCAGCGGCACGAGGAACGTCGCGCCGAACATGGCGACGACGTGCTGCATGCCGATCCCGATGGTCCGCGGCCAGGTCAGCCGCTCGTCGGGGTCGACGACGTCCCCCGGCGCGACCGTCTTCCCGTTCCCGTGCAACCGCCACCCGATGGCGCTCATGTCTCTCCCGTCCGTGAAGTTCGCGTGAAGACCCCCGGAGCAGGGTAGTGCCAGTGCCGAACCCGGGGTTCCTCCTCACGCGAGCGGTCCGGTGAGGAACGACCCCGGGTTCGGCGTCGGTGGACCTACGCCGCGGTGTGCACCAGGAGCCACGCGAGGAGGTAGCTGCGGGTGTTGCCGTCGTCGATGCGTTCCTCCGGGAGGGTGCGCGCGACGTCCAGCGCAGCAGCGGCGTCGTCCGGGCCCGCGAGCGCCGCGTACATGAGGAGCTGGTCGCCGAACAGCACGTCCCACGACGCCGGGTCGTCGCGCGGGCCGGCGAGCGCCTCGTCGAGGTTGGCCCGGATGCGCTCCGGGTCGCCCCCGAGGTACCCCGCCACGGGCTGCATCGGCAGCACGACGATGCCGAGCATCGCGCTCGGCTCGGCGCTGAACCACGTGGCCCAGTCGCGCTTGCCGCCCCACACGAGCGACGTCACGGTGTGCCCGAACCCGTCGATCGCCGGGTCGTCCCGGTCGAAGTCCGTCCAGTACGCGCGCGCCGACGACGCCTCGGCGGACAGCAACCAGCGCGCCTGCGTCTCGAGCGTCGCGTCCCCCGACGCCCGCGCCCACAGCGCCAGCCCGTTCCACGCCGACACCGCCTCCGACGCGGACTCCTGGTTGTTCCCGTCCGCGAAGGGCGCGTACCCCGACGCCCAGGAGTGGCCGGCGTACGCGTCGAACACCCGCAGCGCCGGGAAGTCCTCGTCGCTCGCACCGGACGCGACGTCCGCCGCGAGCAGGTCGAGCACGGGCGCGAGGTCGGCGGCGAGCGCCGGGTCGTCGGCAGCGACCACGCCGGCGGCGTAGAGGAAGTAGCCGTAGTGGAAGTGGTGGTCGTTGAGCTCGTCCGACCCGAACGACGGCGTCCTCCCGACGACGCTGCGCACCTCGGGGTCGTAGACGAAGCAGCGCGCGTCGCGCTCCTCGCACCCCGCGGGCTCCGCCCACTCGCGCAGCGCGGCGGCGAGGTCCTCGCGGAGCGGCGCCGCCACGTCGTCGAGCCCGAGCTGCTCGGCGAGCGAGAGGAGGTTCGCGTCGCGTGCGAGCGACTTCCCCCCGAAGTACGTGTCCGACGGCACCTCGAGAGACCCCGCCTCGAGCGTCGCGACGTCGGCGCGCACCTGGTCGGCGAGCTCGGTCTTCGCGTCCTCGCCCAGCCCGGTCACGTCGAGCGTCCCGGACGGCTCAACGGCGGGGCTCGACCAGGCGAACGTGCTCGCCGTGCAGACGTCGACCGTCCCGCGCACGGTCGCGTAGGTGCCGAGGTCGCACGTCGCGCCGTCGCTCTCGCGCTGGTGCGGCATGCGCACGACGACGGTCCCCGGCCCCGCCGCGTCTCCGCCGGTCTCGTACGTGATCGCCGTGGTGACGGCGTCGCCCGCCACACCGTAGGCGAGCGTCGTGCCCGTCACGGGGTGCGCCGCCGCCTCGGCGAGCGTCGCAACCGCGCCGTCCGGGGCGTCGTCGGGCACGGGGAACCAGGCGACGGAGTCTCCCTCCGCCAGGTCGAGCGACCGACCGCCGCCCGACAGCGCGTCGTCCGCCCCGACGAGCACGTACTCACGCCCGCCGGCCTCGGCGCTGACCGCTCCGCCCGCCTCCGCGAACGCGACCGTGAGCGCCGCCGTCTGGTCCGTCGCCGCGGTGTACCGCAGCACGGGCGACCCCTCGACGAGGGTCACCGTCCCCAGGACGGAGCCTGCGCCGTCGAGCAGGTCGAGCGTGACGGACGCGGTGTCGTAGGCGGTGACCTCGATCGACGACGCACCGACGTCGACCCCGACCTGCGGCACGTACGGGCCGAGGATCGACTGCTCGGTGACCTCGACGTCAGGCAGGCCGAACGCGAACCCGCCGTCGGTCACCCCGAACGCGAGCGGCACGGGGAACACCGGCAGGGGCTCGTCGCCGAACACCAGCCCGGAGAACCACCGGTTGGTCGGCGGGACCAACCCGTCGGCGAGCCGGGCGGCGGGCATCGGCGCGAGGGACTCCTGCGGCAGGATCGACGGGTCCACGTCGGGCACGGTGCCCGTCAGGTCCGCGGCCGGGTGCCCGACGGCGGAGCCCGCACCGGGCGGCCCCGTCGCCCCGGGCGACGCGTCCGGCTCGAACAGCCCGCACCCCGCGGCAAGAGCTACCGACGTGAGCACCGCAGCGACCACCCGGCCGCGAGATCGGCCCGAGCGTCCGAGGCCGACCCTCGGGAGGTCGACCTCGCGACGCACGGGTCGACCTCGGCGGGGCGTCACAGCCCCACCTTGCGGAGGAACGCGCCGAACGACTCGTCGACCCCGGCGAGCGGGCCGTCGTCGTGCAGCTCGATGCTCGCCGTGACCGGCGTGCCCGACGCGACGAGACCGTGCTCGGCCCCGCGCACGAGCGCGTCGCTCGTGACCTCGATCGTGGCCTCCGCCTGGTTGGCGGTGTTCTGCACCGCGACCGACGCGACCTCGCCCGCGACCTCCGCCTGGTTCGGCAGGACGACCGTGACCTCCGCGCCCTGGCGGACGCGCGCGAAGTCGCTCGGGTCGAGCGTCAGCCGGGCGTCCACGAACAGCGACCCCTCCCGCTCGAGCGACGCGACGACCTCGCCCGCCTGGACGAACCCGCCCTCCCGGGCCGCGACGTGGGTGACGACGGCGTCGTAGGGCGCGACGAGCGTGATCGTCCCGTCGGGCGCCACCTGGTACGCGGACGTGTCCGCGCTGACGAGCCCCAGCGCGATGTCGTGCTGGAGCGTCAGGCTGCTCACGGTGAACAGCGGGTCGCCCGCGGCGACCTCGTCCCCCTCGGCGACCTCCGCCGCGGTGACGGTCCCCGCGTAGTCGCTGCCGACGTCGAGCACCTCCGCCCGGATGGTCGCCGTCGTGCTCGTCGCCTGCCCCAGGCGACGGTTCATGACGAGCGTGAGCGCCGCGCACACGAGCAGCACCACGAGCAGTCCCGCCCCGAGGCGGATCCGGTTCGACCAGGTCATGCGACACCTCCGACAGGTCCGGACGACGTGTTCCCGCCACGGCGCGCCCGCCGCCCCGCGGCCCGCGTCCCGACGCCGACCGTCACCTCGACGCCGAGTCGCTCCGACAACGCGTCGTCGACGACGGCCGCGGCCGTCCCTTCTCGCGGCCGCACGGCGCGCGCCGCACGCTGGGCAGACCGCGACTCCCGGAGGGCCGTGACGACGAACGCGCCGAGGATGAGCGTGTTGGTGACGTTCCACGCGAGCGCGAGGCTCGGCATCGGGTCGCCCCACTCCTTCCAGACCCCCACCACCGACGTCACGAGCAGGAACGCGAAGAACAGCACCTGCGGGATCATGTAGTTGAACGGCGACGTGACCTTGCCCTTGCTCCCGGTCACGTGCCACGCCTGCTCCTTGCCGGTCAGCGCGTTCCACAGGGCCTTGGTGTAGATGGGGAACGACACGGACGCGAGCATGAGCACCTCCCACCGGAACGACCCGAGCGTGAAGAACGCGATGGCGATCTGCAGGACGTAGAACCCCGCGTAGTAGAGCAGCCACGTGCCCCACGAGATCGTGAGGTTCATGGGCGTGAGGTCGAGGTAGATCTGCAGCGGCGGCACGAGCAGCAGCACGAGCGGCGCGATGCCGGCGAGGTAGTGCGTCGCGGTGACGGTGTACTGGAGCCGCTGGTCGAGCGTGAGGGTGCGGCGCGGGCTGAGCGGGTTGTGCTGGAGCAGGATCTCGAACCCACCGGTCGCCCAGCGCAGCTGCTGCTTGGTATAGGCCTCGACGGTCTCGGGGGTGTCGCCGACGGCGAGCGTCGTGGGGATGTAGATCGTGCGCCACCCGCGCTCGTGGAGCATGAGCGACGTCCACACGTCCTCGGACTTCGAGTCGGTGTGCATGCCGCCGATGTCGTCGATCGCGGCGCGGCGGAAGATCACGTTGGTCCCCACGCAGAACGCGGCGTTGAAGCGGTTCCGGCCGGGCTGGACGAACCGGTAGAACACGGCCTGCATGTACCCGGCGCCGCGCGAGATGAGGTTGTCGAGGTTCCCGTACGTCTGCGGCGTCTGGACGAACGCGACGTCGTCCTTGACGAAGAAAGGCACGGTCTCCACCAGGAGCTCGGGCCGCGCGACGAAGTCGGCGTCGAGGATGACGAAGTAGTCGCCCTTGGCGATGGCGAGGGCGTGGTTCACGTTGCCGGCCTTGGCGCCGTTGCTCGACAGCCGTCGCACGTACCGCGCGCCGAGCTGGGCGGCGAGGTCGCGGACGTCGTCGGAGCGGCCGTCGTCGAGCACCCACGTACGGTGCGTGCCGCGGACCGCGACGGCGGCGCGCACCGTGCGCGCGATGGTGTCGAGGTCCTCGCCGTAGGTCGTGATGAGGACGTCGACGGTGACGGGGCGGTCGTGCAGGTAGAGGTTCCAGCGCGTCGGGTCGTCCTCGGCGCCGTCGCGGACGATCTCCGGGACGTCGAACAGGCGGTCCTTCGCGTGGTGGAACGAGAACCCGCGCGGGTCGTGGCCGCTCGACAGGACGGTCCACATCGCCAGCAGCGCCTGAGCGACGAGCACGGACTCCGCGGTGATGACCATGACGTACGGCAGCGCGTCGCCGCGGTTCGCCGGGTTGAGGAGGAACACCGCGTACGCGACGACGCCGAGCGTCGCGAGCAGCATGATCATGACGAGCGACGGCGAGCGCGCGGCGGAGTTCTCGTCGCGCGGCGGTCCGGCAGGTCGGTCGGTGTCGGCCCGCGGGCCGGACGGTGCGGGCCGCACGTGCTGCGTGCGGCGGGGCGTGACGACCAGGCGGTCGAACTCGGAGACGGCCATCGCGTGTCCTCCGGCTCTCGACGGGATCCACAGGAGTCCGCAGGGGACCCCGGGTCGCGGGCGGGCCGACGGCGGACGGCGACGGGCGGCGAGCCCGCCGGGTCGTCGAGGGCCCGGGTGCGGCGACGTCGTCGGCGTCGTGACGTGGTGCGGTGCCGTGCGGGACGTGCTTGCCGTGCGTGGACGGGCGGCGCGGACACGTGGTCCGAGACGGGTCGAGGTGGCCCGCAGCAGCGGGCCACCTCGTCGTCTGCGCCGAAGGTAGCGGTGCGCGACGCCCGTGTCACGGGTCGTCCGAGCGGTACCCGCCGCGATCTCGGCGAGGGGGGCTGCTGTGAACGGACCCGCACCGGACGGACGCCGGGTCGTCGCGACGAGCCCGGATCGTTGGCGCGCCGCCACTCCCGTCTCCGCCCGACGCCGTCGCGCGCCGTCCGGTGAGCGCTCACCCGCGCGGCGGTCCGCACGACCCGGAAACGCGCCGTTCACGGGCAGAAACGGAGAATTCACGGCGCCGACGCGCCGAGCGTCCGCCTGATGGACGCCTCGCGAGCCGGCTCGTGGTCGTCCGAGGGTTGCGCCGCTGAAACCCTCGGGGCGGCCACCGCCACCGCAGCTGGAGGGTGTAACGCACCGGAGAGGCCCGGACATGGGACGGTCGTGAACGTCTCCCGGTCGAGAGGACCCCGGATGCCTGCCCCTGACCGTCCGCCCGAGCGGCCCCCGTCGCACCCACCGCCGGACGAGGACCGCGCGGCCCGGTTCACCGCCCTGTTCGAGGCCACGCACCGTCCCTTGCTCGCCTACGCGGTGCGGCGCGTGGCCGACCCCTCCGACGCCGCCGACGTCGTCGCCGAGGCGTTCCTCGTCGCCTGGCGCCGCATCGACGACGTCCCCGTCGGAGACGACGCGCGACCGTGGATGTTCGGCGTCGCACGCCGTGTCCTGGCCAACCTCCACCGGGGCGCGCGGCGCCGGCTGGCCCTCGCCGACAGGCTCCGCGCCGAGGTCGCGGAAGCGGTCCCGCCCCCGACCGGCGAGGTGAGCGACGTCGAGCGCGCGCTGGCGCGGCTCGGCCCCGACGACCAGGAGCTGCTGCGCCTGGTCGCGTGGGAGGAGCTCGCACGCGACGAGATCGCCCTGGTGCTCGGCATCTCACGGGCCGCGGTCCGGGTGCGCCTGCACCGAGCGCGCCGGCGGCTGGCCGAGCAGCTCGACGGACTCGTGGCGCCCGGTGCGGCGTCAGCACCGCAGAGGAAACGGGACGACCCGACCGGACACGTGGTCACCGGGTGGGGACGGACCCGCCCCGGAACCGAGGAGGCACGATGACGGACCTGATGAAGCGGCTGCGAGCCACCGACCCCGTCCGCCGCGCGGATCTCGGCGCCGTGGACGACGCGGCGTTCGCCGCCCTGCGGGAGGAGATCCTCATGACCACCACGCTTCACCCCACGAACGCGGCCCCCGCCGCACACCCGTCGCGCCGTCGACGGCTCGGACGCCGCGGCATGGTGGCGCTCGGTCTGGCCACCGTGCTCGCGGGCAGCGGCGTCGCGTACGCGGCGATCCAGGCGTTCCGCGGGTCGTCGGGCGAGGGCGTCACCTGCGTGAGCGCCTGGACCCCGGACGTCGCTGAGGGCCTCGACGTCGACGCGGCCGGGCCCTGGCTCACCGGCGACCCGTACGCGGACTGCACCACGCTCCTCGCGGAGCAGGGCCTGCCGCCGATCGAGGACCCTGTGGCCTTCGCCTGGGACGGCCAGACCTACGTCGCCCCGGCCGGCCAGGTGCCCGACGGCGTCGAGCGGCTCGAGAGCCGCTCGGCACTGGATCCGGCCGTGGTCGAGCTGCAGCAGAGCGCGACCGACCGGGTCGACGGCGGGGCGAGCGCCTGCCGGACCGTCGCCGAGGGCGTCGCGTGGGCCCAGGAGGAGCTCGCCCGGCTCGGGCTGGAGGGCTGGTCCGTCGGCGAGCAGGACGCGCTGCCCGAGCCCGCGGACGGGGC
The DNA here is from genome assembly GCF_025818875.1 of Cellulosimicrobium sp. SH8. Classification (NCBI taxonomy): domain Bacteria; kingdom Bacillati; phylum Actinomycetota; class Actinomycetes; order Micrococcales; family Promicromonosporaceae; genus Cellulosimicrobium; species Cellulosimicrobium sp. SH8. Next base: position 95,932 of record NZ_JAMXMH010000009.1, on the reverse strand, counting down.
ACAGGTGTGCGCCGAGGTGACGGTCGACGTCGGCGAGCCCGCGATCGTCGTCGGGGGGACGACGGGCTCGGACGGGATCCTGGAGGACTCGCTGGTCGCCGGGATCGTGACGGCGCTGAAGGGCGGGATCACCGACCGGTGCGTCTCGCTCGACGAGGCCCGGGCCGTCGCCGACGAGGCCCTGTCGGTGGTCGACGGCCCGTTCCCGACGACGAGCGTGCCCGACGAGAGCGTCACCTGTGCGCGCGTCGACCTGGTCGTCGGTGGCAGCTTCCGGGCCACCGTCTACGGGCCGACCACCGCCGGCTGAGCGGCCACCGCCGTCTGACGGGCCACCGCCCGAGGCCGGCCGACGGCGGCCGTGCCCGTGCGGCCGCACCCTCCCCCGCGTCGCGACGAGCCGCTCGTCGCGACGCGGGCGCGGGGCGTCAGGGCAGCTGCGGCACGACCTCGCTCGCGATGAGGTCGAGGTGGTCGAGGTCGTGCAGGTCGAGCACCTGGAGGTAGAAGCGCGTCGCGCCCTGCTCGGCGGCGGCGGCGATCTTGTCCGCGACCTCGCCGACGGTCCCGGCGAGGCCGTTGCGGCGCACCTCGTCGGGCTCGCGCCCGATGGCGTCGGCCCGACGGCGGAACTCCGCCTCGTCCTTGCCGACCGCGACGACGAACGCGGCCGAGTACACGAGCGAGTCGGGGTCGCGGTCGGCGTCGAGGCACGCGGCGCGCACGTTCTCGAACCGCTCGGGCAGCACGCCCGGGTCGGGGAACGCGGCGTTGAACTCGCTCGCGTACCGGGCCGCGAGCGCCGGGGTGCGCCGCGGCCCGTGGCCGCCGACGATCACCGGGACGCGCTCCTGCGCGGGCTTCGGCAGGGCCGGGGAGTCCGTGAGCGTGTAGTGCTCGCCGCTGAAGGAGAACGTCTCGCCGACCGGCGTCTCCCACAGCCCGGTGATCACCGCGAGCTGCTCCTCGAGGATCCCGAACCGCTTCTCCGGGAACGGGATGCCGTACGCCTCGTGCTCGCGCGCGAACCAGCCCGCACCGAGCCCGAGCTCGACACGCCCGCCGGACATCTGGTCGACCTGCGCGACCTGGATCGCGAGCACTCCCGGGTGGCGGAACGTCGCCGACGACACGAGCGTGCCGAGCCGGATGCGGCTCGTCTCACGGGCCAGGCCGGCGAGCGTCGTCCACGCGTCGGTCGGGCCGGGCAGCCCGTCGCCGTCGCCCATGACGAGGTAGTGGTCGGAGCGGAAGAAGGCGTCGAACCCGAGGTCCTCGGTCGCCTTCGCGACCGCGAGGAGGTCGTCGTAGGAGGCGCCCTGCTGGGGCTCGGTGAAGATGCGCAGGTCGATCTGGGTCATGCCGTCACCCTGCCACACCGGGCGACTGCCCCCACCCGCAGGAAACCCCGTCCCGCGAGGTAGAACGTCCGGTCGCGAGGGAGAACGCGCAGAGCTCTACCTCGCGACGTGACGTTCTACCTCGGCGACGTCACGGGCGGCGGTGCAGTCAGTCGGCGAGCGGGACGAGGTCGAGCTCCTGGAACGCCGCGACCTCGGGCACCCAGCGGTCGGCGACGAAGCCGCGGTGGTCCGGGTGGGCGTCGTACGCGGCGTACGCGGCGTCGTCGTCGAACACCATGGAGAACTGGAACGTCAACGGGCTCTTGCCGCTCACCTGGCGCGAGACCGTGAAGTCCCGCACCCCGGGGATCGCGGTGAGCGTGCGGCGCGCGGTGCCGAGGAACTCGGCCTCCTCGGCGCTGCCGACAGGGTGGACGAGGCGGAAGGCGACGGTGTGCTGGATCACTCCCCCACCCTAGGCTGGCGACCATGCGCGTGAGCACCGTGATCCTGCCGATCTACCCGTGGAGCGAGGGCCGGGAGGTGTGGCGCGAGGCCGACGACCTCGGGTTCCACGCCGCCTACACGTACGACCACCTGTCGTGGCGGACGTTCCGCGACGGGCCGTGGTTCGGTGCGGTCCCGACGCTCGCCGCCGCGGCGGGCGTGACGGAGCGGGTGCGCCTGGGCACGCTCGTGTCGTCGCCGAACTTCCGGGAGCCGGTGACGTTCGCGAAGGACGTCATGACGCTCGACGACCTGTCCGGCGGGCGGGTCACCGTCGGGCTCGGAGCGGGGACGACGGGTTTCGACGCGACGGTGCTCGGCGGCGAGCCGTGGTCCGCCCGCGAGCGGGCGGACCGCCTGCGCGACTTCACGGTCCTGCTCGACCGCCTGCTCACCGAGCCCGCGGTGACGCACGACGAGGGCCACTACCGCGCGCACGAGGCGCGGACCATCCCCGGCCCGGTCCAGTCCCCGCGCGTGCCGTTCGCGATCGCCGCGACGGGTCCGCGCGGGCTGCGGCTCGCCGCGCGCTACGGGCAGGCGTGGGTGACGACGGGCGACGGACGCCTGGGCGACGACGCGACCCCGGCGCAGTCCCGCGCGGCGGTCCGTGAGCAGGTCGGGCGTCTCGAGGCTGCGTGCGCCGACGCCGGGCGGGACCCTGCGTCCGTCGCGCGGATCCTGCTCACCGGGTTCACGCCGGACCCCGCGCTGGAGTCGGTCGACGCGTTCGTCGAGACCGCGCACGGTTACGCGGAGGTCGGCATCACGGAGATCGTCCTCCACCGGCCCATCCCCGGCACGCAGTTCGCCGCCGACGCGCGCGTCTTCGAGCAGATCGCGACCGACGGCGCCGCACGGGTGGCCGGCCTCTGACCGTTCGCCTCCTCTGGAGGTGAGCCGCCGCCGTCGAGCCACGGCACCTTGGGTGCGGTGGTTCGCGCTCGGAGGGAACCTCTCCGCGTCCCGCTGCGTGAAAGACGTGAGGGGCGCGAGACAGATGCCGTACGGAGGGGCTCACGTGACCGTGACGCGAGGAGGCGACGTGCGCAAGGCAGCGGCGGGGTGGTACGCGGACGTGCCGGGATCGGGCAGCGAGCGCTGGTACGACGGCGCGGCGTGGACAGACCGCACCCGCGCACGCCGCGCGTCGGAGGACACAGGGCTGTGGCGGCGGGTCCTCGTCGTCGGGTCGGTCGTCGTGCTCGTCGTCGCCGCCCCGCTCCTGCTCGCCGTGCTCGGCTGAGGCCTGGCCGACGACGACGCGGCCCGTCAGCCGAGCGGCCCCCGCACCCGGTAGGTGACGTGCGTGACGAGCGACGCCGCGCGCACGGCGACGGTCTCGAGCGCGAGGGGAGGGACGCCGTCGAGCACGCGGTCCCCGTGCCCGAGGACCTGCGGCACGACGTGCAGCCGGAGCTCGTCGAGCAGGCCGGCCGCGAGCGTCTGGTTGATGGTCGCGGCGCCGCCCGCGACGGAGACGTCCCGGTCGCCCGCCGCCTCCCGCGCCTGCGCGACGGCGGACTCGATGCCGTCGGTGACGAAGAAGAACGTCGTCCCGCCCTCCATGACGAGCGGCTCCCGCGGGTGGTGGGTGAGGACGAACACCGGCCCGTGGTACGGCGGCTCCGGCCCCCACCAGCCACGCCAGTCGAGGTCCCACTCACCGCGGCCCGCCGTGAACATGTTCCGCCCCATGACGAACGCCCCCGCCGCGACGATCGCCTCCATCTCGGCGGCGTTCTCGTCGGCCGTCTCGGTCATCCACCGGTGCAGGTCCACGCCCTCGCCGAAGGGGTGCTCAAGCGTCTGGTCGGGCCTGGACGAGAACCCGTCCACCGACACCGCCACGTCGCACGTCACGTTCCCCATGCCGCCCTCACCCTCCGCGGTCCGCGCGAGCCGCGACCGCCGTCGTCCAGCCTGACGCCACCTCCGACCGCCCGCGCACCCGGAACTCATCGGGCTACCGGGCCCGAGTGCTGCGTCCGTGCTCGATCGATGCGTTCCTGGACGCATCGCTCGAGCGGGAGCGCATCGCACGGCGGGCGCCGCGGCTATCTCGGGTTCGCGACCTCCTCGGTCGCGATGCGCAGGGCGGCGACGAGCTCGCGGTAGAGCTCGTCGGTCGCGAGGAGCTCGGCGTGGGTGCCGCGCGCGCGGACGCGACCGTCCTCCATGACGAGGATGAGGTCGGCGTCGATGACCGTGGACAGGCGGTGCGCGATCGTCACGACGGCCCGGTCGCGCGCGAGGTCCTCGATGACGGCGTGCACGGCGGCCTCGGTGAGCCCGTCGACCTGGGCCGTCGCCTCGTCGAGGAGCAGGACGTCGGGCGCGTGCAGGACGGCGCGCGCGAGGGCGACGCGCTGGCGCTCGCCGCCCGAGACGGTCGTCCCGACGAGCGACGTGTCGAGCCCGTCGGCGAGCGAGCGCACCTTGGCCTCGAGCCGGACCTTCGCGAGCGCGGCCCACATCGCCTCGTCGGTCGCGCCGGGGTCGGAGAGGTGGAGGTTCTCGCGGATCGTCCCCGGCACGACGGGCGTCTCCTGCTCGACGTACGCGAAGCGGCGCCGGACGTCGTCGAACGTGAGGTCGTCGTACGGCACGCCGTCGAGGAGGATCTGCCCGGACTCGGGCTGGAGGAACCGCAGCAGCAGCGAGAACGTCGTGGTCTTGCCCGCGCCCGACGGCCCGACGATCGCGACCTGCCCGCGGTGCGGCACGTCGAGGTCGAGGTCACGGACCACGGGCTCGCCGCCCGGCAGGTAGCGCGCCGTGACGCCCCGCAGGGAGAGCCTCGGCGTCCCGGTCCCGTCGGTGCCCGACGCCGCAGCCGCCTCCGTCGGCCGGCCCGCCTCCGCGCGGGTGGCGTCGAGCGACACCGAGCCCGCCCGGACCGGCCGGGCCGCGTCGTCGTCCTCCTCCGGCTCGATCGCCTGGACCTCGCTGATCCGCCCCGCGGCCGCGATGCCCGCCTGGAGCTGGGTGACGTTCATGGTCAGCCCGGTGACGGGCTCGACGATCTGGAACGCGTAGAGGAGGAACGCGACGAGGCTCGACACGGCGAGCAGCCCCTCGTCGACGCGCCACGCGCCGAGCGCGAGGATGACGATGATCGCGAGCTGGATCCCGCCGCCCGCGATGGTCCACGCGACCGCCTCCGTCCGCACGGCCCGGACGCTGTGCCGCGCGGACGCCTGCGCGTCGTCGAGCACGCGGTCGATCTGGCGCCCCTCGGCGCGGCTCGCCTTGATCGTCCTGATCGCGCGCAACCCGCCCTCGAGCGTCCCGCCGAGGCTGCCCAGCGACTCCTGCGCCTTCTCCTGCGCCTTGGCGATGCGCGGCATGAGACCGCCGACGAGGACCGCGATGACGACGATCGCTGCGAGCGTCGTCCCGAGCAGGACGATGTCGAGCACGCCCATGAGGATGATCGTGCCGACGAGCGAGACCGCGAAGTTGACGAGGTTGACGATGCTCGACGACGCGGCCTCGCGCAGCAGCACGGTGTCCGAGGTGACGCGCGTGACGAGCTCGCCCGTCGGCCGCCCGGTGAGCGCGCCGATCCGCGCGCGGAAGTAGCGCCGGACCATGGACGACCGCGCGTCGAGCACGACGCGCTCGGCGAGCGTGCCGAGCAGGATCCACTGCCACAGACCGAGCACCAGACCCACGACGAGCAGCCCGACGAGCGTGAGCACGGCCGGGGTGAGCGACTCCCCCGTCCCGAGGGTGTCCAGGACCCACTTGGTCACCATCGGGGTCGCGAGCGCCGCGGCCGTGGTGCCCAGTCCCAGGACGAGCCCCAGCAGGAGCGTGCGGCGGTGCGGTCGGACGAACGCCCAGAGCACCTTGAGCCGCGGGAGGAACGGGCCCTTGGGGGCGTCAGTCGTGACGGCCGCCGTGGTGGGCGGGCCGGGGGCGTCGGTCGTGGACATGGCGTCAACCATGGTTGACATCCTCTCTCGTGTCAACTGTGGTTGACGCGGGCGTGGGTCCGAGGGCGGAACGAGATTGACCACTAGTGGAACACGCTTGTTCCACTAGTGGCAAGAGGTGTTCCACAGCGTCGAGGGCTATCGTGGGCCGCGTGACGGCACGAACCAGCGCGCGGGACGCCACCACCGCGCCGGCCCCTGCAGCGGCGCACGACGGCGTGCCCGCGGAGAGCGGAACCCGCGCGCGCACGCGGCGCGCGATCCTCGACGCCGCTGTCGCCGTGCTCAGCACGGACAAGTCCGCGTCGCTCGGCGACGTCGCCCAGGCCGCGCAGGTCGGGCGCACGACGCTGCACCGCTACTTCCCCGAGCGGGCCGACCTCGTCGAGGCGATCGGGTCCGAGGCGGTCGAGCGCACGCGCTCCGCGATCACCGCGGCGCGGCTGGACGACGGCGGCCCGGCGTCCGCGCTGCGCCGCCTCGCGTTCGAGTACTTCGACCTCGGCCCCTGGTACATGGTGCTGTTCAACGAGCTGTCCGGCGGCGAGCCCGAGTTCTGGGCGGAGTCCGACGCGGCGGAGGAGCCGGTGCGCGACCTCCTGCGCCGCGGCCAGGCGGAGGGCGTGTTCGACGACCAGCTCAGCGTCTCGTGGCTCGTCCGCACCCTCTGGTGGATGCTCTTCAACGCCTGGGCGATGCACGACGAGGGCGAGGCGACGCGAGCCGACGCGCTGCGCATGGCCGTCCGCAGCATCGAGGGCGTGGCGCTGGCCCGCGAGGCCCGCGCGTGAGCACCGCACCGGGCTCGGCCCCGCGGCCCGGTCTCGGCGAGCGCCTACGGCGCTGGTGGCAGCGCGCCGACGAGGTGCGCACGGGCGTGCGCTGGGCGAGCGTCGGGACGGTCTTCGGCGGGATCGCCGTCGCGCTCGTGTGCCTGGTGCTCGTGCTGCGCGGCCGCGTCTGGGCGTGGTTCCCGCTCCTCGCCGCCGCCGCCGTCGCGCTCCGCGAGGTCCGCTACCTCCAGCGCGTCGCGCGCGGCGGTCGGCCCCGCTACCAGGAGAACGCGCCGCGCTGAGCCCCGGGGGGACGTGCCCCGCGCGGCCCACGGGGAGGCACCCCTCGTCATCCGGAGGTCGCACCCTGGTGGACCGCAGGATCCACCGGACGGGCGACGCGCCGCGGGAGGGTCGCCGGGAAGACTGGCGGCACGGCGTCGGGCAGCGGCGCCGGAGACCTCCGGAGGCGCTCCGTGACGACCCCGACCCCCGCCCGGGACGCTATGTCCCCCGAGCAGCTCCCCGAGCCGTCCCCCGAGCAGCCCTCTGCGCGCGCGGCCGCCCGCGGCCTGCGTTTCACGGCGCGTCGCGGTGCGCGACGACGCGAGGCCGACCTCGCGCGGCGTCCGGCCGTCCCGCCGGTCGAGCGGGCGAACGGCTGGCTCGTCGCGGTCGCGGTGCTCGGTGCCGCGGTCCTCTTCTCCGTCCTCGCGATGAACGCCTTCATGGGCGGCTGACGCCTCCCTCGCCGCGGCTCACAGCCGCGGGTCGACCGGCTCCGACTCCAGCGCCAGCACCGCGAACACCGGCTCGTGGACGCGCCAGGTCGGCTCGCCGCGTGCCACTCGGTCCAGCGCCTCGAGGCCGAGCGCGTACTCGCGCAGCGCGAGCGAGCGCTTGCGCCCGAGCGACCGTTCGCGCAGCCGTTCGAGGTTGCGCTCCTGCGTGTACTCGGGGCCGTAGATGATGCGCAGGTACTCGCGGCCGCGGACCTTGAGCCCCGGCTGCACGAGCCCACCACCCCTCCCGGGCGCGCCCCGGCGCCGCACGAGGTTGGCGAGCGGCTTGACCACCATGCCCTCGCCGCCGGCTGCCGTGAGCTCCTCCCACCAGGCCGTCCCCTCGGCACGCGACGCGTCGTCGGCGAGGTCGACGACGACGCGCCGCGTCGTGCGGAACAGCGCCGGGTCGGCCGCGACGAGCCCGTCCGCGACGTCGAGGTGCCACAGGTGGTCACGCTCGGCGTAGGTCGTCCCGGCCGCCTCCGCGGACCCGGGTCGAGCGGACGTCCCGCTCGCGAGCACCTGGAACGGCGCGACCTGGACGCCGCGCAGCGGGTCGAGGTCTTCGGACCCGGAGGCCCCCGTGTCCCACCGGTACCGCCGGTAGGACTCGACGAACAGCTCGGCGTCGGCCGACCGCCGCGCGGTCCGACGCCGGAGCTCGCCCACGTCGACGCCCCGTGCCTCCGCCGCGGCGAGGGCCGCCAGAGCCGCGGGCATGACCGACCGCGCCGCCGCCCCGACGCTCGCGTACTGGTCGCGCAGGAGCTGGTCGGCCTTGAGCGACCAGGGCAGGACCTCGGCGTCGAGCAGCACCCAGTCGGCACCGAGAGCGTCCCACGTCCCGGCCGCGTCGAGGGCCGCGGCGACGCGCCCGAGCAGCAGCGCCGTCGTCGGCTCGTCGAGGAACGACCGTCCCGTCCGGGTGTGCACCGCGCCGGGCGCGTCGATCCCGAACCGCTCCGCGACGACGCGCGACCCGTCCGCCGACCCCGAGTCCCGCGCGACCAGCAGCACCGCGCGCGACCCCATGTGCTTCTCCTCGCACACGACCCGGTCGACGCCGTCGCGCGCGTACGCGGCGAACGCGCCGTCGGGGTGCTCGAGCAGGCCGGGCAGGGTCGACGTCGCGACGGGGCTCATGGTCGGCGGCAGGTACAGCAGCAGTCGCGGGTCGACGGCGAAACGGCTCATGATCTCCAGTGCGCCCGCCGCCTGCTCCTCGCCGACGGTCACGCGCCCGTGCGTCGCGGTCTCGACGGCGCGGCGCCCGAGCACGTCGGCCACGGAGAGCAGGTCGGGCTCGCGCGTCGGCGCTCCCCCGTCCACCGCGTCGTCGGGCAGGAACGGGCGCGCGGGCGCGTAGTACTCGCGCGCGGCCGGCACCTGCACGACCTCCTTCTCCGGGTACCGCAGCGCGGACAGCTTCCCGCCGAACACGCACCCCGTGTCGAGGCACATCGTGTTGTTGACCCACTCGGCCTCGGGCGTCGGCGTGTGCCCGTAGAGGACCATGGCGCGGCCGCGGTAGTCGTCCGCCCACGGGTAGCGCACGGGCAGCCCGAACTCGTCGGTCTCGCCGGTCGTGTCCCCGTAGAGCGCGAAGCTCCGCACCCGGCCCGACGCGCGCCCCTGGTAGGACTCCTTGAGCCCGGCGTGCGCGACGACGAGCCTGCCGTCGTCGAGCACGAGGTGGGAGACGAGGTCGCGGCAGAACTCCGCGACCTCGCGCCGGAACTCCTCGGGCTCCTCGGCGAGCTGGGCGAGCGTCGTCTCCAGGCCGTGGGAGACCTTGACGTCGCGCCCGCCGAGCGCGCGCACGAGCTTGTGCTCGTGGTTGCCCGGCACCGCGAGCGCGTGCCCCGCGCGGACCATGCCCATCGCGAGCCGCAGCACGCCCGGGGAGTCGGGCCCGCGGTCGACGAGGTCGCCGAGGAAGATCGCGCGCCGGCCCTCGGGGTGCACGGCGTCGACGGGCCGGCCGGCGTCGTCGCGCACGACGGCGTAGCCCAGCACCCCGAGGAGCGTCACCAGCTCGTCGAGGCAGCCGTGCACGTCACCGATCGCGTCGAACGGGCCGTGCTCGTCGCGACGGTCGGTGAGCAGCGGCGTGCGCACGATGCGCGCCGCCGCGACCTCGTCCTCCCCGCGCAGCACGTGCACGGTGCGGAACCCCTCGCGCTGCAGGCTCTTGAGCGACGACCGCAGCGCGGCGCGCTGCCGCTTCACGACGTGCGCGCCGAACCCGCGGTCCGCGCGCGCCGCGTTGCGCTCGACAGCGACCTTCTCCGGCACGTCGAGGACGATCGCGACGGGCAGGACGTCGTGGGCGCGCGCGAGCGCGACGAGGGTCGTGCGGGCCTCGCGCTGCACGTTCGTCGCGTCGACGACGGTGAGCAGGTTCGCCTCGAGGCGCTTGGACACGATGGTCTCCAAGACCTCGAACGCGGCCCTCGTGGCCGCCTGGTCGTTCTCGTCGTTGGACACGAGCCCGCGGCACACGTCCGACGACACCGTCTCGTACGGTCCGAAGTGCGCGCGCGCGAACGTCGACTTCCCCGAGCCGGAGACGCCGACGAGCACCACGAGGCTCGACGCGGGGACGCGCAGGTCGCGCGTCGCCCCCATGCTCTCGGTCGCGGGCTCCGTCGCGTCCTCGGCCGCGGGCTCGTTCGTCCGCGCCGTCGTGCGCTCGCTCATCGGGCCTCCTCCCCGTCGCGCGTGCCAGGTCCTGCCGCGGTCGTCCCGCCCTGGTCGACGGCGCCCTCCGGCACGAGCGTGAGGACCACGAGCTGCGTGGGCGCCCCGACGTCCGGGGAGATCGGCCCGACGTCGCGATGCCCGACCGCGTACCCGTACCGGTCTGCGACCGCGGCAGCCCACGCGCGCAGCTCGGCGCGCGTCCACTCGAACCGGTGGTCGGGGTGCCGCACCGGGCGTCCGCCCGGCCCGTCGAGCAGGTTCGGGTAGTGCACGTTGTACTCGGCGTTGGGCGTCGTGACGACGACGGTGCGTGGCCGCGCGTGCCCCAGGACCGCGTGCGCCAGCGCGTCGAGGCGCGACGGCTCCACGTGCTCGACGACCTCCATGAGGACCGCGGCGTCGAACCCCGTGACCCGGTCGTCGGTGTAGGTGAGGGACGACTGGAGCAGGCGCACGCGCTCGCGCTCGGCGTCGCTCGCGTCGTGCAGGCGCAGCCGCGCGGCGGCGCGCTCGAGCTCGCGCGCGGAGACGTCGGTGCCGAGGACGCGCGTGAACGTCCGGTCGGCGGCGAGGCAGCGCAGGAGCGCGCCCTCCCCGCACCCGAGGTCGACGACGGTCCGCGCGCCGACCTCGTGCAGGACCGCGAGCACGGCGTCCGCACGCTGCCGGGCGAGCGGCGGCTCCGGCGCGTCGGCCCCGGCTGACGCCGCGTCGTCGGGCGAGGCGCCGCCGTCGGGCTCGACCGTGTCCGCGAGCGCGTCGCCGTCGAGCGCGGCGAGACGCGCCGTCGCGTCCTCGACGTAGCGGCGCTGGTGCGCGAGGTAGCGCCGCAGGATCTGCGCGCGCTCGGGGTGGTCGGCGAGCCAGCCGCCGCCCGCGCGCACGAGCTTGTCCACCTCGTCCGTCGAGACCCAGTAGTGCTTGGCGTCGTCGAGCACGGGCAGCAGCACGTAGAGCTGCGCGAGCGCGTCGGCGAGACGACGCGTGCCGCGCAGGCGCAGGTCCACGTACCGCGAGGCGCCCCATGCCGGGACGGTCGGGTCGAGCGGCTCCGCGGTCGCGGTGACGTGCCAGCCCAGCGGTTCGAACAGCCGCCGCGCGAGGTCGGCCCCGCCCCGGCACGGCAGCGAGGGCACGTGCACGTCCAGCGGGAGCTCGACGTCCACGAGCCCCGGCCGCGCGTCGCACCGGCCGGCCATCGCCGTCGCGAACACCTTGCCCAGCGCGACGGCGACCATCGACGACGCGGCGTAGGGCCGGTCGTTGACGTACTGCGCGAGCGCGAAGGCGTCCCCGCCGCCGAAGCGCTTGTTCCGCACGATCCCCACCGGGTCGACCTCGAGCAGCAGCGCGACCTCGCAGCGCTCCGCCGTCGCCTCGGGGTAGAAGACGTGCGCGCGGCCCACGGGCAGGTCGAAGACCTGCGCGCGGTCCGGGTGCTTGTGCAGCAGGAACCCGAGGTCGGTGGCGTCGTCGAGCGTCCCCGGGGACGCCGTCGCGGCGAGGGTCACGAGCATGGCCGCCATGGTGCCATCCGGCGGCGGGCGGGGCACCGGGATTGTGGACGGGCGAGCGGCCTGTGGACCACCGAAGTTTCAGCCGCTCCGCCCATCGACGCGGACGCCCCGGAGGTCTACCGTCGAACCACGGGCGCCGCTGCCCACGGCACGCGCCCGGCCAACGTCCAGCCGGAGGCCGCGCATGGTCGCCACAGCCGAGAACGGGCCTCCGGGCCCGGGGGACGCCGACGCGTTCGCCGAGCGCCTGTTCGCCGCGACGCTCGGCGCGATCGACGTCCTGTCCGTCCACGTCGGCGACCGGCTCGGGTGGTACCGCGCGCTCGTCGACGCCGGCCCTCTCACCTCGACCGGGCTCGCCGAGCGCACCCGCACCCACGAGCGGTACGCGCGCGAGTGGCTGGAGCAGCAGGCGGCCAGCGGGATCCTCGTCGCCGAGGACCCGGGCGCCGGCCCCGCGCTCGCGGCCGACCCGGTCGCGGCCGCCCGCGAGCGCCTGTACGCCCTGCCAGCCGCGCACGCGGAAGTGCTGACCGACACGACCTCGCTCGCGTACGTCGCGCCGCTCGCGCGCTTCGTCGGCGCCATCGGCCCACAGCTCCCGCACCTGCTCGACGCGTACCGCACGGGCGGCGGCGTGTCCTGGGACCAGCTCGGCGACGACGCGCGCGAGGCCCAGGCCGAGGTCAACCGGCCGTGGTTCGAGCGCCGACTCGCGCCGACGCTCGCGCGGGTCCCCGCGGTCCACGACGTGCTGAGCCGGCCCGGGGCGCGGGTGGTCGACGTCGGGTGCGGGTTCGGGTGGTCGACGCTCGCCCTCGCGCGCGCGTACCCGGACGCGGTGCTCCACGGCGTCGACGTCGACCGCCCGTCGGTCGCGGCGGCCCGCGCCGCAGCCGAGGAGGCGGGGCTCGCGGACCGCGTGAGCTTCCACCTCGCCGACGCCGCCGAGCTCGGGCTCGTCGAGCCCGCCGGGCTGCCGTTCGACGCCGCGTTCGCGTTCGAGTGCGTCCACGACATGCCGCGCCCCGCCGCCGTGCTCGACGCCGTCCGTCGCGCGGTCCGGCCCGACGGCGTCGTGGTCGTCATGGACGAGGCCGTCGGCGAGGAGTTCACCGCGCCGGCGGACGACGTCGACCGGGTCATGTACGGGTACAGCCTCTTCGTGTGCCTGCCCGACGGGCTGTCGTCCCCGCCCTCCGTCGGCACCGGGACCGTCATGCGCCCCGCGACGCTGCGCCGCTACGCGCGCGACGCCGGGTTCGCGGACGTCGAGGTGCTGCCCGTGGACGACTTCTCCTTCTTCCGGTTCTACCGGCTGGTGCCCTGACCGCCCGGACGAGGCGCGCGACCGGTACCGGTGTAGCGTCCGGTGCATGACCGACGTCCGCAGCCGCACCCATGCCCAGGCCGTCGACGCAGCGATCGAGCTCTTCACCCGCAAGGGGTACGAGCAGACGACCGTCGAGGAGATCGCCGACGCCGCCCAGGTCAGCCGCGCCACCTTCTTCCGCCGCTACGGCTCCAAGGAGGACGTGGTCTTCGCGGACCACGAGCTCCTGCTCGACGAGGTCGTCGTCATGCTGGCCGCGACCCGGCCCGTGCCCGACGCCGAGGGACGGCTCACGCCCGACCCCGCCGTCGACCCGTACGTCGAGGTGTGCCGCGCGGCGCGGCTCGTGTTCGACCACCACGTCGGGCAGCGGGAGACGTCGCTCGCGCGGTGGCAGCTCCTCCAGCAGGTGCCGGCGCTGCGCGACCGCGAGCTGGTCACGACCCACCGCTACGAGCGCGCGTTCACCGCGTACCTGCGCGACGCGCTCCCGCCCGACGAGCGCCGCTCGACCGCGTCCATCGCGTTCGCCGCGTCGGTCGTCGCCGTGCACAACGCCCTGCTGCGCCGGTGGCTGCGCTCCCCCGACCAGGACCTGCGGCCCCAGCTCGAGGAGGCGTTCGCGGACCTGCGCCGCGCCGCCGTCGGCCGGTACGCCGCACCCGACGACGCCGCGTCGGCCGATCGTCGCGGCACCGGGGACGGTGTGCCCGGGCGCCGTGTCGTCGTCACCGTGGTCGAGGCCGGGACGGACGCCCAGGGCGTCGCGGACGACGTCGCGCGCGCCGTCCGCGACGCCCTCGCCTGAGCCCGTCCGCCTCCTGTCCCAGCCCGTGGGACGGTCCGCGGCGCGCTCCGCGCGCAGGGAATGCGCCGGTAGCATCGTCGGTTGCAGAACGCAGTACGCACGAACGTGCTCCGGGGTCGGTGCAATTCCGAGCCGGCGGTGACAGTCCGCGACCCGCGCCCACGCGCGGTTGACCTGGTGGAACTCCAGGACCGACGGTGACAGTCCGGATGGGAGGAAGCACGTGCGGCGCGGCCGTCCTCGGCCGGGCTCTCGCGAGCCCGCGCGACGGGGCTCGGCCTCGCCGTGGTGAGCGACGCCGTCGGGCCGCCCTGGGCGCCCGGCCCCGCCGCCCGCCCTCACCCCGGAGCCGACGTGCCCGGGAGGACGAGGACATCCGATGGACCTGATCCACGCGCTGTTCGACGCGCAGCTCACGATCGGCGACCAGCACCTGCTGTGGCGCGAGATCGTGGGCAACGGGTTCGGCCTGGCGTCGGCGCTGGGCGGCATGCGGCGCAAGGTGTGGGCGTGGCCGGTGGGCATCGTCGGCAACCTGCTGCTGCTCACGGTGTTCCTCGGCGCGGTGTTCGCGACCCCCAACCCCGTGAACCTGCTCGGCCAGGCCGGGCGGCAGGTCATGTTCGTGGTCGTGTCGGTGTACGGGTGGGTGCAGTGGCGCCGGACCCAGGCTCGGCTCGGCGAGACCGACGCGGACAGCCACGGCGTCGCCGTCGTGCCGCGCTGGGCGTCGTGGCGTCAGCGCGCGTTCCTCGTCGTCGCGCTCGTCGGCGGGACGGCGCTGCTCACGCCCCTGTTCCGCGCGCTGGAGTCGTACGAGCCCGTCTGGGCCGACGCGTGGATCTTCATGGGCTCGCTGCTCGCGACGTACGGCATGGCGAAGGGCTGGGTCGAGTTCTGGCTGATCTGGGTCGCGGTGGACGTCGTGGGCGTGCCGCTCCTGATCTCGGCCGGCTTCTACGCGTCCGCGTTCATGTACGTGTTCTACGGCGCGTTCACGCTCGTCGGGTTCTTCGTGTGGTGGCGCATCAACCGGCGCGCGACGGCAGAGGCCACCGAGGCCGCGGGCGCACCCGCCTGAACCACGGGCCGGCAGCCGTGACCGCAGGTCAGTCGTCGAACAGCATCCGGTCCGACGGCGCGGCCCGGCTCGCGCGCAGCGCCGGTCCGCGCAGATCGCCTCGACGAGCGCGTCGCTCCCGCCCACGTAGGTCGCGGCGGCGTCGATCTCGGTCCCGACGAACCACGACCGGTCCTCGGGCCACCACAGGTTGGGCGGCTGCTCGTGGTCGCGGAACGCGCCGACGTCGGCGAGCGCCCCCGTCCACAGGTGGTACTCACGGTGCGGGAGCAGGAGCATCGGGGCAGCCGGGCGCTCGACGAGCGTCGGCGTGAGCTGCTCCCACGCCTCGGCGACCGCGCGCTCGATCTCCTCGGGGGTCGGCCGCGGCTCGTCCTCGGGCCATCCGACCAGCGGCGCGACGCCCGAGCTCGCGCGCGGGTCCGTGCCGTGGTCGTAGAGGAACGCGTGGCCCGTCCACAGGGCGAGGTGCACGGGCTGGTCCCCGGTGAAGGGCGCGAGCACGGCGACCAGGGCGTCGGTCCGCGTCGCGAGCGTGACGTCGTCGTCCCACTCGGGGTGCGGGACGCACGCGTACGCCGCGAACCCGCGGGGGACCGTGCCGTCGACGCGCGGTCCGAACTCTCCGAGCCGCGCCGCGATCCACGCGCCCGCGGAGGCGTCGTCGTCCCAGTCCACCCGCGCGCCGGTCATGCCCGCACCCTACGACGGGAGCGCACCGCTGATCCCGACCTCGTTGCCGTCGGGGTCGCGGAACACGGTCTTCACGACCCCGCCGTCGTACGTCTCGCGGCGGTCCGGCTCGATCCCCCGGCCGGACGCCGCGGCGAGGAACGCGTCGGCGTCGTCGCGGAACACGGTGACCACGCCGTGGCCGGCGTGCTCGGGCACCTGCTCGACGACGAGCCACCGGCGTTCGGCGAGCTCCCAGACGGACTCGGTCGGCGTCGCGACGAACGTCGGGTCCGCTCCCAGGAGGCGGGCGTACCAGTCGCGCGCGGGGTCGTGGTCGCGCACGTGCATCGTCACGAACAGGTCGAGGGCCATCTCTCGACGGTAGGACGGGGCCCGCGGGGTCGCACGGCGTCACGATCCGATGCGATACGCCGTCTCAGATTGACTGATACCCGGTATCGCTGCACTATGGGAGAGACCGCCGCCGACGCCGGGCCCGCACCCCCGAACCCGCGCCGGAGCCGGTCGCGCACGACCGACCGCAGCCGCCCTCCCAGGGGAGCACCGATGCCCACCACCCCGATCATGCCCGGAGTCACCGAGCCCACCTACGACCTCGCGACCCCGCTCGACCTCGACTACGCCGGCGCGTTCGCCGACGCGACCGAGGAGGACCGCGCCCACCAGCAGCGCGTCCGGCAGTTCGTCCAGGACGAGGTGCTCCCGGTCATCGACGACTACTGGGAGCGCGCCGAGGTCCCGTCCGACCTCATCAAGCGCATGGGCGAGCTCGACCTCCTGCGCGACGGTGTCGACGTCGACGGCCGCCCGCGCGTGAGCCTGCTCGGCGCGGGCCTCGCCGCGATGGAGATGTCGCGCGGCGACGGCTCCGTCGCGACGATCTGCGGCGTCCAGGGCGGCCTCGCGCTGCGCAGCATCCAGATGCTCGGCTCCGACGAGCAGAAGGCGAAGTACGCCGAGCCCATGGCGCGCGGGGAGATCCTCGGCGCGTTCGCGCTCACCGAGCCCACCCACGGCTCGGACTCCGTCTCGCTCGAGACGACGGCGCGCAAGGAGACGCGCGACGGCGTCGAGGGCTACGTGCTGAACGGCGAGAAGAAGTGGATCGGCAACGGGTCGTCGGGCCACATCACGGTCGTGTGGGCGCGCCTCGTCGGCGACGACGGCGACGGCCAGGTCCACGGGTTCGTCGTGCCGCAGGACACCCCGGGCTACACGGGCACGACCATCACCGGCAAGGTGTCGCTCCGCGCGATCTGGCAGGCGCACGTCGTGCTCGACGACGTGTTCGTCCCCGCCGAGAACGCCCTGCCGGGCGCGCGGTCGTTCAAGGACACCTCGCGCGTGCTCTTCGCGACGCGCCTCGGGGTGGCGTGGGCCGCCGTCGGGCACGCGGTCGCGTGCTACGAGGCCGCGGTCGCGTACGCGAAGCAGCGCGTCCAGTTCGGGCGCCCGCTCGCCGCGAACCAGATGGTGCAGGAGCGCCTCACCCGGATGCTCTCGACGATCACGCAGCTCCAGCTCCTCGTCGCGCAGATGACGCGGCTCGACGAGGCGGGGACGCTCACCGGCCCGCAGGCGTCGCTCGCGAAGTACACGTGCACCCGCGGGGCGCGCGAGGTCGCCGCGAGCGCGCGCGACCTCCTCGGCGGCAACGGGATCCTGCTCCAGAACCGCGTCGCGCGGCACTTCGCCGACATCGAGGCCCTGCACACCTACGAGGGCACCGAGTCGGTCCAGGCGCTCATCGTCGGGCGCGACATCACGGGCGTCTCCGCGTTCGTCTGACGGTCCCGAGGCCGCACGCCCTCCCCCGCTCCCCGGCGCCGCTCGCCCCTCCTCGCGGCGCCGGGGCTCCTTCCTGTTCGCCCCGTCTCCTCGCCCTCCCCGGATCGGAGTCCCATGAGCACCGACGCCAGCCCCCTGCCCGACGCCGCCGCCGTCACCCCCGAGGACGAGGTCACCCCGGTCCTCCTGCACGGCGCGCGCACCCCGTTCGCGCGCTTCCGCGGCGCGCTCGCGTCCCTCTCGGCGGCCGAGCTCGGCGCGCACGCGATCCGCGGCGCGCTCGCGGCGTCGGGCGTCGCACCGGAGCAGGTCGACACGGTGATCGTCGGGCAGGTCGTGCAGGCGGGCGCCAAGCAGGGTCCCGCGCGCCAGGCCGCGATCCTCGCGGGCCTCGGCTGGGACGTCCCCACCGTGACGATCAACAAGCTGTGCCTGTCGGGGCTCACCGCGATCATCGACGCGGCCCGCCTGGTCCGCACGGGCGAGGCGAGCGTCGTCGTCGCGGGCGGGCAGGAGTCCATGACGAACGCGCCGCACCTGGTGGTCGGGTCGCGCTCCGGGTTCGCGTTCGGGGACGTGACGATGGCCGACTCGCTCACGCACGACGGCCTGAACGACCCGTTCAGCGGCGAGGTCATGGGCGAGCTCACCGACCGCGGCTGCGCGGCGCGCGGCATCGGCCGCCCCGAGCAGGACGCGTTCGCGCTGCGCTCGCACCAGCGCGCCGCCGCCGCGCGCGACGCCGGTCACCTCGCCGAGGAGATCGCGCCGGTCGAGGTGCCGCAGCGCCGGGGCGAGCCGGTCGTCGTCGCGCACGACGAGGGCGTGCGCGCCGACACGACGCTCGAGGCACTGGAGCGCCTGCGCCCGGCCTTCGTGAAGGACGGCACCATCACCGCAGGGTCCAGCTCGCCGCTGTCCGACGGCGCGGCGGCGGTCGTCGTCGCGAGCCGGGCCTTCGCCAAGCGCAACGGGCTGTCGTGGCTCGCCGAGATCGGGGCCGCGGGCCAGGTCGCGGGGCCGGACAACTCGCTGCACTCCCAGCCGGCGCGGGCGATCGAGGCCGCCGTGAAGCGCGAGGGCGTCGCCGCCGCGGACCTCGACCTCGTCGAGATCAACGAGGCGTTCGCCGCGGTCGCGCTCCAGTCGGTCGCCGACCTCGGCATCGACGCGGACGTCGTGAACACCGACGGCGGCGCCATCGCGCTCGGCCACCCCGTCGGTGCGTCGGGCGCCCGGCTCGCGCTGCACCTCGCGCTCGCGCTGAAGCGCCGCGGCGGCGGCATCGGCGCGGCGGCGCTGTGCGGCGGGGGCGGGCAGGGCGACGCGCTGATCCTGCACGCCTGACGCCGCTCGTCGGGCGCGGTGCGGCTCCGCCGCACGCGCTTGCCCGAGCGAACCACCCGACCCTGGTGCACGATGCTGCACCAGGGTTGGCGCGCTTCGGCCGCCACGGTGTGACGCAGATCGCGCCGAGGTCGGCCGAAACCGCGTCATGGATCGCGTCGGGCGCGGTCTCTCTCCCTGGAACCACCCGACGAGAGGACCGTCATGACCACTGTGACCGAGGCAGCCCGCCGCACCGCGAGCCGAGCGCGCCACTCGCACCTGTCCGCCGCCGCCGTCGTGCTCGTCGGCCTCGCCGCCGGGTTCGCCGCGGCGCCCTACCTGCTCGGCTGACGCCGGCCGCCGTCCGGCCCGTCCCTCGGGCCCTCGCCGCGGAACGAGTCGACGAAGCCCCAGACGGCGCTCCCGACCCCGCTGAGGCAGAGGGTCGAGACCAGGGTCAGCATCAGCGCCTCGGGGACGTCGCCCGCGACCCAGCCTTGGACCGCGCCCGCGACGACGAAGGGGCCGACCAGGGCGGACAGCACCAGCACCGCGATCGCCCACCAGCGGCGTCGTCGCTGGTTGCGCGGCGGCTTCGAGAGTCCGTAGTGATAGAGCGCCACGCCCGGAGCCTACGGCTCGACGGCACGGTCGCGGTCGTCCGCCAGACGCTCTTCGAGGCGGTCGAGCAGCGGGACCTGGCCCGCGACGACGAGGCCGCGAGCCCTCGCGAGCGGGAACCAGCCGGCCCGGTCGAGCTCGGGGAACTCCTGCATCCGCCCCGAGCGCGGGGGCCACTCCAGCGCGAACGTGTTGCTGGAGATCGCCGTGACGTCGAGGACCGCCTCGCGCGCCCACGCCGCGACGAGCTTCCCGGCGCGCTGGCGCACGGTCCCGAGGTCGAGGTCGGGCACCTCCGCCGGCGGGGCCGGGACGCCGAGCTCCTCCGCGAACTCGCGCAGCGCCGCGGCACGACCGTCCTCACCGGGCTCCACCTCGCCCTTGGGGATCGTCCAGCCACCCGCGTCCTTGCGCGCCCACAGCGGGCCGCCCATGTGCCCGAGGAGCACCTCGACGACGTCGTCACGGAACCGGTAGAGCACGAGCCCTGCTGACTGCTTCACCCCTCCTTCCTACACAGCCGACGGCGGGACGGCCCGTCGGAGGCCGTGCCCGGGGCTCCCCGTGAGTGGTTCGCGGGCCTTCGTGGTGCCGGAGGACCGGGCGCCGTCTCCGCCGCGGCCTGTGGGTGGCCGCGCGTAGCGTCGGCCGTCTCAGGACCAGACCGCAGGAGGGGACGACCATGACCACGCCGAGCGTCACGCACCTCAACCCGGCCGGGCTGCACCGCAACCCGGCGTTCTCCCAGGGCACGATCGTCGAGACCGGTCGCACGCTCTACGTCGGCGGCCAGAACGGGACCGACGCCGAGGGCGCGATCGTCGAGGGCGGCATCGCGGCCCAGACCGCGCAGGCGCTGCGCAACGTCCTCGCCGTGCTGGCCGAGGCGGGTGCCGGGCCGCAGGACGTCGCGCGGCTCGCCGTCTACCTCGCTCCCGAGGCCGACCTCATGGCGGGCTTCGCCGCCGTCGGCGAGGTCTGGGGTCCGCACCCCGCGGCGGTGACGGTCCTGCGGGTCGGGATCGGTCGGCCCGGTGCTCTCGTCGAGATCGAGGCGGTCGCCGCCCTGCCCGCGTGACCCGTCAGGGCTGACCCCCTCTCCACGAGCGTGCGGCCGTCGCCCCGGCTACCGTCCGGGGGTGCCCGCCGACCCTGCCCCGCGCCGCTCGCTCGGGCGCGCCAGGAGGCGCGCGCTGGGGAGAGCCGCGGCGTACGGGGTCGCGGCGTCCGTCCCCGTTCTTGTGCTCGCGTGGCTCGTGCGCGCGGAGTCGGGGCTCGTCGTCGAGGCCGACCGCGCCGCCGTCGCCGCGGCGACCGGGTTCACGGGCGAGCGGCCCGCGTTCGAGCGCACTCTGCTCGTGGGCCAGGAGGTGCTCGCCGCGCGATGGATGAACCTCGCCGCGATGGGCGTGTGCCTGTGGGCGTGGCGGCGCCACGGCCTCGGGACGCGGGCCGCCTGGGCGGCCGGGACGATCTGGGGCGCGTGGGCGCTCGGGCTCGGCGCGAAGGAGCTCGTGGACCGCGCGCGCCCCGTCGTCGAGGACGCGGTGACCGTCGTGCCCGGGTCCAGCTTCCCGTCCGGGCACGCGATGAACGCCGCCGCCGTCGGCGTGAGCCTCGCGGTGCTCGTGTGGCCGCTGCTCGGTCGTCGTGGCCGCGTCGCCGTCGTCGCCGGCGCGACGGTGCTCGCCCTCGTCGCCGCGGCCGACCGCGTGCTGCTCGGCGCGCACTACCCGTCCGACGTCGTCGGCGGCATCCTCTTCGGCGGCGCGGTCGCAGGGGCGTCCGCCGTCGGCTACCACGGGTGGGTGTCCGCCCGGACCGCCCGCTCTTCCGGCTCCGCTCCCAGGAACGAGGTCTGATGCATCCCTTCGTGCACCGCTACGAGCTCGACACGACCCGGCCCACCGCGAGGGAGGTGCTGCGCGACGTCGGTCTCCGGGCGTTCCTCCCCGGCGCGGTCCTGTGGGTCCTCATCGTCGCGACCGGGTTCCTCGTGACGGGTCCGCTGGGCGACCTGCCCGGCGAGGTCGGGGTGAACCGGTGGCTGGAGGAGCGGCGCACGCCCTTCTGGGACACCGTGACCGACCTGTTCTCGCTGATCGGGACCACCGAGTTCATCATCGGCGGGACGGTGCTCACCATCGCGCTCGTCTGGTGGCGCACGCGGCAGTGGTGGTTCGCCGTCGTGCCCGCGCTCGCCGTCGCGCTGCAGGCGCTGATCTTCCTCACGTCGTCGATCGTCGTGGGGCGCGAGCGCCCCGACGTCTCGCGGCTCGACGAGGCACCGCCCACGTCGAGCTTCCCCTCCGGCCACACCGGCGCGTCCGCGGCGTTCTACCTGACCCTCGCCCTGCTCGCGCAGCGCATCACGCATCCCGTCCTGCGCGTCGTCGTCACGATCGTGTGCTGCCTCGTGCCGCTCGCGGTGGGCCTGTCCCGCCTCTACCGCGGTGCCCACGGCCCAGCCGACGTGGTGGTGGGCCTGGTCAACGGCATCGTCTGCTGCGCCCTCGCCTGGAACTACCTGCGCCGCGACGTCCGCGCGTAGCGCTGAGGGCGCCGCCCACCGCGCGAGGTCGAGGCCTGGTCCCGCGAGGTAGAGGCCTGGTCTGTGCGTACTGTCCCCGCACGACGACGGCGGGCCCGGTCCTGAGACCGGGCCCGCCGTCGTCGTGCGGTGGTCGTCCGGGCGATGCGCGCGCCCGAACGACCCGTCAGCTCACGCGCAGAGACCCACCGGGTCCCACGAGCCCCACGTCACGGACCCGGGCAGCTCGCCCTTGGTCCACCACTGCGCCGTGTAGTTCACACCGGCGCGGGACACGGTCTGCCCGCCGGTGTAGACGGCCTCGCGCGACCAGGCGGGGGCGCAGTCCGCGACCTCGACCTCGGGCGCCGTGCCGCACGGACCGATCTTCTTCCAGGCGTTGGACGCGCCCGGCTCCTGGTTGCGGGTCCACCACTGGGCCTTGTACTCCGAGCCCTCGTGCGAGACGACCTCGCCACCGGTGTAGACGGCCGTGCCGTACCAGGGCACTGCGCACTGGTCGGCGACGCCCGGGCCGGGGGTCGCCGCGCGGAACGTCGAGCCCAGCGCGTCACCCAGCTCGTTGCGGTAGTCGCCCGAGAGGTCCCACCACATCGCGCCGCCGTAGCCCTGCGTCGCGACGAACTCGGCCTTGGCCGTCACGGACGCCGGGTCGTCGTAGCTCCACCACTGGTCGCCGTCGTAGAGCCAGCTCGCGCCGATCTCCGGGTCGAAGAACTGCTCGCCGCCCAGCGAGCGCAGCTCGGCGTACGTCTTGGTGCCGATGTAGCCCGCGGCGGGCTGCCAGCCCTGCGAGCCGTCCTCGACGCCGTACCAGCCGTGCCCGTACGCGGCGAGACCCGCGTTGACCTGCGACGGGTCGGCGCCCGCGTTGACGTACATGCCGAGCGCGCCGTCGAGGCCGAGGCCCCAGTTCTGCGTGCCGTCCGGGTGCAGGTTGCCCTGGTGACCCGTCTGGTTCGGCACCCAGCCGCCGTGGAAGTCGTAGCCCTGGACGTTGAGGAAGTCCACGACCGCGAACAGGCGCGGGTCGAGCCAGCCCCCCTGGCCCGCGTTCCAGCCGCCCGCCGGCGCGAACGCCGTCAGGAGGTAGTCCTCGCCGTTCGCCGCGCCGCGCGCGTCGAGCTCGGTACGGAACTCCTCCATGAGGAGCAGGAAGTTCTCCTTGTCCTCGGGGCGCGCGTTCGCCGTCTCGCCGCCCGTGACCGGCCACTCCCAGTCGATGTCGATGCCGTCGAAGATGCCGGCCGCGACGCCCGGGCCGCCCTTGCCGTCGACGACCGGCAGGTCGCCGTCGATGTAGATGTCCAGGCACGAGTCGACGAGCGCCGTGCGCCCCTCCGCCGTGGACGCCGCCTCCGAGAAGTTGTCCGACCAGGTCCAGCCGCCGAGCGAGACGAGGATCTTGGTGTCGGGGCTGACGGCCTTGAGCTTCTTGAGCTGGTTGAAGTTCCCCGCGAGCTTCTGGCCGGGCTTGTCGGCCTTGCCGTCGACGGAGTCCTTGGCCGCGACCTGCGCGACGAAGTCGTTGAGGGGGTCGCCCTCGCCGGGGACGTCGGCGATGTCGCACACGAGGTCGGTCGTGACGTTGCCGAAGGCGTAGTTGATGTGCGTGAGGTCCTCGATCGCGCCGGTGCGGACGAGGTCGGCCACGTGGAAGTCGCGGGTCACGCGCGAGTCGGCCATGACGTAGCCGACGCTGCGGAACCCGTTGATGTCCGACGGCCCGGCGACCGAGGCCGCCGGCTTCGCCGTGGGCTGCGGCGCCGCCACCGCGGGCGACGCGAAGGTGGCCGCGGTCAGGGCGAGCGCCCCGACGACGGCGGTGGTCGCGACCACGCGCGAGCGGGCGGTCGGTGCGGGCGAGGTCTTGGCGAGCGAGCGGCCCGAGGAGGCCGCGCTGGGTGTCGATCGATCGTTCATGAAGGCCTCGTTGCTCTTCGGCCCGGGCTGGGGACCCCGGGATTTGTTCGGTCTCCTGCAAGATACCGGGGCCAGCAGCGTTTACGCCAGAGTCCGAACGAAATTCGCCCGCGGCTTCCTCGCACGCGACGGCGTCTACCCGGACCCGCGCCGGAGCGGCGTCGGGCCGGGTGCGGGTCCCAGTGTCGGTCGGGGGAGGCAGAGTAGGGCGGTGAGCATCGACCGCGCGCCGCACGCCCCGGTGCTGCGCGCGCTCCCGACGATCGCGCACCTCGACGCGGACGCTTTCTTCGCGGCGGTCGAGCAGCACCAGCGACCGTCGCTGCGCGGACGGCCGGTGCTCGTCGGCGGCGTCGGCCCGCGCAGCGTCGTCGCGACGGCGTCGTACGAGGCACGGCAGTACGGCGCCCGCTCGGCGATGCCGATGGAGCAGGCACGGCGGCTCTGCCCGCCGTCGACCGTCGTCGTGGTGCCGCGGTTCGCCGCGTACGCGGCCTACTCCGCCCGGATCATGACGGCGCTGCGCGAGGTCACCGACCTCGTCGAGCCCGTGAGCATCGACGAGGCGTTCGCGGACCTCGCCGCAGCCGTCGAACCCGAGACCGACCTCGAGTCGCTCGCGACGAGGATCCGCGAGCGGGCGCGCGAGCTGAGCGGGCTCCCGGTGTCGCTCGGGCTCGGCCGGTCCAAGCTCGTCGCCAAGCTCGCCTCCGAGGCCGCGAAGCCGGGCGGGGTGCACGTGGTCGAGGCGGACGACGAGGACGCGTTCCTGCTCAGCCTGCCCGTGCGGGCGCTGTGGGGCGTCGGGCCGGTCTCGGCCGCCCGGCTCGACG
Source organism: Cellulosimicrobium sp. SH8 (assembly GCF_025818875.1). Classification (NCBI taxonomy): domain Bacteria; kingdom Bacillati; phylum Actinomycetota; class Actinomycetes; order Micrococcales; family Promicromonosporaceae; genus Cellulosimicrobium; species Cellulosimicrobium sp. SH8. The sequence continues at coordinate 71,400 of NZ_JAMXMH010000009.1, read as the reverse complement.
AGCTCGGGGTGCGCACCGTGGCCGACCTGCGCCGCCAGCCCCTCGACACGCTGCTCCTCGTCGCCGGTGAGGCGGGCGGGACCAACCTGTACCGGATCGCGCGCGGCTGGGACGACCGGCCGGTGACGACGGTGCGCGAGCGCAAGTCCGCGGGCGCCGAGCACACGTTCGACGCCGACCTCCACGGCCGCACCGCCGTCGCCGCCGCGCTCGACCCCGTGGTCGACGCCGCGCTGGCCCGCCTCGAGCGGCACGCCGTCGCGGCACGCACGGTCGTCGTCAAGGTGCGCCTCGCGTCGTTCACGACCCTCACCCGCTCGGTGACGCTGTCCCGCCCCACGGCCGACGAGGGGGCGCTGCGCGACGCCGCGCACCGCGCGCTCCGCCTCGCCGACGTCACCGAGCCGGTCCGCCTGCTCGGGGTCGCATTCCACGCGCTGTCCGAGCACGCGCAGCTCATGCTGCCGCTCGGCGCCGAGGATCCGGAGCAGACCGCGGAGCGCGACGGCGGCGCGCCCGCACCCCCGCCGTCGGCGACGGGACCCGTCCGGGCGACGGCCGCCGTCGTCGCGCCCGGTCTGGACGTCGCGACCGCGACCGACGGGCGCGGGTGGGTCGTGCGAGTCGGCGACGACGGGCGTGTCGCGGTGCGCTTCGAGACCGCGCAGACCGGGCCGGGCTACCAGCGATGGGTCGACCCGAACACCGAGGACGTCACGCTCGTGGAGCCGCTCGGACCGGACGGCGAGCCGGTGCGCACCGCGGCCCCGGAGGACGAGGACTAGGCACCAGCCCCGCGTGCGGGGACCCCGACGGCCGCCCGACCGCGCGGCCGCCCGCTCCACCGTGATGCGGTCCCGGGCGCGGGCGCCGATCCTGGTCGGAGGCTCGCACCACGACACCGGGGAGGCCACGTGGAGTCCGTGCAGGGGAACGCGCCGCAGACCGAACCGCCCGAGGGCGACGAGCCCGCCGTCGACCCGCGGGCCCACGCGAACCGGTGGCGCGCGCTCGTCGTCCTCGCGGTCGCGCTGTCGATGGTCGTCATCGACGGGACGATCGTCGCCGTCGCCGTCCCGGACATCGTCGCCGACCTCGACCTCGGGCTGAGCGAGGCGCAGTGGATCAGCGCCTCGTACGCCGTCGTGCTGGCCGCGCTGCTGCTCTCGTCGGGCCGTCTCGGCGACCGGCTCGGGCGACGGCGGCTGCTCGTGGTGGGCGTCGTCGTCTTCCTCGCCGGGTCGCTGCTCGCCGCCGCGGCCGACGACGGCGGCTCGCTCATCGTCGGGCGGCTCGCCCAGGGTCTGGGTGCGGCCGCGATCCTGCCCTCGACGCTGTCGACCGTGAACGCGACGTTCCGCGGCAAGGACCGGGCCGCGGCGTTCGGGGTGTGGGGCGCCGTCATCTCCGGGGCGGCGGCGATCGGCCCGCTCGCCGGCGGGTGGATCACGACGTCGTTCACGTGGCCGTGGATCTTCCTCGTGAACGTCCCCGTCGGCGCGCTCGTCGTGCTCGGCGCCTACCTCTGGGTGCCGGAGACGCGGGCGCACGGGCTCGCCCCCGGGTTGGACCTCGCCGGGCTCGTGCTGTCCGCGCTCGGGTTCGGCGCCCTCGTCTTCGGGCTCATCGAGGGCCAGACGTTCGGCTGGTGGAGCCCGAAGGGTGACGTCGAGCTGCTCGGGGCGACGTGGCCGGCGTCGGCGCCCGTCTCGCCGACCCCCGTCTTCCTCGCGGCCGGGCTGCTCCTGCTCGTGCTCTTCGTCGCGTGGGAGCGGCACCGCGCGCGGGTGCGGCGGTCCGCGCTGCTCGACCTCACGCTGTTCCGCATCCCGACCTTCCGGTGGGGCAACGTCACCGCGACGACCGTCGCCGTGGGCGAGTTCGGCATCATCTTCGTCCTGCCGCTCTTCCTCGTGAACGTGCTCGCGCTGTCCACAATGGGCGCCGGGCTCGTGCTCGCGGCGATGGCGCTCGGCGCGTTCCTCTCCGGCGCGTCGGCGCGCCACCTCGCCGCCGCCGTCGGCGCACCGCTCGTCGTGGTCATCGGCCTCGCGCTCGAGATCGTCGGCGTCGCCGCCGTCGCGCTCACCGTCACCGCGACCGTCTCCCCGTGGCTGCTCGCGGTCCTGCTCGTGGTCTACGGCGTCGGGCTCGGCCTGGCCTCCGCGCAGCTCACGAGCACGACCCTCGTGCAGGTCCCCGCCGAGGAGTCCGGGCAGGGCTCCGCCACGCAGTCGACGGCGCGGCAGGTCGGCTCCGCGCTCGGGACGGCGCTCGTCGGGACCGCGCTCGCCGTCCTGCTCGCGAGCACCGTGCCCGCGGCGCTCGACGGCGAGGGCCTGCCCGACGCGGAGGTCACGCGCCTCGCCGACGCGACGAGCGGCTCCGCCGGTGACGTCATCTCGCAGCTGCGCGCCGAGGGCACGCACGGCGAGCTCGGGCAGCAGGAACCCGAGGTCGTCGACGCGCTCGCGTCCGGGTTCGCCGACGCGACCCGCGGGTCGCTGCTCGTCGCCGGGGCGTTCCTCGTGCTCGGGCTCGCGTCCGCGACGGCCGTCGTGCGAGCGTCACGCCGGTCGGCGTGACGCTCGGGACGAGCAGAGGTCGGGACGAGCCGACGCCTGGTCACGCCAGGCGGTGCCAGACTCCCTCCGACACGACCTCCACCGCGCCGTCGACCACGAACGCCGTCTCGTCGTCGACCGCGTACGCCGGCCCGCCCAGGGCCGCCGCCCACCGCCGCGCCGCAGCCTCCGTGTTGTCCGGGAGATCCGGGTGGCCCAGGTGGGGGAACATCGAGAAGTCGACGAGCCCCAGCGGTACCGCGTCCTCGCCGTCCGGTGGCTCCCACCCCACGAACTCCTCGCCGATGCGCGGCGTCAGCGCCATGCTGCCGCCGCTCATCCCGACGTAGACCGTCTCCGTCAGGGAGGACACGAGGTCCACGAACCCGGACCGTCGCATCCAGTACGCCAGGTACCCCGCGTCGCCGCCCGCGGCCAGCAGCACGTCCGCCTCCCGGACGCGCGGCACCCACCGGTCCGCGGGGATGCTCGGCAACGCCGTCAGCTCCAGCACGCCGACGGACCCCCACCCCAGACCCACCATGTGGTCCGACTCCCCCGTGATGAAGTCCCGGGCATTCTTCCCCGGCCCCACCCACGGGTGGCCGTACAGCGCCGTCGGGATGCACAGCGCCGAGCAGTCGCCGACGGGTCGGTCCAGCAGCCTGACCAGCGCCGCCTCGATGGTCGGGTTCGTGACTCCCCCTGACGTGAGCAACAGCTTCATCGCACCCTCCCCAGCTTCGACGGTCTGCACGGCAGACCGTGGGACGGTCCGGGAGTCATCGCTCTCCCGCCCCACGGGTACGCACTGCCGTTCCGAACCGGCACGACGAAGGGCCCCACCCGCAGGATTCTGCGGGTGGGGCCCTACGGTCGGTGGTAGCGGTGAGCTTGGATGGTCGGCTTCCATGCCCGCGCTCGAGGCTGCCAGAAAACGCCCCTGACCTGCACCGTCGCCCGGACGCGGCTCGTACCGGGTTGCGCGCGACAGCGTCCGTGCAGCGATCAAAACGGAGGCATACCGGTGGACTCGGGCAGCGCACCGCGGTGGGGACACTCGGAGGCGCCGAACCGATAGCGGAGCACAGGAGGTCTGCGGAGGTCCGGGTCAAGGGTGGCCGCAGGCCATCGCGCAGCGACGCCGCAGGCGCCCTTGACGCGGGCCGGAGCCGGCCGGATGCTCGGCTGTCGGTACGGGGCCGGAACTCAACCTCGCGCGCCTACCGAGCCGTGCATCCCGCCGGGGCGCGCGCGTCCATGGGAGCATGCGGGGATGCTGAAGCGTGAGCGGGACCCGGCACTCGACGTCTTCAAGGGCGGATGCCTCACGCTGTGGCGCGACGGCGAACTTGCCGGTCACGTGGCTACTTCCCTCAGCACCTTCTGGTCCCCAGGTCGCCCCCTGACGATCCAACAACAGGTCTGGCTGATCGTCATCTGGGCCGATGGCACGCGAGAGGACTCGTTCGAGGACTACCCGCCGTGGGGCACCGTCATCGAGATCCAGGCGGGCACGTTCACCTGGGACGACGGCCCTCGGGTTGGCACCTACGCCGCGACCTGGGTCCCGCAGGCGGAGAGCGCAGCGACACGGGAGGAGCTCGGCGTCAGCTTGAGCGACTTCTGATCGAGAGTCCGACGCCGCGAAGGGTCGACAAGGAGCGGCCCACGAGGAGACTCGGGGCAGCTCCTTCGCGTTGCGGCCAGCCGGCCGGGTGGGGTGTGCGCAGCGAGCTTGCGAGCGGAGCGCGGGGTCCCACCCGGCAGGGCGGCCGAGCGCGGCGGAGCCGCGCCTTGAGCCAGTATGGAACGTTCTCACGGAGTTCGGTCTGGGCATCTGTCCTGTACCAGGTGCCGTGCGACATCGGCACGCCAAATGATGTGCGACATCGGGCGCGATCGGCACCCTGGAGCCGGACGTCGGCCCCGACGCCGGAGTAACCTGGGGGCGGGGTACCCATACCGGTCCGGGACATCCCGCCACGGGCACCCCGCCCGGGTCCGGTGACGGATCCCGTCAACCTGACGACGCAGATTCCGCGCCGGACGCCCCACCGACGCGACAGGAAGCAACGACTCGATCACCGCCCACGCCGCATCACTCTGATCATGCCGCCCCACAACCTCAGCCACGACCCCGAAGCATGCCGAACCCGCAGGTCAGACACCACTTCCGAAACAGGCCCTAGGCAGTGGCGTTCACCGCCGTGCGCCGGAGCGCCAGAGCGGATAGTCCGCGACTGGGCCCCATCTCCCCCTCAAGCGGTGCGACTCGGTAGCCTGCACTCGTGTCGCAATCCTCATCTGCCCGTGCACAACGGGGCGCCATCGGCGGCGCGAGCGGCGATGGTGGCGTCGAGTTCAGAAGGGCTGTTGCAGCGTATGCAGTCGCACATGCACTGGCGGGCATGCCTCTGCCCAAGTTTGGCGTTCCGCTGCCAGCGGCGCAGGTAGCTGGCGTCGCACTCGAAACGGATGAGCACGTCGACGACGTGCTCATCGAGTTCAAGTCCGGGTGCCGGGCGTTGGTGCAAGCGAAGCGACGGCTTGAGTTCGGACCCACCTTCAAGAAAGTAGTTGCGCAGTGGATAGCTGCGGCGAAGGATGATCTTGACCCCAATCGGGATCGACTCGTCGCAATCGCGGGCTCGGGAAGCGGAGCGATTCGCGATCTTGCGACTGCACTGGAGCGGCACAGGACTGACATACCGGGCAACCCTACGAGCGGCGAATCGAGCGCCTTGGCGAAGCTCGACGGCCTTCTGAACGAGTTGCCCGAGGAAGACCGCGAGTTGGTTCGGCGCTGCGCCTTCATCACGTTGATCGACCTAGAGGAAGAGGAGTCGCTGGGCGCCCAACAAGCTCAGCACATGCTGGCTGGCGTTGTGACGCCGGACGCGGCGCCTGCCCGTGTTTGGCGCGACCTTATCGCCAGATGCGGCCGCGTCGCGCGCCTGCGTGGCGGGTACGCGGTCGAGGGATGGGTTCGTGTACTGCAGGATGAGGGATACACCATTGTCGCAGGTGACTCCGCCGCTGCCTCTGCGGCGGCGGAGATCGAGGCGCTGGACAGCTACCGAGCGATGCTGCGCAAGCGCGGTACTGAGATTGACCTTCGACCACTGGGCGCTTCGATCCCGCCGATCCCCCTTATCGACATGGACTCCAGCGTGAACTGTGTTCCACGCGGCGGTGACTCGAGGGACTCGGAGTCACTACCTTGGAGCCTCCTACGCCGTCGGCGCATCCTGCTCACCGGCCTCCCCGGCGGAGGCAAGAGCGTTGCGGTCGCCGCCGCGGCAGCTGTCTTGGCGGAGGCAATAGCGGCACCGTTGCCTCTAGTCGCTTCGCTCCGAGACGTGGACGGCCGAGACCGGTCGGTGAGCTTCTTGGACCGGCTTCTCGACTCGGCGGTCAGGGACTTGCCCTCTGCACACCGGGACCTCGTCAGATCCAGACTCGAAGACGGGCTCCTTGACGGACGCGTGGCCGTCATGCTCGACTCCCTCGACGAGACGCACGGACGCCGGGGCTACGTGGTGTCGGAGATCGCCGATCTGATCGAGCGTGTGAGCGGAGAAGTACCCGTCCTGCTTGCAACCCGTGACGTCGCATACTCGCAAGCGTCCTCGCTCGGGTGGGACGATATGCGCCTCGTGAAACCAAGCCAGAGCGATCGCACCGTTCGCGCTGTCATCGGGGCCGTTGCCGACGCACGCGGCTTGAATGACGAGACCTCGTGGATCGACGATCGCGCCTCGTGGGTGAAGGCCGCACTTGAGAGGGATCCGGTTCTCGCAGAGACACCGCTCCTGCCGGTACTTCTCGCACTTCAGGCCTCAGACCGGCAAAGCGCGATGCTGCCGACCAGCAGGGCTGGAGTCCTGCACGCGGCGATCGAAGCATCGGTACGTCGGCGCGAGGCCAACCGTGACCCACGTCTTCAAGTCGCGACACTTGCTCCCTCGGAAAGTGCCGCGGTGATGCTCGAAGCATTCGCAGTCGAAGCCGCAGCACTGGCAGAAGAAGGCGGTCATGCACCATTGTCGACGATTACGTCGGCCGTGAGTGATTTGCTCACGAAAGACTGGGGGATGCCACGCGGTGCTGCATCCTCCGGCGCGGAGACGATCGCTCATTTCTGGGATGAACTAGGAACATTCGTAATGTCCGGCGATCCGCCTACTGTCACCGCCAGAACGGAACTCCTTCTCGATATCGGCGATGCCCTGAATGCCGCGGGGCGGGTCCCGCCCGAGGATCAGCCGACGTGGGTCGCGGCTCGCGTCTCAGACGAACGGTTCGAGCCGGTCATTCTTGCCGCCGCTCTCGAGCCAAGCATAGCAAACGAGTTGGTGCAATCGTCCGCAACCAGTGGCTCTACCAACCTTCTGGTCGCAGCGGCAACCGCGGTACGCCAAGGGGCGAGGCCACTGGCAGCAACACTTGCTCAGCTAGGAATGGCGCTGGCCGATGAGGCGTACCGTCCAGATGCAGAAGGCTGGTATGCATTCGAACTGATGCTCCGGTCGCTCCCTCGCGAGGCGCTGCCGGACACACTCGAAGGGACTCTCAGTCGATACCCTGAGAACTATCAGATTATCGGACGAGCCGCAATTTGCCTAAAAGCTGGTGCTAATGGCGACACGTATGACCCCCTCCTCCTTGAGGCGCTGCGCATCGAGCCGCTACCCCCGCTCGGCTCACGCTCGGGAGTTCCTGAAGATCCGTGGTCCACGCTCAGAATCAATCGGCTTTACTCCGATGTGATTGCGGATGCCGCAATGGCGCTGGTCGGGCCGAGCGACGAGGCGGCTCGGCTCGCGCTCGCCCTGCTGACAAAGGTTGGCAGGGGTCTCCAGGAGCAACTTAGGGTTCTGCTCGAGGCCGCGGGCTTTGCGCAAGAGGTACGCGAAGTACTGGCCGAGCAAGACGAAGCGCTAGTTGCAGGATTTGGCCGGCTCGCAGACATTGACACATCTGGTCCCGAGAAGTTGCTCGAACACCTCAGGACCGGTCCTCGAGCAGAACTGTCACCATTCGAGGCAGGTTCGCTTGATGAACTGGCCGACTTCTTCCAGACGCTGAACCTCAACTCTACTGCGGCGTGGCCACCTCGGGAAAGGTTCGACCAATGGCTTGAATTCGTAGATTGCATCCGCGAACTGGCTGGCTTTAATCCCGGGACGCTAGTAGCAGAGGCGGAAATTACATACCATCGAGTTCAGACATTCGGGCACGCTCCATTCTATGCGCTAGACATCGCCTCGAGCCGCCGGAAGATTGAGGCCTGGGGTGAGGACAACACTGAGGCGGCCAGAATATCCGCGGTTCTCTCCAGTGCACTATATCAGCCAGCGGGGATTACGGCCGTCGCAGCTACGGCCATGTCCCAAGGTCCAGCGGGGATAATCGTTCCCGCCCTTGAAGAAGCGCTGCCCAGCATGGGGCAGAACCGACGGCATGAATGGATCGTTGGACACACACTTGCACACTTTAGGCGCGATCCGATCGTGCGTGAATGGGTGGACTCGCCGTCCCCCGCCCTCCGCCAGGTCGCTGCGGAGCGCTTGCGCTCGAGAGTCATCCCAGGGGCTGTGGATCCAGACCTCGCTCGCCTCTTGGGCGATACGGATCTGGCGGTCGTGGTGGCAGCACTGCGGTCAATCGGAGCCGAAGACAGTCCGGAGGTGCGCTCCATTCTCGAACTGACGACATCGGCGCCGCGCAATGACTGGGTATGCACCCATTGCGGCCAGGAAAACCCTGCAACTTGGACGTCATGTTCAGAGTGTCACATTGTGGCGCCCGATCCATCAAAGGTCGCAGCGGACATTCTGAAGAGCCTTGTTGACGGATCAACTGACTGATCAGTCGATGGCCCATGGCTGGAAAGGCCTCGGCGGCGGGCATCGGAAATGAACGTCACGGTCTGGCCAGATTGGAGACTCAGAGGAGCGACGAGGAGGGCTGACTCTTTGACTCGGAACCACCATCCACTGACAGCGCCTGCTCGCCGTGGATGAACATTTGGACTACACCCACGTCATTCGTAATTCGGGGCGCGAGCGTTGTGTCTGACTCGAACGTTGGGTCAGAGTCGAGGAGGAATCGACGATCACGCCAGCGGAGCCGGCGTGGAGGATGTAGGATCTGCGCATCGCCGCGGGGAGACCCAGGTTCGATCACGGCCTGAAACACGGTGCCAGCGGCGTTCTGGTACTGGAGTAGGAACGCTTCCTTGTTGACGACGCCGCACAACATCGGGGCTGCGACGGATCGCGTCTCCCCAGTCATCAGGTTCGGCAGCGAGGTAACGAACGAAACTCTGACTTTACCCTCATCAGCACGCCCAACGATCGATGGAACCAGGATGTGATAGAGGCGCGTGTTGACGGCCGTCTCCACGCCGATGTTTCGTACGGTCTGAGCGTCTTGGTCAAGTTCAACGAGTGGGACCCGATTCGGGTCCACGAGTAGACGCTGCCTTACACGATCCCAGAAGAGAAGGACCGCCAGGGCGCCGAGAGCTCCCGCGGCAACCGTTCCGACAATCCCAGCTAGAACTTCAGCCCAAAATTCCATGAGTACGCCCGGCCTCCATCGTTGCCAAGTGGTGCCACGAGGTTACAGCAACCTGGATGAATCGCAGGGTCGTACGGCGGTCGTCGCACGTATCGAACGCGATCAGGCTCTAGAGCGACTGAGTACCGCGGCATGGGATGCCGACGCAAAGGCGACGAATGCGGCGGCGATCATTCGTTTTCGAGACCCTCATTGGAGTTGAGTCCCGCAGAGTGGTGTAGCGCGGTCGCTGGCATCGTCGCCGGCTTGTTCGCCGTGACTAGGAGCGGCCACCGCGTGATCATTCGAGTGAACCCTTCACAGGACCCTCGAACGGGGCATCACGATGACCGCGCCTCACATCATCGACCCTGAATCGTCACGGGTTCTCTGCCGCTTCCTTGTGATGAAGGATGGCGAGATGCCGAAGAAGTGTGACCCCGAGGTCAAGGCTCGGGCGGTGCGGATGGTGCGTGAGCACATGGGCGACTCCGGGTCGGTGACGGCGGCGTCGGTCGCGGTCGGCGCCCAGCTCGGGATCGCGCGGGAGTCGTTGCGCCGCTGCGTGGCGCAGGCTGACATCGACGACGGTGCCCGACCGGGTGTGACATCGGCGGAGTCGGAGGAGATCCGCAGGCTCAAAGCGGAGAACAAGCGACTGGCCGAGGCGAACGCGATTCTGCGTGCGGCCTCGATTTTCTTCGCGGGAGAGCTCGACTCCCGCGGCCGCGGATCATGGGGTTCATCGATCGGATGAGACGCCAGGGCTTCGCGGTCGAGTCGGTCTGCACCGTCCTGCGTGAGCAGGGAGTGCAGGTCGCCGCGAGAACTTACCGGTCCTGGGCGGTGGCGCCACCGGCAGCCCGGACGGTGTCCGACGCGGCCGTCGTCGACGCGATCCGATCGCTGCGCGTGGACGCCCAGGGGCGGGCGACGCCGGAGTCGCTGTACGGGCGGCGCAAGACGACCGCGATGCTGCGCCGCCAGGGTCTGGTCGTGGCGCACTGCACGGTAGACCGGTTGATGCGTGAGCACGGCTGGAACGGGCTGCGACGCCGCCGGGCGCACCGCACCACGATCCGGGCCAAGGACGGGGTGCGTGCCGGGGACCTGCTCAACCGCGACTTCCGCGCGCCGGTGCCGAATCGGGTCTGGGTGGCCGACTTCACCTACGTCCGGACCTGGGCCGGGTTCGCCTACGTCGCGTTCGTCGTCGACGTGTTCGCCCAGCGCATCATCGGGTGGCGCGCGATGAGCACCCGACCGACCTCGTCCTGGTCCCGCTGCGCATGGCCTGCTGGGCCCGTGACCAGCAGCAGCACCCGATCATCGCGGGGCAGCTGACGGCGCACGGACGCCGGGTCTCAATACGTGTCCGTGCGCTACCCCGAGCACCTGGCACTGCAGGGCATCGCCGCGTCGATCGGCACCGTCGGGGACGCCTACGACAACTGCCTGATGGAGTCGATCATCGGGCTGTTCAAGAACGAGTGCATCAGACCCGGCCCCCTTGCGACCGGACCGCTGAAGAACCTGACCGACGTCGAGATGGCGACCATGGCCTGGGTCGTCTGGTGGAACCACCGCCGACTACACCCCACCCTCGCGATGTTCACCCCGGCCGAGGCCGAAGCAGCCCACTACGCTGCAACCACTGCCCTCCACCCGGAGCCGCAGCCAGCATGAAGACGGCACGAAACCCGTGACGGTTCACGGTGGCGACGCAGGTAGCGAACAACACTTCGCTAACCAACGCGACGATGCTGCTCGGTCACTCTGACGAGACGACGACGAAGCGCCACTACGTGAGGCGGCTCCACGTCGCGCCCGACCTGCGCGAGGTGATCGACCAGCTGATCTCACGCGCCGACGAGCTCGGCGCCGAACCCCAAAATCGTGGGTAGATCGTGGATCGGGAACGACGAAGGGCCCCAGAGCCGCAGGTTTCTGCGGGTGGGGCCCTTCGGGTGGCGGTAGCGGTGAGATTCGAACTCACGGTGGACTTTCACCCACACACGCTTTCGAGGCGTGCTCCTTAGGCCACTCGGACACGCTACCTTCGCCGGGAATCCCGGCCCAGGAAGGATACCTGGTCAGACCCCCGGACACCGAATCGGCCGGTCAGGCCGCCCGACGACCCCGGCCCGCACCCCGAACCGAGACCCGCCCGGCGACCGTGCGAGGCGGACCACCCGGCCCGCCCCGCGCCGTCGGGCACGACCCGTCAGGACCCGCCGAGCGCGTCCGCGAACAGCGGCACGACGTTGTCGATCGCGTAGATCACGGCCGTGGGCGTGCCGAGCGAGAAGGCGCTGGACAGGTCCTCGTCGTCGAACACGACGTAGCGCCCGGCGGCGACGGACGGCACGGCTTGGAACTGCGGCAGAGCCTCGACGTCGGCAGCGGTGAAGCCGATGGGCTGGATCACCGTGAGGTCGGCGTCGAGCAGGTCGACGTTCTCGGTGCCAAGGTTGGCGGAGAACTCCTCGCCGGCGGCTTCGTCGATCTCGGGCTTCGTGCTGAACCCGAGGCCCTGGATGAACTCGCCTCGGGCGGACGTCGACACGTAGGCGCCGAAGCCCTCGGCCCAGTACGACCCGATGACGGCGGTCTTGCCCGCGAACTCGGGGTGCTCGTCGCGCGCGGCGGCGAACGCGTCGTCGACCTCGGCGAGCAGCTCGTCGCCGGCGTCGCTGCGCCCGAGCGCGGCGGCGATCATGCCCACCTGGTCCTCCATGGGCGTGAGGTAGGCCTCGCCACCCTCGGGGATCGCGACGGTCGGCGCGATCTCGGACAGCCGCTCGTACCGCTCCGGGTCGCCCGACGACTTCGTGTCGAGGATGACGTCGGGGTCGAGCACGGCGATCTGCTCGTACGAGGGTTCGAGCGTGCCGATGATCTCGGGCGACTCGTCGTACGCGCCGTCGAGCCAGGGCCCGACGCCGTCGCCGCCGAACGCGAGCCAGTCGCTCGCCCCGACGGGCTGGACGCCGAGCGCGAGCGCCGTCTCGGCGTCGCCCCAGCCGAGGGCGACGACGCGGGTCGGCTCCTCCGGGATCTCGACGTCGCCGAACGCCGTGGGGATGGTGACGGGGAACGCGTCGCCGTTCTCGGTGCCCGACGCCGACGGGTCGCCCTGGTCCGCGTCGTCGCCCGGGTCGCCGCTCGAGCAGGCGGCGGTGAGCGCGAGCGTCGCGACCGCGACCGCGCCCACGAGAGCTCGGCGGGCACGGACGGTGCGTACGGTGCTGTGCATGGTGGGTCTTCCTCAGTCCTCGAAGATCTGGCCGACGGGCTCGCGCTTCTCCGCCTGGAAGCGGTCCTCCGCGCGGCCGTAGGCCCAGTAGCCGGAGAGCGACAGGTCGGCGCGCGGGACGCCCCGCTCCGCGAACACGCGGCGCAGGGCCTTCATGGCCTCGCGCTCGCCGTGCGCGAAGACGTGCACGCGGCCCTCGCGCCACGCGAGGTCGGCGACGGCGTCGGGCAGGAGCGTCGTCGTCCCGGCGGGCGCGTCGCCGCGCAGCACCCAGGTGACCTCGACGCCGACGGGCGCCTCGAGCGGGAGCCGGTCCGCCTCGGTGCCGACCTCCAGGACGGCGTGCCCGACGGCGTCGCGCGGCATGGCCTCGAGCGCGGCGGCGATCGCGGGGAGCGCGGAGTCGTCGCCGGCGAGCAGGTGCCAGTCGGCGGCCGGGTCGGGCGCGTACCCGCCGCCGGGGCCGGAGAAGACGATCCGGTCGCCGGGCTTCGCACGCGCGGCCCACGGCCCGGCGAGGCCCTCGTCGCCGTGCACGACGAAGTCGATCGCGAGCCGCTGGGCCGCCTCGTCGACCCACCGCACGGTGTACGTGCGGGTGACCGGCAGGTCCTCCGGTGCGAGCGCGTCGCGCAGCGCCGCGAGGTCGTAGGGCGGCTCCAGCCCGAGCTCGGGCTTGGCGAAGATGATCTTGACGTACTTGTCGCTGTGCTCGTTCGTGGTGAACGCGGCGAACCCGTCGCCCCCGGCCACGACCCGCACGAGGTGCGGGGAGAGCCACGCGGTCTCGAGGACCTCGAGGACCGTCTGGGGGCGGGCGCGCCGCGGCGCGGGCGCGGTGGTGGTCGACATGACAACCTCTCGTCGGTGACTTAGGTGAGGCTAACATCGCCGCCTGTGCGTGCGGCCGTGACCCCGGTCACGGGGCCGCGAGCGCCGCGGCGCCCGGCGTGAGCTCCGGGCGACGCCCGGCTGGACGGGACTCATACACGCACCCTGTGCCCTCCACAGCGACCGCACAGACTCCCCCGGCGGAATGGGAACGTCCTCGACCACGGCGCCCAGCGCCCCGGCACCCGGAGGCCTCGTGTCCCAGCCCGTCCTGTACCTCGTCGACCTTGTCGCGGTCACCGTCCTCGCGTTCGGCCTCTACTTCCCCCGGCACCGCCGGCGCGACCTCGTGGTCGCGTACCTCGGCGTCAACGTGGGGGTGCTCGCGGTCGCGGCGACGCTCGCGACGAGCAGCGTCGGCGCCGGGCTGGGGCTCGGTCTCTTCGGCGTCCTGTCGATCATCCGGCTCCGCTCGACCGAGCTGTCGCAGACCGAGGTCGCGTACTACTTCGCAGCCCTCGCGCTCGGCCTCCTCGGCGGCCTCGGCGCGACGACCGGCTGGCTGTCCCTCGCGGGCACGGCGCTCGTCGTCGGCGTGATGGCCGTCGTCGACCACCCGCGGGTCCTGCGCCGCGCGCAGAGCCAGAGCGTCGTCGTCGACCGCGCCCTCGCCGACCGCGCCGAGCTCACCCACTACCTGGAGGAGCTCCTCGGCGCCGAGGTCCGCGGCGTGAGCGTCCAGCGCCTCGACCTCGTCAACGACACCACCTGGGTGGACGTCCGCTACACCGAGCCGCGCACCGGCCGTCGTGCGACGCCGGCTCCTGCCCCGGCGGCCGCCGCGCCCCTCCTCGTGCCCGACGCCGTGCTCCCGGTCCCGCGCGAGGCCGCGCCCTTCGCGCCGGTCGCCCAAGCGATCCCGTCGACCCCTCCCACCCGGGCAGCGGCCACCACGCCCGCACCGGCGGCCGGGCCCGAGCGGACGGAGGTGCGCGCATGAGCCCCCGGACCGTGACGGCCGACGACCGTGTCCGCGCCGTCCTCTACCCGCTCGACGGCGTCGGCCTCGACGAGCTCGTGGACGCGGCCGCGCTGCTCACCCGGGTCGACCGCAAGTACGTCCTGCCGGTCGACGACGCACTCACCGTCCTCGGCGCCCTCACCCCCACGACCGGCGCGCGGGTCCTCGAGATCGACGGCGCGCGCAGCGCGGCGTACGAGTCGGTGTACTTCGACACCCCCGACCTCGCGTCGTTCCGCCTCACGGCGACGCGCCGCCGTCGGCGGTTCAAGGTCCGCACCCGGACGTACCTGGACTCGGGCACGACCTTCCTCGAGGTCAAGACCCGCGCCGCGCGCGGCACGACGCTCAAGCAGCGCGTCGCGCACGACGAGTGCCCGACGGCGCTCGGCGCGGGCCGCACGTTCGTCGGGCGGACCCTTGCGGCCGAGGGCATCGACGACGTGCCGGAGCGCGCGCTCGCCCCCGGCCTCGTGTCGCGGTACCACCGCACGACCCTGCTCCTCCCCCGGGCCGACGGCGCCGCGCGCGCCACGGTCGACACGGGCCTCACGTGGCAGCTCGACCAGCCGGGCGCGCACGCGCCGCTCACGTGGCGGGTCCCGCACCTGGTGGTCGTCGAGACCAAGGGCGGCTCCACGCCGTCGGACCTCGACCGCCTCCTGTGGCGGCACGGCCACCGGCCCGAGCGGATCTCCAAGTACGGCACCGGGCTGGCGCTCCTGCGCCCCGACCTGCCCGACGGCCCGTGGCGCCGCGTAATCCGGCGCCACCTCTCCCCCTCCCCCGGCGCGACCGCGCCCGCGGGGACCACGACCCCTCCCGCCCGCACCCCCGGGCACGACGACAGGAGCCTCTGATGCGCATCCGCCGACCCCTGACCACCCTCACCGCCGCCGCGGCGGCCGCCGTCCTCGCGAGCTGCTCCGTGCTGGGCAGCACGGCGACCACGGACACCGCGACGACCGACACGAACGCGACGACCACCGCGAGCGTCGTCTCCGACGCCGTCGCCGGGCTCACGCCCGACGAGGCCCGCGCTGACAACGCCGAGGTGACGGTGGACGACGCCGACCTCGCGTACGACGAGTCCTCCGCGGTGACCGTCGCGCTGGACGGCGACACCGCCTCGGCGGACGGTGACGGCGTGACCGTCGACGGCTCGACCGTCACGATCACCGCCCCCGGCACGTACGTGCTGAGCGGCACGCTGGAGGGGCAGGTCGTCGTCGACACCGCCGAGGACGGGCTGGTCCAGCTCGTGCTCGACGGCGCGGACATCACCTCGACGACGAACGCCGCCGTGAACGTGCAGGACGCGGAGAAGGTCGCCGTGGTCCTCGCGGACGGGTCGAGCAACAGCCTCACCGACGCCGAGACGTACTCCGCCCAGGACGCCGACGGCGAGCCCGACGGCGCGCTCTTCTCGACGGCCGACCTCCTGATCGGCGGCGACGGGGCGCTCACCGTGACGTCGCACGCGAACGACGGCATCGTCTCCAAGGACGGCCTCGTCGTCGCGGGCGGCGAGCTGACGGTCGACGCGGGCGACGACGGGATCCGCGGCAAGGACTACCTCGTCGTCACGGGCGGGACGCTCGACGTCACCGCCGCAAAGGACGGGCTGAAGTCCACGGAAGACGGCGACGAGACCCTCGGGTTCGTCGACGTGCGCGGCGGGTCGATCACCATCGCGTCGGGCGACGACGGCGTGCAGGCCGTCACCGACGTCATCGTCTCCGGCGGGACGCTGTCCGTGACCGCCGCGGGCGGAGCCGGCGCCGAACTCGCCGAGGACGCCTCGGCGAAGGGCCTCCAGGGCGACGTCGGCGTCGTGGTCGGTGACGACGCGAAGATCACTGTCGACGCCGCCGACGACGCGCTGCACTCGAACGGCGCCGTCTCCGTCTCGGGCGGGACCGTCGAGCTGTCGTCCGGCGACGACGGCGTCCACGCCGACGGGGACGTCACCGTCTCGGGCGGCGACCTCACCGTCTCGACGTCCGTCGAGGGCATCGAGGGCGCAGCCATCACGATCTCCGGCGGCGACCTCGACGTCACGGCGAGCGACGACGGCCTCAACGCGACCGTGGGGTCGACGACCGACGAGACAGCGACCGGCGGCGACTCGACCAGCGACGACGGCTCGACCGGCAGTGACGGTTCGGCCGGAGGCGACGGCTCGACCGGCTCGGCGCCCGACGGGACCGCGCCGGGCACGACCGCGGACGGCACGATGCCAGAGCCCCCGGACGGCACTGCGGCCAACGGCACCCCGCCGGAGATGCCCGCCGACGGCCAGATGCCCGAACCCCCTCAGGGCGGCGATCTCCCCGACGGCACCGAGATGCCCCAGGGCGGCCCCGGCGGTGCGGGCGGCGGCATGGGTGGTGGCATGGACACCGACGACGGCTCGACGCTGACGATCTCCGGCGGCACCCTCGCCGTCGACGCCGGCGGCGACGGCATCGACTCGAACGGCTCGCTCACCGTCACGGGCGGCGAGATCGTCGTCCAGGGTCCGACGAACGACGGCAACGGCGCGCTCGACGTCAACGGCACGTTCACCGTCAGCGGCGGGTCGCTCCTCGCGGCGGGCAGCGCGGGCATGGTCGTCGTGCCGTCCACGGACTCCGCGCAGGGCTGGCTCGCGGCGAACGTGTCCGCGAGCGTCGGCGACACCGTCACCGTCACGACCGCCGACGGCACCGTCCTCGCCGAGTACACGGTCACCAAGGAGACGGCGAACGTCGTCGTCTCCTCGCCCGACGTGACGACCGGCGACACCTACACGGTGACGACCCCCGCCGGCTCCGTGACCGCCGTCGCGGGCGAGTGGACCGGCGGCGGCATGGGCGGCCGGCCCAACCGCCCGGGCACCCAGAACAGCACCACCACCCAGGACGGCACCACCGAGTCCTGACCGACGCCGTCCGCCCCGGACAGCCCTGATCCGAGCGTCCTGCCCGGCGGCCACCACGGCCGCCGGGCAGTGCCCTCCCCGCCGACGAACGAACGCGGCCTGTCGAGGTAGAACCCAGGTCCGTCGAGGTAGGGCCCTGGTCACACGAGGCAGAGCTGTGGTCACACCGCGCTGCGCATATCGGATCCGACCCGGCGGGCAGTCGCCCGAGGCGAGCGGAGACCAGGGCGAGACGACGCCGGTCGGGGTGGGTGGTGGTGCCGCGTCGTGGCGGGCCTGGCGGGAGCCGCGAGGAACGAGCGGCGGATGGTAGACGCGGCACCACCACCCACCCCGACCACCCAAGGTGACCAGACCGCCGTCGAACACAAGAACCACGGCTCTACCTCGCGGGCCGTCGTACCGTGGGAGGCGTGCCCACCGACCCGACTCCCCCGCGCTCGACCGAACCCCCGACCGCTTCTCCTGCTCATGTGGCGACGTCCTCCGCGGACCTGCCGCGGTCGACCGTCCCGACCCTGACGTCGCGGCTCGCGTGGCGCCCGAGCCAGCCGCCGCCGTCGGGCACGGAGCCGGAGCCGCCGCTGGGGACGGCGGAGGACGCCGTGCGGCTGCTGCGCGGGCTGCGGGTCACGGCGCTGACGGGCGCGGGGCTGTCGACGGACTCGGGCATCCCGGACTACCGCGGCCCCGACTCGCCGCCGCGCAACCCGATGACGTACCAGCAGTTCGTGCAGGACGAGGCGTTCCGCCGCCACTACTGGGCGCGCAACCACGTCGGTTGGCAGCACGTGCACCGTACGCAGCCCAACGCGGGCCACCGCGCGCTGGCGCGGCTGGAGGACGCGGGGGTGCTCGTCGGGCTGATCACGCAGAACGTGGACCTCCTGCACGAGGACGCGGGCAGCCGGAACGTCATCGACCTGCACGGCCGCTACGACCGTGTGATCTGCCTGCAGTGCGGGCGCGTCATCTCGCGCGAGCACCTCGCGGACCGGCTGACGGCGCTCAACCCGGGGTTCATCGAGAGCATCGGTGACGTCGCGGACGTGGAGATCGCGCCGGACGCGGACGCGGTGATCGAGCAGACGTCGCACTTCCGCCCGGCGCCGTGCGAGTTCTGCGGCGGGGTGCTCAAGCCGGAGATCGTGTACTTCGGGGAGAACGTGCCGCGCGAGCGGGTCGACCGGGCGTACGCGATGGTCGACGAGGGCGACGCTCTGCTCGTGGCGGGCTCGTCGCTGACGGTGATGAGCGGGCTGCGGTTCGTGCGGCACGCGGCGAAGGCGGGCAAGCCGGTCGTCATCGTCAACCGCGGCTGGACGCGCGGCGACCCGCTCGCGACGCTCAAGGTCGACGCCGGCACGACGGAGACCCTCACCACCCTCGCCGAGGCCCTCCCCCGCTGACGCCGAGCACGACGTTGCTGTCGGCATCCGGCCGAGAACGACAGCAACGTCGTGCTCGACGAGGTGCGGGGTCGTGGTCTCCGGTGGCGGCGAGGCTCAGCGCTGGGCGGCGAAGAAGTCGCGCAGGAGCCGGCCGCACTCGTCCTCGCGGACGCCGCCGACCACCTCCACGGCGTGGTTGGCGCGCTGGTCGCGCACGAGGTCCCAGACCGAGCCGGTCGCACCGGCCTTGGGGTCCCAGGCGCCCAGCACGAGCCGTTCGACGCGCGCGAGGACGAGCGCCCCGGCGCACATGACGCACGGCTCGAGCGTGACGACGAGCGTGCAGCCCTCGAGCCGCCACTCCCCGAGCGTCGCGGCGGCCTGCCGCAGGGCGAGCACCTCGGCGTGCGCGGTCGGGTCGCCGGTCTCCTCGCGCCGGTTGCGTCCCACGCCCAGCAGCCGCCCGTCCGGCCCGACGACGAGCGCCCCCACGGGCACGTCGTCGCTCGCGAGCGCGTGGGTCGCCTCGTGCAGCGCGAGCCCCATGAGCGCGTCCCAGACCTGACGGCGCCGCGCGACCGTGCCCGGCGGGAACGTCCCGTCCGCCCACGGCAGGTCGAGCCCGCGCGGCTCCGGGGAGCCGCCGACCGCCGTCGTGCCCGACGCGGGCCCCGCGGTACCCGACGCGGGCCCCTGGGTGCCCGACGCCGGCCCCTCGCCCGGGTGGGCGGGGTCGCCGGGGTGAGCGACGTCGTCGGGCACGGGACCTCCGAGGTGTCAGCGGCACGTCGCGCCATGTCGCGACGAGGTGCTGACACCTCGGTGGCACGGAGAGCTGTCAGCGCCTCACCAGGCTATAGACCGGTGTGGCGCTGACAACTCGCGCACGGCGGGCGGTTACCGGGCGGTACGGGAGGGCCCGCGGTCGGATACCGTTGTCGCCATGCGCCTGCACGTCGCCGACCACCCGCTCGTGGCCCACAAGCTGACCGTCCTGCGGAACAAGGAGACGGCGTCCCCGACGTTCCGGCTCCTCGTCGACGAGCTGGTCACGCTGCTCGCCTACGAGGCCACGCGCGACGTGCGGGTCGAGCCGCACGAGATCGAGACGCCCGTGACGACGACGGTGGGCGTGCGCCTCGCCGAGCCCCGTCCGCTCGTCGTGCCGATCCTGCGCGCGGGCCTGGGGATGCTCGAGGGGATGACGCGCCTCCTGCCGACGGCGGAGGTCGGGTTCCTCGGCATGCAGCGCGACGAGGAGACGCTCGAGGCCGTCACGTACGCGAACCGCCTCCCCGACGATCTGACGGGTCGGCACGTCTTCCTCCTGGACCCGATGCTCGCGACGGGCGGCACGCTCGTGGCCGCGATCGACTACGTCTTCGCGCGCGGGGCACGCGACGTCACGGCGGTCTGCCTCCTCGCCGCGCCCGAGGGGATCCAGGTGCTGGAGAACGCCGTCGGCGACCGCGTGGACGTCCACCTCGTGGTCGCGGCGGTCGACGAGCGCCTCAACGAGAAGGCGTACATCGTCCCGGGCCTCGGCGACGCCGGGGACCGCCTCTACGGCGTCGTCTGACCCGTCCCACCTGGGCGGACGCGCGCGACCCACCTCGGCCGCGCCACCCGACGTCGGCGCCTGAGCCCGGAACGCGAGACTCCCGCGGTCCGCATGCTGAGAAGTTCCCGGGCTCCCCTTGGCGTACCGCGCGGTCCGCTGCCATGCTCGCTCCCGTGAGCACCTGGACCCGTCCCGCCAGCGCGCCGTCCGGCGCGCTCCCGGGCGCGGTCATGTGCGTCTGTTGTCAGGCCTGAACCCTCTCCCGCACCTCGGTTCAGCCCTCGACCCCTGCCGACCCGCCGGTTCCCCGGCGACGCCGTCGGCCCGACGCACCCGGAGCCACCATGACGCTCACCGCTACCCGTCCCGCCCGCCGCACCTCGGCCCGCGCCGCCGCGCCCCGAGCCCTCGCCCCGCAGCGCCCCGCCGCTCAGCACCCGGCGGTGCCGTCGACCCGCCCGGCCACGCCGGAGGCCGCCCCCCGCCGCAACCCCGGCTTCGTGCTCTACGTCGGCGTCGACGCCGCGCCGGGCGAGCAGCCCCAGGCCCAGCTCGTCGAGCTCGCCGAGGCCCTGGGCGAGCTCGCCCGCGACTGGCTGCCGAGCGCCGAGACGTACACGGCCCTCGCGCTCGCCGAGCCCACGACGGCGACGTCGTCGCCCGTGCAGGACATCGCGGCCTTCCGCGAGCGGCTCGCGACCCTGTCGCCCGTGCCGCGCGTCGTCATCGACCCCGCGGGCCGCACGGTCACGGTCGAGGGCCGGTCCGCGCGCCTGACCTTCCGGGAGCTCGAGCTCCTGTCCTACCTCGCCCGGACGGCGCACCGCGTCGTGACACGGGCCGAGCTGCTCGAGACCGTGTGGGCCGACCACGAGGTCGCCGCGGGCAGCCGCACCATCGACGTCCACGTGCGCCGCCTGCGCGAGAAGCTCGGGCTGGAGCACGTCATCACCACGGTCCGCGGGCTCGGCTACCGGTTCGACCCGCAGACCCCCGTCGTCCTCGGCGGCACGGGGGACGCCGCCTGAGGACCCGCGCTGCCGGGCCGCGGTCGACGTGGGGGTACGTGGGGGACCACGCGCCCGGCAGCGCAACCCCGCCCCGGGACGCCCGGCGTCCCGGCGGCAGGGTCGACCAGGGCTCCGCCGCTCGCCGGGCGCACTCGCCCGCACGGCGATACGTTCGGCCCATGCGCACAGTCATCGCGGGAGGTCACGGCCAGGTCGGCCGTCGCCTGGCCCGGACCCTGGTGGAGCGGGGTGACGACGTCGTCGCCTTCGTGCGGTCCGCCGCGCAGATCACGGACCTCACCGAGCTGGGCGCGCACGTCGCGCTCATCGACCTCGAGAAGGACGACGCCGTCGCGGTGTCGTTCGAGCTGGAGGGCGTGGACGCCGTCGTGTTCGCGGCCGGCGCCGGTCCCGGCAGCGGGGCACCGCGCAAGGACACGGTCGACCGGGCGGGCGCGGCGCTGCTCGCCGACGCCGCCGAGCGCGCGGGCGTCGGGCGCTACGTCCTCGTCTCGTCCCGCGGCGTCGAGGCGGCACGCGCCGACGAGCGGCCCGACGACGTCGACGACGTGTTCTGGGCCTACCTGCGCGCCAAGGCCGCAGCCGAGGACGACCTGCGCGCCCGCGACGACCTCGCCTGGACCATCGTGCGCCCCGGACACCTCACCGACGACCCGGGCGTCGGCCTCGTCGCGCTCGCGCCCGTCGGGGACACGGACAAGCCGCGCGGCAAGCGCCGCAAGCCCGGGGCCGCCGTCGGAGAGCGCTCGGACGTGACGCGCGACGACGTCGCGCTCGTCCTCGCCGCGGTGCTCCACGAGCCGCGGTCCGCCGGGCTCGTCCTCGACCTCGTCGGCGGCGACCGGCCCGTGGACGACGCGCTCGCGGACGTCCTGCCGTAGCCCGCTCGCCGACCACGCGCCCTCACCGGCGAGCGAGAGGTCGCGGCCCTCAGCCCTCGCCGCAGCGCGCGCCGCGCTGCCAGAACAGCCCGAGCGGGTCGTGGTCCGGCCGTACGAAGACGCTGCCGTTGCGCGCCGTGTAGTTCCAGCCGCGGTAGGAGACCTCGGTGTCGTGGTCGTACCAGACGCCCGCCTCCCACTCCGGGGCGCACGCGGCCACGGCCGTGAAGTCGTCGACCTTGAGCTGCTCCGTCCACGAGCCCGCGTGGACGACGTACGTCGCCCCGGACCAGGGGGCCTCGCCCAGGCTCTCGGTGCGCCGCTCCCCGGCCCCGACGGTCCACTCGCCCTTGGCCTGCCCCGTGACCCGGAACGTCACCGGGACGTTCGAGCCCGAGTTGTCGAGCAGCACCGACACGGCGCGGTACGAGTGGCCGCGCTGCGCGTCGTAGTACGGGTCGCCGAGGACGAGGCTCGCCGTCGGCTCCTCGACCGTGCAGTCGAACGCCTCGAAGCGCTCCGTGAGCGTCTCGGTGAAGGGCACCCCGAGCACCGTGCGCGACAGCGCGAGCTCGACCTTGCCGGCCTTGACCGCGAGCGCGCCCGTCGCGACGTCGGCGCCCGCGCTCGCCCCCGGGGCGACGTCGCCCAGGTCGCGGTCGCCGAACGGCGTGCGGGCGACGACGTGCATCGCCTCGGCCGAGTCGTTGCGCAGCCCGACGGTGAGCACGACCCCACCCGTCCCGGCGGTGCACCGCGTGGACACGGTCGGGGTGGCCGACCAGTCGGGCTCGTAGCGGTCGCCCTGGTACTTCGCCGTGAGGCGCGCGTCCGTGAACGGCGTGCCGAGCACGGAGCGCGACTGGCGGAACGTGACGGAGCCGGGCTTCACGTCGAGCGCGCGCGTGTCCACGGTGAGCGTCGCGGTCGCGCCGGGCGCGACGTGCTGCGCGGGAGCCGAGTCCCCGTAGCCTGCGGCCGACATGACCACGTCGATCGTCTCGGGCGAGTCGTTGGTCAGCGTGCCGACGAGCTTGACCGACCCGTCCTGCCAGCGGGCGTCGACCGTCGCGGAGGTCGCCCAGCGCGGGGTGTACGTCACGGCGGCGTACCGGGCCTCGACCGTCTTCGTGCCCGGGCCGGCGGGCGCCGCGCGCTCGACCGTGAACGTCGCCGTCCCGGCCGGGACGGACAGCGCCTTCGCGTCCACGGTGAACGTCGCGTCCGCGCCCGGGGCCACGTCGACCGGCGCGGCGTCGCCGTGCGGCGTCGACATCCCCACGCGCAGCGTGGTCGCGGCGTACGGGTTGTGGAACGTGCCGGTCACGACGGACGTGCCGATGCCGGCCCCGGGCGCCACCACCCACGACGCCTCGGCGTCGGCCGCGTGGGCGACCTTCTTCCAGTCGAAGCAGTCGACGCCCTCCACGTCGTGGCTGGCGAGCGGCGCGCCGTCCGCGAGGACCGCGAGGCGCAGCGTCTCCTGGCCCACGCCGCCGGGCACGTCGACGGTCACGGCACGACCGCCGTCGACCGTGCGCGTCAGGTCTCGCCGGCCCTCGACCGAGAAGACGACGGGCACCGACGACCGCGTGTTGTCGTAGCGCAGCGAGACCGCTGCCGAGGAGAGCTCGGTCTTCGGGTCGAGCACGCACTTCCCGACGCTCGGCACGTCCACCGCCGGTGCGTGCCGGACGGTCTCGTACGAGGCCGTCACGGTGTGCGAGCCCGCGGGGCCGCCGAGCCGCGTCGCGCGGAAGACGACCGTGCCCGCCGTGACATCGCGCGAGCCCGTGTCGAGCGCGAGCGTCACGTCCTCCCCCGGGGCGACGTCCACGGCCTCGGTCGTCCCGAGGTCGCCCGCGTCCATGACGACGCGCACCGTCGTCGCCGCGTGGCCGTTGTGGAACGTGCCCTCGACGACGACGGACCGGGACTCCGCGGACCAGCCCGCGGACGCGCTGCCCGTCACCGACCACCGGAAGCAGTCGACGGTGCCCACCGTGTGCCTGCCGAGCTCGTGGCCGTCGGCGCGCACCGTGTAGGTCGCCGCCTGCGCCCCGGCGCGCGGCAGGTCGACGACCCGCGTGGCCCCGCCCGCGACCGTCGCCGTCAGGTCGGGGCGGCCGTCGACGGAGAACACGACCGGCAGGGTCGAGGCCCGGTTGTCGTAGGTCAGGCTCACGGGCGCGGACGACGTGTCCGTCGCGGGGTCGAACACGCACTGCCCGACCGACGGCGCCGGAGCCGTGGGCGCGATAGCCTGCGGCGCCAGCGTGAGCGCGAGGTCGCTCGCGGGCCGGGCGGGAACGGGGTCGCCGGCCAGGAGCCGCTCCTGCGTGAGGAGGATCATGCTCTCGGGGACCGAGGGCGCGTTCACGTCGACCGTCAGCCCGGCCTTCTCGTCCACGCTCGTGCGCCCCGGCACCTCGGCGTCCGACCAGGCGGGCGTGTCGGGGACGACCACGTCGACCGTGACCGGGGCCCCGGTCGTGTTCACGACCTCCGCGACGTACCGCACCTCCCCGGCGACGTTCTCCGCGCGGACGCGCACGTCCTCGGCACCGAGCCACGCGAGGGGCACCTCAGCGGTCATCGTCCGTTCCGCGGTCACAGCCCCGCCCGCGCCGCCGGCGCTGACCTGCACCGGGAACGCGGCGGGCTCCACGCGGATCGACCCGTCCGGCTCCTGCCGGGCGGACGGCACGTAGCTGCCGTCGGCCCGGAGCTCGACGTCGAGGCTCACCTCGGTGCCCGCTCCCGCACCACGCGTCGGTTCCGGCAGGAGGACGTCGCGCTCGCACGTGAGCGAGCGGGCCCAGTCCTGCGTGGTGCACGTCCACGCGTCGCTCGTCGGGCGGACGGACAGACCCTCCGGCAACCGCGGGACCGTGAAGCTCACGCCGCGGGCGGCGCGGTCGCCCGTGTTGGTCGCCGTCAGCGTGAGCGGCGAGACCCCCGGGTTCGCGGGCACCGTGACGCGTTCCTCGTCCAGCCGGACCTCCGCACCGACGTAGTCGAGCGGCGGCGGCTTCAGGCTGGTCCTGACCGTCGGGAGCCCGTCCGCGGTCACGCGCGCGGGGAACTCGTAGGTGCCGCCGCCCCGGGCCGTGACCGTGACGACGAGGTCCCGGACCTCGCCGGGCGCGAGCACGCCGATGGCGCACGTGAGCGTGCCGCCACCCGCCGTCGGCCCGCAGGGCAGGGCCGCCGTCCGGAGCGCGGGAGCGACCGACGCACCGCGCGAGACCACCGTCGAGGT
The DNA here is from genome assembly GCF_025818875.1 of Cellulosimicrobium sp. SH8. NCBI lineage: Bacteria > Bacillati > Actinomycetota > Actinomycetes > Micrococcales > Promicromonosporaceae > Cellulosimicrobium > Cellulosimicrobium sp. SH8. The sequence continues at coordinate 46,112 of NZ_JAMXMH010000009.1, read as the reverse complement.
CACGGTCTCCACGCCCGGCGGCAGGTCGACCTCGACGGCGACGTTCTGCGCCGCGCGCCCGCCGGAGTTGGAGACCGTCATCCGGACGTCGGCGGGCTGCCGCGCGACGAGGACGACGTCGGCTCCGAGCGTGAGGCCCAGGTCCGCGGGGGCGGGCTCCGGCGTGCCCGGTTCGGTCGGTCCGGGCGTGCCCGTCCCGGGGTCGGTCGGCGCGGGCGTACCGGTGCCGGGGTCGGTGGACCCACCGGGTGTGGTCGTGCCCGGCGTCGACCCGACCGGGGTGGTGCCGTCCGTGGGCGACCCGCCGCCGGTCCCGGTCGTGTCGCCCGTCCCGGCGGCGGTCTGGTCGGTCGGGGCGGGCGGGACGTTCGTGGGCGACGTCGGGTCGGTGGTGGGGTCCGGCGTCGTCGTGGTCCCCGTGGTCGGTGCGGGCGACGCGGACGGGGACGGGGAGGACTGCGAGGTCGGGGTGGGCGCCGGGTCCGACGAGAACACGCCGAGGGCACCAGCGACCCCGAGCCCGGCGACCGCGAGCACCCCGACCGTGACGGCGGCGGCCGCGAGCGGTGCCGACGTGACGAGGGCGACGAGACCGCCGGCGCCAGCGGCCGCGAGCGCGCCGCTGCCCGCGGCGGCACCGCCGGCAGCGGCTGCTGCCCCACCCACGGACGCCGCACCGGCCCCGACCGCAGCACCGGAACCACCGGCCGCGCTCGCGGCGGCACCCGCGCCGCCGGCGGCACCGGTCCCGGCCGTGCTCGTCCCGGCCGCGCCAGCGCCTCCGGCACCCGCCCCGGCTCCGCCCGACCCGCCGGCAGCCCCGGACCCGCCCGCGGATCCCGCGCCCCCGCTGGACGACCCCTGCAGCGCGGCACCCACACCGCCGGCGACGGCCGCGCCGCCGAACGTCGGGAGGGCCGTCCCGACGAGGCCGAGCGCGCCGACGCCGAGGACCAGCGGGGCGATGACGGCGCGCATGCCGTGCGACACGTCGCCCAGCTCGAGCACGAGCGCACGGCACTCGCCGCAGCTCTCGAGGTGCGACTCCACGCGCGCCGTCTCGCGCTTGGCGAGCCCGCCGCGCACGTACGACCCGAGGAGCGCGTTGACCGTGCGGCACTCCTCGGCGGGCACGGACGTCAGGTGCTGCTGGAGGTACGCCTGCCGCAGGCCCTCCCGCGCCCGGTAGGCGAGCGCGGAGACGCCGTTCGCGGTGAGGCCGAGGATCGGCGCGATCTCGGCCGGGGAGAGGTTCTCGACCTCCGTGTACCAGAGCACGGCGCGCCACCGCTCGGGGAGGTCCTGGTAGGCGCGCGTGACCGTCGAGCGCTCGAACCCCTCGAGGGTCGGGTCCTCGGTGGACGCCATGGGGCCGAACGCCGTCTCGAAGGTGCGCTCGTCGTCCGTCGGCTGGGTGCGGCGTGCACCGTTGACGAGGTCGTAGGAGAGGCGCCGGACGACGGTGAAGAGGTAGGCGCGGAAGGTGACGTCGGGCCCGCCCCCGCCCTGCAGCACGGACAGCGTGCGGGCGAACGCGTCGGAGACGACGTCGTCGGCGTCGGCGGTGGAGCGGACGTACTGGCGCGCGACGGTCCGGGCCGCGGCGGCGTGGCGCTCGTACAGCGCGCCGTAGGCGCTGGTGTCCCCCTCGCGCACGGCCGTGATGAGCTCGGCGTCGCTGAACGCCTCGCTCCACACCCGTTCCTGCGCCTGCGTCATCTCACCCGCCCCGGAGACCGCCCCGGTCCGGGGCGTACGGTGGCCATAGTAGACGCCCGTCCAACTTCGGGGCAGAGGGCTTCCGACGACGGAACGGTAACGGCCGGAGTCCTCCCCGTTCGCCCCATTTCACCCCGGACGCGAGGTCCCGGAAACTTCCTCGCCGACCCGCGTCATGGATCGGCTGCTCGCCCGTCTCATCTACATGGACCACCTCCACGGGTACACCGTGCCCGCTCCCGACGCCGTGCGCGAGCGCTGGCGCCGGGCGAGCGCCGAGCGCATCTGGCTGCGACCGGGCGACTGGTACCACCCTGCCGTCGACGCCCTCGTCGAGGCGCTGTGCGAGGAGCGGGACGGGACACCGGCCGCCGAGCGGCTCGGCCGGGTGCGGGCCGAGGCGGGGGTCGGGATCGGCGAGGCCATCGACGACGTGGTGTGCCTGTACCGGACGCACGACCGCGAACCCGGGACCGACCTGCTCCGCGCGGTCGCCGTCGGGTGGTCCGACGGCTACGAGGCGACCCCCGTGACGCCCGAGGTGATGGACCCCGAGTCCGGCCTCGCGACGTCCCAGTACCTGGTCCAACGGCTGCGGGAGACGTACGGCGTCGCGCAGCGCGCGGGGGTCGACGCCGCCGCGACGCACGGCCTGCTCGTCGTCGACGTCGCGCTCGACCACCTGACCGGGTGGCAGCGTTTCGCTCGGTCGGCGGCGATGGGTCGCGCGCTCACGCACACCTTCGGCGACGGCCACCCCATGGCCTCCCTCGGCAACGGGCTCTTCGTCGTCCTCGGGGAGCGCGGCGCCGACGACGAGACGCTGCGCACCGTGCTCCGCCACAACATCGAGCGCACGGGACTCGCGCTGGGCGTCACGGCGATCCTGCGCCGGCCCCCGCGCGTCTGGCTCGAACCGCTCCCCCGCACCCACACCGCCGCCGTCCAGCTCCTCGACGCGCTCCAGCGCTGACGACCACCGACGACCACCGACGACGCGGCGACGCCCCGGTCCACGCGGGCGAGCGCGCGGTCCGGGGCGTACCGGGGGCGTCAGCGGCCGGCGGGTGACCGGCCGCCTCCGAAGAGGTCGGGGTCGCGCGTCAGCGCGGGGTGAAGGTGAGGCAGTCGGCCTTGTCCTCGCCGGACGCGCCGGCGCCCACGCGGATCGACGGGGCCGAGCACTCGAGCGAGGCGTTGTGGACGCAGTCGGTGCGCTGGCAGGCCCCGACGTGCGCGAGCACCTTCTCGAGACCGCCCTTGGTCCCGAGCGGGATGAAGGTCGCGCACTCGGCGTCGCCCGCGTGACCGGCGATGGTCACCGCGCCGGCGTGGCACCCGTGGTCGTGGTTGTACCCGCACCCGTCGATGGAACACTCGACGACCTGGGGCATCTCCGTGAGGCTGCTCATCGCGATCTCCTGTTCTCCGAGGACCCGTGGTGGGCCGGGCTTCCACCTCCACGGTATTCCCGGAATTCCGCGATGTATAGCAAGGAAGGCCTTGCTAAGAAATGCAGGAATAGCACGGAATTAGCGCACGGCATTCTTGCGGAAATGCGTGGGCGGGCCGGTACCCGGCCCTCGTCAGGAGGGCAGGAGAGGCGTAGCGTCGGCTCATGGCCCCCTCGCTCGGAGCGCCGCTGTTCTCGGGCGCCGACGCCGACCTGTACGCGGTCGGCGCCGACCGCGTCCTGCGACGCTCACGCTCCGGGGCCGACACGGTCGGCACGGCCGAGGTCATGCGGCACGTGCGCGCTGCGGGCTTCCCCGCCCCGCGCGTCGACGCCGCGACGGACGGCGACCTCACCATGGAGCTGCTGCGCGGCCCGACGCTCCTGCAGTCGATCCTCGGCGGCCGGACGTCGCTCGCCGCGTCGGCCCGGATCCTCGTCGCCCTGCACGACGCGCTGCACGCGGTCCCGCCGCCGGCACCGCACGAGCCGGCGTACGCGGCGCTCACCGCGCCGTCCTTCGCCGCCCTCGACGGCCCCGCCGCCGGGCCCCGGTGCGTCGTGCACCTGGACCTGCACCCGGCGAACGTCGTGCTCACCGCCGACGGCCCGGCCGTCCTCGACTGGACGAACGCCCGGCTCGGGCCGGCCGGACTCGACCTCGCCGTGACCGCCGTCGTCCTCGCGGAGGTCGCCGCCGACGAGGACGACGAGCTCGCGCCCGGCGCGCGGGTCCTGCTCGACGCGTTCCTCCACCTCGCCGACCCTGCGCTCCAGGGGCACCTCGACGCCGCCGCGCGGACCCGCGCCGCGGACCCGGGCCTCGATCCCTCGGAGGTCGCGCTGGTCCCGGCCGCCGCGGCGCTGGTCGCGCGCGAGGCCCGCCGGAGCTGAGCCCACGGCGGACCGCCCGGGGGGTCAGGAACCCGCGTCGTCGGGCCGGGGCCGCCAGATGACGAGCGCGCGCGCCTCGCCGTGCTCGACGAGCGTCTCGCGCAGCGCCTCCTCGACCCCGCGGCGCACGCTGCGCCCGCGCGGCACCACGACGACGTCGCCGCTCGCTGCGGCCGCGAACACCCGGCCACCGGGCTCGACGCGCGCGGAGAGCGCCTCGATGCGGCGCTCCAGGCGCTCGACCTGCGACTCGAGCGCGAGGATGCGCTGGATGCCCGCGAGGTTGATGCCCTCGTCGTGACTGAGCCGCTGCACCTCGAGCAGCTTCGCGACGTCGCGCAGCGAGTACCGCCGCCCCCGGCCCGCGGTGCGGCGCGGCACCACGAGGCCGAGACGGTCGTACTGGCGCAGCGTCTGCGGGTGCATCCCCGCGAGCGTCGCGGCCTGGGAGATGACGAGGACGGGAGCGTCCTGGTCGACGTCCGGCGCCGCGCCCGGACCGGGCGAGCCGTCCGCGCGGTACGCGGTCATGCGGACCGCCTCCCCACTCCCCCGGTCACTCCGCGGCCTGCCGGACCAGGTCGGCCCGGACGTCCTGGCCGTCCGTCTCGGCGGCGAACGTCTCGACCGCCTCGCGCGCGGCCTTCGAGAGCTTCTGCGGCACCGCGACCTGGACGGTGACGAGCAGGTCGCCGGTGGCCTTCGCGGTCTTCACTCCGCGGCCCTTGACGCGCAGCGTGCGCCCCGACGGCGTCCCGGCCGGGACCTTGACCTTGACCGACGCACCGTCGAGCGTGGGCACGGCGATCGTCGCCCCGAGCGCCGCCTCGGCGAACGTCACGGGGACGGTCGCGCGCAGGTTGTTCCCGTCGAGCGAGAACACCGGGTGCGGGGTGACGTGCACGGTGACGACGAGGTCGCCGTCCGGACCGCCCGCCATGCCCGGGCGGCCCTTGCCGCGCAGGCGGATCTTCTGGCCGTCGCGCACGCCCGGCGGGATGCGGGTGGTGACGTTGCGGCCGTCGACGGTGAACGTCACGGTCGACCCCTCGACCGCCTGGCGGAACGGGAGGGTCGTGGCCGCGGCGACGTCCGACCCGGCCCGCGGGCGGGGACCGCCGCCGAACTGCTGCGCGCCCGCGCCGCCGAACATCGAGCCGAGGATGTCCTCGAAGCCGCCCGCGCCCTGACCGCCGGTCGAGTAGCGGACCCGGGTGCCGCCCGGGCCGCCGCCGCCGAACATGCCGCCGAACACGTCCTCGAAGCCCGCGCCCCCGGCGCCGCCGGGCCCCGCGGAGAAGCGGGCACCGCCGCCGGCCATGGCCCGGATCGCGTCGTACTGCTCGCGCTCCTTGGCGTCCGAGAGCACGGCGTACGCCTCGCCGATCTCCTTGAACTTCGCCTCCGCGCCCTCGTCGCCCTGGTTCTGGTCCGGGTGGTACTTGCGCGCGAGCTTGCGATAGGCCTTCTTGATCGTGGCGTCGTCGGCGTCCTTGGGGACGCCGAGCGCGGCGTAGAAGTCCTTCTCCATCCAGTCCTGTCCGGTCACGGCGCCTCCCTCCAGTCGGTGGTCGTGGTCCTGGTCCTTCGTGTCATGGGTGTCGGTGTGCTGCTGGCGGTGCTGTGCCCGTCGACGTGCCCGTCGACGTGCTCGTCGTGGTGATCCTCGCGTGCCCGACGGCGGGGCGCACCTCCGCGCGGGAGGGGCGCCGCGCCGTCGGGCACGTGCTCAGGACCCGGCCTACTCGGGGCCGACGACCGAGACGCGCGCGGCGCGCACGACGCGGTCCCCGATCCGGTAGCCCGGCTCGATGACGAGGTTCACCGTGGCCGCGGTCGCCTCGGGGTCGACCTGGTGCATGAGCGCCTCGTGGACGTTCGGGTCGAACTCCTCGCCGACCTTCCCGTAGCGCTCGATGCCGAACTTCTCGAGGCTCGCGTCGAGCTTGTCCGCGATCGCGGCGAACGGGCCGGTGAGCTCGCCGTGCTGGCGGGCGCGGTCCACGTCGTCGAGCACGGGCAGGAGCGCGGTGAGCACGTCCTCCACGCCCTTGGTGCGCGCGGCCTCCTGGTCGCGCAGCGCCCGGTTGCGGTAGTTCGTGAAGCTCGCGCGCTCGCGCTGGAGCGACTCGAGGTGCTCGGCGGCCTCGGCCTTCGCGGCCAGGACGGCCACGTCGACCTCGGCCTCGTCGGACGGCTCGAAGTCGAGGCCCGCGAGCGGGTCCGTCTCCGCGTCGTCACCGGCCGAGCCGCCGGCCGCCCCGGCCTCCGGGTCGACCTTGCGCTTGTCGGTGAAGTGGAACGGCTTGTCCTCGGGGCCCTGGCCGGGCTCGCGCCCGGCCTGCTCCTCGGGGCCCCGGTCCTCGGGGGACGTCACTTCTTGTCGTCCTCGTCGTCCACGATCTCGGCGTCGACGACGTCCTCGTCCGGAGCGGACGTCGCGCCCGCCGCGGCGGTGGCGTCGTCCTGCGCGGCGCCGGGGTTGCCGGCGGCCTGCTCCTGCTCGGCCGAGGCGTAGAGCGCCTGGCCGATCTTCTGCGAGGACGCGACGAGCTTCTCGTGCGCGGTCTTCACGGCGTCGGCGTCCTCGCCCTCGAGCGCGGACTTCACCGACGCGATGTCGGCCTCGACCTCGGTGACGACGTCGGCCGGGAGCTTCTCCTTGTTCTCGGAGACGAGCTTCTCGGTCGAGTACACGAACGCCTCGGCCTGGTTGCGGGTCTCCGCCTCCTCGCGACGCTTCTTGTCCTCGGCCGCGTGCTCCTCGGCCTCCTTGACCATGCGGTCGATGTCGTCCTTGGGCAGCGCCGAGCCGCCCGTGATCGTCATCTTCTGCTCCTTGCCGGTGCCGCGGTCCTTGGCGCCGACGTGGACGATGCCGTTCGCGTCGATGTCGAAGGTGACCTCGATCTGCGGCACGCCGCGCGGGGCCGGCGCGATGCCGGTGAGCTCGAACGTGCCGAGCGGCTTGTTGTCGCGCGCGAACTCGCGCTCGCCCTGGAACACCTGGATCAGCACCGACGGCTGGTTGTCCTCGGCCGTCGAGAAGATCTCGCTGCGCTTGGTCGGGATGGCCGTGTTGCGCTCGATGAGCTTGGTCATCACGCCGCCCTTGGTCTCGATGCCGAGGGACAGCGGGGTCACGTCGATGAGCAGGACGTCCTTGCGGTCGCCCGAGATGACGCCGGCCTGCAGGGCCGCGCCCACGGCGACGACCTCGTCCGGGTTGACGCCCTTGTTGGGCTCCTTGCCGCCCGTGAGCTCCTTGACGACGTCGGTCACGGCCGGCATGCGGGTGGAGCCACCCACGAGCACGACGTGGTCGATGTCGGAGACGGAGACGCCCGCGTCGGAGATGACCTTGTGGAACGGGGCCTTCGTCCGGTCGAGGAGGTCCTGCGTCATCTGCTGGAACTGAGCGCGCGTGAGCTTCTCGTCCAGGTGGATGGGGCCGTTCTCGCTCATCGAGAGGTACTGCATCGAGATGGTGGTGCTCGTCGCGGACGAGAGCTCCTTCTTCGCCTGCTCGGCGGCCTCGCGCAGACGCTGGAGCGCGATCTTGTCCTTCGACAGGTCGACGCCCGAGCTGTTCTTCACCTGCTTGATGAGGTGCTCGACGATGCGCTGGTCCCAGTCGTCGCCGCCCAGGCGGTTGTCGCCCGAGGTCGCGCGGACCTGGATCGTGGAGAAGTCGTCCTCGTCCTTGCCGACCTCGAGGAGCGAGACGTCGAACGTGCCGCCGCCCAGGTCGAAGACGAGGATGAGCTCGTCCTCCTTGCCCTTCTCCAGGCCGTACGCGAGCGCGGCCGCGGTGGGCTCGTTGACGATGCGGGTCACGTTGAGGCCCGCGATCTGCCCGGCGTCCTTGGTCGCCTGGCGCTCGGCGTCGTTGAAGTACGCCGGGACGGTGACGACCGCGTCGGTGACGGGCTCGCCCAGGTACTCCTCGGCGTCGCGCTTGAGCTTGCCCAGGATGCGCGCGGAGATCTCCTGCGCGGTGTACTTCTTGTCGTCGATCTCCACCGACCAGTCGGTGCCCATGTGGCGCTTCACCGAGCTGATGGTGCGGTCGACGTTCGTGACCGCCTGACGCTTGGCGACCTCGCCGACGAGGACCTCGCCGGTCTTGGAGAAGGCGACCACCGACGGCGTCGTGCGCGACCCCTCGGCGTTCGCGATGACGGTGGGCTCTCCGCCCTCGAGGACGGCGACCACCGAGTTGGTGGTGCCGAGGTCGATCCCGACTGCTCGTGCCATGTGTGCTGCCTCCGTTGTGGATGGGGTGCCCGACGGCGCACGCGCGCCCGGACACACCGGGTTGAGTCTGCTTCACTCAAGGTAGGCACGGGGTGCGCTCGCGCGCAAGCCCGCTCGCCAGAACTTGAGTCTGTCAGGCTCAACCTTCACTCAGGGCGAACTATTCCCCGCTCGTCACGGCCGCCCGCGAGCGTGCCCGCTGGCGTTCCCGCTGCAGCGTGTAGCCCTCCCGCCAGTCCGGGGCGAGCGCCATGTCGCGGCGGCGGACCTCGTCGACCGACAGCTCGACGGGGAAGCCCCAGGTGTCCGCGAGCACGAACAGGTCGTCCCCGGTGACCGTCGTGCCCGCGAGCTTCTCGAGCTCCCGGAGCCCGCGGTGCACCGTGCGACGGAAGCGCGACTCCTCGTCGCGCAGGACCGTGCTCAGCTCCTCGCGCTGCGCGGCCAGGCCCGGGTAGCCGTCGCCGTAGGTCTCGGCCACGACGGCGACGAGGTCGTCGGCGAACCGCTCGTCCAGGCCGAGGTGGAGGGCGTGCACGACGGCCCGGCGGACGAGCCGCCGCAGGACGTACCCGTGCGCCTTGTTGCTCGGGCGCACGCCGTCGGCGGCGAGGAACGTCGCGGCCCGGACGTGGTCGGCGATCACGCGGAACGGGCGCGGGCCGTCCACGTACGCGCGGCCGCTGAGCGCCTCGAGCCGGTCGACCAGCGGACGCAGGAGGCTCACGTCGAACACGTCGGGGGTCCCCAGCGCGGCCGCGGCGATGCGCTCGAGCCCGCCCCCGAAGTCGATGCTCGGCTCGTCGAGGGAGACGAAGCCCTCGACGGTCCGCCGGTAGCGCATGAACACCTGGTTGCCGATCTCGACGAACCGGCCCCCGTCGCTCGCGGGATGGGGCTCACCGAACGACGGGTCGTGGTGCTCGGGGCCGAGGTCGTAGAAGACCTCCGAGTCCGGCCCGCAGGGGTCACCGACGGGCGTGCCGTCCAGGCCGCCTCCCCGGCTCCACCAGTTCTCCTCGGCGTCGTAGAGGAAGACCCGGCCGCCGCGCGTCCCGTCACGGTCGCCGTCGGCACGGGACCCCACGTCCACGAGCGGTGCCGCGATCCCGTGCTCCGCGAACACCGTGACCCAGGCTCGTGCGGCCTCGTCGTCACGAGGGATCCCGTGCTCGGGCGACCCGCGGAAGCACGTGACGTACAGGCGCTGGAGGTCGACGCCGACGTGGGCGAGGAACTCGGCGAACCAGCGGACCTGCTGCTCCACGTCGGCGGACCCCAGGCTCCAGTTGCCCAGCATCTCGAAGAAGGTCGTGTGCCGCCGGTCCCCGACCTCGTCGACGTCCTGAGCCCGCACGCACGGCTGCGAGTCGACCAGCAGGGGTCCGGCGTCGTGCTCCCGGTCGCCCAGCAGGTAGGGCATCAGCGGCTGCATCCCGGCACCCGTGAACAGCGTCGTCGGATCCTCGCGCAGCACCAGGGGCGCTCGCTCGATCACGGCGTGCCCTCGTGCGGTGAAGAACTCGAGGTAGGCCGAGCGGATCTCCTGGGCGTTCATCTCATCGACCCTAGGGACCGCGCCCGCCACCTTCCAGGGCAAATGCACCGCCCCGGAGGGCCCCCGCGCTACAGCAGCTCGACGTCGTCGGCCTGCGGCCCGCGGTCGCTCTGGCGGATACCGAACCGGACCCGGTCGCCCTCCTCCAGGACCTCGTCGTCGCGCACGACCGACACGTGCACGAACAGGTCCTCGCCCCCGGCGTCGGGCGTGATGAACCCGAAGCCACGGTCGGCGTCGTAGCGAGCGACGGTGCCCTCGCCCCCGCGCACCGGCCTGCCGGACCCGCCCGGACGGCCGGAGCGGTCCGAGCGCTCGGGGCGGCCACGGTCCGCGGACGGGCGCGCGCCGCGGGAGCCGCGCACGAGCTGCACGTTGCGGGCGTTCGGTCCCTTGTCGCCCGCGACGACGTCGTACGTCACGCGCGCGCCCTCGGCGAGCTCGGTCAGCCCCCGGCCCAGCGCGCTGACGTGCACGAAGACGTCGTCGCCGCCCCCGTCGGGGACGACGAAGCCGAAGCCCTTGACGTCGTCGTACCAGGAGACGGTGCCGTCCGCGCCGTCGGTCGCGGGCTGCGCGGCCTGCGCCCCGAGCGGGAGGAGGTGGTCCGCCTGCGGCCCCTTCTCCCCCTCCACGACGAGGAACGCGACCCGCTGGCCCTCGGAGACCACGCCGCCCCCGACGATGGCCGAGCTGTGCAGGAAGATCTGGGCGCTGTCGCCGTCGGGCGTGACGAAGCCGTAGCCCTTGGTCGGCTCGTACCAGGCGACGGTGCCGAGCACGCCCAGGGGCGCGTCCGCGGCCCGGTCACCCGTGACGCGGACGCGGCGCGCTTGCGGGCCGCGGTCACCCTCGCCCACCTCGAACTCGACGGCCTGCCCCTCGCGGAGCTGCTTGGGCCCGTCGTCGCCGACGATCTCGGACGCGTGGACGAACAGGTCCTCCGCCTCGTTCCCGAGGTCGATGAAGCCGAACCCTCGGTCGGCGTCGAACCATCGGACAGTTCCCTGGGGCACGGAGTACTCCTCGTCTTGGCAGGCAGTGCTGGCACCCATTGTCCCTCAGGTCTCGGCGCCCGCCGCGAGCAGCACTTGACGAACACCGCCGGGTGCGGGTTCATAAGGAGTGCATCGTTAAGTTCCCTGAGAGTTTGATTCGACCTGCAACGGAGCAGACATGAACAGACTTCGCACCGCCGCCGCGGCACTGGCCGTGGCCCTCGTCTCCAGCCTCGCCCTGACCGCCACCCCCGCCTCCGCCGAGGAGGTGCTCGCCAACGGGGGCTTCGAGTCGGGCACGCTCAGCCCCTGGACCTGCTCGGGATCGTCCGGAGCCGTCGTCTCCACCCCCGTGCGGACGGGGACCAAGGCGCTGCAAGGGACCCCCGCGGGCCTCGACAACGCGCGCTGCTCGCAGTCCGTGCCGACCGTCGCCGGCACCCAGTACACCCTCTCCGCCTGGGTGCGCGGCAGCTACGTCTACCTGGGCGTCGACGGCGGCACCTCGACCTGGACCCCGAGTGCGACCGACTGGACCCGCCTCACGGTCACGTTCACCGCCGCGAGCAGCACCACGCAGGTCTACCTGCACGGCTGGTACGGCACCGGTGCCTACCAGGCGGACGACGTCTCGCTCCAGGGCGCGGGCGGCCCGCCGCCCGTCGTCCCGGGCACGCCGGGCACGCCCGTCGCCGGGACGGTCACCTCGACGTCGGCCGCCCTCTCGTGGGGCGCGTCCTCGGGCACGGTGACGGGCTACCGCGTCTACGAGGGCAGCACGGTCGTCGCGACGTCCACGGGCACCTCGGCCACCGTCTCCGGGCTCGCGGCGTGCACCCCGCACACGTACTCGGTCGCGGCCTACAACACCGCGGGCGAGTCGCCCCGCTCCGGGAGCGTCTCGCTCACGACGGCGGGGTGCGGGACGGGCGTCCCCGGCGCACCCACCGCCCTGCGGGTCGCGACGACCGCCGACACCTCGCTCGGCCTCGCCTGGACGGCCTCGACCGGGACCGTCACGGGATACCGCGTCTACGAGGGCACGACCCTGCGGACGACCGTCACCGGGACCAGCGCGACGCTGACCGGGCTCGCGGCCTGCTCGAGCCACACGTACACGGTGCGCGCCTACAACGCGGCGGGCGAGTCGCCGGCCGCCACCGTGACGGGCTCGACGAGCGGCTGCCAGACCGGCGCGCTGCCGAAGCACCTGCTCACGGGGTACTGGCAGAACTTCGTCAACGGCGCCACGCCGCTGCGGCTGTCGGCCGTCCCGACGTCCTACGACCTCGTCGCGGTCGCGTTCGCGGACGCCGTCCCGAGCATGCCCGGCGCCGTCACGTTCGGCGTCGACCCCGGTCTGTCCGCCGCGCTGGGTGGCTACACGAACGACCAGCTCAAGGCCGACGTCGCGACGCTGCACTCCCGCGGCCAGCACGTGATCCTGTCCGTGGGCGGCGAGAAGGGCACGGTGTCGGTCGGCAGCTCCGCCGCGGCGTCGGCCTTCGCGACCAGCGTGATCGGGCTCATCGACGCCTACGGGTTCGACGGCGTCGACATCGACCTCGAGAACGGGGTCAACCCGACGTACATGGGGCAGGCGCTGCGCCAGGTCCGGGCGGCCGTCGGGCCGGACCTCATCATCACGATGGCGCCGCAGACCATCGACATGCAGTCGACGGGCAGCTCGTACTTCCGGCTCGCGCTCGACATCAAGGACATCCTCACGATCGTCCACACGCAGTACTACAACTCGGGCACCATGCTCGGCTGCGACCAGATGCAGGCGTACGGGCAGGGCACGGTGAACTTCCTCACCGCGCTGTCGTGCATCCAGCTCCAGAGCGCGCTGCGCCCGGACCAGGTCGCGCTCGGCCTGCCGGCGACCACCCAGGCGGCGGGCGGCGGGTACGTGAACCCGTCGGTCGTGAACGACGCGCTGAGCTGCCTCGCCGCGGGCACCCGCTGCGGGAGCTTCGTGCCCCCGGCCCGGTGGCCCGACATCCGCGGGGCGATGACGTGGTCGATCAACTGGGACGCGAGCAACGGGTACGCGTTCGCGACCTCGGTGGACGCCCACCTGGCCGGCATGCCGTGACCGCACCGTCCTCGGACGAGACGTGAGAAGTGGCCCCTCGGAGCGTGTCCCGGGGGGCCACTTCTCACCTCTCGCCGCTCCGGGGCCCTGCGGCTACGCTCGCGATGGCCCGCCCGCACCGCCCCGAGGAGTCCCATGACCAGCACGAGCACGCTCGTCGTCCGCGGGGTCGCGGTGTTCGACAGCGAGGCGGGCGTCGTCACGCCGCCGCAGGACGTCACCGTGCGCGACGGCCTCGTCGCCCGCGTGGTGCCCGCCGGCACCGACGACGGCGTCCCGCGCGGCACGCCGACGATCGACGGCACCGGCCGCACGCTGCTCCCCGGGCTGATCGACGCGCACTGGCACACGTCCTTCGCGACCGTGCCGCTGCTCGTCGCCCTCACGGCCGACGTCGGCTACGTGTACGCGGCCGCGGTCGTCAGCGCGCGCGACACGCTCCTGCGCGGCTTCACGACGGTGCGCGACCTGGGCGGCCCGACCTTCGGCCTCAAGCGCGCGATCGACGAGGGCGTCGTGCCCGGGCCGCGGATCTACCCGTCGGGCGCCTTCATCTCCCAGACCGGTGGGCACGGCGACTTCCGCCTCCCGTACGAGACCCCGCGCGGCGTCGTCGGGCACCTGAGCCGCGGCGAGATCATCGGCGCGGCCGCGATCGCGGACGGCCCGGCGGAGGTGCTCCGCGCCGCGCGCGAGCAGCTCATGCACGGCGCGTCGCAGCTCAAGCTCATGGCCGGCGGCGGCGTCGCGTCGAGCTACGACCCGCTCGACGTCTCGCAGTACACGTTCGCCGAGCTCCGGGCGGCGGTCGAGGCCGCCGAGAACCACGGCACGTACGTGACCGTGCACGCGTACACGCCGCACGCCGTCCGCACCGCGGTCGAGGCGGGCGTGCGCTGCATCGAGCACGGACAGCTCCTCGACGAGCCGACGATCGCGCTCCTCGCCGAGCGCGGCGTCCGCCTGTGCCTGCAGCCGTTCCTCGACGACGACGACGCGCCGCCCCTCTCCGGCCCCAGCCGCAAGAAGCTCGAGCAGATGGTCGCGGGCACGGACACGGCGTACGCGCTCGCGATCGAGCACGGCGTCGACGTCGCGTTCGGCACCGACGTGCTCTTCGAGCCCGCGCTCGCGCGCCGCCAGGGCGCGATGCTCGCCAAGCTCACGCGCTGGTACACCCCCGCCGAGGTGCTGCAGCTCGCGACGATCCGCAACGCCGAGCTGCTCGCGATGTCCGGCGAGCGCAACCCGTACCCCGGCCGCCTCGGCGTCGTCGCGGAGGGCGCGATCGCCGACCTCGTCCTGGTCGACGGCGACCCCGTCGCCGACCTGTCGCTGGTGGAGCGCCCCGACGAGGCGTTCGTCGCGATCGTCAAGGACGGGCGGCTCGTCAAGGGCGAGGAGCTCGTCACCCCGTCCGCCGCCTGACGCGGCCCCGCCGCAGGACTAGGCCTTCACCGCCTCCGGCTCCTCGTCGACGGACGGCTGCTCGCCCGACGTCGGCTCGTCGTCCGCGAGCGGCTCGTCGCCCGCGTGCGGCTCGCCCTCGGCGGGCGTCGCGTCGTCGGCGGACGTCCCGCCGTCCGGCCGGTCGCCGTCGACGGCGGGCTCGCCCTCGGGCTGCGCGCGACGTCGCGCGCGGCGCCGGGCGAGCAGGAGGACCGCGCCGGCGAGCGCCACGACGACGAGGAGGACGCCACCGGTCCCGAGCCAGGGCGCGGCGGCTGCGCGGGACGACGCGTCGTCGGCCGCGGTCGCGGCGTCGTCCAGCCGACCGTCGTCGAGGGCGGCGCGGGCGTCCACGACGGACCCGTCGACGTCGAGGAGCAGCCGCCCGAGGTCGGCGAGCGGGCCGCCGCCCGACGCGGCGGAGACGGCGTCGCCGACGGACCCGACGACCTCGACCGCGCGGGGCAGCGTGGTCGCGAGCGCCGCGTACTCCTCGGCGGACCCGGCGTCCTCGTACTGCTCGCGCACGGCGGCCGGGTCGGGCAGGCCCGCGGCGCGGGCGGCCTCCTGCACGTGCCCGGCGGCCGCGGCGGCGTCGGCACCGATCGCGGCGCGGGCCGCCTCCGCGTCCTCGAACGCCCAGTCCGTCATCGCGGCGCGCAGGCCGGCGGGCGGCGACCACGCGCCGTCCGCCGCGTCGAGCTCGACGTACGCCTCGCGGGCCGGGGCGCGCGCGTCGAGCAGGGCGGTCTCGTCGGCGTCGGCGACCCACGTCCGGTACGTCGCCTCGGCTCCGGCCACGCCGCCACGCACCTCGACGAGGTCGAGGAGACGACGGCCGTCGGTCACGCCCGGGTGGTCGAGGGTGCCGGGCGCGTCGTAGGCGCTCTCGCCCGCGTACGCCGCCGCGACGAGCCCGCCGAGGGCGTCCTCGTCCAGACCGCCGACGAGCTCGGACATCGCGGTCCACGCCGCGGCGTAGGCGTACTCCTCGGCGGCGCCCGCGCCGTCGTCGAGGTCGACCTCCTGCCAGGCCACGAGCGGGACGGCGTCCGCCGCGTCGCGCGCGGGCGCGGGCCGCGGCTCCGCCGGTCCGCCGGTCTCGGCGGCGACGCGCTGCCCCACCACCTCGGCCAGCCCCTCGTACACCCACCGGTCCGCGAACCGGTCGCCCGCGAGCCACGCGTGCGAGAGCTCGTGGAACAGGAGCCCGGCGTCGAGGTCCTCGGGGATGACGATCTCCCAGGAGGCCGAGTCGAACCACGCGTACCCGAGCACCCCGGGCGACACGTCCTCGCGGATCCGCTCCAGGCTGCCCGGCCAGGGCATCCCGACCGCGCGCTCCAGCACGGGCATCCCGGTCACCACCTGCTCCTCGACGAAGCCGCTCCACTCGGTGTCGCCCGGGAAGCTCTCCAGCACGAGCTCGTTGCCGCCGACGTCGACACTCGTCTCGTCGGCCTGGGCCGGGTCGCGCAGCGAGACGAAGGCCCAGGTGCCGTAGTCGTCCGTGCTCTCGGTCGCACGGTGGGTGCGGGTCTCCCCGTCGAGGACCGGCGTGAAGCCGTCCCACGTGCTGTCGAAGTCCATCGACGTCGGGGTGGCGATCTCGACGGTGACCTGGCCCGGGTCGCCCGCCGCGTTCACGGCGAACGTCGCGTAGCCGGGCCCGACGCGCGTGTACCCCTCCGAACGGATCGGCTCGCCCGGGATCGTGTAGGACCACTCGACGGTCCGCTCGCGCCCGTAGTTCAGCGGGGAGAACGACACCCCGGCGATGCGGGTCGACGGGTCCTCGGTCTGCTCGAAGGTGACGGGGAGCGTGGCCCCGCCGCTCGTGGCGGTGACGTCGGTCGCGCTCGCCGGCACGGGGATCCCGTACGCGTCCCAGTAGTAGACGTACATCCCGCTGGCAGGCTGCTCGTTGCGGATCGTCGTCGTGACCGTCACGCGGACGGGGCCCGAGCCGTCGACCTCGTACCGCGTGCGCGAGGTCTCCGACAGCCCGTCGCCCGTGTCCGCGGACGCCGCCGTCGGCGCGCCGAGGAGGACGGCGCACACGAGCACGACCCCCGACCCGGTACGCAGCGTCCGTCCAGCCCGACGCACCCGTCCTGCCACCACCCCTGCACCGCCGTCCTCGCCGTAGCGGACAGCCCGTCTCCCCGTGCGACGGGTCCGGTCGACGACGACCGGGAACGGGACACCGGCGGGAACTGTACCCGCTCGCGGACGGCGCGCGGACCACTCCCCGGGGCGGGCGTCGACACCTTCCGGACACCTTGCCCTGGCACGCTGTCCGGGTGACGACCGCACCGGGCCAGCCCTCGCTCGCGCGCCGCCTCGGCACGACGGACGCCGTCGTCGTCGGGCTCGCCTCCATGGTCGGCGCGGGCGTGTTCTCCGCGTTCGCCCCCGCGGCCGCCGCGGCGGGGACGGGACTGCTCGTCGGGCTGGCGCTGGCGGCGGTCGTCGCGTACGCGAACGCGACGTCGTCCGCCCAGCTCGCGGCGCAGCACCCCACCTCGGGCGGCACGTACGTGTACGGGCGCGAGCATCTCGGCCCCTGGTGGGGCTACCTCGCCGGGTGGGGGTTCGTCGTCGGCAAGACGGCGAGCTGCGCGGCGATGGCGCTCGTGCTCGCCGCCTACGCGGCGCCGCCCGGGTGGGAGCGCCCCGTCGCCGCCGCGGCCGTCGTGCTGCTCACGGCCGTGGGCTACCGGGGCGTGACCCGGACGGCGCGCCTCGCCCGGGCCATCGTCGCGGTGGCGCTCCTCGCGATCGCGACGGCCGTCGTCGCGAGCCTCGCGGGCACCGCGCCGCGCTGGTCGGCAGTGCTCGACCCCGACGGCGCGCACGGCGGCTGGTACGGCATTCTCCAGTCCGCGGGCCTGCTGTTCTTCGCGTTCGCGGGGTACGCGCGGGTCGCGACCCTCGGCGAGGAGGTGCGCGACCCGCGCCGCACGATCCCGCGCGCGGTCCTCGTGTCGCTCGGGGCCGTCGTCGTGCTCTACGCCGTCGTCGCGGTGGTCCTGCTCGCGGTGCTCGGACCGGACGGGCTCGCGGCGTCCGCGGCTCCGCTCGCCGACGCGGTCGCCGCCGGGTCGTGGACGTGGGCCGGCCCGGTGGTGAGCGTCGGTGCCGTCGCCGCGAGCGCCGGCGCCCTGCTCGCCCTGCTCGCGGGCGTGAGCCGGACGGGCCTCGCGATGGCGCGCACGGGCGACCTGCCCGCGTGGTTCGCGGCCGTGCACCCCGTGCACCGGGTGCCGCACCGGGCCGAGCTCGCGGTCGGGGCGGTCGTCGTGGCGCTCGTGCTCACGACCGACCTGCGGGGGGCGATCGGGTTCTCGTCGTTCGGGGTGCTCGTCTACTACCTCGTGGCGAACCTGTCGGCGCTGCGCCAGACCGCCCCGCACCGCCTGTACCCGCGGGCGCTCCAGGTGCTGGGCGCCTTCGGGTGCGTCGCGCTCGTCGCCACGCTCCCGCTCGCGAGCGT
This sequence comes from Cellulosimicrobium sp. SH8, assembly GCF_025818875.1. Lineage (NCBI taxonomy): Bacteria > Bacillati > Actinomycetota > Actinomycetes > Micrococcales > Promicromonosporaceae > Cellulosimicrobium > Cellulosimicrobium sp. SH8. The sequence continues at coordinate 28,190 of NZ_JAMXMH010000009.1, read as the reverse complement.
CGCTGCGGGGACGGCGGTGCTGGCGGCAGGCGTCGCCCTCCGGGCGGTACGCGCGCGGTCGTGACAGGACGTCACGCCGCGCGGTCGAACCAGTCGCGCGAGAGGGCGGCGACCGCGGCGGGCGCGTCGTCGGTGATGAAGTGCGCGGCGTCGTCGACGTAGGCGAGCTCGGCCCGGTCCGCGTGCCGCTCCGGCGCGCGGCAGACCTGCCCCATGAGCTCCTCGGTCCACGGCAGGTCGCGGCGGCCGAAGACGAAGAGGGTCGGCACCGTGAGGCGACGGCGGCGGTAGACGCCCCGCATCATGCGCGTGGCCTCCGGCAGCACCATGTGCCGCACGAGCGGACGCACGGCGGCGTCGACCTCCGTCCGGCGCATCGGGGCGAGATGGGCGTCGACGTCGTCCTCCGACATCGGGTGGGCGACGTACGCGCTGGAGAAGATGCCCCGCAGCGACGCGCCCCGACGGTGCCAGATCAGGGCGGGCAGGTGCCGGAAGCCGGGGAGGAGCCGGGGGCTGGGCCGCATGAAGCCCGGTGGGACCGAGAGCTCCACGGCCGTACGGACCCGGTCGGGGTGGTCGTAGCAGAGCTGCATCGCGGTGATCGCGCCCATGTCGTGCGAGACGAGGTGGGCTCGGTCGACGTCGAGGGCGTCGAGGAGGGCGAGCAGGTCGCCGAGCCGGGTCTCGCGCTCGACGTGCGCGTCGTCGGCCGTGGTCCATCCCGCCCCGCGCAGGTCGGGGCACAGGACGCGGTAGCCGGCGGCGGCGAGGACGGGCGCGACGCCGTGCCACTGCCACCAGTGCTCGGGGAAGCCGTGCAGCAGCAGGACCGGGTCACCGGTGCCGATGGTCGCGACGTGGGTGCGCAGGCCGGGCGTCTCGACCACGAGGTGGTCGAAGCCCGGTGCGTCCGGGAGCGGGGGCGACCACGCCCGGGCGCCGGCGGGGCGGGTGGTGCGGGGCTGGGGCGTAGTCATGGCGACTCCTTCGGACGAGTGACTACTATGTTCATAGTAGATCGGTCGAGAGAGGGAGTCCATGGCCGCAGCCACCCGAGAACGAGCGCTCGACGCGGCCGTGGAGGTGCTCGGTGCGGACGGCGTGCGCGCGCTCAGCCACGCGCGGGTCGACCGACGGGCAGGCCTCCCGCCCGGGTCGACGTCGAACTGGTTCCGCACGCGACGCGCCCTCCTCGCGGGCGTCGTCGACCGGATCGCCGAGCAGGAGCGCGCCGACCTCGACGTCACCGCGATGCCGACGATCACGAGCGTCGACGCGCTGGTCGACGGCCTGTGCGCGATGACCGAGGCGCAGTCCGGGCCGTTCGCGGCACGCACCCGGGCGCGCTACGCCCTCTTCCTCGAGCTCTCCGGCGACCCCGAGCTCGGAGAGCCCCTGCGGCAGCAGCGCCGCGCGTTCGAGCGGTGGACCGAGCAGATCGTGGGCGCCGTCGGCATCGCCGACCCCGTGCCTGCCGCCCGGGCCCTCATGGCGCTCGGCGACGGGCTGCTCCTGCACCGGCTCACCGTCGACCCCGGCCTCGACCTGCGCCCCGCGATCGAGCGCGCGGTGCGTGCCCTCGCGGGGTCGTGACCCGGCGTCGGCGTCAGGCCTCGGGTTCCGGGGGTGCGCCCGTGGCGTCGTCGGACTCCACGACGCGTGACGACTCGCCCTCGTCCCCACCCGCGGGGAGGCCGCGCTCGTCGGGGGCGTAGTAGCGCCCGGTGTAGCGCGGGCGGAGGAAGTTCTCGGTCGTGAGCACCGCGTCCACCTCCTCCGGCGTGAGCAGGCCGCGCGCCACGACGACGTCGCGCACCGACGCCCCGGTCCGTGCCGCCTCGGCGCCCACGAGGTCGCCGTTGCGGTGCCCGATGATCTCGTTGAGGTAGGTGACGATCCCGATCGAGTCGAGCACGTGGCGGCGGCACACCTCGACGTTCGCGGTGATGCCCGTGACGCACTTGGTGCGCAGCGCGACGCACGCGTTGGTGAGCAGGCGCAGCGACTCGAACATGGCCTGCGCGAGCACGGGCTCCATGACGTTGAGCTGGAGCTGGCCCGCCTCCGCGGCGTGCGTGATCGTCACGTCGTTGCCCATGACCTTGAAGCAGACCTGGTTGACGACCTCGGGGATCACCGGGTTCACCTTGGCGGGCATGATCGACGACCCGGCCTGGAGCTCGGGCAGGTTGATCTCGCCGAGGCCGGCGCGCGGCCCCGAGGACAGCAGGCGCAGGTCGTTGCAGATCTTCGACAGCTTGGCCGCGAGGCGCTTCAGCGCGGAGTGGACGGCGAGATAGGCGCCGTTGTCGTACGTCGCCTCGACGAGGTTCTCCGCCGGCACGGCGGGCAGCCCGCTCACCTCGGCGAGGCGGCGGGTCGCGACCTTGGGGTACCCGGGCGGCGTGTTGAGCCCGGTGCCGATCGCGGTCGCGCCGAGGTTCACCTCGAGCAGCAGCTCCCCCGCGACCTCGAGGCGCCGGACCTCCTCGCCGACGTTCACGGCGAACCCCGCGAACTCCTGGCCGAGGCTCATGGGCACCGCGTCCTGGAGCTGGGTGCGGCCCATCTTGAGGACGTCGGCGAACTCGGACGCCTTCTCGTCGAACGCGCGCTCGAGCAGCAGCACCTCGTCCTGCAGCCGCCGGACGAGCTGGTGCACCGCGAGGCGGAACCCCGTGGGGTACGCGTCGTTGGTCGACTGCGAGCGGTTCACGTGGTCGTTCGGGTTGATGACGTCGTAGCGGCCCTTCTCGAACCCCGCGAGCTCGAGCGCGAGGTTGGCCACGACCTCGTTGGTGTTCATGTTGACGCTCGTGCCCGCACCGCCCTGGAACACGTCCACCGGGAACTGGTCGAGGCACCGGCCGTGGTCGAGGATCGCGTCGCACGCGGCGACGATCGCGTCGGCGACGTCGCGCTGGAGCGTGCGCAGCTCGCGGTTCGCGAGCGCCGACGCCTTCTTGACCATCACCATGCCGCGGACCATCTCGGGGACGTCGCTGACCGTCGTCCCCGAGATGCGGAAGTTCTCCACGGCCCGGACGGTGTGGACCCCGTAGTACGCGTCCGCCGGGACCTCGAGGGGTCCCAGCAGGTCCTCCTCGACCCGTGTCCGTGCGCTCGACATGCCCCGACGGTATCGCCCGCCGGGGCACGCCACGCGCGGAGCGGTCCGGTCAGCCGACCGGCCCGTAGACGAACCTCTCGACCCGCACCACGGAGGTCGAGGGCTGCCCCTCGCTCGTCGCGTGCACGCCGAGCCACAGCCCGAGGAACCCGCCCGTCGCGGCACTGTCGAGCGCGCGGCCGTCCACCGTCGCGACGAGCTCGGGCGAGCCACCGGGCTCGTCCCCCGCCGGACCGGCGACGAGCCCGTAGTCCTGCCCGCGCACGCGCAGCCCGACGACGACCGGCTCCCCGGCCACGGCGCTCACCGTGGTCTCGCCGACCACCTCGTCCGTGCCGCCGCGTCGGTGCACGGCCACGACGCGCCGCGCGTCCCCGGGCCCGCCGTCGACCAGGAGCCGCACGTGGTCCTGCTCGGACTGCCGCACGACGACGCCCGCCCGCTCCCCCGCGACCTCCGGCACGCGCAGCGTGACCGCCACGTCGACGTCGCGGTGCTGCTGGCGCACCCCGAGGAACGCCGGCACGGTGCGTTCCGCGAGCGTCGCCGGACGCACCGCGAGGTCCCAGCCCTCGCCCGCCGGGGTCGCGAGGTCCCGGGGCAGGGCACGCACCGCCGTCCAGCGCGGGTCCTCCGGGCCGACGACGCCGCTCGCCCCGCCCTGGATCGCCGGGCGCGGCGCGGCGGACGCGAACGGGACCTCCACGACGTCGGGCACGCGCCCCTCGCCGGGCGCGAGGACGGGCCAGCCGTCCTCCCACACGACGGGGACGAGGAACGTCTCGCGCCCGAGCGGGTAGTGGTAGCCGCCGTCGACGCGCATGGCGAGCAGCACGGCCCACCACGACCCGTCGGGCGCCTCGACGAGGTCGGCGTGCCCCACGCCGACGACGTCCACGCCGCGCCCGAGGTGCCGGTGCGTGAGCACGGGGTTGGCCTTGTTCCCCTCGTAGGGGCCTGCCACGGACGACGACCGCGCGACGGACACCGCGTGGTGGAAGTCCGTGCCGCCCTCGGCCGCGAGCAGGTAGTACGTGCCGTCGACCTTGTACAGGTGCGGGCCCTCGGCCCAGACCGCCCCGCGCACGGCCCCCGTCCACACGACGTGCTCGGGGCCGACCAGGGTGAGCGTCGCGAGGTCGAGCTCGCGCACCCACACCTCGGTCTGGTGGAACCACTCCGGGTCGGCCGCGAGCCGGGTCCCGTGCAGCCACGCGCGACCGTCGTCGTCGAAGAAGATCGACGGGTCGATCCCGGCGACCCGCACGCCGACCTCGTCGCGCAGCCACACCGGGTCGGACCACGGTCCCGCCGGGTCGGTCGCCGTCATGACGAAGTTGCCGCCGCGGGAGTCGTCGTCCGGGTCCACGAGCGTGCACACGAGCCAGAACGTGCCGTCGTGGTGGCGCAGCGTCGGTGCGTACAGACCGCCCGACGAGCGGACGCCGTCGTAGTCGAGCTGACCCGACCGGTCGACGACGTCCCCCACGTGCTCCCACGTCGCGAGGTCGCGGCTGCGCAGCACGGGCAGGCCGGGCAGATACTCGAACGTCGAGGTGACGAGGTAGAAGTCGTCGCCGACGCGGCACACCGACGGGTCGGGGAAGCACCCGGGCAGGATCGGGTTCGGGACGCGCGTCATGCGCGCTCTCCCGCCCCGACGTGCGCGGAGACCTCGACCGCGACGAGCCGCTCGTCCGCGGCCGTCACCTCGTGCACCGGCCCCGTGACGACGAGCGTCACGCGCGCGGTCGCCGCACCCGGCACGACCCGGCGCTCGGCCGGGGCGGACTCGTTGACGATCGCGCCGCCGGTCGTCGAGCCGAGGTCGTCGGGCCCGGGCGCGGCGTCGACCGCGCCCGCGTGCGCGCCGACCCACACCTCGACGTCGCCCGGCTCGACCACGCGCACGAGGCGGCGGTCGGAGAACGCGAGGCGCGTCGTCGGGACGCGGAAGGCCACGCGGCGCGACTCGCCCGCGCCGAGGTCGACGCGCGCGTACCCGAGGAGCTGCGCGACGGGGCGCGGCACCGACCCGACGACGTCGCGCGCGTAGAGCTGCACGACGTCCGTCCCCGCGACGTCGCCCGTGTTCGTCACCGTCACCGACGCGGCGAACGTCCCGCCCGCGGCGACGCTCGCGTCGACCTCGAGGTCCGCGTACGCGAACTGCGTGTACGACAGCCCGAACCCGAACGGCCGCACGGGCGTCGGGTCGGCGGACGTCACGTCCGACGGCCCGCCGAGCACGGGGTGCAGGTAGGAGTACGGCTGCGCGCCGCCCGCTCGCGGCAGCGACACGGGCAGGCGGCCCGACGGGTTCACCGCGCCGACGAGCACGTCCGCGACGGCGCGCCCGCCCTCCTCGCCGGGGAAGAAGCCCTGCACGACGGCGGCCGGGCGGCCGGCCGTCGCACCGCCCGCCCCCGCGTCGTCCCCCAGCGCCCAGCCGATCGCGTACGGACGACCGGTGAGCAGCACGAGCACGACGGGCGTCCCGGTGGCGACGACCTCCTCGACGAGCCGCCGCTGCACGCCCGGGAGCTCGAGCGACTCGACGTCGTTGCCCTCGCCGACCGTGCCGCGACCGAAGAGCCCCGCCTCGTCGCCCACGACGACGACCGCGACGTCCGCGGCGCGCGCGGCGTCCACCGCCTCGGGGATCCCCGAGGCGTCGTCGCCCTCGACCGCGCAGCCCCTCGCGTGCGTCACGACGGTGCCCGCGAGCACGTCGCGCAGCGACTCCAGGACCGTCGGCAGGGCGATGCCGGCCGGGACGCCGGGGTGGTGCGCGAGCACGTGGTTGACGAACGAGTAGCAGCCCATCAGCGCCTCGGACGAGTCCGCGTTGGGCCCGACGACGGCGACGCGCCGCGGGGCGGCCGGCGCGCCGTCAGCGCTGTCGGGCGCTCGACGCCCGAGCGGCAGCACGCCGTCGTTCGCCAGGAGCACGAGCGACTCCTGCGCGAGGCGGCGCGCGGTCGCGCGCTGTCGCGGGGTGTCGAGGTCGACCTCCGTCGGCGGCTCGTCGGCGTACGCGCCCGGGTCGAGCAGGCCGAGCTCCTCCTTCTGGTTGAGCAGGCGCAGGACGGCGCGGTCGACCCACGCCTCGTCGAGCGCGCCGGAGCGCACGCGCTCGGCGAGCGGCGCGAGGTACGCGTCGCCCGTGGGGAGCTCGACGTCGAGGCCCGCCTGGAGCGCCTGCGCGGCGGCCTCCCCGCGGTCGGCCGCGACACGGTGCATGACCTCCAGGAACGCGACGCCGAAGTAGTCCGCGACGACGACGCCGTCGAACCCCCAGCGCTCGCGCAGGATCTCGGTGAGGTGCTCCGGGCTGCCGTGCAGCGGCACGCCGTCGACGTCGACGTACGACGCCATGACCGACCGGGCGCCGCCGTCGCGCACGGCCATCTCGAACGGCGGGAGGTAGACGTCGGCGAGCTCGCGCGGCCCCGCGCTCACCGGCGCGTGGTTGCGCCCGGCGCGCGAGCCCGAGTACCCGACGAAGTGCTTGAGGGTCGCGTGCACGCCCGCGTCCTGCAGGCCGCGCACGTACGCCGTGCCGACCGTGCCGACGAGGTACGGGTCCTCGCCCACGCACTCGTCGACGCGGCCCCAGCGCGGGTCGCGCACGACGTCGAGCACGGGCGCGAGGCCCTGGTGCACGCCGAGCGCGCGCATCGACCCGCCGACCTCGCGCGCCATCTCCTCGACCAGCGCCGGGTCGAACGACGCTCCCCACGCGAGCGGCGTCGGGTACGTCGCGGCCTTCCAGGCAGCGAGGCCCGTGAGGCACTCCTCGTGCACGATCGCCGGGACGCCGAGCCGGGTCTCCGCCTTGAGGCGGCGCTGCTCCGCCCAGAGCCACGCGGCGCGCTCCGCCGGCTCGACGGGCCGCGTGCCGTAGACGCGCGTGTAGTGCCCCATGCCGTGCCGCGTGATCTCGGCGAGGCGGCCGCCGTCCTGCTGCCCCGCCGTCATCTCCGACTGCATCGGGGCGACGGTGCCGTTCTGGTCGAGCCAGTAGCCCACGAGCTGGGCGAGCTTCTCGTCGAGGGTCATGCGGGCGTGGAGCGCGCGCACGCGCTCGGAGACCGTGGGCGGCTGCGGCGGCGCCGGGCGCGGGCTGCGCGGCGCCTGGGCCGCGGGCTGCGAGGTGGCCTGCTCCGGGGAGCCGAGGGGTGCCGTCGGGACGGCAGGGACGACGTCGGTCACGGGACCGTTCTCCTTCGATGGTGGCCCTGCCCCGCGCACGGCGCGGGGCAGGGACGGGGTGCGGACGGGCGCGCGGTCAGCCCTTCACGGCTCCGGAGAGCCCGCCGACGATGCGCCGCTCGAACAGCGAGAAGAAGACGAGCGCGGGGATCATCGACAGAGAGGTGAAGGCGAGCACGCGAGCGGTGTCCACGGAGTACTGCGACGCGAACGCCTGCACGCCCAGCGGGAGCGTGTACGACGTCTCGTCGTTGAGGATGAAGAGCGGGAGCATGTAGCTGTTCCAGCTCGCGACGAACGCGAGGATCCCCACGGTGATGACGCCCGGCAGGGACAGCGGCACGACCATGCGGAAGAAGAAGCCGAGCCTGCTCGCCCCGTCGATCGACGCCGCCTCCTCGATCTCGCGCGGGATGGCGCGCAGGAACGGGACCAGGATGATGACGGTCGTCGGGAGGGCGAACGCGATCTGCGGGAGCACCAGGCCGCCCACGGAGTTCATCAGCCCGAGCGAGCGGATCATGATGTACAGCGGGGTGATCGCGACGGTCATGGGGAACATGAGTCCCGCCGCGAACAGCGCGTACAGCGCCCCGCGTCCCGCGAACGAGTAGCGCGCGATGACGTAGCTCGCCATGAGACCGAGCACGACGACGCCGAGGGTCGTGAGGAGCCCCGCCACGAGCGAGTTCCCGAGCTGCTGCCAGAACAGCGAGCTCGTCAGGACGCTGACGTAGTTCTCGAGCTGCCACGGGTCGGGCAGGCCCGACGGGTCCGCCGTGATCTGCGCGTTCGTGCGGAACCCGCCGATCACGATGTACGCGATCGGGGCGAGGCACACGCCCACGAGCAGCCACGCGACGACGTACGTCAGCGGGCCGCCCCGGCCGATGCCGGAGCCGCGCGGCTCCTTCGGGATCTTGGCGCCGGGAGCGCGCTCGGGCGCCGGTGCGGCGGTGACGGTGGCCATCACTTCTTCCCTTCCGTGATCGCGCCCTCGGTGTCACGGCGCAGGACGTACCGCTGGTAGACGAGCGCCACCGCGAGCGAGATGAGGAACAGCACCACGGCGACCGCGCTGCCGAACCCGTAGTTCCCCGCGTTGCGCCCGTTCGCCACCATGTAGGTCGCCATGGTCGACGTCCCCGCCGTCGAGGCCACGTACTGGCCCCAGATGATGTAGACGAGGTCGAAGAGCTGGAGCGAGCCGATGATCGACAGGAACGCCCAGATGCGGACGGTCGGGCCGAGGAGCGGGAGCGTGACGTAGCGCTGCGTCTTCCAGTACGACGCGCCGTCGATCGCGGCCGCCTCCCCCAGCTCGTCGGGGATGCCCTGCAGGCCCGCGAGGAAGAGGATCACGGCGAAGCCGATGTACTTCCACGTGATGATGAGCAGCAGGGTCCAGATCGCGACGTCCGGGTCGGCGAGCCAGTCGACCGTGAGGAACCCGAGGCCGATGCGCTCCAGCAGGTCGTTCACGGCGCCCGTGGTCGCGAGCATGAGGCTGAAGCCCGTCCCGACGATCACCTCGGACACCACGTACGGCACGAACACGAGCACCCGGATCACCGAGCGGCCGCGGATGCGCCGGTTGAGCATGAGCGCCACGATCACGGCGACCGGGCCCTGCAGCACGAGCGACATCAGGACGATGAACGCGTTGTGCCCCAGCGCCGCGAGGAACTCCGGGTCGCGGAAGATGATGAGGTAGTTGTCGAACCCGACGAACTCCGTCGGCGGGCCGAAGCCCTTCCACTTGAAGAACCCGTAGTACGCCGCCATCACCACGGGGACGATGACGAAGGTCAGGAAGACGACGAGCGCGGGCCCGGCGAGCACCGCGATCTCGGCTCGCTGGGCCCAGCGGCCGCCGCGCGGGGGGCGCCGCGCGGCGGCCGGGGCGGCCGGGGGCGGCGTCGCGCCGCCCCCGGCCCGGTCCTCGGGCGTCGTCGTGCTCGGCGAGATCTCGCCCTGGGACACGTTCATGGAAGGGGTTACTCCTTGGCGGCCGCGTCGTTGACGGCGGTGACGATGTCCTCGGGCGTGCCCTGGCCGGCGAGCAGGTTGACGACGGCCGTGTTCAGCGCGTTGCCGATGTTCTGGCCGTAGAGCGTGTCGAGCCAGACGGAGACGTACGGCGCCTCGTTGTACGCCTCGAGGATCGAGACGAGTGCCGGGTCGACGACCGCGCCCTGCGCCTCCTTGCTCGCGGGCAGCGTCTGGAACGCGGTGGCGTAGGCCTCCTGCGACTCCTTCGACATGGCGAAGTTGAGGAAGTCGGCGCACGCGTCCGGGGCGTCCACGTAGCACGAGTAGCCGTCGACGCCGCCCATCATCGCGCCGGGCTCGCCGTCACCGCCCTCGACCTCGGGGAACGGGAACCACTGGAGGTCGGGCAGGGGCTGCTCGTCCGGCGTGAGCGACGCGATGACGCCCGGGTCCCACGCGCCCATGAGCTCCATCGACGCCTGGTGGTTCGCCAGCAGGCCGGCCGAGGAGCCGGCGCCCTGCTGCGCGGACGTGGTGAGGAAGCCCTCGTTGAACGGCTCCGTCGCGGCGAAGTCCGCGAGCGCGTTGCCGGCGTCGAGCCAGCACGGGTCGTCGAAGGTCCGCGTGGCGGCGGCCTCGTTCATCGCGTCCTGGGAGCAGAAGCGGAGCGCGAAGAAGTAGTACCAGTGCGCGGCAGGCCACGCGTCCTTGGCGCCGAGCGCGATGGGCGCGATGCCCGCGGCCTTGAGCTGCTCGGTCGCCGCCTCGAGGTCCGAGATCGTCCCCGGGGTCTCGGTGATGCCGGCCTGCCCGAACAGGTCGGTGCTGTAGAACATGCCACCGGGCAGGATCGACACCGGCATGCCGTAGACCTTGCCGTCGACCGAGAGCGCGCTCAGCGAGCCGCCGACCGCCTCCTCGACCGCCGGGTCGATGAGGTCGGTCAGGTCCTTGACCTGGCCCGCCTCGACGACGTCCGCGAGCTTGCCGCCGCCGCGCGCCATGAAGATGTCGGGTGCGTCACCCGAGTTCAGGGCGGTCTGGAGCTTGCCGTCCATGTCCTCGTTCTGGATGGACTGGATCTTGATCGTGACGCCGGGGTTCTCGTCCTCGAACGCCGCGGCCGTGGCCTTCCAGTACTCCATGCCGGGTCCGGTCGTGGAGTTGTGCCAGAAGGTCATCGAGACCGAGCCGTCGTCCGAGCCGGAGTCGCCTCCGCCTCCGCAGGCCGAGAGCACGAGCGTGCCCGCCATCGCGACGGCGGTCGCCGCCAGGAGCTTTCGAGACTTCATCGTTCCGTCCTCTTCGTCGAGTCGCACAGGGCGCACGCTGCCTCGAGCGCGCCGGGCCGCCTCCGCGTCGGGGCCGCCACGGCGACTCTCGCAAACGGAGGGGTCGCGTGTCAATCGTTATCGATAACGTTTTACACACGATGCGTCGCGAGCCGGCGCCGGGCGCGGGCGTAGGGCGCCCGCACGGCCCACGACGCGGCCTCGGACCAGGCCGGGCGCCCGGCGGGGCGCCGCCGAGGGGCCTCGCCACGGGCTACTGTCTCCCCATGCGCTCCACGGGAAGAGTCACGATCGGCGACGTCGCGCGCACCGCCGGCGTCTCCGTCGCGACGGTCTCCAAGGTGATCAACGGCCGCTACGGCGTCGCTCTGGAGACCTCCCGGCACGTCCAGGAGGTCATCGACCAGCTCGGGTACGAGTCGTCGATCGTCGCGCGCAGCCTGCGCAGCCGTCGCACCAACGTCATCGGCATCCTCGTCGCCGAGTTCGAGCCGTTCTCGACCGAGCTCCTCAAGGGCATCTCCGAGGCCGTCGACGGCACCGGCTACGAGCTGCTCGCCTACTCCGGCGGGCTGCGCCGCGACGACCGCGTCGGCTGGGAGCAGCGCTACCTCTCGCGCCTCGGCGGCACCCTGATCGACGGCGCCATCCTCGTCACGCCGACCGTCGTCGCGCCGGGCAACTCCATCCCCGTCGTCGCCGTCGACCCGCACCGCGGCCCCTCCGGCCCGCCCACCGTCGACTCCGACAACCTCGCCGGCGCGCGCGCCGCGACCGAGCACCTGCTCTCCCTCGGCCACCGCCGCATCGGCTTCCTCGCCGGCCGCCCCGACCTCGAGTCCGCGCGCCTGCGCGAGCAGGGGTACCGCGAGGCCCTCGCCGAGGCCGGCGTCCCGTTCGACCCCGACCTCGTCCGCGTCGGCGGCTACCGCCCGGACCTCGCCGACTCCCCCGCGCACGAGCTCCTCTCGCTCCCCGAGCGGCCGACCGCGATCTTCGCCGCGAACGACCTCTCCGCCATCCGCACCATGGAGGTCGCCACCGAGCTCGGCCTGCGCGTGCCCGACGACGTCTCCGTCGTCGGGTTCGACAACGTCCCCGAGTCCGCGCTCACCACTCCGCCGCTGACGACCGTCGACCAGCCGATCCACCGCATGGGCGCCGAGGCGTTGCGCCTCATCGTCGACCTCGTCGAGGGCAACCCCCGCGAACCCCACGTCCGCCTCCCCACGACCCTCGTCGTCCGCGGCACCACCCGCCCTCTCTGACCGACCAGGACGGATCGACGCCGGGCGGGGCGTCGGCAGGGCTGGAATCCTGGGCACCTCCCCGACGTTATGTCAGCAGTACCACTGCCGACAGACCCTGAGGAGGTCGCATGGCCCGCCTCGCACGCCGTGTCCAGGTCGAGAACGACTACGGCGAGATCATGCACTACGAGCGCCACACCGGCGGCGGCCTCGTGTCGCCGCACGCGCGCGTCCCCGAGTCCGTCCCCGTCGGGTCGGGCACGTACGTCGAGAAGGGGGCCGTCGTCGGGTCCGGTTCCCAGCTCGGCGAGGGAACCTGGATCGACCGCGACGTCACCCTCGGCCGGGACGTCCGCGTCGGCGACAACGTGCGCATCTCCCCCGAGACCCGGGTCGGCGACCGTGCCCGCGTGGGCAGCGGCGCGCGCGTCGGACGTCGCGTGCTCGTGGAGCCCGGCGCCGTCGTCCCGCCGGACGAGATCGTGCCCGACGACGCCACCGTGCGCCGTCGGGGCGGCGTCCGGTCGGGGTACGACGTCGCCGCGTAGCGACACGTCCAGGCGTCGAACACCTTTCCCCGGCAGCATCCGGGTGCGTAGCCTTACCGCCCGTGACCTTCCCGCCGCACGGCCCCGCCGTCCCCCCGCCGCACCCGCAGCCGACGCCGGTGCACCCGCACCCGCAGGGGCCCGCAGGCGCCGCGGGGCCGCTCGACCCACGCGCCGTGCTCGAGGGCCGGCCGCCGGGCCGGGCGCGCGTGGGCGTCATCGTGACGATCGCGGTCGCGAGCCTGTGCCTGCTGATCGGCCTCGTGCTCGCGGCGCTGTCCGGGGTCGGGACGTTCACCGTGGGCCTGCTGCTGGCGCTCGTGCCGCTCGGCATCTGGGTGCCGGTCGTGCTCGCGCTCGACCGCCTCGAGCCGGAGCCGCCGAGCGCGCTCGTCGTCGCGTTCCTGTGGGGCGCGGGCATCGCGACGCTCGTCGCGGGGATCCTCAACACGCTCGGGCTCGAGCTGCTCACGGCGCCGCTGTTCGGCGAGGAGGTGGGCTGGTACGTCGTCGCCTCGTTCGGGGCGCCGTTCGTCGAGGAGATCCTCAAGGGCGCCGTGCTGTTCGGGATGCTGTGGTTCCGCCGGCACGAGATCGACGGCTGGACCGACGGCGTCATCTACGCCGCGATGGTCGCGCTCGGGTTCGCGGCGGTCGAGAACGTCACGTACTTCATCATGGCCGCGCAGGACGGGACGCTCGGCCCGACGTTCGTGCTCCGCGCTCTCGTCACCCCCCTGCTGCACCCGCTGTGCACGGCGCTCACGGGCCTCGGCGTCGCGAGCGCGGCCACGAGCCCGCCGGGGCCGCGCCGCGTCCTCGCGCCGATCGGCGGCCTCGCGGCGGCGATCGCGCTCCACATGCTGTGGAACGCCTCGACCGGGTTCGGCACGCTCGCGCTCGGGGTCGCCTACCTCGCGGGGCTCGGGGTGCTGGTCACCCTGATCGTCCTGCTCGTGCGCGACCGTCGCCGCACGGTCGCGACGATCCAGCGCCAGCTCGTGCCGTACGTCCCGACGGGCCTCGTCACGCCGGCGGACCTCACGATGCTCTCCACGCTCGCCGCGCGCCGCCAGGCGCGCGACTGGGCCCGCCGCACGGGCGGCAGCGGCGCCGCGCACGCGATGCGCGACTACCAGCAGGCGGCGACGGAGCTCGCGCTGCTCCACGACCGCGTCGCGCGCGGCGCGGTCGAGGCGTGGCGCGTCGAGGGGCAGCGCCGCGCGCTGCTGCAGCTCATGCTCACGGCGCGCCAGGCGTTCCTGGTCCGGACGCCGCAGCCGCCGCCCGCGCCGTGGTCGCCGGGCGCGCCGTCCGGCTTCACGACCGACGCGTGGGTGCCCGGCCAGAACGCGTACTAGCCCGACGTCTACCCGGCGCCGCCCCGGGGCGGTGTCCGGATGACGAGCACCGCGTCGACCTGGGCGCCGTCGAGCGCCCGGTAGGAGTGGTCCGCGTCGGACACCCAGCGCAGCTCGTCGCCCTCCTCGACCACGGCCTCCGCCCCGTGACGCCCGGCCCGCAGGCGGCCGCGCGTGATGAGCAGGTGCTCGACGACGCCCGGCCCGTGGGGCGGTGAGGTCCGGTCCGCGTGGGGCTCGAGGTGCAGATGGTAGACCTCGACGGCCGTGCCGCCGGGCAGGTGGTGGGCGTCGAGCAGCCGTGCGGTGACGCCCTCGGACGACACCTCGGTGCCCGCGCGCTCGGCGAGCAGCGTCGCGAGCGGGACGCCGAGCGCCCCGGCCAGGGCGTAGAGGGTCGCGAGCGTGGGGTTGCGCGCGCCGTGCTCGATCTCGGAGAGCGAGCCCTTGCCGATGCCCGCCGCCGCGGCGAGCGCCGACAACGAGAGCCCGCGCTCGGCACGCAGCGCCCGGAGCTGCGCGGCGACCGCCGCGAGCGTCCCGTCCTCCGCGCGTCCCGACGGGCGTCCGGGCGCTCCTCCGGTCTCGCCGTCCGGCCGTCTCCCTGCGCGCCCCGCCCCGTCGCTCACGGGCCGCAGCCTACCGGCGCGGGTGTCGCGAGGCCTCTGATACCGTTCCATGAACAGAACGCCCCCGTCTGCCAGGAGCAGCATGGACCCCGCCTCGGACCGCCTGCGCCCCGTCCTCGCCGGGCTCGTGACCGCCCTCGTCGGCTTCACGAGCTCGTTCGCCGTCGTGCTCGCCGGGCTGCGCGCCGTCGGAGCGACCCCCGACCAGGCGGCCTCGGGGCTCCTCGCCCTGTGCGTCACGCAGGCCGTCGGCATCCTCTGGCTCACCACCCGGCACCGCACCCCCCTCACGCTCGCGTGGTCCACGCCCGGCGCCGCGCTGCTCGTGAGCACCGGCGCCGTCGCGGGCGGGTGGCCCGCCGCGGTCGGGGCGTTCTGCGTCGTCGGCGGGCTCGTCCTGCTCACCGCGCTCTGGCCGCGCCTCGGGGACCTCGTCGCCGCCATCCCCACCCCGATCGCCCAGGCGATGCTCGCCGGCGTGCTCCTGACCCTGTGCCTCGCACCGGTGCGCGCGGTCGTCGCCACACCGCTTCTCGTCGCACCGGTGATCGTCACGTGGCTCGTCCTGCTGCGGGTCGCGCCGCGCTGGGCGGCACCCGCCGCGCTCACGGTGACGCTCGCGATCGTCGGGTACGAGGCCGTGCACGGCGGCACGCTCGCCTGGTCCGACGCCGTCCCGCGCCTCGACCTCACGGCGCCCACGCTCTCGTGGCAGGCGGTGGTCGGGCTCGCCGTCCCGCTCTACGTCGTGACGATGGCGTCGCAGAACGTGCCCGGCGTCGCCGTCATGGCGTCGTTCGGCTACCGCGTGCCGTGGCGCGAGGCGATGACCGTCACCAGCCTCGCGACCCTCGCCGGAGCGACCGCCGGCGGCCACACGATCAACCTCGCCGCGATCTCCGCCGCGCTCGCCGCAGGGCCCGAGGCGCACCCCGACCCCCGACGCCGCTGGCTCGCCGCCCACACCGCCGGCTGGGCGTACCTCGTGCTCGCCGTCGGGTCCGCCGGTCTCGCCGCGCTCGTCGCCGCCGCGCCCGCGGGCCTCGTCGAGGCGGCGGCGGGTCTCGCGCTCGTCGGGACGCTCGGTGCCGCCGTCGCGGGGGCCGTCGCCGAGCCGCGCGGGCGCGAGGCAGCCGTCGTGACGTTCCTCGTCGCCGCGAGCGGCGTCGTCGTGGCGGGCATCGCCGCCGCGTTCTGGGCGATCCTCGCCGGGCTGGCCGTCCACGCGGTCCTCACCGTGCGCGGCCCGCGCGAGGTAGAACGACCGGTCGCGAGGTAGAGCCCCCCGACTTCTACCTCGCGACGGGGGGCTCTACCTCGCGGGGGCCGGTGCCGGCTCGAGCGGGTCCGGTCCGAGGACGGGGAGGTTGTCACGGAAGACGTTCGTCGGGTCGACGCGGCGCTTGACCTCCCGCAGCCGCTCCAGGGTCGCGGGCGGGAACGCGTCCGTCACCCGCTCGGTGCGCAGGTCGGTGTCGAAGCTCAGGTACATGCCCTCGAACACGTCGGCCAGCGCGTCCCAGCGCGCGTCGAGCCGCGAGCGGCTCGCCCCCATCGCCACGACGGAGAAGTTCGCCGAGCGGTGCGCGTACGCCGTCGCGTCCGCGGGGACGTCCGACGCCGCGCCGCCCGTCGAGCGGATCTGGAAGAAGTACGTGTCGCCGCTTGCGACCAGCCCCGCCAGCCGGGCGGACGCCTCGGGCGTGAGGTGCTCCAGCAGGCCGGAACGCGAGACGGGCTCGCCCTGGCCGCCGTGCGGGCCGGGCGCGGGTGCGGAGACGACGGCGTCGTACGGCACGATCTGCGCCGTCGCCTGCGCGAGCAGCGGGGAGATCGCCGCGAACGGCTGGAGCCGGGCGAGGACGGTGTCGGGGTCGTCGGAGTCGACCATGGTCATGGACTGCGCGACGACCGGCTGGCCGGGGCGCGGGCGCCCGACGATGAGAAAGCTCGTCGTGTCCCGCGGCGACGACTCGACCGTCGCGCCCCAGCGCTCGAGGAACCCGGCGAGGTCGGACGCGTCGTGCACCATCTGCGCGAACCCCACCGCCGAGACCTCGTCCGCGACGAGCTCGAACGACGTGACGATCCCGACCTGCGACCCCGCGCCGCGCACGGCCCAGAACAGGTCCGGGTTCTCGTCCGCGCTCGCCCGCACCACCGACCCGTCGGCGAGGACGACCTCGACCGCGCGCACGTGGTCGATCGTCAGGCCGTGGGCGCGCCCGAGGAACCCGATGCCGCCCGCGGTCGCGAGCCCGCCCACGCCCACGCCGCCGTAGTCGCCCGACGTGATCGCCCACCCGCGCGGCGCGAGCGCCGCCGCGACCTCGCCCCAGCGCGCGCCCGGCCCGACGCGCACGAGGCGCGCGGCGCCGTCGAGCACCTCGATCTGGTCCAGCGCGCCGAGGTCGAGCACGATCCCGCCGTCGTTCGTGGAGCGCCCGCTGATGCCGTGCCCGCCCGAGCGGACGGACAGCGGCACGGTGCGCGTCACCGGCTGGGCGTGCGCGAAGGCGAGCGCCTCGACGACCTCCGCGGTGTCGCGGGGCCGCAGCACGAGCCCGGGCGAGCCGCCGCGCAGGTAGTTCGAGCGCACGCCCGCGTACGCGGAGTCGCCCGGCTCGACCGCGCGCTCCGCGAGCGAGGCGGGGACGTCGTCGTACGCGATGCCCTCGCGACGCGCGGAGCGGACCGCTAGCGGCACGACGCGGGACGTGTCCGTCCCGCTCGTCGCGCGCCCCGCGGCGACGGCGTCCCGCAGCGCGGGCGCGACCTCCTCGGCGAACCGGCGGGTCGTGCGCTCGTCGTCGGTCGCGAGGATCAGGGTCGAGACACCCTCCTCGAGGACGAGCGGCAGGAGCCGCTCGACCCAGGCCTCGGGCGGCCCGGCGAGGTCGGGCGCCCCTCCGAGACCGGACGCCGCGGAGGCCTCGTCGAACGTGCCCGACACGTTGAGCAGGCGCGTCACCTCCCGCGGGTCGCGCCCGACGGCGGTCGCGGCCTCGTCGATGCGCGCGTTGCCCGCGCGCAGCCCGTCCCGGCCGACGCGGCCCAGCGACGGGAGCCAGCCGTCGGCCTTCGCCCCGACGAGGCGCAGCATGCGGGGGCCGAGCGCGCCCAGCCAGAGCGGGATGCGCCGCGTGGTCCCCGGCCCGGCGGTGGCGCCGTCGAGCCGGTGGTGGCGCCCGGAGACGAACAGCTCGTCGTCGCCGTCCTCGCCCCAGATCGCCCGGACCACGTCGATCGCCTCGGCGAGCGCGTCGACGGACTCGCCCGGCGTCAGACGGTCGACGCCCATCGAGACCATGGCGTCCCAGAAGGCGCCCGCGCCCAGCGCGAGGTCGACGCGCCCGTCGGACAGCAGGTCGAGGCTCGCCGCCGCGCGCGCGAGCACGGCGGGCTGACGCATCGGGACGTTGACGACGTCGGGCGCGACGTGGATGCGCTCGGTCGCGGACGCGACGTACGACAGCAGCGTCCACGTGTCGAGGAAGCGCGGCTGGTACGGGTGGTCCTGGAACGTCACGAGGTCGTAGCCGAGGTCCTCGGCGAGGCGGGCGAGCCCGACCGTCGCCTCCGGGTCCTGCGCCGACGGCGTGACGAACGTGCCGAACCGGAGCGGGTGGCCGTAGTCGGTCATGCGCGGGCCTCGCCGTCGGTCGTCGCGGCCGGCGCGGTGCCGCGTGCGGCCGCGACGAGATCGCGCGCCGCGGGGGCGACCTCCTGCCCGACGACGGCGAGCGTCGTCGGGTCGTCGCCCGCGACGATCCACGTGGACACGCCGTGCTCGAGCGTCACCTCGGCGACCTGCTCGGCCCACTGGCGCGGCGAGCCCTGGAGGAACCCCGCACCGCCGTCGGCGGTGAAGCGGCCGCCGACGTTGAGCAGACGACGAACGGCGCGCGGGTCGCGACCCGCGGCCTCGGCGGCGGCGTCGATCGTCGCGTTGCCCTTCGCCAGCGCCTCGAAGCTCTGGAGGTACGCGAGCGACGGGAGCCAGCCGTCGGCCTGTGCGCCCACGAGGCGCAGCATGCGGGGCTTGAGCGCGCCGACCCAGATCTCGACGTCGTGCGCCGGAGCCGGCCCGCGCTTGGGGCCGTCGACGCGGTGATGGGCCCCGCCTGCGACGAGGCGGTCGCGCGTGGACGTGTCCCACAGCCCGCGGATGACGTCGATGCCCTCGGAGAGTGCGTCGACCGACTCCCCCGGTGTCAGGCGCTCGCCGCCCATCGCGACGATCGGGTCCCAGAACCCGCCCGCGCCGAGCCCGAGCTCGACCCGCCCGCCCGAGAGCCGGTCGAGGCTCGCGACGGCCCGCGCGAGGACGGCCGGCGGGCGGAGCGGCAGGTTGAGCACGTTGCCCGCGATCCGGATGCGCTCGGTGCGCGCGGCGACCCAGGACATCAGGGTCCACGTGTCGAGGAACGCGGCCTGGTAGGGGTGGTCCTGGAACGTCACGAGGTCGAGGCCCACCTCCTCGGAGACCTGCGCCAGCGCGACGGCCTGGTGCGGCGCCGCGGCGGTGGGTGTGACGAAGGACCCGAAGCGCAGGTCGTGGCCGTAGTCGGGCATGGCTCCTCGCGATCTCAAAGATACGTTGCTATACAGAACATATCTTCAACAGAAAGGTGGTGCAACCACCTTCCCGGCGGTAGGGTGGGCGGATGAGCACGAGCACGACGACCGCTCCCACGACCGGCCCCGCCGAGCTCCCCGGCCGCCTCGAGGACCTCGGCTGGCACCTCGGCGTGCTCCTGCGCGCCTACCGCGCGACCGTCGAGCAGGCGCTCGACGACGTCCCGCACGGCACCCGTGGCTATCAGGTCCTCGTCACCGTCGCGCAGGGCGACCACCCCACCCAGCTCGCCCTCGCCGAGCACCACGGCATCGACCGGACCGTCATGACCTACCTCGTCGACGACCTCGTCGCCGCGGGCCTCGTGGAGCGGCAGCAGAACCCCGCCGACCGCCGCGCACGCCGCGTCGTCGCGACGCCCGAGGGCCGCCGTCGGCTCGCCGGGTGGGCCACCGCCGTGCACGACGCCGAGGAGCAGCTCCTCGGCATGCTCTCGCCCGACGAGCGACGCGCCTTCCGCACGCTCATGCGCCGCGTCGCGTGCGACCTCCGCGACGTCGACGCGGGCACCGACCCCTGCACCGTCGCCGAGCACACCCTCGGAGTCACCACCCCGCCGCGGTAGGAACACGGGTCGACGACGCGGCTATCGCCGGTCGAGCATGCGGTTGCGGCTCGTCCGGGGGCCGGAGCGAGCGACAACGGCATGCGCGACGGGGCGAGCGTTTGTCTATCTCGGGAGGGGGTCAGCCGCCGTCGGGGATGCGCCGGCGTCGGCGAGGGCGACGTCGGTGTCCTCGGGGTCGCGACCGCGGAGGGGGTAGAACCAGAAGCAGACGAACGCGAGCGCGGCGAGGGCCACGGGGACGGCGCCGAGGAGCAGGCGGACGCCGGTCGCGACGCTGTCCGGCTGCACGACGTCGCCCGCACCCTCGACGTACCCGCTCGCCGACAGCACGCCCGCGACGAGCACGGCCTGGACGATCACGGAACCGCGCACGACGAACCCGTTGGCGCCGAAGTACATGCCCTCGCGGCGCAGGCCGGTGCGGCGCTCGTCGTCGTCGATGACCTGCGCGAGCGCGACCTCGAGCACCTGCATGAGCCCCGCCACGCCCACACCCACGGCGAGGCCCGCGAGCGCGGCGCCGAGGACGGTGGACGGGATCAGGTAGAGGCAGGTCGCGAGGCCGTACACCCCGACGACCCACAGCATCGCGGAGCGCGGCCCGATGCGCCGCACGACCCACGACCACCCGACGATCGACGGGATCGCGGCGACGAAGATGGGCGCGAGCAGCAGCGTCGCGTCGGCCTCGGCGCCGCCCAGCGTGTACCGCACGTAGAACGGGATCGCGGCGAGCACGATGGCGGTCGTGCTCTGGAGCAGGAGCGACCCGAGCACGTAGGTGACGAACGCGCGGTTGGCGAACGTGTACCGGAGCTGGTCCCCCAGCCGGACGGCGGCCTCACGCTCGCGCACGACGGCGTCGTCGACCGGACGCTCGACCATCCCGGCGAGGGACCACACGAAGAACGCGAGGCTCACGGCCGCGAGCAGCAGCGCCATCCAGGTCCACCCGAGCGTGCCGTACAGCAGCGGCGCCCCGGCGGTGCCGAGGATCATCCCGACGAGGCCGAAGATCTGGCGCGGCGTGTTGCCGCGGGCGCGCTCCGCCGTCGTGCGGAAGATCTCGGGGAACAGCGCGGAGATGTTGAGCGCGACCACGACGTACGCGACGTCGAACAGCGCGACGACGACGAGGAACCACACGACGAGGCCGGTCGGGCCCACGGCGGGCGGCATCCAGACGAGCGCGAACGCGACGACGAGCGGCACGATCCCCAGCACGATCCAGGGGACGCGCCGGCCCCACCGCGTGCGGCGCCGGTCGGACGCCGCGCCGACGAGGGGGTTGAGCAGGGCGTTGAGGATCCCGTGCGCGACCATCGCCCCCGCGACCCAGCCGGCGCGCACGCCGAGGTGGTCGACGTAGAAGTAGACGACGAACGCGGAGAACGTCTGCATCAGCAGGTTCGAGGGGAACGCGGACGCGCCGTAGGCGATCGTCCGCGCGCGGGAGGGCGCGCCGACGAGCCGGCGGTCCCGCATCCGCGCGAGCAGCCCCCCACCCGCCGTGGGCACGCTGCCCGACGGCGTCCCGTGCGGGGCGCTCACCGCTCGCCCCGCTGCACCGCGCGCAGGTCCCGCCAACCGACCCGGACGATGCCCTCCTCGGCGATCACGGCCGCGACGGCCGGGTCGGCGAGGAGACGGTGCTCGAAGCCGCGCTTCGCGACGCCGTAGTCGGCGACGTCGCCGAGCTCGTCGTCGTCGAGCATCGGGTGGAGGAAGATCTCCGTCACCCCGGACGGGACGCGGCGCAGCAGGTCGAGGAAGTCCGCCCGGACGTTCTCGTAGTCCTCCTCCTCGACCGTCCCGGCACCGTCGAGCTCGAAGGGGTGGGTCCACAGCCGGTCGACCAGCACGACGCCGAGCGCGTCCGCCGCGGCCGTCGCCTCGTCGAGCAGGGGCTGGAAGTCGCCCGGGGGCAGCACCATCCCGTCGGTCGTGCGAGGCAGGCGGAACGGCAGGCGGTGCCGGGCGGCGAGCTCGAAGACCTGCGGGAGGAACGAGCGCCCCGTCTCGAGCCCGTAGACGGAGCCCATGTGGTTGTCGAGGTGCGAGACGTCGACCCCGGCCGCGAGCGCCGTGTCGAGCTGGGCCGTGAGCTCGGCGACGACGTCCTCGACGCGCGCCTGCCGCTCGACGGTGAGGACGTCGCGCGGGAAGTAGCCCGCGTCGTCGACCAGGGAGGTGCCCGTGCCGGTGAGCGGGCGCCACCGGTACCGCGTCCACTCGCTGGTCAGCACGAGGTGCACGCCGACGTCGACGGGGTGCGCGGCGGCGAAGGCGAGCGCGTCCGGCGCCCACCCGCACGGGACCATCACCGTCGCGGAGTCGACGTGCCCCGCGAGGAGGAGCTCGGAGACCGCGCGGTTGGCGGCGCGGCACATGCCGTAGTCGTCGGCGTTGAGGATGATCGCGCGCGCGTCGGCGGCGAGGCCCAGCCGCGAGACCAGGTCCGACGGCGGCGCTCCCCCGCCCGGTGCGGCGGCGGTCACGACGCCGCTTCCTCGCGCTCGTCGGGGGCGTCGCCCTCGCCCGGCGCGGGGTGGGCCGCAGCGGTGCGGAACACCTCGTCGCGCAGGGCGTCGCTGGCCGAGCGCGCGGCGCCCACCACGACGGCGTCGCACGTGAGCTCCGACGGGACGACCTGGATGGGGAGCACGGCGATCTTCTCCGCGAGGAAGCGCTTCACCCGGTCCGCGATGGGCGCGCGCGCCGCCTGGTTGGTGAGGACGAACAGCTCGGGCTCGACGACCAGCGCGACGGACGCCGCCACGACCCCGATACGTTCGGCGACCTCGTCGAGCGCGTCGTTCGAGGCGCCGTCGCCGTGCTCGGCGCGGTCGACGAAGTCCTTGACCGTCACGTCGTCCGGCAGGCCGTGCTCCTTGGCGAGCACGGCGAGGGACGACGCGCCCAACGCCTCGGAGCCCAGCGCCCGAGCGGGGTGCGGCAGGAACGAGACCTCGCCCGCACCGCCCGCGAACCCGCGGTGGAGCTTTCCGTCGAGCACGAGACCCGCACCGAACCCGTCGCCGAGGCCGAGCACGGCGAACGAGCGCACGCCCGCCGCGACCCCGTCGCGCTGCTCGGCGAGCGCCGCGAGGTTGAGGTCGTTCTCGAGCGTCACCGGGCAGCCCAGGGAGTCCTCGAGAGCCTCGACCAGATCGGTCCCGCCCTTCTCGTAGCCGGGGACGCGCCGGATGGTCCGCCGGTCCGACCCGACGATGAGCGGGACCGCCGCGACGGCGCGCGTCACCTCGACCGTGGTGCCCTGGGGGAGCCGGGCGGCGGCGTCGTTCACGCACGCACGGGCGAGCTCCGCGGCCGCACGCGCGCGCGCCGTCGTCGTCGGCTTGACGTCCCGGCGCTCCGCGCGGGCCCGGATCGCCCCCGTGACGTCGACGAGCGCGACCCGCACCCGGTCGCGCGCGACGTCGATCCCCAGGCCGAACGCGTAGTCCGGGTCCACGCGGTACAGCGTCGCGGCCGGTCCCCGCCGGTCCCGGTCGAGCCCGGCCTCCGTCACCACCCCTGTCGCCTCGAGCGCACGCAGCGTCTGCGCGACGGTCGTCTTGGACAGGCCGGTCGCCGCGACGACGTCGGGCCGGGCGACCTGGGCGCCCGTGCCGAGCACGCCGAGGACGGCGCGGGCGTTGAGGGTGCGCAGGAGGGCGGGTGTACCGGCGGGAGTGGTGTCCATCTGGTCTCCGTCGAGCAGTGGGTGGTCGATCAGACATGTCCGGGCCGTGCTGGTAGAGCGGGAAGTTCCCTACCCGCCCGGAGACTAACCAAGGTCCCGGAGGTTGTCGACGGCAACCGGTCTCCCTGTGGACGGCCTGTACCGTGGCGTGGTGATCCGCCGAGCCCTCGCCCGCGCCTACTGGGCGACCAGCCGGTGGTCCCTGCGCTCCGAGCCGTACGACACCGGCCGCCCGACGCTCCTCGTCGGCGCCCCGCACACGTCGAACTGGGACTTCGTCCTCATGCTCGCCATCGCCTGGAGCACGGGGATCCACGTGCGCTGGCTGGGCAAGCACACCCTGTTCGCCGGCCCTGCGGGCCCGCTCATGCGCGCGCTCGGCGGCATCCCCGTCGACCGGCGCGACCCGAGCCGGGTCGTGGCCGACGTCGTCGCGCGCCTCCGGGCCGGCGAGGTGTTCTCGCTCGTCGTGACGCCCGAGGGCACGCGGGGCGCGGGGTCGTACTGGAAGTCGGGCTTCTACCGCATCGCGCGCGAGGCGCACCTGCCGGTGACCCTCGGGTACGTCGACCGCACCACCATGACGACCGGTCTCGGCCCCACGATCGAGCTCACGGGCGACGTGCGCGCCGACATGGACGTCGTGCGCGCGTTCTACGCCGACAAGTCCGGGCTCCGCCCGGCGCTGCGCACCGAGCCCCGGCTCCGCGAGGAGGACGTGGTCGCCTGAGGCCGGGCGCTCCCGTCGGGGTCCCGCGAGGAGCTCCTGGGCCCTCTCGTGGTTGCCCTCGGGGGTCGTCGGGGCCTGATCCGCGATACGGGGTCCCCGCACATCTCGGACGTGGCGACCGCTCCCCCGGCTACGCTCCCCGACCCGTCCCGCGCCCCTGACCTGCGCCGTCGTACGTCCTGGCAGGCACGCTTAGGGGCGAACCCCTACCTCCCGTATTCCTCGCCGAACCGTTGCCCGGGGAAGCGGGCGTGCCTAGCGTCCGTCGGGTCAAGGCCGACGAACCGGGCTTCGCGCCGCCGTCGGCACCCCGACCAGGAAGCGAGACCCTCATGAGACGACTCCGCGCGACCCTCGTCGCCGCCGTCGTGGGCGCGGCCGCGATCGTCGCACCGATCGTGGTCGCCCCGAGCGCCTCGGCGCACGGCTGGATCACCTCGCCCGCGAGCCGCCAGGAACAGTGCGCCAGCAGCGGCACCCTCTCGTTCGACTGCGGCGAGATCAAGTACGAGCCGCAGAGCGTCGAGGCCGTCAAGGGCTCGATGCAGTGCTCCGGCGGCAGCCGGTTCGACATCCTCGACGACGCCGGAAGGCCCTGGAAGCGGACGACCGTGGGCAGCACCGTGACGTTCCAGTGGGAGCTCGAGGTCGCGCACGCCACGAGCACGTGGGAGTACTTCGTCGACGGCACGCTCTTCAAGACGTTCAACGACGGCGGCAAGCGCCCGGCCTACGACGTCTCGCACACGCTCACCGGCCTGCCGTCGGGCAACCACACGATCCTCGCGCGCTGGAACATCGCCGACACGAACAACGCGTTCTACAACTGCGTCGACGTCAACGTCAACGGCACCGGCGGCACCGACCCGGACCCCGAGCCGACCGACCCCGAGCCCGGCAGCTGCACCGCGCCGGCGTGGACCGCGGGCGGCGTGTACCTCGGCGGCGCGAACGTCTCCCACGACGGCCGCAACTACCAGGCCAAGTGGTGGACGACGGGCGAGAACCCCGCCCAGAGCGGCCAGTGGGGCGTCTGGAAGGACCTCGGCGCCTGCTGACCTGACCCACCGAACGCTGCGTCAGCGGCCGACAGATGCGTCCCCGAACGCATCCGTCGGCCGCTGACGCATCACTCGCCCCGGGCTCGCCGCCGTTCGCGAGCCCCCGGCCGTCCGGGCACCTCGGGCCGGACCGCACGGAGACGACCTGGGCTACGTGGTCCCCACATGTTTCTCACCCGCCGAGGCGCTCGGCGCGGGTGCGACGGCGGCGCAGGCACGACCGCGCAGGCGCACGATTCCGGCGAACCGACCCACCGGGTACGGGACTTCCCGTACCCGGCGCCGGGCGTGCGTAGTCGTTGAGCGGACGTCGCCCGGCTGCCTACGGTCCACCCCGTCACGGCCGACGGTGCGGGCTCCGCACGGTGTCGGCCCTCCCCGACACAGGAAGCGAGTCCCCCATGAAGCGACTTCGCGCGGCGCTCCTCGCCGCCGTCGTGGGCGCGACCGCGATCATCGCCCCGATCGCGATCGCCCCCAGCGCCTCGGCGCACGGCTGGATCACGTCCCCCCCGAGCCGGCAGGACCAGTGCGCCACCGGCGCCACGTCCTTCGACTGCGGCGGGCTCAAGTACGAGCCGCAGTCCGTCGAGGCCGTCAAGGGCTCGATGAAGTGCTCCGGCGGCAGCGGCTACACGATCCTCGACGACGCGTCGAAGCCGTGGCCCCGCACGACCACCGGCCAGGAGGTGACCTTCCAGTGGAAGCTCACCGCGAACCACGCGACGAGCGTGTGGGAGTACTTCGTCGACGGCCAGCTCTTCGCCTCGTTCGACGGCGGCGGCGTGCAGCCCCCCAAGGACATCTCGCACACCCTGAAGGGCCTGCCCCTCGGCAACCACACGATCCTCGCGCGCTGGAGCGTCGCGGACACGGTGAACGCGTTCTACAACTGCGTCGACCTCACGGTCACGGCGAACGGCACGAACCCGGGCGGCGAGAACCCCGGCGGCGAGAACCCGGGCGGCGAGAACCCGGGCGGCGAGAACCCGGGCGGCGGCGAGCCGGGCGAGTGCACCGACCCGGCGTGGTCCTCGACCGCGACGTACACGGGCGGGGCGAAGGTCTCGCACAACGGGAACATCTTCGAGGCGAAGTGGTGGACGCTGAACAACGTCCCGGGCGCCGAGCAGTGGGGCCCGTGGAAGCTGGTCGGCGCCTGCTGACCCGCTGAACCCCGCGACGGCGGGTGCACTCGTCCGTCCGGGCGAGGGCACCCGCCGTCGCGCGTGCCGGGCGTGGACGACGCGCCGGGTACGCGGAAGCACGTACGGGCTTTGCCCAATTGTCCGCACTCCGCACATTTCGTAGCGTCGAAGGTGCCCGATCCGAGAGCGGCCCGCGACGAAGCGCGCCGCAGGACCCATGCACCACCGGATGGAGAGCGAGACAACTCATGCGAAGACTGAGAGCGGTACTCCTGGCGGCCGTCGTCGGCGCGGTCGCGATCATCGCCCCCGTGGCCATCGCACCCAGCGCGAGCGCGCACGGCTGGATCACGTCCCCGCCGAGCCGGCAGGACCACTGCGCGAAGGGCACCACGTCCTTCGACTGCGGCGGCATCAAGTACGAGCCGCAGTCCGTCGAGGCCCCCAAGGGCTCGATGAAGTGCTCCGGCGGGAGCGGGTTCAGCATCCTCGACGACACGAGCAAGCCGTGGCCGCGCACGCAGACCGGCACGTCGGTGACGTTCCAGTGGAACCTCACCGCGGCGCACAACACGAGCACGTGGGAGTACTTCGTCGACGGCGTGCTGTTCAAGACGTTCAACCAGGGCGGCGCACAGCCCCCGAGCAACATCTCCCACACGCTGACCGGCCTGCCCGAGGGCAACCACACGATCCTCGCGCGCTGGAACGTGTCGAACACGGTGAACGCGTTCTACAACTGCGTCGACCTCAAGATCGGCGCCGGCGGCACGGGCCCGGGCGACCCGGACCCTGAGCCCACCGACCCGGAGCCCGGCAACTGCACCGCGCCGGCGTGGACCGCGGGCGGCGTGTACCTCGGCGGCGCGAACGTCTCCCACGACGGCCGCAACTACCAGGCCAAGTGGTGGACGACGGGCGAGAACCCCGCCCAGAGCGGCCAGTGGGGCGTCTGGAAGGACCTCGGCGCCTGCTGACCTGACACCCCTCACCGAGCGCTGCACCCGCGGCCGGGAGACGCACCTCCACGTGCGGCTCCCGGCCGCACGTGCGTCAGCCGCGGCCCCGGAGGCGGTCGAGGTCGCGGCGCTCGCGCTTCGTCGGGCGGCCGGCGCCGCGTTCGCGGACGGCGACCCGGACAGTGAGCTCCTTGGGCGGCGGGGACGGGCTCTGGTCGATCACGGCCTGCGCGGCGAGCGGTGCGGAGACGCGCTTCACGAGCACCTTCTCGACGACGAGGATCCGTTCGGCCGGGCCGCCACGGACGACGACGCGGTCGCCCACCTTGACGCTCGTCGCGGGCTTCGCGCGCTCGCCGTTGACCCGCACGTGCCCGGCCTTGACCGCGGCGGTCGCCTGCGAGCGGCTCTTGAACGCCCGGACGGCCCAGAGCCAGCTGTCGACGCGCGCGCTCGTCGCCTCGGTCGTCGCCATCCCCTGAGCCTAAAGCCTGTCGAACAACGACTCGCGGCGATCGAGGCGACGTAGGAGAAGCCGGATCTGGGACAGGATGACGAACGCTTCATGGGCTGTGAGGGTGGCTTCGTACTGCCGCACGAGGCGCCTGTGTCGGTTGATCCACCCGTTCGTCCGCTCGACGACCCAGCGCCGGGGTTGAACGACGAACCCGCCGACGGGTTGGGGCCAGAGACGATCTCCAGCTCGATCCCGGCCGCGGTCGCGGCGTCGGCGGGTGCTTGCCCGGTGTAGCCCTTGTCAGCCCAGACGTGCGCCACGGACGGGCACGGGTATTTCGTGAGTAGGTCGGCGAACACGGCCTGGTCCTGGACGTTCGCCGCGGTCACGTGGGCGGTCAGGAGTCGTCCGGCGGTGTCGACGAGGGGACTGCTGCAGGAACGGTTGACACGGGGTTAGTGGTGATCATGCCGCAAGGGCGGCGTTCTGGGCGGTGAAGGCG
>NZ_JAMXMH010000008.1:0-272765 GCF_025818875.1 Cellulosimicrobium sp. SH8 | reverse complement strand
TACTCGTCCGCCGCCATCCACAACGTCCCCGCCGACAGGTCGTTCAGCACGATCACGTGCCGGTTCACCCGGTACTCCAGACGCGACTGGGGGTCGATCCCTTCCAGTCGGGTGTCCAGGTCGCGGTCGGTACCCTCGCAGTCACGGACCACCTGGCCCGTCGAGGCCCACGCCCCGTACGTGCAGCCGCCGAGCTGCACCGGTGCGCCCGGACGCCCCTCGGCCGAGCGCCGCAGGGCGTCCCCGCCCTTCAGAGGCTGCGTGACCAGTCCCCCGCTCGTCGCCACGACGACGTTCGCCGAGCCCGCGGAGGGCTGCTGCAGACGCGCCTCGGCGCCGTCCTCCAGCGCCACGGTCTTGCCACCCGGGAGCACGAGCTGGGACGCCGACCGGTCGAGCACGACCGGCTTGTCGCCCACCGCGGTCACCTCGACCTCGGCGCCCTTGCCCACGGGGAGCGAGGACGACGACGGGTCACCGTCCGCCGTCCCCTTGGACGTCGTCGACACCGTCCACAACGTCCCCGTCGACGGGATCGCCGCGAACACCGTCCCGTCCTGCGACACGGTGAGGTCGCCCCCGCCCTCGACCTCCGCGGTCGGGTCGGTCTTCTCGGCGTCGAACGAGGCCGCGCCGTCGAACGGCAGCACCCACAACAGCCCCTCCTCGCCGTCGAGGATCGCCGTCGTCGCACCACCGGAGACCACCTGCGCGCCCGCCGGAAGTCGGATCTGCCCGTCCAGCTTCAGGTGCGCGACGTCGACAGGGGACGCCGTACCGGTGCTCGTGTCGTCGAGGAGCACCCGGCCCGCGTCCTGCTGCACGTCGAACGACGCGCTGCCCGCGTTCAACGTCCCGTCCATCGCCTGCGACTCGTAGTTGAACCGTCCCAGCAACCCGGCCGACGACTTCGTCACCCACACGCCCGAGTCGTTCAGGTCCACGTCCGCCGTGGCCTCGCCGTCGTACAAGAACGCCATCCCGACGAGTGCCGTCGAGAACACCGACACGGTGCTCACCGACGCGACGGTGCGGCGGTGCTCGTTCAGACGCGCCAGGAAACCCACAGGTCCTCCGAAGAGTTGGATCGGGAGACGACCGGCCCCCTTCTCCAGCCCCCTCGATCTCGCACATACCAGGCGGCCCCACCGATCGCGCACCTGAGGATAGCGGGAGACCGGGTGAAAACCGACACCCGTCCCATGGGGAGCACTCCCCACCCGGCGCTCCCCGAGCACCGGGTCACGGCGGTCGCCGCCTCCACGACCAGGGCGTCCGAGCAGGTCAACTCGATGACGGGGGCAACGATGTCGCCCCGGGCGCACCGGTGCTCCCGGCCGTCACGGGCCGGGAAAAGATCACCCCACGCGACGGTCAGGAGGCGCGGTCGGCGAGCGCCTCCGCGAAGGATCGCAGTGCGTCGGTGACCGGCCCCGCGGGGAGCGCGTCGAGCTCCTCCACGGCGGAGCGCGCCCAGCGCACCGCCAGCGCACGTGTCTCCCCGAGCACCTCGTGGCGTCGCAGCGCGGCCACGGCCGCGGCGAGCGCGGCGTCGTCCGTCAGGTCGGAGTCGAGGAGCGCGACGAGCCCGGCGTCCGCCTCGCTCGCGGTCCCGTTCGCCACCCGGGCGCGGAGCAGCAGGACCGGCATGGTCGGCACCTTCTCGCGCAGGTCCGTGCCCGGCGTCTTGCCCGACTCGTCGCCCGACGACGCCAGGTCGAGGACGTCGTCGGCCAGCTGGAACGCGACCCCGAGCCGCTCCCCGTAGGCCGCCACGGTGTCGACGACGGCCGTCGGGCACCCCGCGAACATGGCACCGAGCCGCGCGGACGTCGACAGGAGCGAGGCCGTCTTGTCGGCGAGCACCTCGAGGTAGTGCTCGACGGGGTCGTCGCCCTCCCCCGGACCGATCGTCTCGTGGAGCTGGCCCAGGCACAGCCGCTCGAACGTGCGCGCCTGGATGAGCACGGCCTCGGGTCCGAGCGCCGCGACGGTCGATGCCGCGCGCGCGAAGAGCAGGTCGCCGACCATGATCGCGACCGAGTTCCCCCACACGGCGTGCGCGGACGGAGCGCCCCGGCGCACCGGCGCGGAGTCCATGACGTCGTCGTGGTAGAGCGACGCGAGGTGCGTGAGCTCGACGACGACCGCGGACTCCACGACCTCCGGGCGCGTCCCGTCCCCGAGCTCGGCGGCGAGCAGGGTGAGCAGCGGCCGCAGCCGCTTGCCCCCCGCGTTGACGAGGTGGCGGGACGCGGTGTCGGCGAGCGGGTCGGCGTGCGCGACGGCGTCACGCAGCCGAGCCTCGACCCCGGCGAGCCGCTCGGTGAGGGCGGCGGCAAGCTCGGGGTCCGAGATCGGGATCGCGGTGGTCGTCACGGGCGCGGTCCGCTCGCGCGGCACGGGAGGAACAGAGGTCACGGGACGAACTTAACCGCCTCGGCCGCCAGATCGAGAACCGGGGACGGGAACACACCGAGGAGGAGCACCCCGAGCGCGCACACGGCGATCGCGACCGTCGTCGGCCCGGTCGACCGGACGACCGTCACGCCCGGCCCCTCGACCGTGGCACCGTCGTCGTCCGCCCCGTCCGCGGGGCCCCCGGAGGGCGCGGTGAAGAACATCAGGACGATGATGCGGACGTAGAAGAACACCGCGACGGCCGACGCGAGGACGCCGACCACGGCGAGCACCCACGTCGATCCCCCACCCTGGCCGTCGGGCCCGGCGATGGCCGCGCCGAACGCGGTGAACTTCGCCACGAAGCCGGCCGTGAGCGGGATGCCCGCCATGGAGAGGAGGAAGAGGGAGAACACGCCCGCGAGCCACGGGCTCCGGCGTCCGAGCCCCGCCCACTGGGCGAGGTGCGTCGCCTCGCCGAGGACGGCGACCGGCTGCTCCGTCGCCCCGCCCGTCGCGTTGTCCGCGGCGTCGCCCGTCGCGTCGGTCCCTGCCGCCCCCGCACCCACCGCCACGGGCACGCGCTCGCGCACCGGGGTGGTCTCGCGCACCAGCGTGACGACGGCGAACGCGCCGACCGTCGCGAGGCCGTAGACGAGCAGGTAGAAGACGGTCGCGCGCAGCGAGAGCTGCGAGAACCCGACGACGCCCACGAGGATGAAGCCCGCGTGCGCGATCGACGAGTACGCGAGCAGCCGCTTGACGTCGGTCTGCACGGCACCGACGACGGTCCCGACGACCATCGTGAGCAGCGTGACGACCCACAGCGCGACGAACAGGTCCTCGCGCGCCGTGGGCGAGGACTGCGCGAGCCCCAGGCTCACGACGTACAGGACGCGCAGCAGAGCGCCGAACGCCGCCGCCTTGGTGCACGCGGTCATGAAGCCCGTGATGGGCGTCGGGGCGCCCTGGTAGACGTCGGGCGTCCACGCGTGGAACGGCGCGGCGCCGATCTTGAAGAGCAGGCCCGCGAGGACGAGCAGGACGCCCACGACGACGAGACCGGGCATGCTCGCGAGCGGCCCGGCGGGGTTCGCGAGCGACTGGTAGACCTCGACGAGGTCGACCGAGCCCGCGAAGCCGTACACGAGCGCCACGCCGAACACGAACAGGGCGGAGGCAAACGCCCCGAGGAGGAAGTACTTGAACGACGCCTCCTGCGAGAGCAGGCGACGGCGGCGGGCCATCGCCGAGAGCACGTAGAGCGGGAGCGAGAGCACCTCGAGCGCGACGAACATCACGAGGAGGTTGCCCGTCGCGGGGAAGATCATCATGCCGCCCACGGCGAAGAGCACGAGCGGGTAGACCTCGGTCTGCTCGAGGCCCTTGCGCCGCGTGAGGTCCTCGTACGGCGAGCCCGGGACAGCCGCCGCGGACGGCGCGAACGCGTCCTGGCCGGTCGACGTCTTGTCGGCAATCACGAGGATCGCGAGGAACGCGAGCAGGACGACGATCCCCTGGATCGCGAGCCCGAACGGGTCGATCACCATCGACCCGCCGAGCACCCGCACCCCGTACGGTGCGCCGTCGGCGCCCTGGACGGCGGGGTCGCGCCACAGCACGACGACGAGCGCGAACGCCGCGGCCGTCGCGAGGAGCGCGAGGACGACCTGGACCGTCCGCCGCACGCGGGCCGGGACGAACGCCTCGATCAGCACGCCGACGACGCCGGCGCCGAGCACGACGAGGATCGGGGCGAGGTAGAGCCAGTCGACCGTGGGGGCCACGAAGGAGTCGTTCACGACTCGCTCCCTTCGTCGGAGCTACGAGAGACGGACGACCCCTGGCTCTCGAGGGCGGCCTGCTCGGCCCCCTCGGCGAACGGGTCGGAGCGCGGCGGGTCCTCGACGCCGGCGACCGCGAGGTCGGACAGGGTGACCTCCGCGGGCTCGCGCACGAGGTCGAGCGCGGGCGCCGGGTAGAAGCCGAGGACGAGGAGGACCGTGATCAGCGGCGCGACGACCCACTTCTCGCGCGCACCGAGGTCCGGGAGCTGGTCGAGCCCCTCGCGGGTCCCGCCCGTGAAGATCCGCTGGTAGGTCAGCAGCACGTAGAGCGCGGCCAGCACGACGCCGAGCACCGCGACGAGCGCCGCCCACGGGCTGCGCGCGAACGTGCCGACGAGCACCATGATCTCGCTGACGAACGTCGACAGGCCGGGCAGCGACAGCGCGGAGAGGCCGGCCACGAGGAACGTCCCGGCCAGCACGGGGACGACCTTCTGCAGGCCGCCGTAGTCCGCGATGCGCTGCGAGCGCTCCGGGTGGCGAGCGATCAGGAAGCCCGCGAGGAGGAACAGCGCGCCCGTCGAGATCCCGTGGTTGACCATGTACAGCGACGACCCGGACACGCTGAGCGACGTGAACGCGAAGATGCCGAGCACGATGAACCCGAAGTGGGACACCGACGTGTAGGCGATGAGTCGCATGAGGTCGCTCTGGCCGATCGCCATGAGCGCGCCGTAGAGGATCGACACGACCGCCAGGACGATCACGACCGGGGCCGCCCACGCGCTCGCGTGCGGGAAGAGCGGGAGGCACAGCGTGAGCATCCCGAACGTGCCGACCTTGTCCAGCACGCCGACGAGGAGCGTGGACGTGCCCGCGGGCGCGTGCTGCGCGGCGTCGGGCAGCCAGGTGTGGACGGGGAAGAGCGGCGCCTTGATGGCGAACGCGAGGAAGAACCCGAGGAACAGCAGCCGCTCGGTCGCGACGGGCATGGGCGACGCGGCGAACGTCTCGACGAGGTTCGCGGTGAGGAACGCGTCCTCGGGGCGTGCGCCCGTCGCCGGGTCGATCGGCACCTGCACGTACAGGGCGATGACCGCCGCGAGCATGATGAGCCCGCCCGCGAGCGAGAACAGCAGGAACTTCACCGCCGCGTACCGTCGCCGCGCCCCGACGCCGAACCCGCCGATCATGAAGTAGACCGGGATGAGCATCGCCTCGAACAGCACGTAGAAGAGGAACACGTCGCGCGCGACGAACACCGCGACCATGAACGCCTCGAGCAGCAGGACGAGCGCGAGGTAGTGGCGCAGGCGGCGCACGTCGCCGTCCTGCTCCTTCCACGCGGCCAGCACGACGAGCGGGACGAGCAGGACCGACAGCGCGACGAGCGCGAGCGCGACGCCGTCGGCGCCCACCGCGTAGCTCGCGCCGATCTGCGGGATCCAGCGGTACGTCTCGGCGAGCTGGTGCGTGCCGGCCGTCGACGTGTCGAACGCGGTGAACGCGCCGACGAGCAGGCCCAGCTCGACGAGCGCGGCGCCGAGGGCGATGCCGCGCACCGTGCGCAGGGCGCCCGCGCCGACGCCGCGGGTGCGGGCCGCGGCCGTGAGCCACACCGCCGCGGCCCCCACCAGGGGCCAGGCGACGAGCAGGGACAGCCAGGGGACGGAGGTAGTCATGGTTGTCTCCCTCTCAGCTCGCGGAGCCGGTGGTCAGGGCGAGGACGACGGCGACGATGACCACGAGGCCGCCGAGCATCGTCGCGCCGTACGAGCGCACGTAGCCGTTCTGCCACCCGCGCAGCCACTCCCCGATCCGGCCGACCAGGCCGGCGAGGCCCATCCAGCCGCCGTCGACCATCTCCTTGTCGGCGTAGACGAGCGAGCGCGTGAGGTACTGGCCGGGCCGCATGAACACGGCCTCGTTGACGTCGTCCTGGTACAGGTCGCGGCGGGCGGCCCGCGTGAGCACGGAGCCCCGCGGCGCACGGACCGGGACGCTCGACATCGCGTACTGGCGCCACGCGAGCGCCGCACCCGCGAGGACGAGCAGGAGCGTCAGGGTGATGAGCGACCACACCGGCAGGACCGGCTCGTGGTGCTCGGCGTGCCCGGTGACGGGCTCGAGCCACGTGACGAACCGTGAGCCCGCGGCGAGGATGCCGCCGAGGGCCACGGAGCCGACCGCCAGGACGATCATCGGCCACGTCATGAGCCGCGGGGACTCGTGCGGGTGCTGGACCGGGCCGTCCTGCGGGCCGAGCCCGTCCGCCGAGCCGCTGCCGTCGTTCCAGCGACGGCGCCCGGAGAACGTCATGAAGAACAGGCGCGACATGTAGAACGCGGTGATCCCGGCGCCCAGCAGCGCGACGCCGCCGAAGACCCACGCCCGCCACGGCTCGCCGTCGACGGGGACGAAGGCGGCCTCGATGATCTTGTCCTTGCTCCAGAAGCCGGAGAACGGCGGGATCCCGAGGATCGCGAGCCAGCCCATCATGAACGTGATCCAGGTGACCTTCATGTAGCGCGCGAGGCCGCCGAACCGGCGCATGTCGACCTGGTCGTCCATGCCGTGCATGACCGACCCCGCGCCGAGGAACATCCCGGCCTTGAAGAAGCCGTGCGTCACCAGGTGGAAGATCGCGAACGCGTACCCGATCGGGCCGAGCCCGGCCGCGAGGATCATGTACCCGATCTGGGACATGGTCGACGCCGCGAGCGCCTTCTTGATGTCGTCCTTCGCGCAGCCGACGATCGCCCCGAAGAGGAGCGTCACCGCGCCGACGATCACGACGACGAGCTGCGCGGTGGGCGCTCCCTCGAAGATCGGGGCCGACCGGACGACGAGGTAGACGCCCGCCGTGACCATGGTGGCCGCGTGGATGAGGGCGGAGACCGGCGTCGGGCCGGCCATGGCGTCCCCGAGCCAGGCCTGGAGGGGGAACTGCGCCGACTTGCCGCACGCGGCGAGCAGGAGCGCGATGCTCGTCGCGGTGAGCAGCGCGGTCGACGCCTCGGGCACCTGCGCGAACACGGTGGTGAAGTCGACCGCGCCGAACGTCGCGAACATCAGCATGAGGGCGACGATGAGGCCGATGTCGCCCACGCGGTTCATGACGAACGCCTTCTTGGCCGCGACCGCGTACGCGCGGTTGTGGTTCCAGAACCCGATGAGCAGGTACGACGCCAGGCCCACGCCCTCCCAACCGACGAACAGCAGCAGGTAGGAGTCGGCGAGGACGAGCACGAGCATCGCCGCGACGAACAGGTTGAGGTAGGCGAAGAACCGCCGCCGGTCGCGGTCGTGCGCCATGTAGGCGACCGCGTAGACGTGGATCAGCGTGCCGACGAACGTCACGAGGAGGACGAACGTCAGGGACAGCGGGTCGATCCGCAGCCCCATCGCCAGGTCGAGGCCCCCGGACACGATCCAGTCGCCGATGCGGAAGTCGACCACGCGCTCGTCGACGGGCAGGCCCAGCATCACGAGGAAGAGGACCAGGCCCACCACGAACGCGGCGCCGGACATGAGCACGCCGAACCACGCGCCCCAGCGGTCGCTGCGGCGCCCGGCGAGGAGGAGGACGGCCGCCCCGAGGAGCGGGAGCAGCACCAGGAAC
The DNA here is from genome assembly GCF_025818875.1 of Cellulosimicrobium sp. SH8. Taxonomy (NCBI): domain Bacteria; kingdom Bacillati; phylum Actinomycetota; class Actinomycetes; order Micrococcales; family Promicromonosporaceae; genus Cellulosimicrobium; species Cellulosimicrobium sp. SH8. The sequence continues at coordinate 264,956 of NZ_JAMXMH010000008.1, read as the reverse complement.
GGTGCCACGAGGAACGCGCCCGGCACGGTCTCGGACGCGGGCACGACGTCGGTCGCGGCCAGCAGTCCGCTCGCCGTGGGCAGGGCGGGAAGGAGCGTCGTCATCGGTGCCGGCCCCTCAGCTCTTGAGCAGGTTGACGTCGTCGACCGAGGCGGACCGACGGGTGCGGAAGATGGACACGATGATCGCGAGGCCGACGACGACCTCCGCCGCCGCGACGACCATGACGAAGAACGCGAGCACCTGCCCGGTCACGTCGCCGTGCATCCGGGCGAAGGTGACGAACGCGAGGTTGGTCGCGTTGAGCATGAGCTCGATGCCCATGAACACGATGATCGCGTTGCGCCGCAGCAGCACGGTCGCGGCGCCGATCGAGAACAGGATCGCCGCGAGCACGAGGTAGTTGGTGAGCTCCATCAGTCCTCTCCTCGCTCGGTCCCGCGAGCGTCACCGGGGACCCGGGACCGGCCCGGGTCGTCGGGTCCGGCGACGTCCCCCGCGGGCGCCTCGCCCTCGGGCTGGTCGGCGGTCGCGGTCTGCACCGTGCGCTCGTTCGCGTCCTGGGCCCGCAGCGCGGGCAGCGCCCGCAGCGGCTCGTGCTCGACGAGCACCTCGCGCTCGGCCTCGAGGATCGTCCCGGCCGACCGCTCCTGGCCGCGGATGCGCAGGATGCGGGAGACCGACTCCTCGATGGGCCGGCCCTGCGCGTCGAGCGCCGGGGTGTCCATGGCGTTGTTCTGCGCGTACACGCCGGGGGCGGCGAGCGGCGTGAGCCGGCCGCCCGCGGGCAGCGCCGCGACCTTCGCGTCGGCCTGCTCGCGCTGACCCACCTTCGGGGTGAGCCGGCGCCGGTGCGTGAGCACGAGCGCCGAGACCGCGGCGGTGATGAGCAGGATGCCCACGACCTCCATCGCGAACACGTAGTCCGCGAAGAGCACGCGCGCGAGCGCGACCGGGTTGGTCGCCGCGTTGGCGAGCTCGAGGCCCACCGACGGCGGGAACGTCGCCTGCGCGACCACGCCCACCAGCACGACGCCGAGCCCGAGCCCGAGGAGCACGCCGACCCAGCGCTGACCGCGGATCGTCTCCACGAGCGAGTCCGACGCGTCGACCCCGACGAGCATGAGCACGAAGAGGAACAGCATCATCACCGCGCCCGTGTACACGACCACCTGGACGACGCCGAGGAACGACGCCTCCTGCGCGATGTAGAGGATCGCGAGGTCGACCATGACGAACATGACCGCGATGGCGGCGTGCACCGCCTTGCGCGCGAAGAGCAGCGAGAGCGCCGCGAGGACCATGAGGGGGGCGAGGACCCAGAAGAGGACCGCCTCGCCGCCGCTCGCGGTCACCGGGCGGCCTTCCGGGCCGACGCGCCGGCGGACCGCCCCGAGGTCGGCGTGACCCGCCGGACCTCCGGCGGCGGCCCTGTGGGCTCCGGCGGGAGGGTCGGGTCGTCCGGCCGGTGCTCGCGCACCCAGTCCACCTGCTCGGCCACCGGGCCGCTCACCTCCCCGCGGTAGTACTCGGTGTCCGAGGTCCCGGGCACCATCGGGTGCGGCGCGGCGAGCATCCGCTCCTGGAGCGGCGCGAGCAGGTCCTGCTTCTCCCAGATCATGCCCTCGCGCGTCGGCCCGGCGAGCTCGTACTCGTTGGTCATCGTCAGCGCGCGCGTGGGGCACGCCTCGATGCACAGCCCGCAGAAGATGCAGCGCAGGTAGTTGATCTGGTAGACGCGCCCGTACCGCTCGCCCGGCGACATGTGGCCGCCGTCGGGCAGGTCCGCGTTGTCCGCGCCCTCGACGTAGATCGCGTCCGCGGGGCACGCCCACGCGCACAGCTCGCAGCCGATGCACTTCTCGAGCCCGTCGGGGTACCGGTTGAGCTGATGGCGCCCGTGGTACCGCGGCTTCGTCGGCACCTTCTGGCGCGGGTACTGCTCGGTGACCGTCGGCCGGAACATCGAGGAGAAGGTCACGCCGAACCCGGCGACGGGCGCGAGCGCCTCGCGCAGCCCCTTCGCCTGGGGACGCCGGACCTCGTACTCGCCGGGCCGGGTCGGCTTCTGCTCGTCAGCCACGGTCGACCTCCTTGTCGTGCGGTGTGTCTCGGGGGGCACCGGCGCCCGGCGAGCCGGACGCCCCGGGCGAGCGTGCGTCGTCGGGCACCAGGGCACGACGGCGGGGCGAGGGCGGGAGCGACTGCCCCGGCAGCGGTGGGACGGGGAACCCGCCCGCGAACGCGTCGAACGGCTCGGGACCGGTACCCGCGGCGCGGGGCGTCGCGCCGGGTGGCGCCTTCTTCTCGGGCCAGAACCACACGACGACCACCACCACGAGGGCGAGCGCGACGGCGATGCCGACGAAGACCCGGAGGTCGACGTCGAGGAACTGGCGCACGGCCTGCGCGACGGCGAGCAGCACGAGCCACGCGAGCGCGAACGGGATGAGGACCTTCCAGCCGAACCGCATGAACTGGTCGTAGCGCAGGCGCAGCAGCGTGCCACGGACCCACACGAAGAAGAACATGACGGCCCAGACCTTGACCAGGAACCAGAGGATGGGCCACCAGCCCTCGTTGAACATCCCGTCGTTGATCGCGGACAGCGGCCACGGGGCGCGCCACCCGCCGAGGAACAGCGTCGTCGCGACGGCGGAGACGTTGAGCATGTTGATGTACTCCGCGAGGAAGAACCACGCGAACTTCATCGACGAGTACTCGGTCATGTACCCCGACACGAGCTCGCCCTCGGCCTCGGGGAGGTCGAACGGCAGGCGGTTCGTCTCGCCGACCATCGAGATGACGTAGATGACGAACGCCGGCAGGAGCGGGAGGAACCACCAGAGCTGCGTCTGCGAGTCGACGATGCGCGAGGTCGACATCGACCCCGCCATGAGGAAGACCGAGACGAGCGAGAGGCCCATCGCGAGCTCGTAGCTGATGACCTGGGCCGTCGAGCGGACCGACCCGAGCAGCGGGTACGTCGACCCGGACGACCAGCCCCCGAGCACGATCCCGTACACGCCCAGCGACGCGCACGCGAGGATGTAGAGCGTCGCGACCGGGAAGTCGGTGAGCTGCGCCGGCGTCACGTAGTCCGTGAACGGGATCTGCACCTCGGGCCCGAACGGGATGACCGCGAACACCAGCAGCGCGCAGAACACGGAGATCATCGGCGCGAGCAGGTAGACGAACTTGTCCGCCGCCTTGACGGTGATGTCCTCCTTGAGCAGGAGCTTCATCGCGTCGGCGAGCGACTGGAGCAGGCCGAACGGGCCGTGCCAGTTGGGGCCGGGGCGCACCTGCATGCGCGCCACGACCTTGCGCTCGAACCAGATCGCGAACAGCACGCTCGTCAGCAGGAAGACGAGGATGAGGACGGCCTTCACGAGGTAGGTCCAGCCGTTGTCCTGCGAGAAGTTCGCGGTGATCCCCGGCACGCCCGGGGTCTCGGCCGCGAGCGCCTGGATCAGGTACCCGCCGCTCATGCGCCCTCCCCTCCGTCGGTGCTCCCAGGCCCGAGCCGGACGACGTCGCCCGGCACGGCGCCGAGCGCCGCGTGCACGGACGACCCCGGTGACCGCAGCGGCAGCCACACCACGTGGTCGACCATGTCGGTCACCACCACCGGGAGCGTGACCGCACCCCGGTCCGTCGAGACGCGCACGAGGTCGCCGTCGAACACGTCGACCGCGGCGGCCGTCGTCGCGGACAGCCGCGCCACCGGGCGCTTCGCCGTCCCCGCGAGGTAGCGCTCGCCGTCCTGGCCGCGCGCGTCGTCGAGCAGGAGCCGCCAGCTCGCGAGGACCGCGGTCCCGGGTGCGACGGCGGGCGGCTCGGTGCTCTCGACGTCCGGCGCGGCGGCGCGCTCGCCGTCCCACGCGCCGTCGCCCACGAGCTGGTCCAGCTCGGCACGCACCGACTCGGTGGTCGCGAGGCCGAGCGGCACGCCCGCGGCGTCGGCCAGCGCGTCGAGCACGCGGTGGTCGGTCATGGCCGTGGAGGCGAGCGCCGCCGGGAACTTGCGCACGCGCCCCTCCCAGCTCACGAACGCGCCCTCGCGCTCGACGGGCGGCGCCACGGGAAGCACGACGTCCGCCAGCTCGGTCACCGCCGAACGCCGCACCTCGAGCGAGACGACGACGTCCGCCGCCTCGAGCGCACGGCGCGCGTGCGCGGGGTCCGGCAGGTCGTCGAGCTCGAGACCGCCGACGAGCACGCCCGCGAGCTGGCCGACGGACAGGGCGTCGAGCATCTCCCCGACGTCGCGGCCCGCCGTGGCGGGCAGCCCCGTCGGCTGCGCGTCGGTGGCGGTCACGCCCCAGACGGTCGCGACGTCGACGCGGGCCGCCGCGTCGGCGACCGGACGCCCGCCCGGCAGGAGGTTCGGCAGGGTGCCGGCCTCGACGCCGCCGCGCTCGCCAGCGCGGCGCGGGACCCACGCGAGCCGCGCGCCCGTCGCGGCGACCGCCCGGAGCAGCGCGCTGTACCCGCCGCGCGTCGCGGCGAGCCGCTCGCCGACGAGGATCACGGCGCCCGGCGCCCGGAGCGCGTCGCTGACCTCGGCGAGGAGATCGGTGCCCTCGGCCTCGTCGAGCGTGCGGACCTGGTCGCCGGCGGCGATGCCGTCGAGCCACTCGGACTCGGTGCCCGGCGCCGCCGGGAGCAGCGTGCCGTGCACGCGCTGGACGCCGCGCGTCGCGAACGGCGCGACGGAGAACACCCGCACCCCGTTCCGCACGGCGCCCTTGCGCAGGCGCAGGAAGGTCACGCCCGCCTCCTCCTCGGCCTCCAGGCCGACGAGGAGGACGGCAGGCGCCTTCTCGAGGTCGGTGAACGTCACCCCGCCGGCGTGGCCGACGGCGCGCCCCGCGACGGCGTGCGCGAGGAAGTCCGCCTCCTCCGCGCTGTGGGCGCGGGCGCGGTGGTCGACGTCGTTCGTGCGCAGCCAGGTCCGGGCGAGCTTCGCGTACGCGTACGCGTCCTCGACCGTGAGGCGCCCGCCCGGCAGGACGCCGACGCCTCCGGCGTCACGTGCCCGGGTCAGGGCGTCGGCCGCGACCTCGAGCGCCTCCGCCCACGAGGCGGGGCGCAGCTCGCCGCGCGTCACCGACCCGTCCGGGGCGACCTCGCGGTCGCGCACGAGCGGGTGCGTGAGGCGGTCCGGCGCGGACTGCCACGTGAACGCGAAGCGGTCCCGGTCGGTGATCCACTCCTCGTTGACCAGCGGGTCCGCGCCCGCGAGGCGGCGCAGCACGACGCCGCGGCGGTGGTCGACACGGATCGCCGAGCCCGACGAGTCGTGCTCGGAGACCCCGGGGGTCGAGACCAGGTCGAACGGGCGCGACCGGAACCGGTACGCCGCGCCCGTGAGCGCGCCCACCGGGCAGATCTGCACCGTGTTGCCCGAGAAGTACGACGCGAACGGCAGCCCCGACTCGTCCTTGAGCGCGAGCCCGACCGGGCGGTCGCCCGGCGCCTGACCCGACGGCGGAGCGAAGTCCAGCACCGCCTCGTCGAACCGGCCGATCTGCTGCGCGGCCCCGCGCTTCTGCAGGTCGATGAACGCGTCGCCCGCGATCTCCTGCGAGAAGCGCGTGCAGCGCTGGCACAGGACGCAGCGCTCGCGGTCGAGCAGGATCGTCGTCGAGACGGCGATCGGCTTGGGGAACGTGCGCTTGACGTCGACGAACCGGCTCGTCGCGCGGCCGTTGCTCATCGCCTGGTTCTGCAGCGGGCACTCGCCGCCCTTGTCGCACACCGGGCAGTCGAGCGGGTGGTTGATGAGCAGCAGCTCCATGATCCCGTGCTGCGCCTTGTCGGCGACCGGGCTCGTGCGCTGCGTCTTGACCACCATGCCGGGCGTCGCCTCGAGCGTGCACGACGCCTGGGGCTTCGGCATCGGCCGGACGTTGCCCTCACGGTCCGGCGTCGCCACCTCGACGAGGCACTGGCGGCACGCGCCCGCGGGCTCGAGCAGCGGGTGGTCGCAGAACCGCGGGATCTGGATCCCGATCTGCTCGGCCGCGCGGATCACGAGCGTGCCCTTCGGCACCGACATCTCGACGTCGTCGATCGTGAACGTCACGTGGTCCGCGGGGACCGGGGGCTTGGCCGCGCCACCCGTGGGAGCGGCCGCTGAGCCGGTGCCCGGGGCGGGGGTCGTGGTCGTCATCAGTGCACTCCTGCCGTCAGGACGCGGGCCGGGCGGGGCGTGTAGTCGAAGAGGGCCGCTGCCGCGGGGTCGAACGGGCAGCGGTGCTCCGTGATGTGCGCCTCGTACTCGTCGCGGAACAGCTCGATGCTGCTCGTCACCGGCGACGTGGCGCCGTCGCCGAGCGCGCAGAACGCGCGGCCCAGGATGTTGTCGCACGTGTCGAGGAGCAGGTCGAGGTCGGACTCCGTGCCCTGGCCCGCCTCGATGCGCGCCAGGACCTGCTTCATCCAGTACGTGCCCTCGCGGCACGGGGTGCACTTGCCGCACGACTCGTGCGCGTAGAAGTCCGTCCACCGGCTCACGGCCCGCACGACGCACGTCGTCTCGTCGAAGAGCTGCAGCGCGCGCGTGCCGAGCATCGAGCCCGCCGCCGCGACCGACTCGTAGTCGAGGGGCGTGTCGAGGTGCGCGTCCGTGAACAGCGGCGTCGACGAGCCCCCCGGCGTCCAGAACTTCAGCGCCTTGCCGCCGCGCATCCCGCCGGCGAGGTCGAGCAGCTCGCGCAGCGTCGTGCCGAGCGGCGCCTCGTACTGCCCGGGGCGCGTCACGTGACCGGACAGCGAGAACAGGCCGAACCCGGCCGAGCGCTCGGTCCCCATCGACGTGAACCAGTCCGCGCCGCGCGCGACGATCGACGGCACGCTCGCGATCGACTCGACGTTGTTGACGACCGTCGGGCGCGCGTACAGGCCCGCGACCGCCGGGAACGGCGGCTTGAGCCGCGGCTGCCCGCGGCGCCCCTCGAGCGAGTCGAGCAGCGCCGTCTCCTCGCCGCAGATGTACGCGCCCGCCCCGGCGTGGACCGTGACGTCCAGGTCGAAGCCCGAGCCCTGGACGTTCTTGCCCAGGAACCCGGCCTCGTACGCCTCCTCGACCGCGCGCAACAGGCGGCGGTATACGTGCAGCACCTCGCCACGCACGTAGATGAACGCGTGGTCGCACCCGATCGCGTACGACGTGATCGCCACGCCCTCCACGAGCGCCTGCGGGCTCGCGAGCATCAGCGGGATGTCCTTGCACGTCCCCGGCTCGGACTCGTCCGCGTTGACGACGAGGTAGCGCGGCCCGCCGTCCGGCGCGGGCAGGAAGCCCCACTTCATGCCCGTCGGGAAGCCCGCGCCGCCGCGGCCGCGCAGGCCCGACGTTTTGACCGTCGCGACGACGTCCGCCGGGTCCTGGGCGAGCGCCGCGCGCAGGCCCGCGTACCCACCGCGGTCCACGTACGACGCCAGCGTCCAGGACCGGTCCGCGTCCCACGTGTCCGACAGGACGGGGGTCAGCGGGTCCGGGGTCGTCCGAGCCACGGTGCCCTGCTGCTCGCTCATGCGTCCGCTCCCTTCGACGGGTCGGGCTGGGTGCCGGGAGACTCGGCCTTGCCGCCGGGGTCGACGTCGGCGTCGGTCGTCGGCGTGCGCTCGGCGCTCGACTGCTCGCCACCGGTGACCGGCTTCTCGGGCGCGCCCTCGCCTCCGGCGTCCTGCCCCCCTGCCGAGGCGGAGGACTGGTCCGGCGAGGTCGAGGCCTGGTCGGTGCCGGGGGCTGTCCAGCCCTGCTCGCGAGCGAGACGGAGACCGGCGAGGGTCGGCTCGCCCGCGCCGACGCCCTCGTCGGCACGACCGTCGGGGAAGCCCGCGAGGATGCGGCTCATCTGCTTGAAGGAGCACACGCTCGCGGCGCCGCGGGTCGGGGCGACGGGCTCGCCCGCCCGGAGGCGGTCGACGACGTCGGTCGCCGAGCCGGGCGTCTGGTTGTCGAAGAACTCCCAGTTGACCATCATGACCGGCGCGTAGTCGCAGGCCGCGTTGCACTCGACGCGCTCGAGCGTGATCGCCCCGTCCTCGGTCGTCTCGTCGTGGCCGACGCCGAGGTGGTCGGAGAGCTCGTCGAAGATCGCGTCGCCGCCCATGATCGCGCACAGGGTGTTGGTGCAGACGCCCACGGTGTACGTCCCGTTGGGGTGGCGCTTGTACTGCGTGTAGAACGTCGCGACGGCGGAGACCTCCGCCGCGGTGAGGCCGAGCTGCTCCGCGCAGAAGAGGATGCCGTCGCGCGAGACGTAGCCGTCCTCGGACTGCACGAGGTGCAGCATCGGCAGCAGCGCCGAGCGCGACTCGGGGTAGCGGGAGACGATCTGCGCGGCGTCGGCGGCGAGGCGCGCCGTCGTCTCCGCGTCGTACCCGGGGCGGGGCGGCCCGCCGGCGGGCGAGCCGTTCGTCGCAGGTCCGGCGTCGATGGTCATCGGTCCACCCCTCCCAGCACGGGGTCCAGCGACGCGACGGCGACCACGACGTCGGCCACCTGGCCGCCCTCGCACATCGCCGCCACGGCCTGGAGGTTGTTGAACGACGGGTCGCGGAAGTGCGCCCGGTAGGGGCGCGTGCCGCCGTCGGAGACGAGGTGCACCCCGAGCTCGCCGCGCGGGTGCTCCACGGTCTGCCACGCCTGCCCGACCGGGACGCGGAAGCCCTCGGTGACGAGCTTGAAGTGGTGGATCAGGGCCTCCATGGAGGTGCCCATGATCTCCTTGATGTGGTCGAGCGAGTTGCCCTGGCCGTCGCTGCCGATCGCGAGCTGCGCCGGCCACGCGATCTTGCGGTCGCCCACCATGACGGGCTGCCCGGCAGTCCTCTCGAGGCGCTCGAGGCACTGCTCGACGATGTGCAGCGACTGGTAGCACTCCTCGAGCCGCAGCACGACGCGGTCGTAGCAGTCGGCGCCGGTCGCGGTCGGGACGTCGAAGTCGTACGTCTCGTACCCGCAGTACGGGTCGGACTTGCGCACGTCGTACGGGTGACCGGTCGAGCGGAGCACCGGACCGGTGATGCCGAGCGCCATGCAGCCCGCGAGGTTGAGGTGCCCGACGCCGACGAGGCGGCCCTTGAAGATCGGGTTGGCGAGCATGAGGTCGCCGAGCTGCCCGAGGTACCGGCGGATGAGCGGGTCGGCCTTGCGGACCTGCTCGACGAGGTCCGGTGGCACGTCCTGCGCGACGCCGCCGGGACGCACGTAGGCGTTGTTCATGCGCAGACCCGTCACGGCCTCGAAGATCCGCAGGATCTCCTCGCGCGCGGTGAACGCGATGGTCATGACGGTCGTCGCGCCCATCTCGTTGCCGCCCGTGCCGAGACACACGAGGTGGGACGCGATCCGGTTGAGCTCCATCATGAGCACGCGGATGACGCTCGCGCGCTCGGGGACGTCGTCCGTGATGCCGAGCAGCTTCTCGACCGCGAGGCAGTACGCCGTCTCCTGGAACAGCGGCGCGAGGTAGTCCATGCGGGTGCAGAACGTGACGCCCTGCGTCCACGTCCGGTACTCCATGTTCTTCTCGATGCCGGTGTGCAGGTAGCCGATGCCGCACCGCGCCTCGGTGACGGTCTCGCCGTCGATCTCGAGCATGAGGCGGAGCACGCCGTGCGTGGACGGGTGCTGCGGCCCCATGTTGACGACGATGCGCTCCTCGCCGAGCGCGGCCGCCGCGACGGCGCTCTCGGCGATGTCCGCCCAGTCGCCTCCCGACGCCTCGAAGCTCGGGACGCCCTCGTCGAAGTCCCCGACGGGCGGGCGGGTCGAGTGCGGGGCGGCGCCGGGGGCGCCGGTGGTGTGCGTGCTCACGAGTACGACCTCCTCGTGTCGGGCGGGGGCACGGTCGCGCCCTTGTACTCGACGGGGATCCCGCCGAGCGGGTAGTCCTTGCGCTGCGGGTGGCCCGGCCAGTCGTCGGGCATCTCGATGCGCGCGAGCGACGGGTGGCCGTCGAAGACGATGCCGAAGAAGTCCCACGTCTCGCGCTCGTGCCAGTCGTTCGTCGGGTAGACGGACGTCGTGGTCGGGACGTGCGGGTCGGCGTCGGGCACCGACACCTCGAGACGCAGCCGACGCCCGTGCGTGATCGACGTGAGGTGGTACACGGCGTGCAGCTCGCGGCCGACGTCGTGCGGGAAGTGCACGCCGCTCACGCCCAGGCTCAGCTCGAACCGCAGGTCCTGGTCGTCGCGCAGCGCGCGGCACACGTCGACGAGGTGGTCGCGGTGCACGTGGATCGTCAGCTCGGCGTGCGCGCCCGGCGGGTCCACGACGACGCGCTCCACCGCGGCCTCGAACCGCGTGCCGCCCTCGGCGAGGACCTCCGCGAGGACGTCGACGACCTCGTCGAACCACCCGCCGTAGGGCCGCGGGCTCGCGCCGGGCATCGCGACCGGCTGGACGAGCCCGCCGTACCCCGACGTGTCGCCCGAGCCGTGGACGCCGAACATGCCCTCGCGCACCTCGACGACCTCGAGCGTGCGCGGCGCGCCCGCCCCGGTCACCAGGTCGCCCGACCGCGGTCCGGAGACCTCCTCGGGCTGCGGCACGGGCGTGCCGCCGCCCGTCTTCTCGTCCGTCACCGCAGCAGCCCCTTCATCTGGAACGTGGGCGTCGCCTCGAGCGCCGCCGCCTCGGCGGCGCGCGCCGCCTCCTTGCGGTTCACGCCGAGCGGCTCGTGCTGGATCTGGTCGTGCAGCGCGAGGATCGCGTTGATGAGCATCTCCGGCCGCGGCGGGCAGCCCGGGAGGTAGATGTCCACGGGCACGATGTGGTCGACGCCCTGCACGATCGCGTAGTTGTTGAACATGCCGCCGCTGGACGCGCAGACGCCCATCGACAGCACCCACTTGGGCTCGCTCATCTGGTCGTAGACCTGCCGCACGACCGGCGCCATCTTCTGGCTCACGCGCCCGGCCACGATCATGAGGTCCGCCTGGCGCGGCGAGGCCCGGAAGACCTCCATGCCGAAGCGCGACAGGTCGAACCGCGACGCGCCGGCGGCCATCATCTCGATGGCGCAGCACGCGAGCCCGAACGTCACGGGCCACAGCGACGCCTTGCGCAGGTATCCCGCGAGGTCCTCGATCGTGGTGAGCAAGAAGCCCGAGGGAGCCTCCTCGATCCCCATGGTGTTCTCCTAGTTCTCTCGCCGGAGCCCGCTGGCGCGGACGGTCGGTCGCACGCTCAGTCCCACTCGAGACCACCCCGGCGCCACTCGTAGACGAACGGGACGGTGATGAGCGCCAGGAACGCGAGCATCGCGACGAGGCCGAAGGTCGCGAGCGTCGCGAAGTCGACCGCCCACGGGTAGAGGAAGACGACCTCGATGTCGAAGACGATGAACGTCATGGCGACGAGGTAGTACTTGATCGGGAAGCGCCCGCCGCCGATCGCGTGGGGCGTGGGCTCGATGCCGCACTCGTAGGCGTCGAGCTTGGCGCGGTTGTACCGCTTGGGGCCGATGACCGCGCTCGCGGCGACGCCGCCGAGAGCCAGCACGGCGGCCACGCCCATGAGGACGAGAAGCGGTACGTACGGGTTGGTCATCGCGTACTCCTCGAGTGGGGGCTCGGGACGGGGACGCCCGGGCGGTGCCCGGGAAGACCTGCAGGTGGTGCGAGCGCCCGCGTCGTTGCGGGCCCACCTCGTGGGCTCATGACGAGGGCACCACCCTCGTCAGCCCCGCGATGACGCGGTCGACCCAGTCGCCGCCGCGGGGCTCGTAGCAGTCGGACAGGAGCTTGAGGACGAACCGCATGACGACCGGGCGCGGGAGCCCGTAGCGCGTGCAGATCCGCATGATCTCGGGGTGCTCGATGAGCTTCACGAAGTACCGACCGAGCGTGTAGTAGCCACCCAGCTCGCGGCGCATGATCCGCGGGTAGGTCTGCAGCGCGCGCTCACGGCCGCCGTCGGTGAGCCGCACGCGCGACTGGGCGACGACGTCGGCCGCCGCCCGCCCGGCCTGCATCGCGTACGCGATGCCCTCGCCGTTGAACGGGCTGACCATGCCGCCCGAGTCGCCCACGAGGAGCACGCCGCGCGTGTACAGCGGCGACCGGTTGAAGCCCATGGGGAGCGCCGCGCCGCGCACGGGCGCGAGCCGGTTCTCCTCGGTGAACTCCCACTCCTCGGGCGCGTTGCGCATCCAGGTGGCGAAGAGGTCCTTGTAGTCGACGTTCGCCGCCGACTGGCGCGCCGGGGTCGAGCTCACCGAGCCGAGCCCGACGTTCGCGGTCCCGTCGCCGAGCGAGAAGATCCAGCCGTAGCCGGGCAGCAGGTTGGACTCGCGGGGCTTGCCGTCCCACAGCTCGAGGTGCGACTCCATCCACGGGTCGTCGTGACGGGGGGTGCGGAAGTAGGTGCGGACGGCGACGCCGATCGGGCGGTCCTCGCGGCGCGCGAGGCCGAGCGCGAGCGCGAAGCGCGACGAGACGCCGTCGGCGGCGATGACGACGGGCGCGCGGTAGGTGACCTCGTCGCCCGCGCGCCGTCCCTTGTCGTCCACGGGTCGCGCGGTGACGCCGACGACGCGGCCGGTGCGCTCGTCGAGCACGGGGCCCGTGACGGCGGTGCGCTCCAGGAGCTTGGCCCCCGTGCGCTGCGCGTGCTCGGCGAGGGTCCGGTCGAACGAGTGGCGCGCGCGGGCCATGCCGTAGCTCGGGTAGGACGCGAGGTCGGGCCACGCGAGCTCCCACGAGCGGCCGCTCGCGACGACGCGCAGGCCCTCGTTGCGGATCCAGCCGTCCTCGGCGCGCGTCGGGACGCCCATGCGCACGAGCTCGGCGACCGCGCGGGGCGTCAGACCGTCGCCGCAGATCTTGTCGCGCGGGAACGAGGACTTCTCCAGCAGGAGGACGCTCAGCCCGGCGGCGGCGCAGTAGTGGGCCGCCGCGGAGCCCGCCGGACCCGCGCCCACGACGATGACGTCGGCGTCGTCGAGCCTCGCGCCCACCGTGCTCACCTCACCGTCCGGTCGTCGGGACATCTCCTGGTGGTCCACCGTGACCCGGGTCGGGACACGGCGCACCCACGGTCCTTGTGAAGTCGGTCACAATGGACATCGCCACTTTAGTCACTCCCGGCGCGGGATGTGTAGCAAGGCGACCCTTCCCTGGGAGATTGTGTGACGAAGGTCCTCGGGCCCGACGACTCCCGGCCCTGTGGCTCAGGACCGGCGGGCAAGGGGCCCGACCCGTCGATGGCCTAGCCTCTCCGCGCCGCCCCGGGTCCCGGAGCGCGCGGCCGGTTCGTGTCGCCGCAGGTCAGCGTCCGCCGGACGACGCCGTGCGCCGCCGCCCGAGTCGGGCGAGCACCAGCCCGGCACCGGCCGCGAGCGCCGCGGCGACTGCAAGCCCCCACGCGTCCGCCCCGGTGCGCGCCAGCCCGGGACCGGTCGACGGCGGCTCCCCCGGGACGATCGGCGGGGCGGCGTCCGCGACGCCCACGAGGTGCACGGTCTCCAGCACCCCGGCGACCGAGCGGCGCGTGGACGACGGGGCGGCCGCGGACATCGCGACGCTGACCTCCACCCGGCCCACCTCCCCGGGGTCGAGCACGGGCCCCTCCCAGGTCGCGGCGCCCGGCACCGCGCCGTCCAGCCGGACGTCGAGCCATGCGCCGAGCCCCGTCCGCGCGGCCGTCGGGTCGACGTCGGGCGCGAGGTCGACGAGGACGCGCGCCGCCGTCGGGCCGTCGTTGCGGACCCACAGGTCGCGCGCGACCGTCGCGCCCGGCACGACGAGCGCGTCCGGCCCGAAGAGCGACGCCGGGAGCCCGGGTGCCCACGTGGCGCCGTCGGCGCTCAGCCGGAGCGCGTCCTCCTCCCCCGACACCGCGCCCGTGCCCGCCGCCACCCCCACCGCGGGCCCCGCCGCGGCACGCGCCGTCGCTCCCACCGCGGCCTGGCCCGGCCCGGCGAGCACGACCGCGAGCAGCACCCCGGCAAGTGCGTGGAGCGGCCCTCGGCCCCGGTCCCGCCTCACGGGGTCACCGCTGGCGACGCCCGGCGGCGTGAGCGCTCGCGCAGTCCCGCCGCGACCTGCCACGCGCCCCACCCGAGGAGCCCGGCTGCGGCCACGACGGCGACGGTGCGGCGCGTGTCCCCCGACACCGCGGAGCTCACCCACCCCAGCAGCGGGACCGCGTAGACGACCGTGCCGCGGACCTGCACGGGGCGGACCGGCACCGGGTCAGGGGCCGCGTTGGCGTCGCCCTGCGTCGTGAGCACCCGCTCGTCGTCGGCCCCCACCCCGACGGCGACGACCCGGTGGGTGACGACCTCCGGCCGACCCGACACGAGCTGGTACGTGACCACGTCCCCCGGCGCGACGTGCGCGACGTCGACCGGCCGCACGACGACCATCGTCCCGGGCGCGTACGTCGGTCGCATGGACCCGGTGAGCACCGTGTACGGCGTCGCCCCCAGCACGAGCGGCACGACGACCCCCACGAGCGCGAGCGCGACGGCGCACCCGAGCGCGAGCACGCCGAGCGCCCGGGCGAGCGGCCCGTGCCGCCGCGTCGTGCCGCGCTCGCGGTGCTGCCCGCCGCGAGGCCGCTCAGCCACAGGAGACCCCCGAGAGCCCGGTGCCCGCGAGGAGCGCGCCGCGGACCGCGACCGCGTTGCTCGGGACCGAGACCCATCCCGACGCGTGCACGGACTGGACGCTGACCTGCAGGGTCGTGCCGCCCAGCAGCAGGTCGAGGATCGACTGGAGGAGCCCGCCGAGCAGCGACTCGGTGACGACGAGCTGCGTCGCCGTGGTCTCGGTGGTCGTGGACTGCCCGCCTCCCGCGATCGTCACGCGGTAGCGGGCCGGGGCGGGCGTCGGCGCGGTCCACCGCACGGTCGCGCTCCGCGCGAGGTTGGTGCCCGTCGTCGTGCACGTGGTCCCGGTCGGGGCGGGGATCGTCCCCGCCGACGCCGTCGTCCAGAGCGACCCGCTCGCCGCCCACCACGCGACGGCCGGGGCGCCGACGAGCGCGAGCGCCACGGACAGCGCCGCGACGACCCGGAGCCGGGCGCCGCGCGTCACGACGGCCTGCTCTCGAGCGTGACCGTCACCGCGACCTGGGCGCTCTGGCCCTGCCAGTCGCTCGGGCTCCCCGCGGGCAGCGTGTAGCGGACGCACACCTGCGTCGTCGCGCCCCGCGCGTACGTCTGCGGGCTGAGGGCCCCCGCGGGCAGGGCCGTCCCCGTGCACGTCGCCCCGGGGTAGAACGCGACGGTGGGCCGCACGGCCCCCTCGTAGGCCACCGCGAGCCGGTAGCGCCACGTGCCGTCGCCCGTGTGGGTGACGGCGACCACGCCGTCGCGGGACTGGCCCGGCAGCATCGCCGAGAGGTCGGGGAAGGACTGCCACGACGTCTCGACGCCGAACGAGCCCGACCGCACGTCCGCACCGCTCACGGGCCGCGACGCCGACCACGTCGCCCACGCCGCACCCGCGGAGAGCGGCAGCGCGGCGAGCGCGAGCACGACCACGGCGCGCACGGCACCGCGCCGCCCGTGCGCGACGCGTCCGCCCGTGCCGCCCGGACCGGGTCGGGCGCGACGACGTGCGACCCGGGCGCGGCGGCGGGACAGGTCGACGCCCACCGCGCTCCTCTCAGAGGTGCTGCTCGAGCGTGAACGTCAGGCTCGAGAGGTTCACCACGGAGCTCGTCGCGACCTGGCCGGCCGTGGCCGCGTCGAACGTCAGCGTGACGTCGGCGTCGACCGCCGGGTAGGCGGCCGTCGACGGCGCGACCTCGTAGGTCCCGTCACCGTTGGCGGTGGCCCACGCCGGCGGCCCGTCGAGCGCGAACGCCACGTCGAGCGCGTCGACGAGCGCCTGGTCGCCCGTGAGGCCGTCCGTGCCGCTCACGGCGAGCGTCGACTGCAGCGAGTCGCCGATCGCGGTCACCGTGATCGGCTGGCTGAGCGCCAGCACGTCGCCCGGGACGATGCGGACGGCCGTGACGTCCGCGACCGCGGTCCCGTTGAGCGTCCAGGCGGCCGTCCCCAGCGCGAGGTCCAGGTCGCCGGAGCTGATGTCCCCCGCCTCCGCGACGGCCTGCGAGTCGGACCACAGCGCATAGGTCCCGGCCCCTCCGAGGAGGAGGAGCGCCCCCGCCCCGATCGCCAGCGCACCCTTGGTCAGGCGTTCCATGTCGTGCCCCCGTCATGCCGCGCGCGGGCCCCCTTCGGCCGCGCTCGTCCCTCGACGGTAGGCCGGACGGCGCGGACCGGCATGGGGAGCCACCGCGCGGGACGGGTGAATTCGGCGTCGTCAGGACCGCTCCGGCGACGGCGTCAGGCGGGGCGCGTGCCCCGGTGGAGCGCGACGATCCCGCCGGAGAGGTTGCGGTAGGCGACCTTCTCCCAGCCCGCGCGGAGCAGGTGCCGGCCGAGCCCGACCTGGTCGGGCCAGGCCGCGATGGACTCCGCGAGGTACTCGTACGAGCCGCCCTCGCGCGTCACGGCGGCGGCGATGCGGGGCAGCGCCTGCACGAGGTACTCCTGGTACAGGACCCGGAACGGTGCCCACGTCGGGGTCGAGAACTCGCAGATCACGACCCGCCCGCCCGGGCGCACGACGCGCAGCATCTCGCGCAGCGCGCCCTCGGTGTCGACGACGTTGCGCAGCCCGAACGAGATCGTCACGGCGTCGAACGTCCCGTCCGCGAACGGCAGGCGCGTCGCGTCACCGGCGACGAACGGCAGGTCGGGCCGGCGCTCCTTGCCGACCTGGAGCATGCCGAGCGAGAAGTCGCAGGGCACGACCCGTACCCCGTCGTCGGCGAACGGCTCGGACGACGTCCCGGTCCCGGCCGCGAGGTCGAGGACCTTCTCCCCCGGCAGCGCGCCGACCGCGCGCACCGTCGCCCGTCGCCAGGCACGGTCCTGGCCGAACGACATGATGTCGTTCGTCAGGTCGTAGCGCGAGGCGATCCCGTCGAACATCGACGCGACCTCGGAGGGCTTCTTGTCCAGGTTGGCGCGGGGCATGCCGCCCATGCTTCCACGTCCCCGCACCGCAGGGCGCACCCGCGTGCGCGGCTTACGCTGGGAGGCGATGACTGCAGAACCGTCGGCCACGGCCGCACAGCCCCACCCCAGGCCGAGCATCGTCGTGCGGACCACCCGGATCCCCGACCTGCCCGGCGGACTGGACGCCCTCGTCGACCTCCTGCCCGACGTGCGGCCCCTCGCCTGGGTGCGGCGGGGCGACGGGATCGTGGGCTGGGGCGAGGCGCTGCGGCTCGAGACGTGGGGGCCCGGCCGGTTCGCCGACGCCGAGTCCGCGTGGCACGAGACGCTCGCGCGCGCCGTCGTGCGCGACGAGGTCGGTCTCCCGGGAACGGGGCCGGTCGCGTTCGGCTCGTTCGCGTTCGACGACTCCGCGCCCGGCGACGACGCCCACGACCCGGTCCGCGCGGGCGGGGTGCTCGTCGTGCCGCGCGTCGTCGTCGGCCGGCGCGACGGCCGGGCGTGGCTCACCACCGTCGACACCGCCGGGTCGCTCTCGTCCTCCCCGACGGACGCGCTGCGCCGCACGCCCCGCACGCCCGTCACGTCGCCCGGCGAGGTGGCGTGGCACGACGGCGCGCTGCGGGCCGACGACTGGGCCGCGGTCGTGGCGGAGGGCGTCGAGCGCATCCGCTCGGGCGCGCTCGAGAAGGTCGTCCTGGCGCGGGACGTCGTCGCGCACACGGCGGAGCCGGTCGACCCGCGCTGGCTGCTCGCGCGCCTGGCGACGGCGTACGAGGCGTGCTGGACGTTCTCCGTCGACGGTCTCGTGGGCGCGACGCCCGAGCTCCTGGTCCGCAGCGAGAAGGGACTCGTCACGTCGCGCGTGCTCGCGGGGACGATCCGCCGCGGCGGGCTGTCCGACGACGAGGCGCTCCTGCGGGCGGCGCAGCTCGCCCGGTCGTCGAAGGACCTCGAGGAGCACGAGTACGCGGTGCGGTCGGTCGCGCAGGCGCTCGCGCCGTTCTGCTCGTCGATGAACGTCCCCGACGCGCCGTTCGTGCTGCACCTGCCGAACGTCATGCACCTCGCGTCGGACGTGACCGCGGTCCTCGCACGGGGAGCGGTCGCCCCGGGCTCGTCGGGCGGTGCGGCGGCCGGGCCGACGAGCCTCGCGCTCGCCGCGGCCCTGCACCCGTCGGCGGCCGTGTGCGGCACGCCGACGAGCGTCGCGCGCGACGTGATCCGCGAGATCGAGGGCATGGACCGCGGTCGGTACGCCGGGCCGGTCGGGTGGCTCGGCGCGGACGGCGACGGCGAGTGGGGCATCGCGCTGCGCTCGGCGGAGCTCTCGGCGACGGACCCCCGGTCGGTGCGGCTGTTCGCCGGCTGCGGGATCGTCGCCGCGTCCGACCCGGCGGCCGAGGTCGCCGAGTCGGAGGCGAAGCTCGAGCCGATGCGCTACGCGCTCGGCGAGGCCTGACGGCCGCGGTGCCCTGCGCGGGCCCGCGGGCGTGCGGAACGTCACCCCCGCCGACTTTCGACCGCCACCCGGACGACCAGGCCCGGCGCCCTCGGCGCTGCTAGTTTCGGGAGGTGTCCGACTCCTCCCAGTTTTCCCGTCCCCGCTCCACCGCCCCGTCCGGCGTGCTCGTCCGTCGGGCCGTCGTCGCCGACCGTGACGCCGTGTGGCCGCTCGTCCTCGAGCTGCCCCGCCACGACCCCGAGCGGGACGCGTTCGAGCGGTCCTTCGGACCGCTGCTCGCCGCGCTCGACACGTACTTCGCCGTGGCGGAGCTGCCCGACCACGGCGTGGTGGGGTACCTGCTCGCGAACCGGCACCTGACCTTCGCGTCCAGCGGCGTCGTCTGCCGGGTCGAGGAGGTCGCCGTCCTCCCGTCGCACCGCCGCCAGGGCATCGGCCGCCTCCTCCTCGAGAGTGCCGAGGAGTGGGCGGCGGAGGTGGGCGCGCGCCGCGTCGGCCTCGCCACCGGGCTCTCCAAGGAGTTCTACGTCTCCGGCGGCTACGCCGAGACCGCCGGCTTCTTCACCAAGCGCGTGGAGGCACCGTCGTCGCCGGCCGCGTCGGGCGACGCCGCGCCGTGGGCACCGAACGTCGCGGCCACCGACTGAGCGGGGCACCACCGACGACGAGCGGCCGGCACGGGGATCCGTGCCGGCCGCTCGTGCGATGGCCCGACCGTGGGGGGACGTCCGCGGTCCGGCCACCCGCCCGTCGCGGTCAGAGGTCGCGACGGGACGTGGCGCGGGGTGCGGGTCGCGCGTGCCGGCACGACGACCCGCCCCCGCAGATCGGGGGCGCCCCTCGCGGGGCGCCCGTCAGGGTCAGCCCTGGCCGCCGAAGAACCAGTCGAACGGGTTCGGCACGTTGCCCGGGTCGGTCGGGTCGGTCTGCTGACCCTGGTCGCCGCCCTGGTCACCCTGGCCGGGGAGCTGGCCCTGGCCGTCCTGGCTGCCGCCCTGGCCCGGGAGCTGGCCCTGACCGTCCTGCGAGCCCTGGCCGGTGGTCTCGTCGTCCGCGGGGCGCGTCGCGAGGGTGACGTCGAGCTCGAGCGTCTTGCCGTCGCGCACCACGGTCAGCGTGGACTTCGCGCCCGCGGCGCGCTCGCGGACGAAGGCCGTGAGCGACTCCGCGCCGCCGACCGCGTGACCGTCGATCTCGACGATCACGTCGCCGGACCGGATGCCGGCGTCGGCCGCGGGCGACCCGTCGGTCACCTCCTGGACCTCGGCGCCGCGGCGCGTGACGCCGTCGGCGGTCGCGGTGGCGTCCGCGAGCGTCACGCCGAGGAACGCGTGCTCGGCGGTGCCGTTCTCGATGAGCTGCTCGCTGATCGACTTCGCGAGGTTCACGGGGATGGCGAACCCGAGGCCGATCGAGCCGGACTGGGTGCCTCCGCCCGACAGCGTCGCGATCGACGACGTGATGCCGATGACGCGACCCTGCGCGTCGAACAGCGGGCCGCCGGAGTTGCCGGGGTTGATCGCGGCGTCGATCTGGATGGCGTTCGTCACGACGGACGTGCCGCCGTCCTCGCCCGACGCGGAGACCGGGCGGTCCACGGCCGACACGATGCCGGTCGTCGCGGTGTTCGCGAGTCCCAGCGGGTTGCCGACCGCGAGGACCGACTCGCCGACGCTCACGTCGTCGGAGTCGCCGAGCGTCGCGGGCTGGAGGTCGTCGGGCGCGTCGACGAGCTGCACGACGGCGAGGTCCGTCGCCGGGTCGAGCCCGACGATCTTCGCCTCGAAGAGGCGGCCGTCGCTGAGCGTCACCTGGACGGTGTCGTTCTCCGCGCCGGACACGACGTGGTTGTTCGTCAGGACGTGGCCCTTGTCGTCGATGATGACGCCCGACCCCTCGGCGCCGCCCTGCTGGGTCTGCACCTGGATCGCGACGACCGACGGGGAGACGGCCTTCGTCACGGACTCCCAGTTCGGGTTCTGCGAGGACGAGTCGGAGACGGGCGCGGCCGTGTTCTCCTGGTGCTGGCCGACGTCGGCGAGCGACGCGGTGTCCTGGTCGGGGCTGAACGCACCGGTGAGACCGGCCGTGCCGACGCTCGCGAGGACCGCGGCCGCAGCCGCCGCGCTCACGACCGGCACCCACGTGCGTCGACGCTTCGGGGACTCCGCCCCGTCCTGGGCGGTCGGGACCGGCGGCGCGGGCGGCGGGCCGTAGGCGCCCGACGGCGCGTGCGGGCCGGCGGGGGTGCCCTGGGCGGGTCGTGCGTAGGGGTTGGGCATCGGCGTCGCGGCCGCGTGTCCGGACGGCACGGGCCGGGGCGGCGCGACGTGCTGCACGTGCTGCGGCGCGGCGAGCGGCTGCGTCGGGTGCGTGATGGGGTGCGCGGGCGCCTGCTCACCGGCGGCGGCCGGGGCCGGGCTCGGGGTCGGCGTCGTGACGGGGTTCGTCGCCGCGGGCAGCGGCTGCGTCGCGCCGACCGGGGCGAGCGGCTGCGTGGGCGTCTCGACGGCGATCGTCGCGGCGCGCTCCGCGGCGGCGGGCGTCGTCGTAGGGGTCGCGGGCGCAGGCGTCGTGGGCGCCGCGGCGACCGGTGCGTCGGTGGTCGGCGTGGTGGGGGTGGGCTCGGTGCCCGGGGTGTGGGTCATGGTGGGCCTCCTCGTTTCTGCCCACTACTTCACACCCGCGCGCTTGAACGACGCTTGAACGAGCCTGGGAGTTTGCTGCGAGTTCAGGCGAGCGCCGCGCGCACCGCCTCGTGGACGCGCCCGGCGAGACGCTGGCCCGCCGCGCGCCGGTCGGCGCGGGGGACGCGCACCTCGAGCACCTGGACGCCGTGGCTCGGTGCGGCCAGCGCGTGCCGCAACGACGGGACGTCCTGCACGAGCTGGTGGTCCACGCCGTACCCGGCGCAGAGCTGGGCGAGGTTCGCCCCGTGCGGGGTCGCGAAGACCCGCTCGAACGCGCGGCCCGCCGCCTCCGACGTCTCCCCGAGCCCGCCCGGCTCGAGCCCCGCGAAGATCGAGCCGCCGTCGTCGTTCACCACGACGAGCTGCAGGTCGACGTGCGGCTCGTGCGGGCCCCGCAGCAGGCCGCCCGCGTCGTGGAGGAACGTGAGGTCGCCGAGCAGCGCGCACGTGCGCCGGTGCGGGCGGGCCGTGGCGACCGCCGCCCCGAGCGCCGTGGACACGGTGCCGTCGATCCCGGCGAGGCCGCGGTTCGCCAGGACGCGCGGCGCGTCGGCGTCGAGGCCGAGCACGAGGGCCAGGTCCCGCACCGGGTTGGACGACCCCACCACGAGGAGGTCGTCCGGCCCGCATCCTCCGACGACGGCGCGCGCCACGCTCGGGCCGTCGGTCCGCGACCCGTCGGTCGCCGCGGCGACGACCTCCGCGGCCGCTGCCGACGCCCCGCGCCAGCGCGCGAGCCACCCCGCGTCGGTCGCGTGGCCCGACGCCGGCCCTGGCGCGGGCTCGGACGGGTCCGGGGTACCCGGGCGCGGGTCGAGCCACCGCTCGGGTACCGCCGTCAGGACCGTCGACGCGTTGCGCGCGGCGTCGGGCCACGGGCCGGCGCCCGGCGAGACGACGCTCACCTCGACGTCGGGCCGCCCGAGCAGGCGCTGCACGGGCCGCGAGAGCGTCGGGCGGCCGAGCACGACGACGTGCTCGACGCCGTCCACGAGCGCGTCGACCCCGAGCACGAGCGCGTGCGCGACGACCAGGTTCGGGCCGCCCGCCGCCCCCGACGACGGCTCCGCGAGCAGCGGCCAGCCGCGCGCCTCGGCGAGGTCGCGGGCGACGCGGCCCGCCCCGTCGCCCGCGACGACGACGGTCCGCACGCCGGGGACGGGCACGGCGACAGGCACGGCGACGGGCACGGGGACGGGCACGACCGACGCGCCGACGAGCGCGGCGTCGTCGCGCGGCTGCGGGCCCGACGGCACGGCGGTGGTCAGCACGGCGGCCGCGCGGACGCCGCGCGGGTCGGGACCCGGTGCGGCGAGCGCGTCGACGCCGGCCGCGGCGACGGGGACGAGGGGCTCGCGGTACGCGAGGTCGAGGTGGACCGGGCCGGGGTGCCCCGAGCGTGCGCCGACCGCCTCGGCGAGCGCGCGCGTCGCGACGGCGAGGAGGTCGCGCACCTCGCCCGGGCGGCCGTCAGGAGCGGGGACGTCCGCGGCGAACCGCACGGCCGGTCCGAAGAACCCGGCCTGGTGCGTCGTCTGGTTCGCGCCCGTGCCCCGCAGCTCGTGCGGCCGGTCGGCGGTGAGGAGCACCAGCGGGACGCCCGTGTGGTGCGCCTCCAGCACCGCGGGGTGCAGGTTCGCGACGGCCGTCCCGGAGGTCGTGACGATCGCGACCGGCCGGGGCAGCGCGACGCCGCCGTGCACGACCGGCCCCGCGCCGCGCGAGAGGCCGACGGCGAGGAAGCCGGCCGCGCGCTCGTCGACCCGCACGTGCAGCGTGAGGTGCCCGAGGTCGGACGCCGCCGCGAGCGCGTAGGCGAGCGGTGCGCTGCGCGACCCCGGCGCGAGGACCACGTCGGCGACGCCCGCGAGCGCGAGGCGGTGCACGAGGGCGAACGCGCTGCGCACCGCGGGCGGTTGCGCGTCCATGCCGTCGAGCAGCGGGTCGAACGCGGTCGCGCCGTCGCGCGGTGCGGCGGCGCCGGGGCCCGGTGCGCCGGCGGGCGCGCTCATCGCGCACCCCCCGTGAGCGCCAGGCCGGCGACGCGATCGAGCCGTTCGCGCCAGCGCCGGTCGGTCTCGTCGTCCGCCGCGGTGGCCGCGAGCGCCGCGGCGGAGGGCGCGGGGCGGACGACGGGAAGCGCACCGTCGACGGGCACGAGGGGCGGGTCGGCCACGTCGGCGACGAAGAGGTTGACGGTCGCGAGCCCGCACGCGTAGGGCAGCGTGGGGAGCGCGGCCGCGAGCGCGACGCCCGCGGCGATGCCCACGGACGACTCGAGCGCGGACGACACGACGACGGGGAGCCCGACCTGCTCGGCGAGGTCGAGGCACGCGCGCACGCCGCCGAGGGGCTGGACCTTGAGGACGACGACGTCCGCGGCGTCGGCGCGCACCACGGCGAGGGGGTCCGCGGCCCGGCGGATCGACTCGTCGGCAGCGACCGGCACCGCGGCGTCGCCCCGCTGCCCGCGCCGCACGGCCGCGAGCCCCGCGACGTCGGCGCACGGCTGCTCGACGTACTCCAGCCCGCCCGCCGCGCGGTCGAGGAGGGGTAGGCGCCGCAGGGCCTCGTCGACGTCCCACGCCCCGTTGGCGTCGATCCGCACGCGCCCGCCCGGGCCGAGCGCGTCGCGCACGGCCTCGAGGCGCGCGACCTCGGCTCCCAGGGGTTCGAGCGCGCCGTCTGGCCCGTGCTGCGCGACCTTGACCTTCGCGGTGCGGCACCCCCCGGACGCGGCGACGAGCTCGCGCGCGCGGTCGGGCCCGACCGCGGGGACGGTGGCGTTGACGGGCACGCGGTCGCGCACGGCGTCCGGCCAGCCCTCGTGCGCGGCCTCGTGCGCCGCGCGCAGCCAGGCGGCCGACTCGGCGTCGTCGTAGTCCCAGAACGGGGAGAACTCGCCCCAGCCGGCCTCGCCGCGCAGCAGCACGCCGTCGCGCGCGTCGAGCCCGCGGAACCGCGTGGTCAGAGGGGTGCGGTAGACGACGGTCTCGAGAGGGTCGGGCACGCGTTCCAGGCTAGGCCACCGCGGGCGGTCCCACGTCGCCGGGGTGGGCCGTCAGCTCGCGCGAGGGTGGCCCACGAGCTCGCCGACGAGCTGCACGGCGAGCGCGCGCACGTCGTGGCCCTCGCTCAGCGCGCTCACCGCGGCGCCGTCCACCACGGCGATGAGCAGCCCGGGCGGCACGCTCGCGAGACCACGCACCGCGAGCAGCTGACCGACGGCGTCGTCGAGCCCCTGCCTGCCCTCGCCGTAGGCACGGGCGAGCGCCGGGTAGCGGCCCGCGCCCACGAGGTGCTCGTAGAAGCCGCGCAGCTCGCTCTCGCCCCCGGGCGGCAGGACGGCGTCGACGAGCACGTGCGCGTCCAGGCGCGCGCGGTCCGCGCCGCGCGCGGCCCGTTCGGCCGCGCCGCGCGCGTGGGCGGCCCACCCGGCGACGACGACCTCGCCAGCCGCGCCGATGAGGTCGTCGAGGCCGGTGAAGTAGTACGTCGTGGCGGCGAGCGGGACGTCGGCCCGGGACGCGACGGCCCGGTGGGTCACCGCGGCGGGCCCCTCCTGGAGGATGAGGTCCGCGGCGGCGCGGACGATCGCGTCACGGCGCGCCACGCCGCGCGCCTGGCGACGCGGCGCGGGTCGCGGGTCGACGGTCTCGGTCGGCATGGGTGTCAGTGCCCTCCCCCGGAGAGGTTGAGCCCGACGACCCCCGCGACGATCAGCACGAGGGAGATCACCTTGAGGATCGTGACGGGCTCGTCGAACAGGACGACGGCGAGGACTGCGGTCAGCGAGGCACCGATCCCCACCCAGACACCGTAGGCCACGCCGACGGGCAGGGACTTCAGCGCGATGCTCAGGCCGACCATGCTCAGGACGAGCATGACGACGAACGCGACGCTCGGCCAGAGCTTGGTGAAGCCGTGCGACGCCTTGAGGCTCAGGGCCCAGCCGGCCTCGAGCATGCCGGACACGATGAGGACGATCCATGCCATGGGGAGACTCCCTCGGGTCGACGCACCGGGTGGCAGGGCCCGCCGTCGTGCGCAGAACTGGTACTAACGTACCAGTTTGTGGTCGCCCGTCAAGACGGCGGCCCGGAGGACCTCCACGACGCGCGCGACCTCGGTCTCGCGGACGCGCGCCGTCCCGACGACGACGCCCGGCTCCGCCCGGTCCACCACCGTCCCGCTCAACGGCTCGGCCGGCACCCCTGCCGCGTGCAGCCCGTCGAGCGCGGCACGCTCGGCGGCAGGGCCGGGCAGCGGGACGACGAGGTGCAGGCCCGCGGCCACTCCCCCGACCTCGACGCCCGGCAGCGCGTGGCGGAGCGTGTCGAGCAGCGCACGACGACGCCGCTGGTACACGAGCCGGGCCCGGCGCAGGTGACGCTGGTAGGCGCCTGACCCGAGCAGCGCCGCGAGGGCCGCCTGCTCGGGCACGGACGTCCCGAGGTCCGCGTGCCGCTTCGCCTCCACCAACGGCCCGACGACACGTGGTGGGGCCACGACCCAGCCGAGCCGCAGCGCGGGCGAGAGCAGCTTCGACACCGAGCCGAGCAGCACCACGCGCTCCGGGTCCAGGGCCTGCACCGAGGCGACCGGCTGCCGGTCGTACCGCAGCTCGGCGTCGTAGTCGTCCTCGAGGACGAGGCGCTCGCCCGCCGCGGCCCAGGCGAGCAGGGCACGCCGTCGCGCCGGGGCGAGCACGACCCCGAGCGGGAACTGGTGAGCCGGCGTCACGAGGACGGCGCGCGCGTCGTCGGGCAGCAGGTCCGCGCGCAGACCGTCGGCGTCCACGGGCACGCCGACCGTGCGCAGGCCCGCGTCGCGCAGCAGCTCGAGCGCCCCGCGCGACGACGGGTCCTCGACCGCGACGCGCACGGGCTCCGCCGGTCGCGCGCCCGCGACCCGGCCCGCGGCGAGCAGCCGGGCGAGGAGGGACAGCGCCTGCGCGACCCCGCTCACCACGACCACGTCCTCCGCCGCGACGTGGGCGCCGCGCGCGCGGCGCAGGTGGACCGCGAGCGCCTCGCGCAGGGCCGGCAGCCCCTGCGGGTCCGGGTAGCCCAGGTCGGCGTCGGCCAGCCCTCGCACCCCGTCGCGCACGGCGCGCGCCCACGCGGCACGGGGGAAGAGCGCGGGGTCGGGCGTGCCGACGCTCACGGGCCGGGTCGTCGACGCCGGGCGGCGCTCGGTCCCGGGCAGCGCACGGGGCTCGCCACCCGCCCCGTCGTCCAGTCCGTCGCCCGGCGCGGCACCGCGCTCGACGCCCACGGGCGTGGTCGTCGCCGTCGCCGCCCGGCCCGACGGCGGCGCGGGCAGCGCCGCCACCGACACCCCCGACCGAGGCCGGGACACGAGCAGGCCCTCGCCGACGAGCACGTCGACGACGGTCGTGACCGTGCCGCGCGAGACGCCGAGCACCGCCGCGGTGTCGCGGCTCGAGGGGAGCACCGCACCCGCCTCGAGCCGCCCGTCCACCACGGCCGCGCGCAGACCGTCGTGGAGCCAGCGGCCGACGTCACGCCCCGGTCGCGGGCCGAGGGCGAGCAGCAGCGCGTCGGGCTCGATCCGGGTCGTCATCTGGCCCAGTGAAGCAGGCACGATCTGGACCTGCACCCTGGACCAGAGACGTCCCTACGGTCGACGCATGACCCTCCCCGCCCCTCGCTCTCCCCACGGCGTCCCGTCCGACGACGGCGGCCGCGTGCCCGACCGCCCCGGCCCGCCCCGGTCCGGCGACCTCCGGTGCGCCGTCGGCATGGTGATCGTCGGCTCGTCGTTCGTCGCGTCCGCCGCCCTCGCCGACTTCCCGGTGCTCGGCGGGCAGGCCGCGCGCTACGCCGTCGCGGCGCTCGTCCTGCTCGCCGTCCTCGCCGTACGCCGCACACCGTGGCTCCTGCCGTCGCCGCGCGCGCTGCTGCGCCTCCTCGCGCTCGCCGCGACCGGGCTCGTGGGCTTCAGCGTCCTCGTCGTCGAGAGCGCGGGCCGCGCGGACCCGTCCCTCGTCGGAGCGGTCGTCGGTGCCTCGCCCGTCGTGCTCGCCGCGGCCGCCGCGCTCCGGGCCCGCCGCGTCGCGGTCCGGACCCTCGCAGCGGCCGTCGTGGTGACGGCCGGCGTCGTGGTCGTGGAGGGCGGCGGCGCCGGCGACCCGGTCGGCGTCGCGCTCGCGCTCGGCGCGCTCGCGTGCGAGGTGTGCTTCTCGCTGCTCGCCGTGCCGCTCCTGCCGACGCTCGGCGCGCTGCGCGTCTCCGCGTACGCGTGCGTCCTGGCCGTCCCGCAGCTCGCCCTGCTCGGCCTCGTCCGGCAGCAGGTCACGGGGCAGCCGTTCCTCGTCGCGCCCGACGCCGCCGAGCTCGCCGCGCTCGCGTACCTCGCCGTCGTCGTCACGGCCGTGGCGTTCCTGCTCTGGTACTCCGGGCTCGCCACGATCGGCCCGGCCCGGGCCGGGCTGTTCGCGGGCCTCCTGCCCGTCGCGGCGCTCGCCGCCTCGGTCGCCCTCGGGTTCGAGGCGCTCGACGCCCGCTCCCTGGTCGGGACGCTCGTCGTCGGGGCCGGCCTCGTCCTCGGCCTCGCGGCACCGCCGCGGGGAGCCGACGACCCGGCGCCCTCGCCCCGCGCCGCGCAGCGGGCGCCCGCGCAGGGCGCGGGCCTCGCCCCGCAGCGGCTACCGTGACGGTCGTGAGCAGCACCGACCCGACCCCCGCCGCCCCCGCCGACGACCCCCGCCCGCGAGCGCTCCCCCGCCAGGTGTCCGAGACGTTCGACCCGAGCGCGTGGCGCGACGTCGCGGGGTTCGAGGAGCTGACCGACGTCACCTACCACCGGGGCGTGGAGCGTGATGCGGACGGCGCCGTCGTGCGCGACCTGCCCGTCGTGCGCGTCGCGTTCGACCGGCCCGAGGTGCGCAACGCGTTCCGCCCCCACACCGTGGACGAGCTGTACCGCGTGCTCGACCACGCGCGCATGACGTCCGACGTCGGGACCGTGCTCCTCACGGGCAACGGGCCCTCGCCCAAGGACGGCGGATGGGCGTTCTGCTCGGGCGGCGACCAGCGGATCCGCGGGCGCTCCGGCTACCAGTACACGACCGCGCCCGACGGCGGCGGCGAGGTGCACACGCGCGACGCCGTCGACCCGGGGCGTGCGGGGCGCCTGCACATCCTCGAGGTGCAGCGGCTGATCCGGACGATGCCCAAGGTCGTGGTCGCGGTCGTCAACGGGTGGGCGGCCGGCGGCGGGCACTCGCTGCACGTCGTCGCGGACCTGTCGATCGCGAGCCGCGAGCACGCGCGGTTCAAGCAGACCGACGCGAACGTCGGCTCGTTCGACGGGGGCTACGGCTCGGCGTACCTGGCACGGCAGGTGGGGCAGAAGCGGGCGCGGGAGATCTTCTTCCTCGCGCGGGAGTACTCGGCGCAGGACGCGTACGAGTGGGGGGCGGTGAACGAGGTCGCGGACCACGCGGACCTCGAGGCGCTCGCGCTGGACTACGCGCGCACGATCGCGACAAAGTCGCCGCAGGCGATCCGGATGCTCAAGTTCGCGTTCAACCTCGCGGACGACGGGCTCATGGGCCAGCAGGTCTTCGCGGGCGAGGCGACGCGGCTGGCGTACCTCACGGACGAGGCCGTGGAGGGGCGCGACGCGTTCCTCGAGCGGCGCGACCCGGACTGGGGCCGGTTCGGCTACGCGTTCTGACCTGCGGGTCAGGAGCCGCCGACGAGGCTCGTCAGCATCTCGATGAGGCCGCGGCCGACGAACGCCGCGGCGACGGCGAGGCCGAACAGGAGCCCGACCGAGATCGCGACGGGCGCGGCCGAGCGGGCGACGCCGGGCTCGTCGTCGCGCGGCGTGCGCGGCGCGTAGGACGGCGGGAGCTGGCCCTCGGTCGAGCGCTGCGGGGCGCCCTCGCCGGGCTGGGACGGGTGGACGGGGTGCGGGACGACGGTTGCCATGACTCCACGGTGCCGCCCAGGACCCCGTCGGCGCGTCGGCCCCGCGGCTCGACCTGCGTGCCCGCCGGTCCCCCTCGGGGCGGAGCGGTCGTACGCCGTGGGGAGGACCCGGGGCGGCCGCCGCCGGACGAGAGCGGCCGTCAGGAGATCTCCCAGCTCCCCGACCCGATCGGCACGAGCTCGATCCACGAGGCACCGGGCTCGAGCTCGACCGGTGCGCCGTCCGCCCCGGTGAGCACGAGCGGGGCGTCGACCGCCTCCTTGGACCACGACACCGCCACCTGCTTGCCGCCGCTCGCGACGACGCCCTCGCCGGTCCCGACGAGCTTCGTCTCCGGGACGGGCACGCCGGCGGGGTCCTTGAACGGGGTGTTCTCCATCGTCGCGGCGAGCAGCACGACGTTCGTCGCCGCGAGCCGCACCTCGTCCGACGACACGGCCGGGGTGTCGCCCTCGCTGCGCACGTAGCGCCCCTCGTCGGCGTTCCACTCCCACACGGCGCGGCTCGCGTGCGTGAGCCGGACGTCGAGTCGCGTCGCGGGCGCGCCCGCCACGGTGGCCGTCGCGGTCCCCGGCTCCCGGGCGAAGACGAGCTGGGCGGGCGGGGGCGAGGTGCGGTCGCCGTCGGCCTGGGCCCAGAACTCCTCCGGGCTGCCGTACACGTTGTGCGGCGCCCGGCGCGCCCGGGTCGTGGTGAACCCGTCGTCGCCGTGGTCCATGACGACCGACTGGATGCCCGCCGCGCCGACGGCGTCGACGAAGGGCTCCTGGCCGCCGGTGTACGCGAGGATCCCGTGCAGCGGCCCGACGATCGCGGGGTCCATGGGCCGGACCGACCGGACGGGTCCCACGCGCTCGGGGACCTGCGAGTGGTAGACGGCGACGAAGCGCGTGATGCCGCCCTCGACGACCTCCTCCCACACGACGTCGGCCTGCTCCAGGCCGGTCTGCGGGCGCGCCTGGGGCGCGTTCTCGATCTTCACCGCGAGCGCCGGCCGGTCGGCGACCTCCTCGGCCGCGACCCCGGTGAGCGGCCAGACGAGCGGCACCTCCGGAGTCGGCGGCGCCCCCTTGTCCGCGGACACGTCCGCGTCGACCGTCTCCGTGGTGGGTGCGGCCGGTTCGCCGGAGCACCCCGCGAGCAGGACCGTCGCCGCGGCGAGCGCGGCGACCAGCCCCGCCCGGAGCGCGCCGGACCCTCGTCCCGTCCTCGTCATCCTCGACCTTCCCGTCGGCCCAGGACCCGGTCCTGGGGCAGCCCCTGCGACGGACGTGCGTTTCCCGGCCACCCTACGGCCCGGCCTACGCTGATCCGGTGAACCGCGCCGTCGTCCCCGCCGATCTCGACGCCCTGGTCTCGGCCGTCGGCGCCGCGCTCGACGGCGCGGGGCCCCCGGTCGCGCCCGTCGCGCTGCTCCCCCGGCCCGGGCGCGCCGACGTCCCCCCGGGCACCGCGCTCGTCCTGCGCACGTCGGGCTCGACGGGCGAGCCGCGCGAGGTCGTGCTGTCCGCGGCCGCGCTGCGGGCCTCGGGCGCCGCGACGCACGAGCGCCTCGGCGGCCCGGGACACTGGCTCCTCACGCTCCCCCCGACGCACGTGGCGGGCGTGCAGGTCGTCGCCCGTGCGCACGCGGCCGGGCGGGGCCTCACGGTCGCGCCGCCGGACGAACCCTTCACGCCCGCCGGCTTCGCGGCGCTCGTCGGCCGCACCCCGCCCGCCGAGCGCCGGTACGTCTCGCTCGTCCCCACGCAGCTCCACCGCCTCCTCGCCGCGGCGGACGCGGGCTCCGACGGCGGCACGGCGGGCCTCGACGCGCTCTGCGGCCTCGACGCGGTCCTGCTGGGCGGGGCCGCCACGCCTCCGGCCCTGCTGCGCCGCGCGCGGGCGGCAGGCGCCCGCGTCGTGACCACGTACGGCATGACGGAGACGAGCGGCGGGTGCGTGTACGACGGCGTCCCGCTCGCGGGGGTGCGCGTGCGGCTCGGCGCGCGGCAGGAGGGGACGGACGCCCCGGGAGGGACCGCGGGCGTCGTCGAGCTGGCCGGGCCCGTCCTCGCGGACGGCTACCTCGGTGACCCCGACGCGACCGGGCACGCGTTCCGCACCGACGACGACGGCACGCGCTGGTTCCGCACCAGCGACCTCGGCCGGCTCGACGAGCCGCCGGACCGGCCGACGCTCACCGTGCTCGGCCGGGCGGACGACGTCGTCGTCTCGGGCGGCGTCAACGTCGCGCCGGCGGCGGTCGAGGCCCTCGTCGGCGAGGTGGACGGCGTGGGCGAGGCGTGCGTCGTCGGCGTGCCGCACCCGGAGTGGGGGCAGGAGGTCGTCGCGGTCGTCACGACCGCCGGGACGACGCCCCTCGGCCCCGGGCACGTCGCCGGGGACGCGGTCGCGGACGCCCCGGCCGCGCTCGTCGCCGCCGTCCGGGACCGCGTCGCGGATAGGCTGGAGCGCGCGGCCGCACCGCGTCGCGTGCTCGTCGTCGCGGAGCTCCCGCGCCGCGGGCCCGGCAAGGTGGACCGCGCCGCGGTGACGCGGCTCGCCGTCGGGCACCTCCAGGTCTCCCCTGGTTGAGCCGCGCGGTCCCACCCCCCCCTGCACGACCCGCACGACCGAGACGGAGCACCATGGCCAGCACCACCGAGTGGGTCGCGGGCGCGCGCCCGCGCACCCTCCCCGCCGCCGCCACGCCCGTCATCGTCGGGTCCGGCGCCGCGGCCCAGGTGGACGGCTTCGCGTTCTGGCCCGCGCTGCTCGCCCTCGGCGTCGCGCTCGCGCTCCAGGTGGGCGTGAACTACGCCAACGACTACTCCGACGGCGTGCGGGGAACCGACCTCGACCGCGTCGGCCCGATGCGCCTCACGGCGACCGGCGCGGCACGGCCGGGCCAGGTGCGCGCCGCGGCGTTCGGCGCGTTCGGCGTCGCCGCCGTGCTCGGGCTCGTGCTCTGCGCGGTGACCGGCCACTGGTGGCTGATCGCCGTGGGCGCGCTCGCGATCCTCGCGGGCTGGTACTACACGGGCGGCCGCAACCCCTACGGCTACCGGGGCCTCGGCGAGGTCGGGGTGTTCCTGTTCTTCGGCCTCGTGGCCACGCTCGGCACCACCTACACCCAGGCGGGCGTGGTCACGTGGCCGTCGGCCGTCGGCGCGGTCGCGGTGGGCCTGCTCGCGTGCGCGATCCTCATGGTGAACAACATCCGCGACATCCCGACCGACGTCGTCGCGGGCAAGCGGACCCTCGCGGTCCGGCTCGGCGACTTCCGCGCCCGCCGGGCCTACGTCGCGATGATCTGGGTCCCGCTGCTGCTGGCGGTCGTGTGCGCGTTCGCGGCGCCCTGGTCGCTCGCCGTCCTGCTGCTCCTGCTGCCCGCGGTGCTGCTCACGGTCCCGGTGATCGCGGGCGCGCGCGGGCCGCTCCTCGTGCCGGTGCTCGCCGGGACCGGGCTGTTCGAGCTCGCGTACGGCGTGCTCCTGGGGGTCGGGCTCGCGCTCTGAGCACGGCCGAGCCTGCTCCGGAGGGCTCCGGGGGGCTCAGCGGGCCGACGGCGCCCCGGGCTGCTCGGTCGACGTCGCGTCCGCGCCGGACGAGGCCGCGTCCTCCTGCGCGTCGAGGGCCGCGTCCTCGGCCGCGGCGTCGTCCTCGATCTCGCGCGAGAACCGCTCGCCCGTCCGGGCGCGGTGCTCGGCCCGCTCCGCGAGGTAGCGCGACGCCGCCTCACGGGGCCTGCGCAGGGTCAGGTACGACAGCATGAGCGCGACGACCGCGGCGACGAGGACGAGCAGCCAGCCCCGGAGGCCGGCGAACCAGAGCACGCCCAGCGCGGCGGCGAAGAGCAGCAGACGCAGGACGGAGTAGATCACGACAGGCACGACTCCAGGGTACGGCCCGTAGGCTGGAGCCATGCTTCGCGTGCTGCTCCCCCTCATCGCCGTCGGCCTCGCGGTCTACGCGCTCGTCGACCTCGCCTCGAGCGACGAGGAGGAGCGCGGCGGCATCCCCAAGGGGCTGTGGATCGTCCTCATCATCCTGCTGCCGTTCCTCGGCCCGATCGCCTGGATCCTCGTCAAGCGCTCCGCGGGGCGCTCGGGCTCGCGGTACGCGGCCGGACGCCCGTCGGGCGGCTCGTCGAACGGCGGCGCGCGCCGGCGCCGCAACGCCCCCGTCGCGCCCGACGACGACCCCGAGTTCCTCTGGCGGCTCGAGCAGCAGCAGCGCCGCCAGGCGCGGGACGATGCGCCGTCGCCCGCCACGGACGACGCTCCCCCGGCGGCCGGGGACACGACGGACGACGGCCGGACCGAGGACGACGGCGACGCACGCCGCCCCGGTGCGAGCAACGGTTCCGACGACGGCGACGACACCGCCCGCTGACCGACCCACCGCGCACAGGTCGAGCGCTGCGTCCGCGGTCGAGCGCTGCGCGTCTGGACGCAGCGCTCGCGCGGGGACGCAGCGCTCGGTGAGGCTCGGTGCCGGACCGGGTCAGTCGCCCGGGTTGAGGCCCGAGTACGAGTGCTTGCCGTTGAAGAGCAGGTTCACACCCGTGAAGTTGAAGAGCACGCACGCGTAGCCGACGATCACGAAGTACGCCGCCCGGCGCCCGGACCAGCCGCGGGTCGTGCGCGCGTGCAGGTACGCCGCGTACACGATCCAGACGACGAAGCTCCAGACCTCCTTGGGGTCCCAGCCCCAGTAGCGGCCCCAGGCGTGCTCGGCCCAGATCGCGCCGCCGATGATGGTGAACGTCCACAGCACGAACGCGACCGCGTTGAGGCGGAAGCTCAGCGCCTCGAGCTGCAGCGGTCCGGGCGTCGAGTCGAGCCACCGCCAGCCGCGGGTGCCGAGGAACGCGTTCCCGGAGTCGCGCGAGTCGCGCAGGAGCTGGAGCACCGACGTGACGAACGCGACGGTGAAGATGCCCGTCGCGATGATCGCGACCCCGACGTGGATGACAAGCCAGTAGGACTGGAGCGCGGGCTGCACGCCGGTCGCGGCGACGAAGAACGCGTTCTGCGCGAGCACGAGGAAGAGCACGGCGAGGCCGGTGACGAACGACCCGAGGAAGCGCACGTCCCGCTTGAGCGACACGGCGAGGAACACCGCGAGCGCGACGAACGCACCCACGAGCGTGAACTCGTACATGTTGGCCCACGGCGTGCGGCCCGCGGCGATCCCCCGCGTGACGATCGCGACGAGCAGCAGCGCCGTCCCGAGCCACGTCAGCGAGATCCCGATGTTCGCCGCCTTGCGCGACGGCTCGGGCGCCGGCGCGTCGGCCACCGCGTCGTCGGCGGTGCCGGACGCGTCCGGGCCGTACGGCGAGGCGGACGACGCGCCGGCGCCCGCGAGCACCTCGGCGCGGTCGGCGTCCTGCACCCGGGCGTCGGCCCGCTCGCCGGCGCGCACGGTCGTCTGCTCGGCGTCCACGCGTCCGGCGAGGCGCGCGAGGTCGATCGCGAACGCCACCAGCGCCACGGTCAGCGCGGTCGCCGCGGCCCAGACGAGGTCCTGGCTCAGCTCGGCTACGGTCATCGGTCAGCCTTTCGTGCGCGGTCGCGCGGTCGGGTCCTGTGCGGGACGCGCGGTGGGACGGGTGCGGTCGGCCGGTGCGCGTCCCGGCGACGAGGTGAGGTCACCCTCACCCGATGGTGCCACGCCCGGGAGCGCGGCGAGAAGCGAGTCCACCTCGCCCTGGAGCCCGGCGTCGTCCCCGCGGGCGAGGCCCGCGACGGCGACGACGGTGCGCTCGCGCGGGGCGTCCTCGCCCGTCCCGGGCACCTCCTCGCGCCACGCGCGCACCCACACGCGGCGGCGCGGGGTGAACAGCGAGACGGCGAGGCCGGTGAGCGCGCCGAGCGCGAACACGAGCACCCACGTGAGCGACGGGTCGTGGCGCAGGTCGAGCGCGACGTAGCGCGGCAGCGAGTCGAACGTGATCGTGCCGAGGCCGTCGGGCAGGTCGACCGTCTCGCCCGGGGCGACGAGCAGCTTCACGCGGTCGCCGTCCTCGTCGACCGACGGCGTGAGGTCGTCGGTGTCGAGGCGGTAGACGTTCTGGGGCAGGCCCTCGTCGAGGCCCAGGTCGCCCCGGTAGACCTCGAGCACGAGCAGGGGGTTGATCGGCTGCGGGTACACCGACGCCGCGGTCTCGCCGTCCTCGCTGAGCTGGGCCGTCGGCAGGAAGTACCCGACGAGGCCGATCTGGTCCAGGCCGGACGACACGTCGGGCACCTTGATGACGCCGCGCGAGGTGTACATCGTGTCCTCGGGCAGGAACGGCACGCGGCCGGAGAACGCGACCTCGCCGTCGGCGTCGTGCACCGTGACCTCGGGCGCGAACCCGTTGCCCTGCAGGTAGATCTTGGCGCCGCCCGCGGTGAGCGGGTGGTTGACCTTGATGGTCTCCTCGTGGGTCGTGCCGTCGGGGTCGCGCACGGTGACCGTCGC
Source organism: Cellulosimicrobium sp. SH8 (assembly GCF_025818875.1). Lineage (NCBI taxonomy): Bacteria > Bacillati > Actinomycetota > Actinomycetes > Micrococcales > Promicromonosporaceae > Cellulosimicrobium > Cellulosimicrobium sp. SH8. The sequence goes on along the minus strand of NZ_JAMXMH010000008.1, from coordinate 229,383 downwards.
GGTGAAGTCGCGCGACTGCGCGAACGCGACGGAGTCCTGGGCGAACTCCGACTCGAACGCGTCGAGCGTCATCGAGAACGGGACGAGGGACGACGGGCGGAACCACGCGCCGTTCTCGAACGTGTCGTAGTCGACGACCGCGTTCGCGAACCCGCGCCCCTCGGTGACGATCGCCTGGCCGCGGTAGTGGAGGAGCTGGCCCGTCGCGACGGCGACCAGGAGGCCGACGAGCGACAGGTGGAACAGCAGGTTGCCGGTCTCGCGCACGTAGCCGCGCTCCGCGGACACGGTGCGTGCCGCGGGCCGCGCGGCGGCGCGGCCCCGTGCCGGGGCCGCCTCCTCGGTGCCCGTGTCGACGCGGAACGTCGGCAGCCAGCGCAGGCGGCCGCGCAGGTGGGTGCTCGCCGCCGCCACGACCTCGTCCGGGGAGGCGTCCGTGACGGCGCGCGCCTGCGCGGGGAAGCGGTCGAAGCGCCGCGGCGTGCGCGGGGGGCGCGTGCGCAGGGCCTGCCAGTGCGCCTTCGTGCGCGGCAGGATGCACCCGACGAGCGAGACGAACAGCAGGATGTAGATCGCGGAGAACCACACCGAGGCGTAGACGTCGAAGAACCCGAGCCGGTCGAGCCACTCCCCCGTCGTCGGGTTCTCCTGCAGGTAGCGCAGCACGGCCGCCGGGTCCTGGGGGCGCTGCGGCAGGACGGAGCCGGGCACCGCCGCGACCGCGAGCAGCATGAGCAGCATGAGCGCGACGCGCATGCTCGTGAGCTGGCGCCAGGTCCAGCGCAGCGTGCCGCGCCACCCGAGCCTCGGGAGCGCCGGGGCCGCACCGGGTGCCCCGTCGCCCGGGTTCCGACGACCGCCGTCGTCACCGCCCGTGGAGAACGCGTCGTCGATGCCCTCGGGGTGGTAGCCCGCCGGCCCGCCGGCCTGGTTCCCCGTCTTCTCGGCCTTGTCGGTCCGCTCGGTCATCTCACACCACCGTCACGTATCCGCCGATCCAGCCCTGCAGCGACGTCGTCCACGTCGTCCACAGGCCCGTGACCAGCGCGAGGCCGATGAGCACCAGCAGCCCGCCGCCGATCCGCATGATCGCGAGGCGGTGCCGGCGCAGGAAGCCGAGCATGCGCTGCGAGCTCTGCAGCCCGAGCGCGATGAGCAGGAACGGCACGCCCAGCCCGAGGCAGTAGGCGACCCCGAGGACCGCGCCGCGCCCCGCCGACGCCTCGCTCAGCGAGAGCGCCTGCACCGCGACGAGGGTCGGGCCGAGGCACGGCGTCCAGCCGAGCCCGAACACGACGCCGAGCAGCGGCGCGCCCCAGAGCCCGGCCTGCGGGCTCAGGTGCAGGCGCCGCTCGCGCTGCAGGAACGGGACAGCGCCCATGAACGCGAGGCCCATGAGGATCACGACCACGCCGAGCACGCGCGTGATGACGTCCTCCCAGCGGACCAGGTGCACGCCGATCGCCCCGGCGGCGAACATGAGCGCGACGAACACGAGCGTGAACCCGGCGACGAAGAGCCCGACCCCCGCGAGGACCCGGCCGCGGCTCGGTGCCGCAACCCGGGTGGCCGTCGTCGTCCCCCCGGACGCGCCGCGAGCGTTCCCGGCGTTGGCCGCGGCCATGCCGGAGACGTAGCCCACGTACCCGGGCACGAGCGGCAGCACGCACGGCGACGCGAAGGAGACGAGCCCTGCGAGGACCGCCACCGGGACCGCCAGCAGCATCGACCCGCTCCAGACCGTCGTGGCGAACGTGTCGCCAACGCCGGTCGCGGCAGGGGCCGTGGCGGCGACGGCGAGGGGCGCGAGGGTGACCACGGTCAGCCGGCCGCCTCGTCCTCGGCGAGCACGTCGTCGACGAGCGCGTTCAGGGTCGAACCCTCGGCGAGCCCGATGACGCGCGCCGCGACGCGGCCCTCGCGGTCGAGCACGACGGTCGACGGGACCGCCTGGAGCGGCACGGTGCCGGAGAGCGCCGCGACGACCTCCCCGCTGCGGTCGTCGATCGACGGGTACGGCACCTCGAACCGGCGCTGGAACGCCTGTGCGGCGCCCGCCTCGTCGGTCGTGTTGATGCCGAGCACCTGCACGCCGTAGGCGGCGCGGTCGTTCGCCAGGGCCACGAGGTCGGGCGCCTCCGCCCGGCACGGCGCGCAGGCGGCGTACCAGGTGTTGAGCACGACGACGTCGCCCAGCCAGGCGCTCGTGTCGACCGCCTCGCCCTCGTAGTCGGTGCCGGTGAGCGCGACGACGTCCCCCCGTTCGCCCGCGTCCCAGGTGCGGACCGAACCGTCGCCGGAGACGTAGCCCTGCCCGACGACGTCGGTCGTCGCCCCGGAGTCCTGGGCGCAGGCCGCGAGGCCGAGCGTCGCGGCGAGCACGACGCCCGCCGTGAGCGCGCGACGGAGGGGCGGGAGGGCGCGCGCGTCACGCGCGCGCGAGCTGGCGGTCACAGCGGCATCACGGGAGGCACCCTGCCCGGGGTTCCTGGACGCCACCTGGGAGACGTGACCTCCGCCACTCCCGAACGGGACGGTTCGGGCGTCCGGACGGCGCCGACGGGGCGAGACATGACCGACGTCACGCCCCCGCGACGGTCGCGGCACCCGGGAGGAGGTCGGCGACCGGCTCGGAGTAGTGCAGGCCGACGAGACGGTCGTCCTCGAAGTGCAGCGACGTGAGCGACGCGAGCGAGCACTGCCGCTTGCGCGGGTCGTGCCACAGGCGGCGGTTCTCGAAGCTCAGGCGCGTGAGCCACACGGGGAGCTGGTGGCTCACGAGGAGGGCCTCGTGGCCCGCGGCCTTGTCCCGGGCGTCGGCGACCGCGGCGCGCATGCGCGCGACCTGCTCGGTGTACGGCTCGCCCCAGGACGGCCGGAACGGGTTCCACAGGAAGCGCCAGTGCTGCGGGTGGCGCAGGGACCCGTCCCCGACGCCGAAGGTCATGCCCTCGAAGTGGTTCGCGGCCTCGATGAGCCGGTCGTCGGTGCCGAGCTCGAGCCCGAACGCCTCGGCAGCCGGCGTGGCCGTCTCCTGCGCGCGCTGGAGCGGCGACGCGACGACGACGGCGAGGTCCGCGCGTGGGCGTGACGCGCCGTCGGGCCCGGGCTCGCCCGCGAGGTGCGCGGCGACGCGGCGGGCCATCTCGTGGCCCCGCTCGGAGAGGTGATAGCCGGGGATGCGGCCGTAGAGGACGCCGTCGGGGTTGTGGACCTCGCCGTGGCGCAGGAGGTGGACGATGGTGGAGACCATGCGCACCAGTGTCCCGCACTTGGGGACCCGGACCCGCACCGGCGGGCCGGTCGCCCCGAGACGCTCCCGGGACACGCCCCGGGCGGCCCGGGGCGACCGCGGGCGTCAGGAGTCGCGTTCCGCCTTGCACGCCGCCGCGACGACCGCCATCGCCTCGCCGAGCGCGCGGAACTGCTCCGGCGTGAGCACGTCGACCATGAACCGGCGCACGGCGGCCACGTGCGCCGGCGCGGACGCCACGAGCACGCGGTAGCCCTCGGCCGTCATCTCGCAGTTGACCCCGCGGCGGTCGCCCGTGCTCGCCGAGCGCCGGACGAGGCCGCGTGCCTCCATGCGCGCCACGGTGTGGGTGACGCGGCTCCGGGACCGGGCCAGCCCGTCCGCGAGCGCGGACATGCGCAGCGTGTGGTCCGGGCTCTCCGAGAGCCGTACGAGCAGCTCGTACTCGTTGAGCGACACGTCCGACCGCTCCTCGTGGTCGCGCCCCAGCGACTCGATGAAGCGCACGGTCCCGTCGAGGTAGGCGCGCCACAACCGCTGCTGCTCGGGATCGAGCCAGCGGGGCTCCTCGCTCGCGGTCGCGGCGGTGCTGCGGGCGGTCGTCGTCGGCTGGGCGTCGACGTCGTTGCTGGTCATAGGTCCTCGGGCGCTGGCGGACGGGGGCGGGTTCAGGGGTGGAACCACGCCGAACATTGTTCCATCCCACCGGGAATAGACGGATCACCCCCTGCTGTTGATACGCTCGTACGAAGTTGAACCTTCAACCAAGTTCGGTCCTCCGGGACCTCGACCCCTTCAGGAGCACCCATGGCCACGCCGCTGCCCGCCGGGCTCAACGCCGGTACCTACGCCCTCGACTCGTCCCACTCGCAGGCGGCCTTCACGGTTCGCCACGCCGGCATCTCCAAGGTGCGCGGCACGCTCGCCATCACGGCCGGCACCATCACCGTGGGCGACGACCTCGAGTCGACCACCGTGACCGCCGAGCTCGACGCGGCGTCCGTGAGCACGGGCGACGCGAACCGCGACAACCACCTGCGCAGCGCGGACTTCTGGGACGCCGAGAACAAGCCGACGTGGACCTTCACGTCGACCAGCATCTCGGGCGACGGCGACGACTTCGTCGTGGCGGGCGACCTGACCATCAACGGCGTGACCAAGCCGGTCGAGCTCGAGACCGAGTTCGCGGGCACCGCGACCGACCCGTTCGGCAACCCGCGCGCCGGGTTCGAGGCGAAGACCGAGATCTCCCGCAAGGAGTTCGGCCTCACCTGGAACGCCGCGCTCGAGACCGGCGGCGTGCTCGTCGGCGACAAGATCAAGATCGCCCTCGACGTCTCGGCCATCAAGCAGGCCTGACGACCGTCCCCGGGACCCCCTTTCCGGGGCCTTTTCCCGGAACACTGCACCCACCGGCAGGGGTGCCGCCCGAGGGGCCGCGTGCGCGAGCACGCGGCCCCTCGTCGTCAGCGGTCCTGGGCCTCCGCGAGCGCGCGGGCCTGGGAGTGGAACGCGAGGATCTGCAGCTCGCTGCCGACGTCCACGCCACGCACGTCGACGTCCGCGGGCACCTGCAGCGCGCGCGGCGCGAAGTTGAGGATCTCCCGCACGCCCGCCGCGACGACCCGGTCCGCGACGGACTGCGCGTGCGCCGCCGGCGTCGCGAGGACCACGATCGACACCTCCTCGCGCGCCACGACCTCCTCCAGCGCGTCGACGTGCTCGACGACGAGACCCGCGGCCCGGGTCCCGACGACCTCCGGCGACGCGTCGAGCAGTGCCGCGACGTGGAAGCCGCGCTGCTCGTACCCCGAGTAGTTCGCGAGCGCGTGCCCCAGGTTGCCGATCCCGACGATCGCGATCCGGTGCTCGTCCACGAGCCCCAGCGCCTCGGTGATGTACTGCGCGAGCGAGTCCACGTCGTAGCCGACGCCGCGCGTGCCGAAGGAGCCCAGGAAGGACAGGTCCTTGCGGAGCTGCGCCGGACCGACGCCGGAGAGCTCCGCGAGCTCGACCGACGACGTCGTCGCGACACCCCGGGCCACGAGGTCCCGCAGCGCGCGGAGGTAGGAGGGCAGCCGCGCCACCGTCGCGCTCGGGATCCCCGGCGCCGTCACCTCACCGACTACCTGCTCAGCCACCCGTCACCCCGTCGTCCTGGGACCGTCCTCGTCGACGGTCGCGCTCCACCGCGACGAATCATCCCAGGTCCGCGCGCGCCGTCGAAATCCGACCCACCGCTCGAGCGAGCCGGCGCGCGTCCACCCGCCAGAACCCCTGCTGGACACCCCCCACCGTGACGACCGGGACGTACTCGCCGTACTGCTCGCGCAGCGCCGGGTCCGCGCCCGGCGCGTCCACGTCCACCTCCGCCCACGCGACCCCCGCCTCGGCGCACACCGCCTCGACGACGGCCCGCGCGTCGTCGCACAGGTGGCACCCCGCGCGGCCGTAGAGGACGACGGGAGGTGCGGGGGCGTCAGAGGTGGTCACGACTCCCAGGGTACGAGGGACCGCCCCCGGCACGGTCCGGCGACCGCCTAGAGTGGGGTCATGGCGACGTCTTCCGGTCCGGGCCCCGTCCCGACCCCCGGGTCGACGGACCCCGAGGACGCACCCACCGCCGGGCGCACGCCGCCCGCTCCCGCGCACCGCACGGCCGCCTTCTTCGACGTCGACAACACCATCATCCGCGGCGCGTCGTCGTTCCACCTCGCCCGCGCCCTGTACCAGCGGCAGTTCTTCTCGACGCTCGACATCGTGCGCTTCGCCGTGCACCAGGCGCGCTACCTCCTGTTCGGCGAGAACAAGCAGCAGATCGACCGCATCCGGTCGCGCGCGCTCGCCCTCATCGCGGGGCGCTCCGTCGCCGAGGTCACCGCGATCGGCGAGGAGGTCTACGACACCGTCCTCTCGCTGCGCATCTACCCCGGCACGCGCCGCCTGCTCGACGAGCACCTCGCCGCCGGCCACCAGGTGTGGCTCGTCTCCGCGACACCGGTCGAGATCGGCGAGCTCATCGCCCGCCGCCTCGGCACGACCGGTGCCCTCGGCACCGTCGCGGAGCACGAGGACGGCTTCTACACCGGCCGCCTCGTGGGCGACATGATGCACGGTCGCGCCAAGGCCGCCGGGGTGCGCGCGCTCGCCGAGCGCGAGGACATCGACCTCGCGGCGTCCTACGCCTACGGCGACTCGCTCAACGACGTCACCATGATGGAGACGGTCGGCCACCCGTGCCCCATCAACCCCGACGCGCGCCTGCGCCGGCACGCGCAGGACGTCGGCTGGCCCATCCGCGAGTTCCGGGGTCGACGCCGCCGCGTCGCCCGCAGCAGCGTCCGCACCGCGAGCTGGGCCGGAGCCGCGTGGGCGGCCGCGCTCGTCCTGCGGTCGGTCCGCCGCGCCGTCGACCGCCGCATCACCCGCCTCTGAGCACCTCGGCGCTCGCTGCACCGGCCGCCCCGGACACGCGTCGAGCCCGGTCCCTCGGGAGGGGCCGGGCTCGACGACGGGTCGGCGCGTCAGGACGCGCGCGACGTCACTTCTTGTTGCGACGCTGGTGACGCGTCTTGCGAAGCAGCTTGCGGTGCTTCTTCTTGGCCATGCGCTTGCGGCGCTTCTTGATGACGGAGCCCATACGGTCCTCGCAATGCTCGAGCGGCGTGTCGGTCGGCGACCGGTCGACCGGCCGCGTGTGGTCCACGGTTGATCGGGGCGCCCCGGCGACCACGAGGGCGCCGCGAGCCGACCAACACGAGAGAAATCCGCCCCCTAGACTACCCGCTCGCGCTCGTGCCCCGGTACGCCGCCCGCCGCGCGGGCTCGCGCGAGGCCCCCGGGGTCGAGGGAGTCGACCACGTCAGTCGAAGTGCGGGTCGAGGCCGAGCAGCGGGAACACGGCGCGGCGCGTGGCCGCGACGGCGCGGTCGACGTCGTCGTCGGGGTCGTAGCCGCTGCTCCAGCGCCGCACGTCGACGGGCGGGCCGAACGCGAGCGGGGCGTCGAACCCGGCGACCTCGGCGACGCGGGCGCGCCACTCCTCGGGGAGCGGCTCGCCCGCCGTCACGGGCCGGTGGACGACCTCCCCCACGACCGCCGTCCACACGAGCGGCACGACGCGCGCGATCGCGTACCCGCCGCCGCCGAGCGCGAGCCAGCGTCCGTCGGTGAGCTCGTGCGCGAGGTCGTGCACCCAGGCCAGGGCGGTGCGCTGCGCGTCGACGGACACGTCGAGGTCGGAGAGCGGGTCCTCGCCGTGCGCGTCGCACCCGTGCTGCGTGACCAGGACCTCGGGCCGGAACGCGCGCAGCACCGGCGGCACGACGGCGTCGACCGCGCGCAGCCAGCGCGCGCCGTCCGTGCGGCGCGGGAGCCCGACGTTGACCGCGGTGCCCTCGGCGCCCGCGCCCCCGACGTCGGTCGGGTGCCCCGTGCCGGGGAAGAGCGTCGTCCCGCTCTGGTGGACGGACACGGTGAGGACTCGCGGGTCGTCCCAGAACGCCTCCTCGACGCCGTCGCCGTGGTGGGCGTCGAGGTCGACGTACGCGACGCGCGCGACGCCGTCGTCCAGGAGGCGGCGGATCGCGACGGCCGCGTCGTTGTAGACGCAGAAGCCCGACGCCGCGCCCGCCTTCGCATGGTGCATGCCCCCCGCGACGTTCACCGCGTGCCCGACGCGCCCCGCGGCGATCTCCCCCGCGGCCTCGTAGGAGCCCGCGACGATCCGGGCCGCGGCCTCGTGCATCCCGGGGAAGACCGGGTCGTCCTCGGTGCCGAGCCCTCGGCGCGGGTCGGGCGTGCCGTGCTCGGACGCGGCCCGCACGGCCGCGACGTACGCCGGCTCGTGCACGAGCCCGAGGACCGCGTCGCTCGCGGGCTCCGGCCGGACGACGCGAGGCGCGCCTCGAGGCGCACCGTCGCCGTCGAGCAGGCCGAGCGCGCGCACCAGGCCCATCGTCAGGTCGAGCCGGGCCGGGGCCATGGGGTGCCCGGGGCCGAAGTCGTACCCGAGGAGCTCGGGGCTCCACACGACGCAGGATCCGGGCGCCGCGGCGCCCGAACCGGTCGGGGCGGGCGACGACGTGGGGTCGGTCGTGGGCATGGCTCACGGTAGCGCCCGACGGCGCGCGCCCGCCCCGACGGTCCGGGCGCCGGACCCCGGTGCGGCGCGCGAGCCCCGGAGGCGGCATGATGTCCCGGCGCCGGAGCGGCGACATGACGGGCCACCGGGCCCGTGGCAGAGTGACGCGAGTGGTGAGGGAGGCTCCATGCCGACGAGCATGACCGGGCGCCTGTTCAAGGGGCGGGAGATCGTCGACCGCCTCGCCCGGCAGTCGCCCGCACGCCTCGCCGTCACCGTGTTCGCCGCTGTCATCGCGGTCTTCACCGCCCTCCTCATGGCGCCCTGGGCGACGGTGAGCGGTCGGGCCGCGCCCTTCGTCGACGCGCTGTTCACCGCGACGTCGGCGGTGTGCGTCACGGGCCTCGTCGTCGTCCCGACCGGCACGTACTGGTCGACGTACGGGCAGGTCGTCATCCTGCTCGGCATCAAGATCGGCGGCCTCGGCGTCATGACGCTCGCGTCGATCCTCGGCATGGCGGTGTCGCGGCGCATCGGCCTCACGCAGAAGCTCCTCACGGCGTCCGAGACCAAGACGACGCGGCTCGGCGAGGTCGGGTCGCTCGTGCGGGTCGTCATCATCACCTCGACGTCGCTCGAGCTCCTCATCGCGCTGCTCCTGCTGCCCCGCTTCATCGTCCTCGAGGAGACGTTCGGGGAGGCGGCGTGGCACGGCATCTTCTACGGCATCTCCGCCTTCAACAACGCCGGGTTCATCCCGACCGAGCAGGGCCTCATGCCGTACGTCGGCGACTGGATGCTGTGCCTGCCGATCATCCTGGGCGTGTTCATCGGCTCCCTCGGCTTCCCCGTGATCCTCAACGTCATGCGCAACCGCAAGCGCGTGTCGAAGTGGAGCCTGCACACCAAGCTCACGCTCACGACGAGCGCGATCCTCGTCGTCGTCGCCACGATCCTCTTCGCGGCGTTCGAGTGGACGAACGACGGGACGCTCGGCCCCCTGTCGCTCGGCGAGAAGCTCCTCGCGTCGCTGTTCGCGGGCGTCATGCCGCGGTCCGCGGGGTTCTCGACCGTGGACACCGGGCAGATGCACGAGGCGAGCTGGCTCATCACCGACGCGCTCATGTTCGTCGGTGGCGGCTCGGCGTCCACCGCCGGCGGCATCAAGGTCACGACCCTCGCCGTCATGGTCATCGCGATCGTCTCCGAGGCGCGCGGCGACCGGGACATGGAGGCGTTCGGGCGGCGCATCCCCCGCGACACCCTCCGGCTCGCCGTCGCCGTCTCGTTCGTCGGCGCGACGGCGGTCCTGCTGTCCAGCCTGCTGCTCCTCGAGATCACCGGCGAGTCGCTCGACGTCATCCTGTTCGAGACGATCTCCGCGTTCGCGACCGTCGGTCTCAGCACCGGCATCACGCCCGACCTGCCCGACATGGGCAAGTACGTGCTCGTCCTGCTCATGTTCGTCGGGCGCACCGGGACCATGACGTTCGCCGCGGCGCTCGCGCTGCGCGACCGTCGCCGCATCGTGCGCTACCCCGAGGAGCGCCCCATCATCGGGTGAGCGGCCCGCCCGCCGCGCCGTACGCCGTCGGGCACCGCCACCGACCCTCCCCGACCACACGAGAGGCCCCACCGTGACCGACCCCTTCTCCCGCGGCGCCGACCCGAGCCCCGCGCCGGCGACCGGGAGGGACGCCCTGACGGCAGACCCCGTCGCGCGGCGCATCGTCGAGCGCGGACGCGCCGAGCGCTCCCGCCGCGACGAGGCGAAGGCGCCCCGCAAGGACGCCGGCGTGCTCGTCATCGGTCTCGGGCGCTTCGGGACGGCCATCGCGGCGACGCTCGACCGCCTCGGCCAGGACGTGCTCGCCGTCGAGCGCGACCCCGAGCTCGTGGCCCAGTGGAGCGGTCAGCTCCCCCTCGTCGAGGCCGACGCGTCCAACCCCGTCGCGCTCGAGCAGCTCGGCGCGCGCGACTTCCCCGTCGCGGTCGTCGGCGTGGGCACGTCGCTCGAGGCGAGCGTGCTCATCACGGGGAACCTCGTCGACATGGGCACGCCCCAGATCTGGGCCAAGGCGATCTCCGCCGAGCACGGGCGCATCCTCCAGCGCATCGGCGCGCACCACGTCGTGTTCCCCGAGGCCGACGCCGGCTCCCGCGTCGCGCACCTGGTCTCCGGCAAGCTGCTCGACTACATCGAGGTCGAGGACGGGTTCACGATCGTCAAGATGCGCCCGCCCAAGGAGGTCCAGGGCTTCACGCTCACGCAGTCCAAGGTCCGCGAGCGCTACGGCGTCACCGTCATCGGCGTGAAGTCCCCCGGCGAGGACTTCCTCTACGCGACCCCCGAGACCCGCATCAGCGCCAACGACCTCCTCATCGTCTCGGGCCACGCCGACCTCCTGGAGCGCTTCGCGGCCCGCCCCTGAGCCGGGTGCGTCCCGGTCGGTCGAGTCGGGTCCACGACCCGGCCGAAGGTCAGGCCGGGCGGTGCAGGAGGAAGAGACCGCGGTGGAGAGGGCGGTCGAGGCGCTGGTCGTCGGTCGCGACGTACTCGTCGAGGACGGCGAGGATGCGTCGGTCGAGCTCGGCGACGTCGTCCTCGGAGAGGTGGAGGCGGAAGGCCGCCCAGGCCGAGGTCGCGTCGGGCCCGGCGGCGAGCGCGTCGTCGAGGGCGGCGGCGACGGGGCCGAACCGGACGTCGGGCGCGGTCCCGCCGAGCGGGTCGTCGAGCCACCAGGTCGCACCGGTCGCGCGGTAGGGGCGCTCGAGCGCTCCCCCGGCGCCGGTGCGCACGTCGGCGGGCTCGAGCAGCCCCGCTCGGACGAGGAGGCGCACGTGGTGGAGCGCGGTGCCCGGCGCGACGCCGAGGTGGTCCGCGAGCTCCTTGTTCGTCATCTCGCGCGTGCCGCACTGCCGCACGATGCGCTGGCGCAGCGGGTGCGCGAGGGCCTTGGCCTCGAGCGCCGTGGGCGGGCGACGGCCGGGGACCGCGGGCGCCGTCGCGTCGGGGGCCGGTGCGGGGTCCTGCGACAGGGGCTCGGCGCTCATGGCTCCCATCGTACGACCTCCGATCGAGAACCGCCGATCGATTGGGATTTCTCGATCACTGTGCCATGCTGGGCCGCATGCGCTCCGCACCCCGCCGACGACGCCCCGCCGGAACCCCGCTCGGCGCGCCGTTCCGACGCCTCTGGGCCGCGTCGACGGTCTCCAACCTCGCCGACGGCGTGCTCAAGGTCGCGCTGCCGCTCGTCGCGGTCCGGTACACCGACTCGCCCGCCCTCGTCGCCGGGCTGACGTTCGCCCTCACGCTGCCCTGGCTCCTCTTCGCCCTGCCCGCGGGCGCGCTCGCCGACCGGCTCGACCGGCGCCACGCGATGATCGGCGCCAACGTGGCGCGGGCGCTGCTCGTGGTCGCGCTCGCCGCCGTCGCGCTCGTGCCCGACGCCGGGAGCGTCGCCGTGCTCTACGTCGTCGCGTTCGGCGTCGGCGTCACCGAGACGCTCTACGACACGTCGGCACAGTCGATCCTGCCGCAGGTCGTGCCACGCACCGCGCTCCCCCGGGCGAACGGGCGCCTGTACGCCGCGGAGCTCACCGCGAACCAGTTCGTCGGGCCGCCGCTCGGGGGGCTGCTCGTCGCGGCGGGCGCGGCGGTGGCGTTCGGGCTCCCGGGCGCGCTCTGGGCGCTCGCCGTCGGGCTGCTCGTGGGCCTGCCCGGGTCGTTCCGCCCCGAGCGCACGACCCGCACGACGCTGCGCGCCGACATCGGCGAGGGCCTGCGCTTCCTGTGGCGCGACCGGCTCCTGCGCACGCTCGCCCTGATGGTCGGTGCCAGCAACTTCGCGAGCAACGCCGCGTTCGCGGTCTTCGTGCTCTACGCCGTCGGCCCCGACTCCCCCCTGGGCCTGTCGGAGCCCGCGTACGGCGTCCTGCTCACGACGATGGCGGTCGGCGCGTTCGCCGGGTCGTTCGTCGCCGAACGGGTCGTCGCGTTCGTCGGCCGGGCGCGGGTGCTCACGCTGACCGTGCTCACCACCGCCGCCCTGATCGGCGTCCCCGCGGTGACGACGAGCCCCTGGGTGATCGGCGTCGTCAACGTGGTGGGCGGCGCGGGCATCGCGGTGTGGAACGTCGTCACGCTCTCGCTGCGGCAGCGCATCACGCCCGACGCGCTGCTCGGCCGGCTCAACTCCTGCTACCGGCTGGTCGCGTGGGGGACGATGCCGCTCGGCGCGGCCGCCGGAGGGCTGCTCGGCGAGGTCTTCGGGCTGCGGACCGTGTTCGTCGTCATGGCGGCGGTGTCGGCCGCGACGCTTCTGGGCATGCTCGTCGTCGACGACCGCGCGATGGACGCCGCCGAGCGCGAAGCCGACGAGCGCGACGTGCTCCGGGAGAGCGAGCCCGCGGCGGACGCGGCCGCCGAGGAGTAGGACCGCCGCGCTCAGGCGGCGGGCTGGCCCCGGTGCGCCCGACGGCGCAGCGCGGCACCGGCCGCGACGGCCAGCCCGGCGAGCACGGCGGCCCCGACGAGCCCCGTGCCGGTCGTGGCGAGGCCGCCCGGGCGTGGGGAGGCGGACGTCCCGCCCCCGGTCGTGCCGCCCGTGCCGGTAGACGGCGTGCCGCCCGGCTCCTCGGGCTCGCCCGGCGCGGCGAGCACGACGAACGGCTCGGACAGCACGTCGTCGCCCTCGCCCGGGGCGACGAGGCGGATGTGGTGCTCGCCCGGGGCCGTCCCGACGGGGATCGTCGTCACGAGCTCGAACGCGCCGTCGGCGTCGGTCGTGACCGTGCCGAGCAGCACGGGCTCGCTCTCGAGCCAGACCTCGTACGTGGTGTGCGGCGCGAGGCCGGTCCCGCGGACCACGAGCTCGCCGCCGACGACGAACGGGCCGTCGCCCACGACGACGACGCGTGGCCCTGCGGGCACCTCCCGCTCGGTGATCTCGACGCTCACGCGCACGCCCTCGGCCGGGTCGGGGACGGCGGCCGTCAGCGCGGTGGCCGAGGCGGCGCCGGCGGGGACGACGAGGGAGCCGGCGATCACGAGGGCGGCGAGCAGCCTGCGGGTGGTCGTCACGCGATGAACCTCTTCGTCCGGCCCGGGGTGGGCGCTGCTGGGTCCCCCCGAACCCGGCTGGACGATCGTCCAGCCGCGATCATCTTGCCATCTTGGACGCTCGAACTGAACATCCGTCCAGGTTGTTCACCCGGCCGTCGTCGGCTCGCCCCCCTCCGGCAGCACGAAGCTCGGCCCCCGCCGCTCCGAGGAGCGACGGGGGCCGAGCCGGACCCGGACGGTGCCGGCACACCGCCCGGGGGTCTGTGGTCACCACCGTGGCGACCGAGGCTCTACCTCGGCGTCAGCCGCAGTCGAGCGCGTCGAACGGCGCGTCGAACGTGGCGGTCACCTCCTGAGCTCCGTCGGGGCCGTCGACCGTGGCGGTCCCCGTGACGGTCGCGGTGCCGGCCGGGGCCGACGTCGTGCGCGTCGCGAACGACTGGTAGGCGTTCTTGCCGGGCGCCACGTCCGCGAACGCCTTCTCGCCGTACGGCGTCGAGAGCGACACCGACACCGGGACGTCCTCGCCGTTCGTGACGCGCACGGCGACGTACGCCTTGCCCGCGAGGCAGCGCGGCGCGACCTCGACCGCGACGTCGAGCTCCGGCTCGTCGCCGAGCGCGGGGAGGACGACCTGCTGGCGCACCTCCTCGTTGCCCGCCGCGTCGGTCGCGGCGAACTCGATGACCTGCGGCTCGTCGGTGAGCGCGCGCGTGAACGGCTCGGTGTACGTGCCCCAGAACGTCCCAGGGCCCTCCCACTGCACCTTGTCCACGCCCGAGCCCGCGTCGGTGGCTGCGAGCGTGATCTCGACGCTGCTGCCGACCTCGCGCAGCGTCGCGACCGTCACCGGCGCGACCGTGTCGACGCGGAGCTCGCGCGAGCCCGTGCCGACGTTGCCCGCCGCGTCGGTGGCGCGCACCTCGACGGTGCGCACGCCGTCCTCGTCGAGCGCGAACGGCCCGTCGTACGGGGCCGACGCGCCGCCGTCGACCGAGACCTCGACCGCCGGGGCCGGGTCGCGGTTGTCGGAGGCCACGACCGTGACGGTCGGGTGCTGGACGTACCAGCCCGACGTCGCCGCGCCCGGCTGAGCCGTGACGGTCACCGTGGGCGGCGTCGTGTCCTCGCCGGTGTCCGGCGCGACGACGAACACGACGGCCTCGGCCGGGACGTCCGTCCCCTCGACGTCGCCGTCGACGAAGAACAGCCCGTCGGGCTCGGCGTAGTCGGCCGGGTCGACCGCGTCCCAGGTCACGGGGATGCGGCTGTCCTGGGACTCGTCCTCGTACTCGGCGGTCACCGTCGCGGGGAGCCGGGGGGCGGAGCCCGCGAGGGTCACGACGCTCACGTTGTCGACGGCCGTGATCGCGCCTGGCTCGCCGTCGCGCACGTGCACCGTGCCGCTCACCGGCTCGACGAGCTCGTCCGACGTCCCGGTGACCTCGAACGCCCCCGCGGCGGCGACGTCGTCGGCCGTCACGTCCTCCCAGTCCACGGGGACCGTCTCCACGCGACCGTCGGTGAAGATCGCGTCGATCTCGGCGGGCAGGTCGGGCAGGACGCCGACGTCGGTCGGGATGTGGACCGGCGAGTGATCGATCGGCCCGTTCGGGTCGACCGGCTCCGGCTCCTCTACGCCGCCCGTGCCCCAGACCTCCCACTCGGAGACCCCGACGGCCGAGTACGTCGTCGCCGTGGTGCCCCGCAGCGCGTCGAACGTCGCGCGCAGGCGCGTCGTCGTCACCGCGTCGAAGGTCGTCTCGTTGGTCGTGAGGCGCTCGGTCGGGTAGCCGCTCGGGTTCGGGACGTCGACGAACGCGCCGGCGTCCGCGTCCCAGTACTGGAGCTTCCAGGACGCCGGGACGCGCACGTTGTCGCCGTTCGCGTCCGTGCCGTCGGACCAGAACCGGACGACGGACCGGTCCACCGTGACCGGCGCGGGCCACGAGTACTCGAGCCACTGCGTCGCGGGGCGGTCCCCGCTCCACGTCGCCCACGTCGCGTCGTGCGCTCCCCCGGTGCTCACGCCCGCGCCGTCGTTCACGGCCTCGACCTTGTTCCACGACGCGGTGTAGCTCGCCTCGGGCGTGCCGAGGAGCGCCACGTTCGACGGCGCCTCGTCGGCCGCCGCCAGGACCTCGCCGACGGGGCCCGAGGTCGCGGCCCACGCCCCGACACCCGCGCCCGTGAGGGCCAGGGCGAGCGCGGTCGCCGTGGCGACCACGCGCCGTCGGGCCCGGGGTGTCCCCGGCTCGTGCCCGAGCGGGATGAGCACGGCCGAGCCCGCGCCCCGCGATGAGTTGGTGCGCGCGCTCATGCCAGCCTCGCCTTCCCCGCCGTGACCAGGACCTTCTGACCGTCGCGGCGGCTCAGGAGGCCCTCCGCGGTGAACTGCTCGACCGTGCGCTGGACCTTCTGGAGGAAGGCGGCGCGATCGGCGAAGCCGCCGTCGCCCCACACGACGTCGAGGAACGTCGTCCCGTTGGGCCGCGCGGTGTTGGCGACGCCGCTGTCGAGCCCCGCGAAGACGACGCGCGGCTCGGAGCGCTCGACGTACATGTGGTACTGCGTGTCGTCGCCCGACCACGCGGGCTCGAACGTGAGGTCCCCGAGGCGGAAGTACCCGTCCCCGGCGTCCGTGAACGCGCCCTCGAGCGTGCCGTCCAGGCCCATGTGGGCGTAGAGCGAGAGCTTGAGGTACTCGCGCGACGCGCTGCGCGCGAGCAGGACCGTCGGCCCGTTCTCGATGCTCTGGATCGCGGGGTTGTCGATCGTCGGCACGGCCCGGATGCTCAGCGGCATCGTCACCTCGACGACGTCGCCGGGCGACCACGAGCGCGACACGCTCACGTACGTCCCCGGCACGGCGTCGAGCTCCTGCTCCACCCCGTTGACCGTCACGACGAACCCCTTGCGCACCCACCCGGGCACGCGCAGGCGCAGGTCGAGCTGCCCGGAGCCGTTCACCGTGAGGCGGGTCGCTCCCACCTTCGGGTACTGCGTCTCCTGCACGACCTCGAAGCCCTTCTCCTCCCACGTCAGGGTGGAGGCGAGGTAGAGGTTGACGTAGAGCACCTCGCCGTCGACCGACCGGAAGTAGACCGAGTCGCGGTACTTGACGTGGTTCTCGAGCCCCGTGCCGCCGCAGCACGTGCCGGTGTTGCCGTACTCGCGACGTGTGCCCGGGTTGACGCCGTACATGTACGTGACGTCGGGGCTCGTCGTGGACTGCGTGTTCTTCTTGGAGCCGACGACGTGGTTGAGCAGCCCGCGCTCGTAGAACTCCATGTACTTCGGGTCGAGCGAGTGGAAGTACAGCAGCCGCGAGAGCTTGAGCATGTTGTACGTGCCGCACGTCTCGGCGTTGCGCGCGCCGATGTCGCCCGCGACCGTGTTCGGCGGGCCGAACAGCTCGCCCTCGCCGTGGCCGCCGTGCGCGTAGGTGCGCCCGGGCACGACCATGCCCCAGAAGCCCTCGACCGCCCGGAGGTACCGCTCCTCGCCCGTGAGGTCGTAGACCTTGAGGTACCCCGGGAACTGCGGGATGTGCTGGTTCGCGTGCTTGCCGTTGAGCGTGTCCGTGCCCGCGGCGCTCGCGTCCACGAGCGTGTTGAGGTCGAACAGCCTCGCCGTGGCGACGTACGTGTCGTCGCCCGTGATCGACGCGATGTCGGCCAGCACCTCGTTCATGCCGCCGTACTCGCCCGCGATGTAGATGCCCCACATCCGGTCGAGCTGCGCCTGCGGCAGCACCGACAGCCGGCTGTGCACCCACGCGGCCATCGACGACGCGAGCTCGAGCGCCTGGTCGCTGCCCGCGAGGCGGTACGCCTCGAGCAGACCGGCCATGATCTTGTGGCACGTGTAGTACGGCGCCCAGATCTCGCCGTACGGCGCGTACTTCTCGAGCTGGCTGAACTGCCACTCGCCGTACGCCGCGAGGAAGCCGGGGTGGCTGAACCGGCCCATGGCCGCGAGCGCCGACTGGACCTCCGCCAGACCCTCGACGATCTGGTCCACCTTGTCGCGGAACACCGTCTCGCCCGTGCTCGCGTACGCGAGCGACACCATGGACAGGAAGTGCCCGCCGTAGTGGCCGCGCAGGAGGTTCGCGGTCTGGGTGTTCGCGCGGCCCGGGTAGTCGTCCGGGCCCCACGGCTGCTCGTTGGCGTGGCCGAAGCCCTCCCAGCCGCCGGGCGCGGACGCGCCCTTCGTGTCGAGCCCGGCGTTGCGCCGGAACACCGCGAGGACGCGGTCCACGGGGTACTCGCGCGCGAGGTGCAGGATCTGGTCCTGCGAGCGCGTCGCGACGCTCGGGGCGAGCGTCACGTCGGACATCGGGAACGGCTCGGCGGCCCAGCCGTCGAGCGTGACCGAGCGGTCGAGCGACCGCAGGAATGCCCGGCTGACGGGCGGTCCGCTCGGGACCGCCAGGGCCGGGGCCGGGGGTGCGGCGAGGGCGCTGCCGCCGCCCGCGAGCGCGACGGCGCCGGTCGCCCCGGCGGCCAGCGCCCCGAGCCGCAGGACGGCCCGCCGCGAATAGCTGGAGTCGTGCACGTGCATGAGCTGTCGCTCCTTCTCACTCGTCGTCGAGTGGTGGAAGCGTCGTCGGCGGCAAGGAGGGAAGCCCCGCGTCCGACGCTCGTGCTGGTTCCGCCCGGCCGCCACGTCGCCGAGGGAGCTCTGGTCCGTCGAGGGAGAGGCGTGGTCGTGACCACGCCTCTCCCTCGCGGTACCTCGCCTCTCCCTCGGCGGGGTGCGACCTCGCGGGTGTCAGGCGCAGTCGAGCGCGTCGACCTGCGCCTCGCGCGTGGTCGTCACCTCCTTCCCGTCGAGGGTCGCGACGCCGGTCACCGTGACGGTCCCGGCAGGGACCGCCGTGGCGCGCGCCGCGAACGACTGGTACGCGTTCTTGCCCGGCGCGACGTCGGCGAACGCCTTCTCGCCGTACGGCGTCGTGAGCGTCACGGTGACGGGGACGTCCTCGCCGTTCGTGGCGCGGACCGCGACGTACGCCTTGCCGGCGAGGCACCGCGACGTCGCCTCGACCGCGAGGTCGAGCTCGGGCGCCGGGGGCTGCTCGCCGTAGGCAGCGAGCAGCGCGGCGTGCTCGGCGGCCGTGATCGGCAGGACCGTGCCGTGCCGCGGGCTGCTCGGCAGGTGGGCGTCGACCGACGTCCACACGCCCGAGTCGAGGTCGGTGGACTCGAGCGGGAGGTAGCCCTGGCCGCCGTGGTAGCTCGGCTGGTCGACGAAGAGGTACCACTTCTCCTCGGTGTTCGACTTGAACACGGTCGGCCCCTCGCCCGCGGTGAGCGTGCCGCCCCACGGGTTGGGCTGGCCGTAGCCGATCTTCTCGGCGACGAGGTCCCAGTCGGTCGAGCGCAGGTCCGTCGACCTCTCGAGGCGCGGGATCATGTACGCCTCGTCCTTGGTGAACCGGTAGTACGTGCCCTCGTGCTCGACGATCGAGGAGTCGATCATCCCGAGCCCATTGCCGCGCTTCTCGTCGATCCACACCTGCGGCTCGGAGAACGTCACGAAGTCGCGCGTCGTGGCGTACATCATGCGCTGGTAGGAATCGGCGATGCGGCGGCCGTCGGTCGACGTCGTCGGGTAGAGCGCCGAGGCCCAGTAGACGATGTACTCCCCGCGCTGCGCGTCCCAGAACGCCTCGGGCGCCCAGGTGTTGCCCGCGTAGGCGCTCGACACCGTGACCATGCGCTGGTCGGACCAGTGCACCAGGTCGGTCGACTCCCAGATCATCAGGGCACGCGACCCTCGCTCCTGCGCGTTGCCGAAGTTGTTGCCGCCGTAGATGCGCAGGTCGGTCGCGAGGAGGAAGAACCGGTCGCCCTCGGGCGAGCGGATGATGAACGGGTCGCGCAGGCCCTTCTCGCCGAGCGTCGACGTGAGCACCGGCTCGCCGTCGTTCAGCTCGACCCAGTCGAGCGGGTCGTTCCCGTTGCTCGCGCTGAAGTACACCGACTCGCCGTCCGCGGTGCTCTCCCCCTCGAAGTACGGGAAGAAGTAGCCCTCGTAGTCGGCCGCGGCGGGCAGCGGGCGGACCGTCGCGTCGTAGGTGTGCGTCGCGGTCGCGCCGTCCTTGGTCGCCGTCGCGGTGAGCCGCACGACGGCGGCCGGCTCGCCGTGGGCGGGCCGCGTCACCTCTCCCGTGGCGGAGACGACCGCGGGGTCGGAGCTCGCCCAGGCGAGGGTCGAGCCGTTCGCGCCCTCGGCGGGCAGCGCCAGGTTGCCGCGGACGTCGTCGAGGTGCGGCACGACGACGTGGCTCGCGTCCCACGCCACCGCGTCGGCGGGCGCGAGGTGGGCGAGGACCGTGACGTCGAACTGCGCGGTGCGCGCGACGGCGCCGCGCGTGACGAGCGCGGTGAGCGTCACGGTCGCGTCGTCCTCCCCGGCGGCGGGCCGGGTGACCTTGCCGGCCGCGCTGACGACGCCCGGGGCGGACGACGTCCAGGTGACGAGGGAGCCCTGCGCGCCCGTGGTGGGCAGCACCAGGTCCGCGGTGACGGCGCTCGTGTCGCCGAGGTCGAGCACGGCGAGGTCGGCGTCCGCGGCGGCCGACGACGTCCCGACCGCGAGCTCGGCCGCTTCGGCCGGGCTCAGCGCACGGTCGTAGAGGCGGAAGTCGCGCACCTGGCCCTTGAGGTAGCGGTCGCCGGAGTAGAGCGAGCGGCCGACGTAGTTCGCGGTCGTCTGCCCGCCGCCGATCTGGCCGGGGTCGGTCGTGACGTTCGTGGCCTGCTTGACCTGCACGCCGTCCTCGTAGAGCGTCGCCGTCGTGCCGGTGAGCGTGTACGTGAGGGTCTTCCAGACGCCGCGCTGCAGGTTAGTGCCCTTGGTCACGGTCTGCTCGGTGGACCAGTTCCCGGTGGCGATCGAGGTCCGGTAGGCGTTGCCGGTCGTGAACAGGTAGCCGTTGCCCGCGGTCCCGCTCGAGTTGCCGAGCCCGTAGACGAAGTACGGCGTGCCCTGGTCCTGGCTCACGAGCACGTCGAGGCTCACCGTGGCGTCGGTGAGCCCGGCGAGCAGGTGGTCGGGCAGGTCGACGTAGTCGTCCGTGCCGTCGAGCGTCGTGCCGTCGGCGGTCGCCTTGCCGCCCACCAGCGTCGCCGGGCCGAACGCCGACCCCTCGGCGCGGTTCGCCGTCGTGCCGCCGGTCGTGCTCGCGGCGTCGAGCGGGTACCACGCGACGAGCCCGTCGTCGGTGGGACCGCCGACGTCCGCCGCGGCGGGTGCCGCCGTCGCGGTGGCGAACGTGGAGACGGCGAGCGCCCCCACCAGTCCGGCGGCGAGCGCCGAGCGTGCTCGGTGTGTCAGGTCCATGGGGTTCCTCTCCTCGTCGAGATGCAGGTCGTGCTCGCGAGATAGAACCCGCGGTCGCGAGGTAGAGCTCCGAGAGCTCTACCTCGCGACGTGCGGCTCTACCTCGGCGGGGTGGGGTCAGCCGCAGGTGTGCGCGGCGTACGCGACGTCGTACGTCGTCGTGGCCGGGGTGCCGTCGAGCGTCGCCGTGCCGGTGACGGTCGCCGTCCCGGCCTCGACCGACGTCGCGCGGGTCGCGAACGACTGGTACGCGTTCGCCCCCGGGGCCACGCCCGCGAACGTCTTCGTGCCGTACGGGGTCGTGAGGGTGACGTCGGCGGGCACGTCGCCCGCGTTCGTCGCCCGCACCGCGACGTAGACCTTGCCCGCGAGGCACCGCGGGGTGGCCTCGACGGTCAGCTCGACCACCGGGGCGGGCGAGACGTCGACCGGGTCCACGCTCTCGAGCGTCGGCACCACCTTCTGGATGAGGCCGTCCTCGCCGAACGTGAGCCGGTCGATCGTCGTCTCGCGGTTCGTCCCGTTGCCGCCGGGGATCGCGAACCGGTGGTACGCGATGTACCAGTCGTCCGTGCCCTCGACGTGGAGGATCGAGCTGTGCCCCGTCCCGAGAATGCCCTGCGAGGCGTCCTTCTCGAGGATCACGCCGCGGTACGTCCACGGTCCGTCGATGCTGTCCGACGTCGCGTAGCCGACGCGGTAGTTCTCCGACCCCGTGTCGTCGATCGAGTACGTGAGGTGGTACGTCCCGTCCCGGTAGTTGAGGAACAGGCCCTCGCGGAAGTCGGTCAGGCCGGGGATGCGCCGCAGCGTGTCCTGCTTGATCGACGTCATGTCGTCGTTCAGCTCCGCCATGACCGGGCCGTTCGACGGCCCGCCGTTGCCCCACAGGAGCCAGTACTTCCCGGTCTCCGGGTCACGGAACGCGGCCGGGTCGATGGCCTGTCCCGAGGTGACCGCCTCGCCGTTCGTGATCATCGCCGTCGGCTGCGCGGTGAACGGGCCCTCGGGGTTGTCGGCCACCGCGACGCCGATCGTCTTGCGGTTGTACGTCGGGTTGTGGCCGGAGAAGTAGAAGTAGTACTTCCCGTCCCGCTCGATGATCGTGGGCGCCCACGCGTTGCCGGTCGCCCACGGGACGTTCCCGTTCGCGCCGTCGAGCGTGAGGAACGGCTGCTCCGAGCGCTCCCACGTCACGAGGTCGGTCGACTTCCACACGTAGAAGTCCTTGCCGCCCCAGCCCGGCGTGCCGTCGGTCGTGGCGTAGAGGTAGAACGTGTCGCCGAACTGCGCGATGTTCGGGTCCGCGTACGTCCCGGGCAGCACGGGGCTGCCCATCTGCTTCGCCTGCACGGTCCACGTGCGCGACGACCCGTCCGGGCCGGTCACGGTGTACTCCACGGGCTGCGTGAGGTCCTGCACCGAGCCGTTCGCGGGCGTTACCGTCGCACGTGGCGACACGGTGAGCACCGGCGCGAGTGCCGACACGTCCGTGCCCGGCACGACGGGGAGGGTGACGGTCGAGCTCGCGCCGTCCACGATCGCCGGCACCTTGAGCGTGTCGAGCTCCGCCCCGGTGACCGCCGTGTGGTCGGCCCCGACCTGGTAGACCTCGTCGGCCGTGAGCGCGCGGTCGTAGATCCGGAAGTCGCGCACCGAGCCCTTGAGGTAGCGGTCGCCCGAGTAGAGCGAGCGGCCGAGGTAGTTGGCGAGCGTCGAGCCGTTGCCGATGTCCTTCGGGTCGATGGTGACGCCGGTCTGGCGGCCCACCTCGACGCCGTCCTCGTAGAGCACGGCCGTCGTCCCGGACAGCGTGTACGTGAGGTGCTTCCACACCCCGCGCTGGAGGTTCGCGTTCTTGGTGACCGTCTGCTCGGTCGTCCAGTTCCCCGTCGCGATCGACGTGCGGTACGCGTTGCCCGTGGTGAACAGGTACCCGTTCCCCGCAGTGCCGCTCGTGTTGCCCAGGCCGTAGATGAAGTACGGCGTGGCCTGGTCCGTCGCGACCTTGACGTCGAGCCCGACCGTGACGTCGGTGAGCCCGGCGAGCAGGTGGTCGGGCAGGTCGACGTAGTCGTCCGTCCCGTCGAGCGTCACGCCCTCGCCCGTGCCGGAGAACGCCGCGCCGTTGGTCAGCGTCGCCGGGCCGAACGACGACCCCGGCGCGGTGTTCGCCGCCGACGTCCCGCTCGTCTCGTCGAGCGCGTACCGCACGACGAGGCCCGGGATCTCCGTGGTCACCTCGACCGCGACGTACGCCGTGTGCGACCCGTCCGCGGTCGTCGCCGTGACGAGCGCGTGGCCCTCGCCGACGCCGGTGACGACGCCGTCGGCCGAGACCGTGGCGACGTCCGCGTCGTCGGACGCCCACGTGACGGCACGCGCCGTCGCGTTGGCGGGCGTGACGGTGGCGGTGAGCTGCCGCGTCCCGCCGACGCCCACCTGGAGCGACGCGGGGGTGACGCTCAGGCCCTCGACGGGGACGACGTCGTCGGTCACGGTGACGACCGCGCGGGCGCGGACGCTCACCCCGCCGCCCAGCGTGCCGGCGACCTCGAACGAGCCGGCCTGCGCGTACGACGCCGGGTCGACCGCGTCCCACGTGACGTCGGCCGGGCCGGTCGACCCGTCGGCGTAGTGGGCGGTGACGGTGGCGGGCAGCACGGGCGCGGAGCCCGTCTGCACCGTGACCGCGACGACGTCGACGGACTCGACGAACGCGTCGGGCTGGTAGGTGCTCAGCAGGCGGTCGTACTCGGCCTGCGTCACCGGGAGCACCGTGCCGTGGCGCGGGCGCGACGGCATCTCGTAGTTGGTGGACATGGTCCACTCGGCCGCGTCGAGCGAGGTCGACTCGAACGGCACGTAGCCGCGCCCGCCGAACTCGTCGATGAAGAGGTACCACTTCTCCTCGGTGTTCGACTTGAAGATCGTCGGGCCCTCGCCCTGGTTGATCCCGCCGCCGAGGGAGTTCGCCTTGCCGATGCAGTCGGTGATGAACTCGTAGTCGGTCGAGCGCAGCTCGGCCGACTTCTCGCCGAGGATGAACTTGGAGCACGGCGTGGACGACGTGTTGTTCCGCTCGTCCTTGGTGAAGCGGTAGTACTGGCCGTCGTGCAGCGTCACGGTCGAGTCGATGACCGAGTAGCCCGGGTCGACCCACACCTGCGCCTCGCTGAACGTCACGAAGTCGCGCGTCGTGGCGTACATCATGCGGTTGTAGGTGTTGCCCGTGTGGTTCGGGTCGTCCTCGGCGTAGAGCTTGGACGCCCAGAAGACGACGTACGCGCCGATGCTCTCGTCGTAGTACGCCTCCGGCGCCCACGTGTTGCCCGCGGTGTCGGGCGAGACCTGGACGAGGCGCTGGTCGGTCCAGGTCACGAGGTCCGTGGACTCCCACACCATGATCGACTTCGAGCCCGTGCGCTGGGACGCGTCCCAGTTCCCGTTGCCGTAGATCTTGAGGTCGGTCGCGATCTGGTAGAACTTGTCGCCCTCGGGCGAGCGGATGATGAACGGGTCCCGCAGGCCCTTCTCCCCCAGCTCCGACGTGAGGACGGGCTGGTTGTCGTTGAGGTTCTGGTACTTCAGCGGGTCGTTGCCCTGGCTGAGGCCGAAGTAGACCTGCTCGCCCGTCGCCGTGCCCTCGCCGACGAAGTACGAGAACAGGTATCCCGCGAGCTCCTCCTGCTCGGGCAGCGGCGGCACGTGCGCCTCGAGCTCGCGCGTCGCGGTGGCCGCGCCGACCGTCACCGTCGCGGTGAGCGTCACGGTCTCGGCGTCCTCGCCGTGGGCCGGCCGGGTCACCTCGCCCGTGGGGGCGATCGTGCCCGACGACGCGGCCCAGGCCACGCTCGCGCCGTGCAGCCCGGCGGTGGGCAAGGTCAGGTTGCCGCGCACGTCGTCGAGGTTCGCCACCTCGAGCGCGGCGGCCGCGGCGTCGGCCCTGGCCTGGTCGCCGTCGCCCGGGAGGACCGTGACGTCGAACGTGCGGGTCTCGGTCGCCCCGCGCAGCGTCACCGTCGCGGTGAGGGTCGCGGTCGCGGGCTCGTCGCTCGCGGGGCGCGTGACCGCGCCGCTCGCGGAGACGACGGCCTCGTCGGAGCTCGCCCAGGTCACCGCCGAGCCGCCGACGCCCTTCGCGGGGAGCGCGAGGTCCGTGACGACGGCGGTCGTGTCGCCGAGGTCGAGCGCGGCCGCATCGGCCGCGACGGCGTCCTGCGCGGCGGCGGACGCGAGGTCGGCGACCTCCTGCGCGGTGAGCGCGCGGTCGTAGAGCCGGAAGTCCTTCATGCGGCCCTTGAAGAGGTTGTCGGCCGCGTAGGCCGACTTCCCGAGCGCGTTCGCGGTCGTGGTGCCGCCGCCGATCGCGCCGGGCGTGATGGTCACGGCCGCGTTCTGCCCGACCTGGGTGCCGTCCTCGTACAGCCGCGCGGTGCCGCCGCCGAGGGTGTACGTGATCGTCTTCCAGACTCCGCGCTGGAGCGCGCCCGCGGGGGCCTTGGCGGTGTTCTGCTCGCGGCCCCACGCGAGGTCGGAGATCGTCGCGCGGAAGTTCGCGTTGCCCGTCGAGAACAGGTAGCCGTTCCCCGACTGCGGGCTGCCGACCGCCGGGTTGCCGAGGGTGTAGAAGAAGTAGTTGCCGCTCAGCGACGCGTCGACCCACACGTCGGCGCTCACCGTCACGGCGTCGTAGCCGGCCAGGAGGTCGTCGGGGAGGTCGACGTGGTTCGACCCGCCGAAGGTCAGGCCCTGACCGGGCTGCCAACCGCCGCCGGAGCCCGTGAGGGTCCCGTCCATCCCGTTGCCGGACGCGTCGTGCGCGACGGTACCGGCGGTCTCGTCGAGCGGGAGCCAGAGCCGGAGCCCCTCCGCGCTCGGCTCGGCCGCGGCCGGGACCGGCGCGGGTGCCGCAGGCATCGGGCCGGCGGCCGCCGCGCCCACGGGCGCGAGCGGTGCGACCAGCGCGAGCCCGAGGAGCGCCGCGAGCGAGCGGCGCCGGCGTCGGGCGCGGGGCTCCGCGAGCGTCGGGGGTGGTTCGTGGCGTGAGGTCATCGGTGACTCCTCGTCGTCGTGCCCGGCGGCAGCGCCGGTCGCAGGTCCGCCGTCGGACGCGCGTGTGAACGCTAACATGTGAGCGCAAACATGGCGAGGGTCGGAGGCGATCAACTCCACCGAAACCGTTATCGAGTTTCGTCCGAGGAGCCGTCCGGGGCGAACGATGCGTTTCCGATCGAGCGATGCGCGTAGACGTGCATCACTCGATCGGAAGCGCATCACTCGACGCACGCTGGCGATGCAACGGCAGAGCGGGCCGGCGTCCGCGACGCCGACCCGCTCACGGGACGTCCGGGCGCTTCGTGCGCCCGTCCGTCCTCAGCCCCCGCAGGCGAGCGCGTCGAACGCGACCTCGTACGGCGTGCTGACGTCGGCGCCGTCGACCGGCGCCGTGCCGGTGACGGTCGCGACCCCGGCCGCGAGCGACGTGGACCGTGCCGCGAACGACTGGTACGCGTTCGCACCCGGCGCGACGTCGGCCACGACGCGCGTGCCGAACGGGGTGGCGAGCGCGACGTCGGCCGGGACGTCGCCCAGGTTCGTCGCGCGGACCGCGACGTAGGCCTTGCCCGCGAGGCAGCGGGAAGACGCGGTGACGTCGAGCTCGACCGCCGGGCCGGCGGCGTCGGCCGCGAACTCCCACGTGTCCACCTCGACGAGGTCGGCGCCCGCGGGGCCGGCGAACGTGAAGTACACGTCGTGGACGCCGCTCACGCCCTCCAGGGCGGCGGTCACGTCCGCCCACTCGCCGACGGGGGTGTCGAGGTCGAGCGTCCCGACGACGGCACCCTCGCGGTCGTCGAGGCGCACCTCGACGGCCGCGCCGTCGACGAGCGGCTTGACGCGCGCCGTGACGCTCGCGGCACCGTCGCCGAAGTCGACCGACGACAGCGCCGACCAGTCGCCGGCGTCGACGTCGCGGACGACGAGGTTCGGCGCCTGGGCGCCGAACTGCGCCGAGCCGCCGTCGACCTTCGCCGTGGTGAGCCCCTGCTGCCACGCGAACGTCTCCGCCTCGAGCACCTGGAACGGGTCGAGGTCCTTGACCTGGTCCACGCCCGCGTAGTCGCCCACGACCTGCTGGACCGTGCCGTCCGCGTTGAACGTCAGCTCCTGGATGTGCGGGCTGCGGTAGCCCTGCGTGGTGTTCCCGTTGATGCGCTTGTTGAGCGTGGGCGCGTGGTACGTGAAGTAGTACTTGCCGTCCAGCTCGAACACCGACTGGTGGTTGTTGCCGCCCGTGCCCGCGCCGAAGAACTGCGACTGGTTCGGGAACATCACGCCGGCGTACGTCTCCTTGGGGAACGACATCGGGTCGTCGGAGATCATGTAGCCGATCTGCCCGCCGCCCGGGTACCCCGGGAGCGTGGCCTGGTTGCCGCCGAAGTCGTTGCCGCCGAAGTGCGACGAGTACGACAGGTAGTACTTCCCGTCGCGCTCGAAGACCTGCGCCGCCTCGAACGCCACGGGCGCGTCCACGACGGCCGCCGTGCCCTGCGTCGAGACCATGTCGTCGCCGAGCTCGATGACGCGGATGTTCTTCGGGTTGTTGAACCGCTCCGCCGCGGGCATCGACGTCGACGCCGGGCCGCCGCCGAAGTAGAGGTACGCGCCGTCGTCGGTGACGAGCGGCGCCGGGTCGAACTTCCAGGCCACGGCCTCGGCGCCCGGGGTGCGCCCGTCGATGAGCGTGCTGTCGCGCTCGCTCGTCCACGGCCCGAGCGGCGAGGCGCCCGTGATGACGTTCGACGACCCGCCGCCGTTGGCGTAGTAGAGGAAGTACTTGTCGACGCCGTCGACCGTCTTCTTCGCCATGCCCGGCGCCCACGAGTTGTTCGTGAAGGGCGCGACGCCCTGCGGACCCGCGACCTGGATCTCGCCGTGGTCCGTCCAGTTCACGAGGTCCTCGGACGAGATGAGCGTGATCTGGTTGATGCTGCCGTAGTTGATCTGCGGCGAGACGCCCGTCACCGGGTCGGGCGCGTAGCCCTGGGTGTCGTTCGTCATGTACATGTACACGCGACCGTCCTCGACGAACCCGAACCCGTCGGCCCCGAACTTGTGGGAGATCAGCGGGTTGTGCTCGCCGGGCACCTTGCCGAGCACCTCGATCGTCTTCGAGGGCGGCCCGGGCGGGGCCGCGCCGACGACGGAGACGTCGTCGAGCACGAAGTCCATGAGGTGCGTCGCCGGGTCGGCCGACGGGTTGCTCGTCCACGGCGTCTCGAAGAACAGCCGCGCCGTGCTGACGTTCTGGTCGGCCGGGATCGTGAACCGGCCGTCGAACGTCGCCCACTGGCCCTTGGTGGCGGTGACGCTCACCAGGTTCGTGTACGTCCCGCCGCCGTAGTGCATCGTGGCGAAGAACTGCTTGGTAGCCGGTGCCGCGGCGGCGTCGTACCGGATCCTCGCGGTGAGCTCGTACGTCTCGCCCGCCCGGACCTTGCCGCTGAGGTCCTGCATCGGACCGGAGCCGGTCGTCGCACGCTCGGTGGTCAGGGCCGCGGCCTCGCCCGCGAACGCCTGGTCGGTGGTCGACAGCACGGCCTTGTCGGTCGCGTTGCCGTTGTTGACGAACCAGCCGGTCGTGCCGTCCTCGAAGCCGCCGTTGACGACCAGCTCCTCGTCCGCGGCGTACGACGGCAGCGCGGCGAGCGACGCGGAGAGCAGCGTCGCGAGCGCGGCCCCGGCGACGGCGCCGCGCAGGCGACGTCGTCTGCGGTGGTGCGTGTCCATGGATCCTCCTCGATCGATGTGGGTGTCCTGCGTGTCCGCGCACCTCGCGCGGACGGTCGTGCCCCCGACGGCGGTGTCGCGCCGTCGTCCTGCGTCCTCCTCTCGTCCGGCACCGGCGGGCCGCCCGGGCGACCCGCCGGCGGGTCGGCGGCGGGTCAGCCGCCGTACGCGACCGTGCGGGTCGCGGTGGACCCGTCGGTCGAACGGGTGACCGAGACCGTCACCTCGCCCGCCGGGACGCTCGTGAGGCGGCTCGCGAACGCCTGGTACGCGTTGCGGCCCGGCTCGACGTCGGCGAACGACCGGCTGCCGTAGGGCGTCGTGACGACGACGTCGACGGGCACGTCCTCGTCGTTCGTCACGCGCACGGCGACGTAGTCCTTCCCGGCGAGCGCGCGCACGCTCGCCTCGGCCGTGAACGCGACCTCGGCGGTGTCTGCCCGTACGAGGGACGCGACGGCGAGCGCGAGCGCCCGCGCGGGTGCGTCCGCCTCGTTCTGCGTCGACGGCGCGGTCGTGGCCCGTGCCACCGCGAGCTCCTTCGCGACGGTGGACCACGACTCCGCCGTGTAGTCCGCCGGGTCGAGCCCCTCGGCCTCGGTGACGACGGCGTCGAGCGCGGAGCGATCCGCGCCCCCGTCGGCGTCGAGCACGTCGCTGAGGAGGAAGTGGTCGACGTCGACGTGCCCGCCGGTCTGCTCCTTGGCGTAGGAGAAGAGGCCGAACCGGTACCCCATGAAGTGGGACAGGCTCCAGTCCATGACGAGCGGCCCCTGGCGCGCACCGAGCGGCTGCCAGGTCCGCCCGTCGAGGCTGTAGGAGTACTGCACCCAGAGCTGGCCGTTCGGCGAGGCGAAGTCCGCGTCCGCCTTGAGGTGCACGTCCGCGTGCTCGCCCAGCGGGACCTGCGACCCGGGGACGAACGACTCGACCGCCTCGCGGTCGATCGTGTCGGTGAACGGCTGGAGCCGGGTGACGAGACCGAGCGTGCGCTCGCCGTCGACCTGCTGGATCCCCGCGTACGCGAAGCTGCGCCCGTAGACGGCGAGGCCGGCGACGTCGCCGTCGAGCATGCCGGAGACGTCCAGCCTCGTCTGGGCCGACGACGTCGGGCCGAACGTGCGCTGGCCGAGGGTGTTGCGCGCCTCCTCGAGATAGGTGAGGTCGCGCCCGGGCGCCTTGGTGTACTCCGCCTCGCCGGTCACGACGTGCCCGTTGGTCAGGCGCAGCCAGCCGTCGCGCTCGGTGAGCGACCAGTACCGGTTGTCCGGCGCGTGGTTCCACTGCCAGGCGAGGTCGAGGTCCGAGCCGTTGTACGACACCTCCTCGAGCGTGGGCGTCTCGACGTCCGGCGCGCGGCCGACCACGGAGACGTCGTCGAGCAGGTACTCGACGCTCGACGACGGCGGCTGCGGGTTGCCCCACGGCGTCTCGACCGCGAGCTTGAAGGTTCGGACGTCGGCGTCCTGCGGGACGGTGTAGGTGCCCCGCACGGTCGTCCACTCCCCCGGCGAGGCGTTCGCCCACGCGAGCGTGGTGACGCCCGCGCCCCAGTCCCCGACGAGGTTGAAGCGGACCTGCGCCGGCCCGGAGGCGTAGCGGACCCGGGCCGAGACCTCGTACGTCACGCCGGCCTGGATCTTCCCGCCGAGCTGCTGGTTCGGCCCGGAGCCGTTGAGCGTCCGGCCCGCCACGCGCAGCGCGCCCGCGCCCGACGCCGCGCCGCTCGTCTCGCGCGACAGCGTCGCCCCGAACTGCGCGGCCCACGGGGCTGTCCCGGCGTCCTCGAAGCCCGGGTTGGCGACGAGCTCGACGCCGAGCAGCGACTCGTCGTACGTGGGCGCGTCGGGGACCTCCCAGACGGTGTCGCTGAACGCGCGGTGCTCGGCGTCGTTCGCGAAGTCGTCGGAGGCGACGATGCTCTTCAGCCGCTCCCGGCGCTCCGTCGCCGGGTCCAGCACGATCGGCTTGGCGAACGTGTCGCCGACGCGCACGACGCCGTCGTCGCCGAACGTCGGCCAGCCGCCCTCCCACGTCGCGGGGATGAGCGCGGGGATGCGGCCGAGGGGGTAGGTGTCGCGGAAGAACATGCCCCACCACTCGTAGCCGCCCGCGCCGTCGGGCACCTCGACGAGCCCGCCCTGGGCGAAGCCGTCGGAGTTCAGCGCGCTGCGCGCCTCGTACGGGTTCGACCCGTCGGCGGTCTCGTAGCGGCCCAGCAGGTGCGGCGAGCGGAACAGCACCTCCTGCCGGTTCTGGCCGCTGGGCCACGTGATGATCGCGACGTAGTACTCGCCGTCGATGTAGTGCACCTGCGCACCCTCGAACAGGCCCCCGACGAACGGCTCGCCCGCGTAGTCCTCGGCGCGGAAGATGTTCGGGAAGTCGGCATCGATCGCGGTGAGGTCTTCGTTCAGCCGGACCGCGCTCGTCGCGCCCGAGCCGTAGAAGATGTACGGCGTCCCCCCGTCGGCCTCGTCGAAGAAGAGCGACGGGTCGTGGAACCCCCGGCCCAGCGCGGTGCGCTCCCACACGCCGTGCTCGACGTCGTCCGTGCGGAAGAGGTACGACCCTCCGAGGTCGTTGGTGTTGAACACCACGTAGAACGTGCCGTCGCGGTAGCGCAACGACGACGCCCACTGCCCGTTGCCGTAGCCGTTCTGCCCGTTGCGCAGCGACGACACGTCGCCCACGCCGAGCCGGTCGTAGACGTACCCGATGATCTCCCAGTTCACGAGGTCGAACGACTTCATGATCGGCGCACCCGGTGCGAGGTGCATCGTGGTGCTGATCATGTAGTAGACGTCGCGCCCCTCGTCGCTCTCGGCCGCGGGGACGCGTGCCACCGAGATGTCGGGCACGTCGCTGCCCAGCAGCGGGACGCCGTACGTCCCGTCACCGTGGTCGGTGGTCGTCAGCCCGGTGAGGGCGGTCGCCGCCGGGGGTTCGCCGTCGGCCGTCGCCGTGGCGTGCGCCGCGGGGATGGCCCCGCCGAGCGCGAGCGCGCCCGCCACGATCGTCGCCGCGGCATGTCTTCTCCGGTGCCTGCTCATGTCCATCCTCCTCGTCGAGGTCCTGCCGGTTCGGGGTCCTGCTGGTGTATCGATGTCGGTACCGATATCGACGAACGCCGCGACGCTGCGACCGGCGTCCTCGCGGCCTGTCGGACCGGGCCGTGAGGACGCCGTCGCAGCGTCCGGGCTCAGCCGCAGGCGCGCGGCTCGACGTCGACGTCGTGGGTCGTGGTGACCGGGGCGCCGTCGAGCACCGCCGTCGCCGAGACCGTCGCGGTGCCGGCGGGGACCGTCGTCGTGCGCGACGCGAACGACTGGTAGGCGTTCGCGCCCGGGGCGACGGCCGTGAACGACCTCTCCCCGTACGGCGTCGACAGGGTGACGTCCACCGGCGTGGCGCCCGTGTTCGTCGCGCGGACCGCCACGTAGACCTTGCCGGCGAGACAGCGCGACGAGACCTCGACGTCGAGCGGGACGACGGCCGTCGTGCCCGGCACGATCTCGACCCGGTAGGTCGTGGCCGTCTCGTGGTCCTGCGCGACGCCGACGACCTCCACGGTCCGCCCCGACCCGTCCGCGGGGAGCGGCACGACCCGACCCTGCGTGTCGTCGACGAGCACGCCGTCGACGCGCACGAGGCCGCTGGGCACGTGGGGGTCGGCGTCGAGCACGACGTTCGTCGTGCCCGCGGGCACGGTGAGGGTGTAGTCCGTCACCGCCGGGTCGAACGCGGGGGCGAGCGACCCGGTGTCGAACGCGAGCGCCGCGAGCCCGGGCGTCGCGTCGTACGACGCCGCGCGGTCGACCTGGACGCCGAACACGCCTCCGGCCCAGCCGCCTGTCGCCTGGAAGCGGACGGTGACCACGGGGATGCGCGCGCCGTCCTCGTCGAGCACGTACTCGCCCGCGCTGTCGACCTTCCAGCGCGTCCCCTCCCCGATCTCGAGGTACTTGGCGGGGAGCTGCGTCGTGTCGACGTAGAACCCCTGCTCGTCCTTGGTCGGGGCGTTCGCGACCGTGGTGATCGTCTTGAGCCTCTCGTCGTTGACGTACACGTCGAACACGCGGCCCTGGTCGCCGGAGTAGAGCGTGACGCCCAGGTGGTTCGACGCCGAGGCCGGGTCGACCATGAGGTCGTAGCTGAACCAGCCCGTGCCGTTCGCGTGGCGGAACTGGCGTCCGGAGAACGCCCCGACCGACGACCCGCTCTGCTGGAGGTTCTTCGCGTTCTCGAAGTTGTTGTTGTCGAAGCTGGTCAGGCTGTCGACGGTGCGGTCGGCGTCGCGCAGCGCCTCCTTGGCGCGCAGGATGCGCTCCTGCGACGCCGCGGAGTCCGGCTCGTCGAGGTTGAGGTAGAGCCCGTAGGTCACGTCCCAGTTGGTGTGGTGGGGCGTGAAGACGAGGTCGCCGCCGTCCGCGGTGTTGCGCAGCTCGAGCTGGACCCGGCCCTCGGCGTCGTCCTCGACCCGCACGAGGTTCTCGGCGATGCGCTCCTTCCACTCGTCGGCGCCCATGTTCGCCGCCGTGATGGTGGTCTGCGCGTCGGCGTCGCGCGTGGCGGAGCGGACGAGGATGCCCGTGCCCTGCCACGCCGGCTCGGGGACCTCGCCGAGCGTCGCGGAGAGCACGACCGGCCCGTACCGGAAGGCCACGAAGTACGGGTTGTCCGGGGTGTCGACGACGGACGCCGCCATCGGCATCGTGTACCGGACCACGTCGCCCGCGGCGACGGGCAGCACGACGTACCCGCGCGACACGACCGGCTCGACGGCGGCCCCGTTCACCTCCAGGCCCGGGTCGCCCGCGATCCACGACGGCACGCGCAGGCGCAGCGTCGCGTCCTCGGCGACCGCACCGCCGTCGAGCGCGTCGACGCGGAAGGTCACGGTGTCCTCGTTCGGCAGGTTCGCCTCCTGCGTGAGCCGCAGGTTCTGCTCGGCGTGCTCGACCGTCGAGGAGAAGAACATGTTGACCCACACCGAGCCCTGGCCGGTGAAGTAGATCGAGTCGCCGAGCTTGGAGAAGCTCTCCATGCCGGTCCCGGTGCAGCACCAGAACTCGGTGAACGGCAGGTTGTAGACGCGGTGGTAGCCCGACGCCATGGGGTTGAAGTACGTCGTCGTCCCGGTCTCGGGGTTCTGCGACGCGAGGATCGTGTTGATGAACGCGTTCTCGTAGTAGTCCGCGTACCGCACGTCCTTGCTCAGCGTGAACAGCTCGCGCGCGAGCTTGAGCATGTTGTACTCGTTGCACGTCTCGGCCGTCTCGGCGTTGCGTGCCGTGCCCTGCTCGTCGGCGCGCTCGTGCAGCGAGCCGGGCGCGTGGAAGTGCTCCGCCTGGCTGTTCGCGCCGGTGACGTACGTGTGGTCGCGCACCACGATGTCGAAGAAGTTCTCCGCCGCCGCGAGGTACATCGGCAGCTCGTCCTTCTCGGCAGGCGTGAGCAGGTCGTAGTACTCGGGGTTCTGCGTGAACACCTGGTAGCGCTTGAGCGCGCCGAGCAACTTGGGGATCTGCGTGTTGGCGTGCTTGCCCGGCAGCACGTCCCGGCCCGCGGCGAGCTGGCGGAAGAACGTCACCTCGTCGAACGCCTCGGCCGCCTCCTTGATGCGCACGTCGCCCGTGAGGTCGAACAGCTCGTACAGCGCCTCGTTCATGCCGCCGTACTCGGTACGCAGCATGACGTCCGTGTTCGGGAGCTTCGCCACGCGCCCCTGCACGTAGAGCCCGAACTCGGTCGCGACGGCGAGCGCCTGGTCCCCGACGGGGCCGTCGACGTGCTCGGCGACGTCGAGCAGACCGGCGAGCACCTTGTGCAGGTTGTACCAGGGCACGATGACGTTCTCGTCCGACGTCCCGGTGCCCTGCACCTGGTCGAGGATCGACTCGCGGAACGCGGAGACGTACCCGGCCGAGCCGGGGTGCGCGGCGGCGTAGGCGTCCTGCACGCGCGCGAGCCCGCCCACGCCCTCCTCGATCTCGGTGAACAGCGCGGCCTTGGTCGCCTCGTCCTGCGTCGAGGACCACGACATCGCGAGCGCCGAGAGGTAGTGCCCGAACGCGTGGCCGCGGAAGTTCACGGCGTTGCTGCGCTCCCAGCCGCCGTACCCGGCGGCGGTGGTCGGGGTGAGCCCGCCGACCTTGTAGAACTCGTAGAGGAACGTCTCGGAGTCGAGGCTCAGCAGGTACTCGTGCTCCTTCGCCGCGGCGTTCTGGAGGAAGTCGTCGGAGAGCAGCACGGACGACAGCGCGGTGTCCTCCAGCGGCGTCTCGTCGACGAGCGCGGGCACGACGACCTCCAGGTCGCGCGTCACGGGCTCGCCGTCCAGGTAGCGCACGGTCGCGGTGAGCGTGACGTGCGCGTCGTCCTCGCCGACCGCCGGCCGGACCACGGTCCCGTCGGTCCCGACGATCTCAGGGTGCGACGACCGCCACGTCACGGTCGAGCCGCGCGAGCCCGTCGTCGGCAGCACGAGCGCGACGGTCGCGCGCTCGGGCAGCGACAGCGCGTCGGCGTCGTCCTGGGCGATCGCGTCGCGGTCCACCGTGCGCCCGCTCGCCTCGTAGAGCCCGACGACGTCGCCCAGGTCCGCCACGGCGTCGTACAGGCGGTAGTCGTCGAGCGCGGCCTTGAGGTAGGCGCCGTTGTACTGCGGCCCGTTGAACCCGATCGTCTTGGGCAGCGCCGGGTCCGAGCCCAGGACGCCCGTCGCGTCGCCGCCGACGGCGTTCGCCACCGTGGACGGGACCTTCTCGCCGTTGCGGTAGAACGCCACGTCCTTCGTCGCGTGGTCGTAGGTGACGACGACGTGCGTCCACTCGTCCGCGGGGAAGAACGCCGCGCGGTCGGAGCTCGCGACCCGCACCTTGTAGGGCTGGCCCGACGCCGGGCCCACCGACAGCGCGAGCGGCACCGTGTCCGACTCGGACGACAGGTACCAGCCGTCGGAGTTGTAGGCCCGCTTGTTCCACGTGATGACGTGCTCGCCGGACAGCTTCCCGCTGGGCTCGACCCAGAACGAGAGCGTCAGGTCCTCGGGCTGGAGCGCGGTCGACGACCCGAGATCGAGGTACGTGCTGCCGCTCAGGCGCAGGGCCTGCCCCGCCCCGTCGACGCCGTCGACGTAGGAGTAGCCGGTCGGCGCGGAGCCGGTATGGCCGCGCAGGGCCACGGGGTGGGCGAGGGGGCTCGCGTCGGCGACGTCGCCGTCGAACGCGAGGTCGAGAACGGGCGCGGGCAGCGCGTCGGCCGCGACGGCGGACGGCGCCCACGCGGTGAGGGCGAGAGCGGCGGCAGTCGCCACGGCGGCCAGCCGGGCCGCGCCGCCGGGTCGACGGCGGACGCCGTCGGTCGGTCGGGGGTGCATCGTTGCTCCTCAGGGTCGCGCGCGGGCGTCGTCGCCCGCGCGTCGAGACGTGCGGTGTCGTGCGGTGGCGGCCCGCGCGGGTGGCGCGGGCCGCGCCCTCGTGGCCCGCCGGACCGGCCACGAGGGAAGCGGCTCTCGCGAGGTAGAACCGGCGGTCGCGAGGTAGAGCGCGGAGGCTTCTACCTCGCGACCTGCGGTTCTATCTCGGCATCGTTCAGCCGCAGTCGAGCGCGTCGTAGGCGACGTCGGCGGTCGTGGTGACCTGCTCGCCGTCGAGCGTCGCCGTGCCCGTCACCGTCGCGACGGCCGCCGGGGCCGACGTCGCGCGCGTCGCGAACGACTGGTACGCGTTCTTGCCCGGCGCGACGTCCGCGAACGTCTTCTGCCCGAACGGCGTCGTGAGCGTCACCGAGACCGGGACGTCCTCGCCGTTCGTCGCGCGGACCGCGACGTAGGCCTTGCCCGCGAGGCAGCGCGGCGCGACTTCGACCGCGAGGTCGAGCTCGGGCGCCGCGTCGGACGCGTGCAGCCGGACGAACGTGATCGAGTGCGCGGGGAACTCGTAGGAGAACTCCTCCCCCACGCCCGTCAGCGTCCGCTCCACCGGGACGACCCGCTCGGGGTCGGCCTTGGTGTTGGTGTCCGACGGCGCGCCCACCATCTCCGTGACCGTCGCGTCGGGCGCGATGCCCGTGCCGGCCTCGAGCCCCTCGACGTGCACCTGCGTGCGCGCCGCGGTCGCGGTGGGGTTGACGACCTTGACGACGACGTCGCCCGTGTCGTCGTCGCGCGTGACGACCTGGTAGAGCGACTTGGTCGACGGCTGCTCGTAGGACATCTGGAGCTCGCCGTCGAGGTACAGCTCGATGGTCGATCCCTCGACGACGACCTTGACGTGGTACGGCTGACCGGCCTCGATGCTGTGGTTCTCGACCGCCTTCACCTCGTTGGCGCTCCCGCCCGACGCGCGCTGGAGCGCCTGGCGCGAGTTGTTCCACCCGCCGAGGTTCCACCAGTAGTAGTCGTTGGGTCCGCCGGCGGCGAAGCCGACGAGGAAGCCCTCGGCGCCCGACGTCTTGCGCGCGTCGAGCTCGAGCGTGTAGCTCGACCAGTCCTTCGCGTACGCGCCGGAGACGATCGACCGGGCGTCGGTGACGTTCGTCGCCGACTGGACGTAGGCGCCGTCCTGCGCCGCCCACGTGCCCGACTGCGGCTCCCACTGCGACGCGCCGGACTCGAAGTCGTCCGAGAAGAGCACGTCGCCGCTCGCGTTGTCGGTGACGCGCACGTTGTCGTACTGCGCGGCCGTGTTCCACGTGGAGAGGAACACGCCGCCGTCGAGCGTCGCGTCGGCGGGCGCCGGGCCGGCGTGCGTGCTGGGCACGACCTCGTCGCCCGCGTTCGCGGAGAACAGCTGCTGGACGTAGTAGTTCACCGAGCCCCAGGACTCGTCGTTGTCGAACCAGATCGCGTCGGGCGACCACTGGACGTACGACTCGTTGGCGAGCAGCGGCGCGTACGACGCGAGCCGCACGACGTCGGAGTTGCGCTCCAGGCCGGTCATGAACGAGGCCTCCGCGAGCGCGTTGGCGAACGTGTTGCCGCGCGACGCGTACTCGCCGAGGAACACGTGCGGCCCCTCGCGGTCGTAGGTGTCGTAGCGCTCGTCGTTCTCCAGGAACCACTGCGGGTCGTTGTAGTAGTGCTCGTCGACGAGGTCGACGTCCTGCGCGCGGTTGAACTCCCACAGCTCGTCGAAGCGCTGGCCCGTGTCGTCCGGCCCGGAGTTCGAGATGATCTGGACGTCCGGGTAGGCGGCCGCGATGGCGTCACGGAACGCCGGGAAGTTGGCCTCGAACGTCTTCGTGTTCTCCTCGTTGCCGAGGCCGAGGTACTTCAGGCCGAACGGCTCGGGGTGCCCGAGCTCGGCGCGCACGGCGCCCCACTCGGTCGTGACGTCACCGTTGGCGAACTCGATCAGGTCGACCGTGTCGTCGACCCAGCGCTGGATCTGCGCGGGGTCCGTCATTTCCGGGATCGTGCTGCCGCAGCCGTTGGCCCCGACCGACACCACGGGCAGCGGCGTCGCGCCGAGGTCCTCGGCGAAGAGGAAGTACTCGAGGTACCCGATGCCGTACGACTGGTTGTAGCCCCAGAAGTTCCAGTTGGTCGCGCGCTCCTCGACCGGGCCGATCGTCTCCTTCCACTGGTACGTGCGGCGACGGTCGGTGAAGTTCGACTCCTCGTACGTGCGGAACGTGCCGACGTTCGTCACGCAGCCGCCGGGGAAGCGCAGGAACTGCGGGTCGAGCGCGTCGATCTTCTCGGCGAGGTCCTTGCGGAGCACCGACGGGCCGTTGACCGGGCCGACCCACGTGTCCTGCGGGAAGAGCGAGACCTGGTCGAGGGCGAGCGTGCCCGCCGCGCCGGAGAGCAGCGCGAGGCGCCCGGCGTTCGTCGTGCCAGTCGCGGTGAGCGTGACGTCGTACTTCTTCCACACGTCGGAGCCGTCGACGGCGACCTGGCCGGTCGCGTATGCCGTGGTCCCGGCGTTGTCCTCGACCCGGACGGTGACCGTCTGCGCCGTCGCCGACCGCGCCCAGACGGAGAAGTCGTACGACTCCCCCTCCTCGACGAACAGGCCCGTGTTGTACCCGGCGTTGCGCACGCCGGCGCCCGCCGCGGTCGTCGTGAGGTTGAGGTAGTTCCGGTTCGTCGCGTTGAGCCGCCCGGCGTCGTTCACGACCTGCGTCGTGGCCGTCGCGCCGCCGCGGTTCGCGGCGCTCCACGCGGTGAGCCCGGTGAACGACCCGTTGTCCTGGTTGTTGAACTCGAACGACCGGTTGCGCACAAGCTCGGCGTACAGGCCGCCGTCGGCCGCGTAGTTGATGTCCTCGTAGAAGATGCCGTACAGCTCGTCGCTCGTCGCGGTGCGCTCGCCGGCGAGGTCCACGGTGATCTCGTGGTCCGCGCTCGCGGCGGGCGTGATCGTCAGCTTCGTGGCCGCGTCGCGCGCGCCCAGCACGAGCGCACCGTCCTCCGCGCGCACGCCGGCGTACCGCTCGGGGTCGGCCGCGTCGCGCAGCCAGACCTTCCCGCCGCCCGCGTCGGTGAGCCGCAGGGTCGCGGCGTCCTCGCCCGCGGCTCCGAGGGAGAGCCGGGACGCGCCGGAGACGACGACGGGCCGGTCGTCGACGGCGAGCGTCACCGGGGACGTGCCCTCGGCGCCGTCGGCCGCCGTCGCGTCGAGGGCGACCGTCGTCGCGGGGCGCTCGTCGTCGAGGGCGAGGCCGTCGTCGGTCGCCACGAGGTACCGGGCGTCGCCCGGGCCCGCGAGCGTGAACGCGCCGTCGGGCACCTGGTCCGCGCCCTCCGCGGTCTGGAGCGCGACGTAGTCGAAGGCCGCCGTGTGCGACGCGCCGTTCTGCGCGGCGAGCGCGTAGAGGCCGACCTGCGTCGTCGGGAAGTCCACGGTCACGGAGCCCGCCGGCTGCCACGCGGTGCCGTCCCAGTAGGACGTCGCGATGGTGTCGCCGGTCCGCTGCATGCGCAGCGTCTCGCCCGTGGACCCCGGGCGGTCGGTGAACGCGGCCGCGGTGAAGACGCCGCCGCTCTCGACGTCGTTCTCGATCGCCCGGCCCGACGGCGACAGGCTGCCGACGAACGTCAGGCCGGACCGGACGTAGTTGTCCATGTCCTGCCATGCGACGAGCCCCGCACCCTGGTACACCGTGGCGACGGGCGCCTCGAGGTGGGTGACGACCGTGAAGTCGCCGGCGGGCACGTCGAGCAGCACGACGTTCTTGGCGCTGTTCGCGTCCTGGTAGGTGTCGCCCGGCTGGGACGTGAGCCGGAGCGCGCCGCCGGAGACGGCGAGCGCCTCGGGCACAGGGTTGACGACGGTCCAGTCCGCGCCGAGCGCGGCGCCGTCGAACGCGTCGACCTGAGCGCCGTCGGGCAGGTCGGGCTCCGCGGCGGAGGCAGGCACCGACGTCGCGAGCGCGACCGCGCCGACCAGGCCGGTCACGACCGCGAGCGCGACCGTGCGTCGGCGGCGGACCGCTCGGTGCCGTGGCGGGTGAAGGGACGTATCCATGGGCTTCCTCTCATCGTCGAGAGACACGCACCGTTGCGTGTGAGCGTTAACAGGATCGTGGCCGAGCCTAGTGTGAACGCTCACATTCGACAAGGGTCATGTCGTGACACACCGCCGGTCGAGCACGCGCCCGACCGACCCAGGGGTGCCGGCCCCCGTCCAGCTCCGGTGATCCCCGGGCGAGCCGCCCGGGCAGACGGCCGTGGTGCCGGGCCCGGCCGGTGCGGCGTCACGAGGACGACGCGCCAGCCGGGCCGGGCACCACCGGCTCACCTCCGCCTGACGACGAGCACGCGCTGCAGGATCACGAAGACCAGGAGCAGCACGCCGATGACGATCTTGGTCCACCACGAGCTCAGCGTGCCCTCGAAGGTGATGATCGTCTGGATGAGGCCGAGCACGAGCACGCCCAGGACGGACCCGAGCACGAAGCCCGTGCCGCCCGTGAGCAGCGTGCCGCCGATGACGACCGCGGCGATCGCGTCGAGCTCCATGCCCACGCCGGTGAGCGAGTAGCCGGACCGCGAGAACATCGCGAACAGCAGGCCGCCGATGCCGGCGCACGTGCCGCTCACCACGTACACGAGCACCTTGGTGCGGGCGACGGGCAGGCCCATGAGCATCGCGGACTGCTCGCCGCCGCCGATCGCGTACACGGTGCGCCCGAACTGCGTGTAGTGCAGCACGTAGAAGGCGACGGCGACGACGACGAGGGAGATGATGACCGCGGTCGTGATGCGCCACCCGTCGCCGAACTGCTGGCTCCAGCCCGCCAGGGCGACGAACGACTCGTCGGTGATCG
This sequence comes from Cellulosimicrobium sp. SH8, assembly GCF_025818875.1. Classification (NCBI taxonomy): domain Bacteria; kingdom Bacillati; phylum Actinomycetota; class Actinomycetes; order Micrococcales; family Promicromonosporaceae; genus Cellulosimicrobium; species Cellulosimicrobium sp. SH8. The sequence goes on along the minus strand of NZ_JAMXMH010000008.1, from coordinate 188,553 downwards.
GGATCGACTGGAGCGAGATCACGTAGCAGAGACCGCGCGCGAGGAACATCGCGGCGAGCGTCGCGATGAACGGCTGGATGTCGAAGACGTGCACCATCAACCCGACCGCGAGGCCGAGGACGGTCCCGATGAGGACCGAGATGAGGAGCACGACGGCGACGGGCCAGCCGCTCTGGAGCAGGGACGCCGTCGTGATGCCCGAGAGCGCGACCACCGCGCCGACCGACAGGTCGATGCCGCCCGTGAGGATGACGAAGGTCATCCCGACCGCGAGCACGATGAGGAACGAGTTGTTGATGAAGAGGTTCGAGATGACGCGGGCCGAGAGGAAGTTCTCGTACCGGCTGCCGCCCACCACCAGCATGAGCGCGAGCACCGCGAACGTGCCCAGGACCGGGAGGTAGCGCCGGTCGAGGCGGAAGCGGCTCGTGAGACGCTCGGTCATTCTCGGGCCTCCGGGGGTGACGGTCTCGGCGCCCCGGGGGTCGGGGGGCGAGGTCGGGGCAGGGGTCTGCACGGCGGACATCAGGCGCTCACCTCCGCGGCCGCGGCGGCCGTCGGGGCCGCGCGACGTCGTCGGGCGGCGACCACGTCGCGCACCTTCGGGGACTGCGCGAGGCAGACCGCGATGACGACGATCGCCTTGAACAGAGGCGTGACGGACGGCGAGATGCCGAGCATCGTCACCGTGAGCGTGAGCGTCTGGATGATGAGGACGCCGACCAGGGTGCCCGAGAGCGAGAACTTGCCGCCCGCGAGCGACGTGCCGCCGATGACGACGGCGAGGATCGCGTCGAGCTCGATGAAGAGACCCGCGTTGTTGGCGTCGGCCGCCATGGTGCTCGACGAGATCATGAGACCCGCGAGGCCCGCGAACAGCGCGCACACCGCGTACACGGTCCAGATGATGCTGCGGGACTTGACGCCCGCGAGGCGGCTCGCCTCGGGGTTGATGCCGACGGACTCGATGAGCATGCCGAGCGCGGTGCGGCGCGTGAGCAGCGCGACCGCGGCGAACACCAGGCCCGCGAGCACGACCGCCACGGGGATCCCCAACCAGAAGCCGGAGCCGATCGCCTTGAACGGCGCGCTGTTGACCGTCGTGATCTGGCCGCCCGTGATGAGCATCGCGACGCCGCGGCCCGCGGTCATGAGCACGAGCGTCGCGATGATGGGCTGGATCCCGAGGACCGAGACCAGGAAGCCGTTCCACACGCCGAGGACGAAGGACAGCGCGAGCGCGATCCCCGCGGCGACCAGGACGGTCGTCAGGCTGTCGGGCGAGGGCGACGACGCGATGAAGCTCAGCGCGACGGCGCCGGAGATCGCGACGACCGCGCCGACCGACAGGTCGATGCCCCGCGTCGCGATGACGAGCGTCATGCCGAGCGCGACGAGCAGCAGCGGCGCGCCGTTCTTCAGCAGGTTGACGAGCGAGCCGAACAGGTGGCCGTCCTGGAGCCGGATCGACAGGAAGCTCGGCCGGTTGATGGTGTTGACCGCCAGCAGCACGACCAGCGCGACGATCGGCCAGAAGAGCCGGTGCTGGACGGCGCGCTGCCAGGCGGGTGCCGTGGTGCTCATGACTCCTGCCCTCCGCTCGCGATGAGCTCGACGACGTCCTCGACGGTGACGTCCTCGTCGTTGGTGATCTCCGCGACCTTGACGCGGTCGCGCATGACGGCGATGCGGTGGCTGAGCCGCAGCACCTCCTCGAGCTCGGCCGAGATGAACACGACCGACATGCCCTCGCCCGCGAGCTGGGCCACGAGCTTCTGGATCTCGGCCTTGGCGCCGACATCGATGCCGCGCGTGGGCTCGTCGAGGATGAGCAGCTTGGGCGCCGTCGCGAGCCAGCGCGCGAGGAGCACCTTCTGCTGGTTGCCGCCCGAGAGGTTCTTGATGAGCGCGTCCGGGTTGCCGGGGCGGATCGCGAGTGCCTTGATGTAGGTCTCGACGATCTCGTCGACCTGCTTCTTCGGCAGGCGTCGCGCCCAGCCGCGCTCCGCCTGGAGGCCGAGCACGATGTTCTCGCGGATCGTCAGGTCGCCCACGATGCCCTCGGCCTTGCGGTGCTCCGAGGAGAACGCGATCTTGTGCTGCATCGCGCTGCGCGGCGTGCGCAGGCGCGCGGGCGCGCCGCCCACGCGCACCTGGCCGGAGTCGGCGCGGTCCGCGCCGGCGAGCAGGCGCGCGAGCTCGGTGCGGCCCGAGCCGAGCAGGCCGGCGAGGCCCACGACCTCGCCCGGGTACACGTCGAGGTCGAACGGCTGCACCGAGCCCTTGCGACCGACGCCGAGAGCCTGGACGAACGGCGTCGCCTCGCGGTCGGCCACCGAGCGCTTGGGCGCCTCCTCGAGCTCCTCGAGCACCTCGAGCGAGGTGCCGATCATCTTGGAGACGAGCTCGAGCCGCGGGAGCTCGGCGGTGACGTACTCGCCGACGAGCTTCCCGTTGCGCAGGACCGTCATGCGGTCGGAGATCTCGTAGACCTGCTCGAGGAAGTGCGAGACGAAGAGGATCGCGACGCCCTCGTCGCGCAGCCGCCGCACGACGGCGAAGAGCTGGGCGACCTCGTCCGCGTCGAGGCTCGAGGTCGGCTCGTCGAGGATGAGGACCTTGCACTCGACGACGAGCGCGCGGCAGATCGCGACGAGCTGCTGGACGGCGAGCGAGTGGGCCGCGAGCGACGAGGCCGGGTCGATGTCGAGGTTGAGGCGGGCGAGCATCTCGCCCGCGCGGCGGCGGGTCGCGCGCCAGTCGATCGCGCCGAGCCGGCGCGGCTCGTGGCCGAGCATGATGTTCTCGGCGACCGAGAGGTTCTCGCAGAGGTTGACCTCCTGGTACACCGGCGAGACACCGGCGGCCTGGGCCTCGCCCGGGCCCGAGAACGTGTGCTCGGCGCCGTCGACGACGATGCGACCGGAGTCGATCGAGTAGACGCCGGTGAGCGCCTTGATGAGCGTCGACTTGCCGGCGCCGTTCTCGCCCATGAGGGCGTGGACCTCTCCGGGCCGGAGCGTGAGGTCGACTCCGTCGAGCGCCTTGACGCCCGGGAACTCGATCGAGATCCCGGTCATCTCGACGACGGGTCGACCGTCGGGGACGGCGGTAGTCATGGGTGACCTTCCGTGCAGCGGTGGCGACGGGGCTGCCGGGCCCCGGGGCGCCTCAGGACGCCGGCGACGTCGGCATGCCGGCGGTGGTGCGTCGGCCGCGCGCCGGGGAGACGTGCTCTCCCGGCGCGCGACCCGTCCGTGGTGGCGGGCCGGTCGGCGTCGACCGGACCGCCGGGCGGGCGGCCGTCCCGGATCGCTCCGGGACGGCCGCTCGGCGCCGGTCAGTACTCGCGCGTCGGGAGCGCCTCGACGGCCTGCTCCTGCGTGAAGGACTGGTCCTCCACGACGATGCGCTTCTCGACCTCCTCGCCCGCGACGACCTTCTTGATGATCTCCGCCAGGTCCGGGCCGAGGAGCGGGTTGCACTCGACGATGAAGTTGATCTTGCCGTCGGCGAGCGCCTGCATGCCGTCCTTGACCGCGTCGACGGTGACGATCTGGATGTCCTCGCCCGGGACGAGGCCCGCGGCCTCGATGGCCTCGATGGCGCCGAGGCCCATGTCGTCGTTGTGCGCGTAGACGAGGTCGATGTCGTCGTGCGCCTGGAGGAAGCCCTCCATGACCGTCTTGCCCTCGGCGCGCGTGAAGTTGCCCGTCTGGGAGTCGATGATCGTGACGTTCGGGTTGTCCTTCGTGGCGTTCTCGAACCCGGTCTTGCGGTCGATCGCGGGCGCCGCACCGGTGGTGCCCTGGAGCTCGACGACGTTCATCGGCTCCGTGGCGGCCTCGGAGACCCAGTCGCCGGCCATCTCGCCCTCGAGGATGAAGTCCGAGCCGATGAACGACTCGTACAGCGTCTCGTCCTCGGAGTCGACCGCGCGGTCCGTGAGGATCACGGGGATCCCGGCGTCGCGGGCCTCCTCGAGCACCGCGTCCCAGCCGGACTCGACGACCGGGGAGAACGCGATGACGTCGACGCCCTGCGCGATGTAGGAGCGGATCGCCTGGATCTGGTTCTCCTGCTTCTGCTGCGCGTCGGAGAACTTGAGGTCGAACCCGTTCTCGGCCGTGAGCGTGTCCTGGATGGACTTGGTGTTCGCCGCGCGCCAGCCGGACTCGGCGCCCACCTGCGAGAAGCCGACGACGATCGCGTCGCCGCTGCCGCCGTCGCCACCCGCGTCGTTGCTGCTGTCGTCCGTGCTGCCGCCCCCGCTGCTGCACGCCGCGAGCGCGAGGACCGCCACGCCGGCGAGGACACCCGTCAGACGCGTGCGCGCCTTGGTCGTGCTGAACATGCTCTCCTCCTTGAGATGCGACCTCGGCGCCGTGCCGAGGGTCGTCGGGTCGTGCCAGTCCACCATCGGACTGTTGACTCTTGTTGATACATGTTTGCTTGTGTCAATGTCTAGCGGTGTCAGTGCCCCTCCCGCAAGTCCCGACCTGACATTCCGCATAACCGTTCGGTAACCGTTGTGGTCACCGCCCGACACCGCGGCGTGCCGTCCGTGCGGAGCCTGCCGAGGCCGTGAGCCCCAGACCTGCGGATGTGATCGCTCACACCCTCCCGAGAGACGATGTTAGCGCTCACACGCGCGGAGGGGAAGCCGCCACCCGTCACGGTTCGGTCACGGCCACCGGGCCGCGCTCGGACCTGCGCAGACGGCTCCCCCGAGCCCGTCAGAGGCCCTGCGCGACGCGGTAGAACACCTGGTTCCACCGCACCTGGTCGCGGAACCCACGGCGCGTCGTGCCCTCGTCGATGACCAGGAGCTCGGTGCGCGCGATGTCGGCGAACACCTCGAACGCGTCGATGCCCGCCGCGGTGGAGAGCACCGTGTGGTGCGCGCCGCCCGCGGTGAGCCACGCCTCTGCGGAGGTCGCGAAGTCGGGGCGCGGCTCCCACACCGCCCGCGCCACGGGCAGGTGCGGCAGCGGCGCGCTGGGCGCGACGACGTCGACCACGTTGGCGGTGAGGCGGAACCGGTCGCGCATGTCCGCGAGGGACACGACGACGCCGACGCCCGGGTCGGCGTCGAACACCATGCGGACGGGGTCCTCCTTGCCGCCGATGCCGAGCGGGTGGATCTCGACCCGCGGCGTCGAGGTCGTGAGCGACGGGCAGATCTCGAGCATGTGCGCGCCGAGGATCTTCTCGCTGCCGGGCGTGAGGTCGTAGGTGTAGTCCTCCATCAGCGACGCCCCACCGGGCAGGCCCGCGCCCATGACCTTCGCGGCGCGCACGAGGACGGCCGTCTTCCAGTCGCCCTCGGCGCCGAACCCGTAGCCCTTGGACATGAGGCGCTGGACGGCGATGCCGGGGAGCTGGCGCAGGTCGCCGAGGTCCTCGAAGTTCGTCGTGAACGCCTTGGCGCCGACCGACTCGAGGAACGTCTCGAGCGCGATCTCCTGGCGGGCCGCGTACCGCAGGGACGCGTGCCGGTCGCCGTCCTTGCGGAGCTCGGGGACCACGTCGTAGAGGTCCTCGTACTCCGCGACGAGCGCGTCGACGTCGGCCTCGGAGACCTCCTCGACCGCGCGCACGAGGTCGTTCACGCCCCACGTGTTCACGCTCACCCCGAACCGGAGCTCCGCCTCGGTCTTGTCGCCCTCGGTGACCGCGACGTTGCGCATGTTGTCGCCGAAGCGGGCCAGGCGCAGCTCGTGCGTCGCGGCCCAGCCGGCGGCGCCGCGCACCCACGACCCCACGCGCGCCGTCACGGCGGGGTTCGACACGTGCCCGACGACCGTCGTGCGCGCGACCCCCAGGCGCGTCGCGACGTACGCGTACTCGCGGTCGCCGTGCGCGGCCTGGTTGAGGTTCATGAAGTCGAAGTCGATGGTGTCCCACGGCAGCTCGACGTTGGCCTGCGTATGCAGGTGCAGCAGCGGCTTGCGCAGCTGGTCGAGGCCCCCGATCCACATCTTCGCCGGGCTGAACGTGTGCATCCACGTCACGACGCCCAGCACGCGGTCGTCCGCGTTGGCGTCGAGCATCGCGCGCCGGATCGAGCCGGCGTCCTTGAGCACGGGCTTCCAGACCACGTTCGCCGGGACGTCGGGGGACGCGTCGAGCGCGCGCGCGACCTCCTGGGACTGCTCGGCGACCTGCCGGAGCGTCTCCTCTCCGTACAGGTCCTGGCTCCCGGTGAGGAACCAGATCTCGCGGTCCGCGTAGGGCTTGCTCATGTCGGTCCATCTCTCGTGTCGTGAGGCGGGCGCCGCACCGCTGCGGTCCCGTCCCGGGTGGTCGTGCTGCTGTCGTGCTGCGTCGTGCTCCACGTGCCCGGTGCGCGGCGCGCCGCGGGTGCCGTGGGAGCCGAGACCGCCAGGGGGCGGCACCGACCCGTGGTCAGCGCGGGCCGGGCGCGGGCTGCTGCCCGTAGACGTGCTGGTACCGCGCGTAGAGCGAGTCGACGTCGTCCTGCGCGATGCGCGTGGGCTCGCCGAGCTGGCGGCTGACGTGCACGGTCCGGGCGACCTCCTCGCACATGACGGCCGCCTTGACGGCCGCGCGCGCGTCGGTGCCGATCGTGAACGGGCCGTGGTTGCGCATGAGGACCGCGGGGCTGCGGGACTCCCGCAGCGTCTCCACGATGCCGCGCCCGATCGAGTCGTCGCCGATGAGCGCGAACGGCCCGACGGGGATGTCGCCGCCGAACTCGTCGGCCATCATCGTCAGGACGCACGGGACGGGCTCGCCGCGCGCCGCCCAGGCGGTCGCGTACGTCGAGTGGGTGTGCACGACCCCGCCCACCTCGGGCAGGTGCCGGTACACGTAGGCGTGCGCCGCCGTGTCGGACGACGGCGACCGGTCGCCCTCGACGAGCGCCGCGTCGAGGTCGCACACGACCATCGCCTCGGGAGTGATGTCGTCGTACGCGACGCCGGACGGCTTGATGACGAGCAGGTCGCCCGAGCCGTCGGGTCGGGTGGTGTCGCGGACCCGCTCGGACACGTTGCCCGCGGTCCACACGACGAGCTCCCACCGCGGGAGCTCGGCGTGCAGCGCGGCGACGCGCTCCTTGGCGGCGTCGACGGCGTCGCGCAGGTGGGCGGGCACGGCGGGCACCGTGGGCTCAGCGGGTGCCGCGACGTCCGCGGCCGGGGTGGGCGTGGTCATGCGGGGTCCTCTCCTTCGGTGCGGGCGGGCAGCGCGGTCACGGCGGCTCGCTCGACGGCGAGCCCCGCGGCGTAGCGGTCGAGGTAGGCCGCGAACCCGGCGACGTCCACCGGGTCGGGCGCGACGGTCTCGACCTGGGCCGACGCGAACACGTGGTCGCGCAGGTACGCGCCGAGGTCGCGGGCGGCGCCGCCGCCCGTGGGCCCGGACGCGGTGCCCGACGACGCCCGGTCGCGCGCGAACCCGGCGAGGACCGCGATGCCCCACGCGCCGCCCTCGCCTGCCGTGCGCCCGACGCTCACCGGTGCGTCGATCGCCGCGGCGAGCAACCGCTGCGCGACGCCCGCGGTACGGAACATGCCCCCGTGCGCGAGCATCCCGTCGAGCCGGACGCCCTCGCCCGCGAGGACGCGCATCCCGAGCGCGAGCGTCCCGAACGCGCCGTAGACCTGGGTGCGCGCGAAGTTGGCGAGCGTCAGGCGGCTCCCGGGCGTGCGCACGACGAGCGGCCGCCCCTCCGCGAGCCCCGTGATCGGCTCTCCCGCGAGGTAGTTGTAGGCCAGGAGCCCGCCGCCGTCGGCGTCGCCGTCCAGCGCGGCGCGGAAGAGCGCGCCGAACACGTCGTCAGGGCCCGCGTCGCTGCCGACGGCAGCGGCCAGCTCGCCGAGCAGGCCCGCCCACGCGTCGAGCTCGCTCGCGCCGTTGTTGCAGTGGACCATCGCGACGAGGTCGCCCGCGGGCGTCGTGACGAGGTCGAGCTCGTGGTGCACGCTGCCGAGCGGGCGCTCGAGCACGACCATCGCGAAGATGCTCGTGCCCGCGCTGACGTTGCCGGTGCGCGGCGCGACGGCGTTGGTGGCGACCATGCCCGTGCCGGCGTCGCCCTCGGGCGGGCACAGCAGCACCCCGGGGACCAGCGCGCCCGACGGGTCGAGCCAGGCCGCGCCCTCGGCCGTGAGCCGGCCCGCGTCGTCGCCGGCCACGAGGACCTCGGGGAGGAGCTCCGCGAGCTTCGGACCCGCGCGGTGCGTCGCGGCACGCTCGTCGACGAGCGCGAGGAGCGCGTGGTCGTAGTCGCGCGTCGACGGGTCGACGGGGAACATGCCCGACGCGTCGCCCACGCCGAGCACGTGCCGCCCGGTGAGCCGCCGGTGGACGTACCCGGCGAGCGTCGTGAGCGACGCGACCTGCGCGGCGTGCGGCTCGGCGTCGAGGATCGCCTGGTACCAGTGCGCGACCGACCAGCGCAGCGGGACGTTGTACGCGAGCAGCCCGGTGAGCTCGGCGGCGGCCGGCCCCGTCGAGGTGTTGCGCCACGTGCGGAAGGGGACGAGCAGCTCGCCGGCGGCGTCGAACGCGAGGTAGCCGTGCATCATCGCGGACACGCCGAGGGCGCCGTAGGTCGTGGGCCGCACGCCGTACCGCTCCTCGACGTCGTCGACGAGGCGCGCGTAGCAGTCGCGCAGCCCGGCCTCGACGGCGTCCAGCGAGTACGTCCACGTGCCGTCCTCGAGCTGGTTCTCCCAGGCGTGGCTCCCGCTCGCGAGCGGCGTGCCGTCGGCGTCCACGAGGCACGCCTTGATCCGCGTCGACCCGAGCTCGATCCCGAGCGCGGTCTCCCCTGCCACGACGGCCGCCCGACGGCGACCGACCTCGTCCTGCTGCACCATTGCTGCTTCTCCTCGTCGCGGCGTCGCGCCTCGGTCGTGACTGTCTTCTCGAATGTTAGCGCTCACAACCGGTGAGGCCAACTCCCCCGGCGCGGGTTCTCGCAGAGGTCTCGCGGGTGGGAGCGCGACGTCAGCCGCGTGGCGTCGCCGTGCTCTCGCGGACCATGAGCTCGGGCGGGATGGAGACGGGCCGGACGGTCGCGCCGGACAGGGCGTCGATCATCATCCCCATGCACCGCCGCCCGAGCGAGCCGAACGGCTGGCGCACCGTCGTCAGCGGCGGGATGAAGTGCCCCGCGCCCGCGACGTCGTCGAACCCGACGACCGAGACGTCCGACGGCACCCGCACGCCCTGCTCCCAGAAGGCCCGGAGCAGGCCGAGCGCGAGCTGGTCGTTGCCGGCGAAGACCGCGGTCGGCCCGTCGCCCGCGCGGACCGCGTCCGCGAGCTCCTTCCCGACGGCGTAGCCGCGGTCGGAGGACCAGTCGCCGCGCACCGGCTCCGGAACGGGAGCGCCGCGCTCCTCCAGCGCCGCGCGCCAGCCCGTCTCGCGCTCGCGCGCGTCGAACCAGTCGAGCGGGCCGGACAGGTGCAGCACCGTGCGGTGGCCCAGGTCGAGCAGGTGCTCGGTGGCGAGCCGGGCGCCGAGCCGCTGGTCGACCGCGATCGCGAGGATCGCGCCCGGGGCGCCCAGCGCCCCGGCGCTCGGGCGCACGACCTCCGCGGCCTCGCCCTCGCCCGGATGGTCGCGCGCCGCGATCATGATGACCGGCACCGGCGCGCGGAACGAGTCGACCGCCGCCGCGACGTCGGTCTGCGGCGCGATGACGACGATGCCCTCGACGCCCTGGTCCATGAAGTGCTCGAGCACGCGGTGCATCGTGTCCGCGTCGTAGCGCCGGATGGTCGCGACGCTCACGAAGTACCCCTGCTCGCGCGCCGCCTCCTCGACCGCGATGAGGGTCGACGTCGGCCCGTACAGCGCGGAGCCCGTCGTCACGACGCCGATCGTCCCCGAGCGCATCGTGACGAGCGCACGGGCCGCGCTGTTGCGGCGGTACCCGAGCGTCGCGATCGCGTCGAGGACCCGGTCGCGGGTCTCCGGCCGCACGCTGGGGTGGTCGTTGAGCACGCGCGAGACCGTCTGGTGCGACACGCCGGCGAGCCGCGCGACGTCGGACATCGCGGGCGGGCGGGTGCGCGGCGACGGCCCGTCGCTCACGACCCGGTCCCCTCGGGGTCGCGACGCGGCGCGGGCGTGGCCGCGAGCGCCGCGGCGAGCTCGGCCGACCGGTCGCGCGCGGCCTCGAGCGCGTCGAGGAACGCGGCGCGCACGCCGCCCGCGTCGAGGCGGCGCAGCGCGGCGACGGTCGTCCCGCCGGGCGAGGAGACCTTCTCGCGCGCGATCGCCGGGTGCTCTCCGGTCTCGCGCAGCATCGTCGCGGCGCCGTGCACCGTGGCGGTCGCGAGCTCGAGAGCCGTGGCGCGCGTCAGGCCCAGCAGGACGCCCGCCTCGGCGAGCGCGTCGATCACGTAGAAGACGTAGGCCGGGCCGGAGCCCGAGAGCGCCCCGACCGCGTCCTGGTCCTTCTCCGCGACGCGCACGACGAGCCCTGTCGCGGACAGCAGGCGCTCGACGAGCGCGACGTCGTCGTCGTCCGCGGCGGCACCGCCGCTCACGGCGCTCACCCCGGCGCCCACGACCGACGGCGTGTTCGGCATGACCCGCACGACGGCGGTGCCCGCCGGGAGCCGGTCCTCGTAGAAGGACGTGGGGAGCCCGACGACGACGCTCACCACGACGGTCCCCGCGCCGACGGCGTCGTGGACCTCGTCGAGCAGCGCGGCGACGTCCTTCGGCTTGACCGCGACGACCACCACGCCGGCGCCGCGCACGGCCTCGACGTTGTCCTGCGTCGTCCTGACTCCGTGGCGCGCCACGAGCTCCTCGGCGCGCTCCGGTCGGCGCACCGTCGCGACGACGTCGGCGGGGTCCCAGCCCGACGCGAGCGCGCCCGCGAGGACGGTCTCGCCCATGACGCCCGTGCCGAGGACGGCGAGCGGGCGCGCAGGGACGGACGGGGTCGGACGGTCGGTCATGGGCGATCAGCTCCCGGTGGTCGGTGAGGGCATTCTCGCGCACCCGGCGCGTGCGCGGGACCGCGGGACGGCCGCCGCCGCGCCACGCGCCCCGGGGAGGGCGCTCGCACAGCGTCGGGGCGGCGTCAGCGCGGGGTCACAGCGGGTAGGCGGAGTACACGTCGGTGACGACGTCGGCGGGCCCCGTGGCCTGGAGGACCGCGGTGCCGTTGCGCCAGGTGACGGTCGACCGCCCGTCGGCCGCGGGCGTCACGGCATAGGTGCCGGCGACCTCGCCCGCGACCTCGACGTCGCCCGTGTCCGTGGGCTCACCCGCCGCGGCGACGAGGTCGCTCGCGGCCGTCTCCGCCTCTGCGACGGTCGGCCACTGCCCGGCGACCACCGTGACCGTCGTGGCGTCCTCGCCCTCGCCGTCGGCGTACACGAGCTCGTACGCCTCGAGGGCCCGCTCCGTGGACCACGCGTCCGTCGCCGAGTCGCTGCGCAGCACCAGGTCGAGCACCGTGTCCGGGAGCGCCTGCGCGAACGCGGTCGTCCCGGTGCGCGCGACGGGCTCGAGCGTCGGGGTCGGCGGGTCCGCCGTCACGGTCACCGTGGGCGCGGGCTCCGCGTCGGCGCGGGCGAACCCCGGCCAGACCCAGGCGAGCAGCGCGACCACGAGCCCGACGACGAGCACCAGGGCGACGAGCACGACGAGCCGCCGGCGGCGGTACACGGCCGCCGAGGACGGCCGCGAGTGTCGGCGGTCGCTCGCGCCCACCGCGTCGCCGGGGCGGCGCGCGGCCGGGCCCTGCCCCGGTCGCGCGGGTGCGGGCGCTCGTCCCGTCGGGCTCCCGCCGGGCGACTGGCTCATCGCGCCTACCTCCGCTGCTCTCGGTCCTCGCGGGCCCGGTCCTCTCGGCCGGGGCTCTGCGGCCAAGAGTAGGACGCGCGCGTGCCCGACCCCTCGCGCTGACGCGGGGTGTCGGGCACGCGCGGACGGGTTCACCCGCCCGTCATCGCCCGGGCGGGGTCGGGATCGTCACCCGCAGCCCAGGGCGGCGTACTCCGCCCCGGTCTCCGTCGTCACCTCCGTGCCGTCGACCGTGCCGGTCGCGCGCACGGCCACGGCGCCCGCCTCGACGGTCGCCGCGCGGACGGCGAACGACTGGTAGGCGCTCTTCCCGGGCGCCACCGCCGGGAACGACCGTGTCCCGTACGGCGTCTCGACGACAAGGTCGACGGGCGCGTCGTGGTCGTGGGTCGCGACCACGGCGACGTACGCCTTGCCCGCGAGGCAGCGCGCCTGCACGGTGACGGTGACCGGGAGCTGGGGCTCCGGGCCGCCCGTGCCCGGGTCGTCCGCGAACGCGCGCCACTCGGTGACGGCGACCGCCGAGTACGTCGTCCCGTTGCCGTTCGCCGCGAAGGTCGCCCGGAGGCGCGACGTGGTGACCGGGTCGAACGTCACGGTGTTGAAGGCGGTCGTGCTCGTGCCGTACCCGGACGGGTTCGCCACGGGGGCCCAGGCCTGCGCCGTGTCGTCCCAGTACTCCAGCACCCAGGAGTCCGGGCGGACGACGCCGTCCCCGCTCCCCGGGTCCGAGTCCCGCCAGAACTTCAGCTCCGCGCCCGTGAGCCGGATCGGGCGCGACCAGTCGTACCGGACCCACTGCGTCGCCGGCCGCGTCCCGGACCACGTGCCCCAGATCTGGGCCTGGCTCGGGTTCGCCGGGTCGGCGCCGTCGTTGAGGGCGCCGACGCTGTTCCACCCGGCGGTGTACGACGCGCTCGCCGTGGCGATCGGCGCGACGTTGCCCGTGAGCGGTCCGGAGACGTCCGCGGGGACCGTCACGACCTTCGGCGTCTCGGCGTTGCCCGCGGCGTCGACCGCGCGGAACGACACCCGGTGCTGGTTCGCGTCCGGGGCGGCCACGGGACCGCCGTACGGCTGCCACGCGCCGGTCCCGATCGCGTACTCGACGCGCGCGACCCCGGAGGTCGCGTCGGTCGCGGTGACCGTCACCGTGCGCGCCGCCGGGTCGAGGACGCCCGTGCTGACCGGCGCCACGCGGTCGATCCGGACGTCGAGGACCGCCTCCGGCGAGACGTTGCCCGCGCGGTCCGCGGCCGTCGCGACGACCCGGTGCTCGCCGTCGCCCGCCACCGGCACCTCGGTCGTGCGGGTCGGCTCCGTGGCGACGGGCTCGCCGTCGTCGACGGTCGTCGCGAGGACCACGCGCCCGCCGGAGTCGTCGGCGCCGTCGACGCGCACGCGCACGTCGGAGCGGAACCAGCCGTCGCTGCCCGCGCTGCCCAGCGGCGTGAGCGTCACGGTCGGCGCGGTCTCGTCGCCGTCGGCCGCCTCGGCCGGGACCACGGTGACCTCCGTGCTCACGCGACCGCCCGCGTAGCCGAGCACGGACCCCTCGACGGCGAACGTGCCGGGGGCGGCGACGTCGTCCGCGGCCACCTCGTCCCAGAAGGCGGGGACCTGCAGCGTCTCCCCGCCGGGGAACGTCACGGGCACCGTGCCCGGCAGGTCGGTCTCCCCGACCTCGACCGTCACCCCGGGCGGCTCGACGGCGGCGGGCTGCTCGGCCAGGACCTTCCACTCCTCGACGGCCACGGCGGAGTACGTGCTGCCGTTCGTCGAGGCGTCGAGGACGGCGCGCACCTGCGTCGTCGTCACGGGGTCGAACGTCGTGGTCTGGAACCCGCTCGTCCCGGTGCCGTAGGCGCTGGGGTTCGCCACGTCGACCCACGCGCCGCCGTCGGACGCGTCCCAGTACTGGATGCGCCACGACGCCGGGGCGGCGACGCCGACGCCCGTGCCCTGCGGCTGGTCGTTCCAGAACTCGATCTGCGAGCCGGCGAGACGCATCGGCTGGTCCCACGTGTACTGCACCCACTGCTGCGGCGGGTTGTTCCCCGTCCACGTGCCCCACATGTCCGGGGGCAGCGGGTTGGGCCGCACGATCTCGTCGTTGAGCGCCTTCTTCCAGTACTGGGTCGGGACGGGCTCGTTGGAGACGGTGACCGTCGCCTCTTGCGCGACGTTCGCGCGCGGCGTCGTGTCCTTGACCTTCGCGGGCGTCGTGACGACCTGCTTCATGCGGGGCGGTGACTGCGTGTCGTCCCACTCGACGCGGTCGATCGCGACCGAGCGCCGGAAGTGGTTCCCGCCCTCGGCGTCGGCCGTGTGGTACGCGATCCACCACTCGCCGTCGAACTCGAGGATGCCCGGGTGGCTCGTGGTGGACGAGACCGGCGCGAGGACCGTCCCGCGGTACGTCCACGGCCCCTCGGGGGACGACGCCGTCCCGTACGCGATGCACGCGTGGTAGTTCGCCGGGGTGCAGGCCGACGTCGGCCCGGCGTTGTTCCCCGCGTACGCCATGTAGTAGGTGCCGTTCCGCTCGAACGCCCACGCGGCCTCGAAGAACCCGGTGAGCCCGGTGACCGTGCGGACCTGACCGACGGGGGTCTTCATGTCCTGCGCGAGCTCGAGCATGCGCAGGTTGGAGAAGCTGCCCCACCAGACGTAGACGCGGGCGTCGTCGCCCTCGCCGTCCACCAGGATCGTGGGGTCGATGTTGTGGATCGTGTTCGGGGTCGGGACGCGCTGCGAGATGATCGGCCCGCCGACGTGGTCGGTCCACGGGCCGGTCGGGGTGTCGGAGACCGCGACGCCGATGCCGAACGCGTCGCTCGCCGTGCTGTCCGCCTCGTTCACCGGGACGTACCAGTAGTAGCGCCCGTCGACTCCCTGGACGACCTGCCCCGCGTACGCGCGGCCCGGCGTCGCCCAGTCGAAGACGTCCTCGGGCCGCATGAGCGACGGGTGGTGCGTCCACTCCCCCGCGTCGACGTCGCTCGTCACGAACGCGCCCCACTCGTTCATGACGAAGTCGTTGCGCGTCGGGCCCGCCTCGTCGTGACCCGTGTAGACGTAGAGCTCGTCCTCGCCCGTCTCGTTGCCCGGCGCGCCCGCGGGGACGACGAGCGGCGCCGGGTCGGCCGAGTAGTAGCTGCCGTCGCCGAGGATCGGGTTCTCGGTGCTCGTGAAGGTGTACGGCTCCGCGGCGGCGGCCGGGGCTGCGGTGGCCGCGAGCCCGGTGAGCGCGAGGCCGGCGCTGAGCACGCTCGCGATCGCGCCGCGGGCAGGGCTGCGCCCGGGCGACGGTCGGGTGGTCGGTCTGTCGGTCATGGGCTGCTCTCCTGACGGTCGGGCCAGCGTCGTACCAGCACGGCGCGGGCCGGCGGTTCCTGCGTGGAGGTCGTGCACCCCGGGAGTTCCCTCGGCCCCCGGGGCGCACGGTCGTGGAGCCCGTGCCGGCGGGCAGGTCGGCCGTGTGCCCGGCTGACGGGCGGTGACGCCCCCGCGAGCGGGGGTCGGACGCGTCACCGCCGTCGTCACGGCACCGTCGTCGTGCGCGGGGTGGGGGCCGTGCCGGGCGGGCCGACGGCGGCGCGCACCTCAGGGGTGCCGTGCGCGGGCCGTCGTCGCGCTCGCGTCGTCACGGGCGTGCACCTCTCGTCGTCGAGCCGGTCGTCCGGTGCCGACCATGCCACAGACAGAAACGTTATCGCAATGGTTTTCGGTCATCCGGCTGCCGGCATCCTCGCACGTCGGTGCGAGTGCGCCTCCACCGAGCGCTGCGAACCGCAGGATGCTGCGCCCCGGCGGGTTCGGGCCGGTGCCGGCCGCTGCGCGATGGGAGAAAGTCAGTCCGCCCGGTTTTCGGTGCGCGGCCCGTGCTCGTGCCGGTGCTCCGCCCGGGCGCGGGCGCGCGACGTGGCGATCGAGACGAGCACACCGACCACGACGAGGTCGAGCACGATCTGGACCATCGCCACGATCTTCGCCGCCTCACCGACCGGGTGGACGTCGCCGTACCCGACGGTCCCGAGCGTCACCACCGCGAAGTACAGCGCGTCGGTGCGGTTCTCGATGCCGACGAACTGGTCGGCCATGAGGTAGTAGGCGAGGGCGAAGAACGTGACCACCGGCAGGAGCAGCCCCATGACCGACTGGACCCGGACGCTCGGCGTCCCCCACGCGCGGAGCTGGCGGCGCACCTGGACCACGAGGAGCGCGCACAGCAGCGCCAGCCCGACGGCGAACACCACGACCTGGACGACCTCCGGGGCCTCGTCGGTCGGCAGCGGGACCCCGTAGTAGACCGTGAGGCACGCCGTCGTGGAGGCGACCGTGAGGATGAGCGTCCACCACGGGCTGTCGTGCGGGAGCCTGCGCATGCGCCCAGCATCCCGCGCGAGGGCGTTCCCGTCGCGGCGTCGCGCCGGTGTCGGCGGTCGTGGCTAGGTTGGGCGCGTGACGTCGTCGACCACCGCGGCCCGCTCCGCGGCCGCCAAGCGCTCCCGCCCCGCCTACCGCTGCTCCGAGTGCGGCTGGACCACGGCCAAGTGGGTGGGCCGCTGCGGGGAGTGCCAGGAGTGGGGCACGGTGACCGAGGACGCCCCGGCGGCCTCCGGCCCGCGCACCACCGCGGTCTCGCCGACGCGCTCCCCCGCGCGGCCGATCGGGGAGATCAGCGTCGAGGCGGCGCGCGCCACGCCCACGGGCGTCTCGGAGTTCGACCGTGTGCTCGGCGGCGGCATCGTGCCGGGCGCGGTGGTGCTGCTCGCCGGGGAGCCGGGCGTCGGCAAGTCGACGCTCCTGCTCGCCGTCGCGAGCAACGTCGCGGCCGGCGGGTCGGACCTGCCGATGGTGCGCCCGGTCGGTGACCGCGCCACCGCCACCGCCCGCCCGGCCCCGACGCCGCGACGCGTCCTCTACATCACCGGCGAGGAGTCGGCGGGGCAGGTCCGGCTGCGGGCCGAGCGCGTCGGCGCCCTCGCGCCGGGCCTCCTCCTCGCGTCCGAGACCGACCTGGCGACCGTCCTCGGGCACATCGAGGCGACCGACCCCGACCTGCTCGTCGTGGACTCCGTGCAGACCATCGCGTCCGCCCAGGTGGAGGGTGCGCCCGGCGGCGTGAGCCAGGTCCGCGAGGTCGCGGCGTCGCTCATCGCGGCGGCGAAGGCCCGCGACCTCCCGGTCATCCTCGTCGGGCACGTCACCAAGGACGGCTCCGTCGCTGGGCCGCGCACGCTCGAGCACCTGGTCGACGTCGTGTGCCAGTTCGAGGGGGACCGGCACTCGCGCCTGCGGCTCGTCCGGGCCGTCAAGAACCGCTACGGCCCGACGGACGAGGTCGGCTGCTTCGACCTCACGGAGAACGGCATCGTCGGCCTCGCCGACCCGAGCGGGCTGTTCCTCTCGCACACGGGCGCCGGGTCCCCCGGCACGTGCGTCACCGTGACGCTCGAGGGGCGGCGCCCGCTCGCGCTCGAGATCCAGTCGCTCGTGGTGCCCAGCTCGCTGACCAACCCGCGCCGCACCACGAGCGGCGTGGACTCGAGCCGCCTCGCGATGATCCTCGCCGTCATGCACCGCCACGCGGGGGTGCGGCTCGTCGACCAGGACGTGTACGCGTCGACCGTGGGCGGCGCCAAGGTCACCGAGCCCGCCGCCGACCTCACGATCGCGCTCGCCGTGCTCTCCGCGCGCGAGGACGAGGCGCTGCCCCAGGGCACCGTCGCGTTCGGCGAGGTCGGCCTCGCGGGCGACATCCGACCCGTCACAGGCCTCGACCGCCGACTGGCGGAGGCCGCGCGCCTCGGCTTCACGCGCGCCGTCGTGCCGCGGGGGTCGTTCCCGCGCCCGGTGGAGGGCATGACGATCCTCCCCGCGCGCCACCTCGGCGAGGCCGTCGAGCTCGCGCGGACCTGAGGGCGCGGTCGGGGGCGGTCAGGCGCCCGACCGTCGGCCCGCGAGGGCCCACCACTGCAGCAGCATGATGGTCTTGCCGTCGACGATGCGGCCGTCGCCGATCATCGCGAGCGCGTCGTCCAGTGCGAGCTCCACGACCTCGATGTCCTCACCCTCGGCCGCCACCCCTCCACCGGTGCCCGTGCGGTCGCGCGGCGTGTAGGGCGCCGCGAAGAAGTGCACCTTCTCGGTGACGGAGCCCGGGCTCATGTAGGCGGTGAAGACGCGGGAGACCGGCCCGACGGTCACCCCCAGCTCCTCGGCGACCTCGCGCCGGATCGCGGTCTCGGGGTCGTCGTCGTCCAGCAGGCCGGCGGCCGTCTCGAGGAGCATGCCGTCCGCGTGGTCGTTCACGTACGCCGGGAAGCGGAACTGCCGCGTGAGCAGGACGGTCGACCGCGCCGCGTCGTGGAGCAGGATCGTCGCCCCGTCCCCGCGGTCGTAGGTCTCGCGCTGGAGCGACTGCCAGCGCCCGTCCCGGCGCCGGAGGTCGAAGGTCGTGCGGCGCAGCACGTGCCACCCCTGCGACGTGAGCTCGACGTCGCGGACGACGACGTCCGGGTTGCGCCGCAGCCCGCGACCTGTCTGGTCGAGACCGGTGCGGCCGCGGTGGTCGGGCACGTCGACCCCGGGGACGCCGCTCACCGGGCGCTCACGGATGAGGCCTCGTCGTGGCGGGGCAGCTCGGAGACGTCGTGGTAGACGGGGAGGCCACGGGCCGTGGCGATCGCGACGTCCTGGTCGGCCCCCGCCGACTCGCCGGGCAGGCGCAGCACGGCGTCGCAGTGCTCCAGGAGACGCTGCGCGGTCGGGTAGAGCACGTCCGCCGCCAGGTCGTCGTCCACCGTGGCGCCCGCGGAGCGCAGGACCGGGAGCGCGACCCACTCGCCGATCAGGGGGACGTGCCCCGCGGCGAAGACGGGCCAGGCCGCCTCCTCGAGGCGGCGCAGGTTGGCCTCCATGGCGGCGTGGTCGCCGTCGGTACCGGAGCGGTACGGGCCGGCGATGAGGACGAGCAGAGGTCGGTTCATGGGCCTAGAATAGGCATGAACGTGCATCATCGAGAACTAACAAGGAGAACCATGCTGGCCGCCGAGAGACGTGACCTCCTGCTCGCGACCCTCCGCCGCGACGGCAAGATCGTCGCGAAGACCGCGGCGGCGGAGCTCGGGCTCTCGGAGGACAGCATCCGCAGGGACCTGCGCGAGCTGGCCGCCGAGGGGCTCTGCCAGCGCGTGTACGGCGGGGCGCTGCCGGTCTCGCCGGCCGTCGCCGACTACGCGGGACGCCGACAGGTCGCCGTCGCGGGCAAGGAGCGGGTGGCGGCCGCCGCCGTCCGGCTGATCGACCCCGGGAGCACCGTCATCCTCGACGGCGGTACCACCGCCCTCGCCGTCGCGGCGGCGCTGCCGCCGGACCTGCGCTGCACGGTGGTGACCCACAGCCCGACGGTCGCGACGGCGCTCGTCGAGCACCCGTTCGCCGACGTGATCGTCCTCGGCGGCCGGCTCTTCAAGCACTCGGCGGTGACCAGCGGGGCGGCGACGGTCGAGGCCGCGCAGCACGTGTCGGCCGACCTGTTCCTGCTCGGCGTCACCGGCATCCACCCGGACGCCGGGCTCACCACGGGCGACCCGGACGAGGCGGCGACGAAGCGGGCCCTCACCGCGCGCGCGGCGGAGACGTACGTGCTGGGCTCGTCGGAGAAGGTCGGGGCGGCGTCGCCGTTCCGCGTCGTCGGGTTCGACGACGTCGCCGGCGTCGTCACGGACGCCGACCCCGCGTCGGACGTCGTGCGCGCGCTGCGCGAGCACGTCCGCGTGCTCCCTGCGTGAGCGCGCTCGGCAGCGCCGCTCACCGGGGCCGACGGCGCGGACCGCGTCGAGACCGGATCGTGACCAGTTTGAGGCGCGCCCCCGCGGGTTCCCGGAGGTGGGAAAGGGCTCACAGCGTAGGATTCCTCCGTGGCCAACTCCCCCGCGCACCCCGACGAGATGCTCCGGGAGACCCTTGCCGCCGTGGCACCCGGGACCGAGCTCCGTGACGGCCTCGAACGCATCCTCCGCGGCCGGACCGGCGCGCTCATCGTCCTCGGTCTGGACAAGGTCGTCGAGGAGATGTGCTCCGGCGGGTTCGTCCTCGACGTCGGCTTCTCCGCGACCCGCCTGCGCGAGCTGTCGAAGATGGACGGAGCGGTCGTGCTCGACCGCGACGCCAACCGCATCCTGCGCGCGGCCGTGCAGCTCCTGCCGGACCCGACCATCGAGACCACCGAGTCCGGGACGCGGCACCGCACGGCGGAGCGCGTCGCCAAGCAGAGCGGGTTCCCCGTCATCTCCGTGAGCCAGTCCATGCGGATCGTCGCCCTGTACGTCGGCGGCCAGCGCCACGTGCTCGAGGACTCCGACACCATCCTGTCGCGCGCCAACCAGGCGCTCGCCACGCTCGAGCGCTACCGCGCCCGCCTCGACGAGGTGTCCGGCACGCTCTCCGCGCTCGAGATCGAGGACCTCGTCACCGTCCGTGACGTGTGCGCGGTCGTGCAGCGCCTCGAGATGGTCGCCCGCATCTCCGAGGAGATCGCCGGGTACGTCATCGAGCTCGGCACCGACGGCCGCCTCCTCGCGCTCCAGCTCGACGAGCTCATCGGCGGCATCGGCTCGGACCGCGAGTTCGTCATCCGCGACTACGTCGACCTCGGCCGCAAGGACCGCTCGCTCGCCGAGGTCCAGAAGTCGCTCGGCGGCCTCGACTCGACCCAGCTGCTCGACCTCGGTCAGATCGGCCGCGTGCTCGACCTCCCCGGCGGCGGCGACGCGCTCGACGCGGCCGTCGCGCCGCACGGGTACCGCCTCCTGTCGAAGGTGCCGCGCCTGCCCGCGACGATCATCGACCGGCTCGTCGCCCACTTCGGCGGGCTCCAGAAGCTCCTTGCCGCGAGCATCGACGACCTCATGACCGTCGACGGCGTCGGCGAGCAGCGCGCCCGCGCGGTGCGCGAGGGGCTGTCGCGGCTCGCGGAGTCGAGCATCCTCGAGCGCTACGTCTGACCCACCTGACCGTCCGACCGACGAGCCCGCACGGAGGGGGACCGTGGACCACGTCGACGAGTGGTCGGCACTGGCCGACGCCTGGGCACGCTGGTGGGCACCCGCCGCGGCCCCGGCCCAGCAGGCGATCCTCGACGCCGCTGGCGTCGGGCCCGGCTCGCGCGTGCTCGACGTCGGGTGCGGCACCGGCGAGCTCGTCGCCATGGCCCTCGCCCGCGGCGCGGACGCGACGGGCTGCGACGCCGCCGCCGGGATGATCGACGTCGCGCGCCGGCGAAGCCCTGGCGCCGACCTGCGCGTCGCCCAGGCCGAGCGCCTCCCCTGGCCCGACGACGCGTTCGACCTCGTCACCCTCGTCAACGCCCTCGCGTTCACGGACGTCGCCAAGACGCTGAGCGAGTGCCGGCGCGTCGGCGACCTGGTCGCCGTCGCGACCTGGGCCGAGGACGACCGCAACGACCTCACCGTCCTCGAGCGGGCCGTCGCCGGCGAGGACCACGAGCCGAGCGACGAGAGCCGCGAGGAGGGCCGTCTCGGCACGCTCCTCGCCGAGCACGGCTTCACGGTCGTCGCGGAGGGCGTCGCGGACGCGCCGATGGTGCTCGCGGACGCGGACGAGGTCGTCGCCGCGATCATGTTCGGCGAGTCGGACGACCTGCGCACCGAGCTCCGCCCGGACGTCCTCGCCGCCGCCCGCCCCTTCCGCCGCCCCGACGGCTCCTACCTCCTGCGCAACGCCTTCCGCTGGGCCCTGGCCCGCCGCTGACGCACTCCCGCCCGGCCGAGGTTCGACCTCGCGGGGCAGGGCCCGCCCGCGCGCAGACGGGTCTCGCCCCGGTCCGTGGGGACGGACCGGGGCGAGACGTGGTGCGACGCGCCAGGGTGCGGGTCAGCCGCAGGTGGCGGCGTCGTACTGCGCGGTGACGGTCGTCGACCTCCCCTCGGCGTCGGTGGCCACGACCGTGACCTCGCCGGCCTCGACCGACGTCGTGCGCGACGCGAACGACTGGTAGGCGTTCTTGCCGGGCTCGACGCCGTTGAACGTCTTGGTCCCGAACGGGGTGTCGAGTCGGACGGTGAGCGGGACGTCGTCGTCGTTGAGCGCCCGGACCGCGACGTAGACCTTGCCGGCGAGGCAGCGGGTCTCCGCCGTGACGGTGACCGCCGGGCCCGCCGGGACGCCGTCGCCCACCGTGAGGGTGAGCGTCGTCGTCGTGGTGCCGGCGGTGCTCACGTAGTCCGGGAGGACGAGGTCGCCCCGGATCACGTAGACGCCCGGCGTCTCGACGACGGACTCGTCGTAGTCCCACTCGACGCCGATCGCCTGGTTGTCGCGCGAGCCGTCGTTGTACGAGACGAGGACCTTGGTCGGCAGCCACGGCTGCTCGCCGACGTCGACGCTCTGCTCGAACTGCTCGGCACCCTGGATCGAGATGCCGCCCGTCGAGCTCTCCGGCCGTACGTAGACCTGGGCCTCGGCGATCAGCCCGTAGGTCGTGTTCGTGCCGTAGACGGTGAACGGCTCGACGTTGGTCTCCGCCACCATGGCCGGCGTGATCGGCTGCCAGGTGAAGTCGACCGCGCCGCGGCGACCGCTCGAGTAGACGACGTCGAGCGACGCGGGGAGCGTCGGGACCTCGCCCGTGACGGTCCGGACGATCACGGGGCTCGCCACGGAGTCGACGGTGTCGCCGTTGACGCGCCACCGCAGGACGCCGGTGCCGGCACCGCCGGTCTGCACGCCGGTGATCCGCACGCGGAGGTAGCTGGCCTCGACGGGCTCGAACTCCAGGTGGTTGTACGTGTTGCGCTGGAGCGCGCCCGCGTACGTCGAGCCGTCGGTCAGGGTGACGGGCGTCCAGCCGGTGCCGTCCTGCGAGTACTCGACGGTGTAGGTGTCCGCGCGCGGCGTGCGCGTCCCGCCGTTGTCGTCGTACCAGTAGAGGTCGGTCGACGCGAGGAGCACCGGGGACTCCCAGGCGTACCGGATCCAGGCCGCCGTCTGCGGGCTCG
The DNA here is from genome assembly GCF_025818875.1 of Cellulosimicrobium sp. SH8. NCBI lineage: Bacteria > Bacillati > Actinomycetota > Actinomycetes > Micrococcales > Promicromonosporaceae > Cellulosimicrobium > Cellulosimicrobium sp. SH8. Next base: position 165,724 of record NZ_JAMXMH010000008.1, on the reverse strand, counting down.
TCCCGTTCGCGGGCTGGCCCCAGGTTCCCCAGCCGTTGCCCGCGCCGGGGTTGGAGCTCGCGGGCGTCGAGGACTCGTTGACGCGCAGCGGGTTCTCCCACGACGCCGACCCGCTCGTCGTGATCGTCGCGAGCGCGCCGAACTCGGCGGACGTCGCCTTCTCGGTCAGCTCGACCTGGACGTCGCGCTCGGTCGTGAGCTCGCCGTCGGACGCGGTGAGGCGGAACGTGTACTCCCCCGCCACCGTGCCCGTCACCGTCGTGGTCAGGGCGTCGGCGTCGCCGAAGATGACGCTCGCGCCGTCGGGTGCGGCGACGGTCGTCCACCCGGAGGTGAGGGTGCCGTCGTCGGGGATGCCGTCGTCGGTCACGGTGCCGACGAGCGTCGTGGACAGGTTGCCGTCCTTGGACCGGTCGACGTTCACGGTGACCGTCGGGGCGTCGTTGACGACCTCGGGGACCTCGCGGCCGGAGTCGAAGACCTGGATCTCCGAGATCGCCGTCCAGTAGCTCGGCGTGTTCGTGAACGCGACGCGGACCTTGTCGGTCGTCACGGCCTCGAAGAGCGCCTCGTTGAACTTGGGGCCGGGGATCTTCGGGGCCTTGAACGCGTCGGGGACCGAGGTCCAGCCGCCCGAGCCGTCAGGCACCTGGATCGAGTACCGGACCGGCTCGCGGTACCCGCCCGCCTGCCGGTCGCTGACGAACCAGACCTTGACGTTGTCGAACGTCGTGGGCTCGCCGAGGTCGAGCTCCACGTACCCCGTGTCGCCCTCGGTCCCGTAGTTGCCCCAATAGGGCTCGTTGACCGTCGTGCCGTCGGTGACCGCGTCGAGGGACACGGGACGCTCGGTCTCCTGGACGGCGCCCGGCGTGTAGTTCATCGAGCCCGTGCTCCAGCCCGGCGTGTGGAACTGGCGCCACGGCGTCGGGCGCACACCCTGCTGGGTGGCCGACGACGAGAGCTCCGCCCCGCGCGCGAGGTTGCCCGCGTCCTCCGTGAGGTCGATGCCCGCGGTCTTCAGGTAGGACACGACGCGCTCGTCCTCGATCGGGGTGTCGACCGCGGTCGGCAGGTCGGCGCCCTGGTCGTCCACGACCTCGACGGCCAGCCCCTCGTCGGACTCGACGACCTCGTTGGCCGCCGGGTCGTACACGAACCGGCCGAGACCGTCGGCCGCGGCCTTGCGCTCGCCGTCGACGAACAGGCTGTAGCCCTCGCCGAGCCCGTAGTGCGAGCCGTCCTCGTCCCAGACGATCGTGACGTCCTTGCCGTGGTACCGCAGGTTGTTGACCATGAAGTGGTCGTACCCGAGGTCGATCGGCCAGAGCTCGATCTTGTCGTCGGACCGCGGCTGGATGCCGCCCATGTCCTCGACGTAGATGTAGTTCATGTTGCCGAGCATCACGTGGTTCGGGTTGTTGCGGTTGAACGTCTGCGTGCTCGCGTTCCAGTTCGAGTAGTACTCGGCCTGGTTCGGGACCAGCGCGTTGCCGTTCGGGTAGATGCTCCACGCCATCCAGTCGAGGAGCTTCGCGGCGTACTCGGGCGTGACGTACGTGTGGTCGGGGTCGTAGTGCCGCAGCGCGGACCGCACGCCGCGGTACTGGACCGTGAAGTTGATGTTGGAGAAGTTGTTCGAGCCGCCGATCCCGAACTTCGCCCGGTCGTACTGGTTGGCCGTGTAGAACGGGAAGATCGGGAAGTTGTCGCCGTACCGCAGGAAGCGGAAGCCGTCGACGTACTGGTCGGCGTCCTCGAACGGGATGAGGTTCTCGGCGTAGACGTCGTAGAGGTTCGACTCCTTCGCCGGGATGAGGTCGCGCTCGGCGGCGCTGAGCGGGTTCTGGTTCCCGCCCGACGTCGCGCCGTGCGACGTGCCCGCGAGGAACATGCGCGTCTCCTCGCTCCACAGCCGGCCGAGGATCGCGTCCCGGATCTCGTCGGCCGCTGTTCCCATCTCGGCGACCTTCGCCGGGTCGGCCCCCGCCATCGCGTAGAGCTGGCGGGCGGCGTCGAACGCGCCCCACACGTACGCGGACTCCGGGCGCTCGATCGTCCGCGCGCCTGGTGCCCCGGCGTTCACCTTGGGGTAGCCGAAGCTGATCGCGTCGGCGTCGTTGCCGGGCATGTAGTTGGTGTCGTAGGCGATGAGCTTGTCGTCGTTGCCGTCGTAGTGCTCGAGCTGGCCGACGCCGTCGCCCTCGAAGTACGTCGCGAAGCGCTCGGCGACCGCCGGACCGCCGCCGTGCACGTTGTACGCCTCGAGGCCCGCGGTGCCGAGGTACTGCGAGTAGTGGTTGTTCCAGCTCGTGTGGCCCGGGCTGTCGAGGAACGCCGACGACCCGGACAGCTCACCGATGTTGAGGATCTGGCCGTACCCGAGGTACGGGTTGCGGATCCACTTGGTGTCCTGCAGGTGCATGGGCTGCGTGAGCGCCACCGAGTTCTGGTAGAGGTTCACGCCCTCGATCGTCGTCGGGTACTGGTAGACGTAGCCCGGCTCGTTCGCGTCGAGGCTGTTGTACCGCTCGCCCCACCAGCGGTACACGATCGCCTTCTCGATCGCGGCGTCGGGCACGTCCAGGTACGGGATGTCCTGCGCCCACTGCCGGTTGAACTCCGTCACGCCGGTGCGGAAAGCGTCCGCGGGCGACAGCGCGGCGTACTCGTGGAAGCTCTCGACCGACTCGGGGAGCGTGTCGCTGGACAGCACGCCGAGGACGGACAGGTCGACCGACCCGCCCGCCGGGACGGTCACCTCGCGGTCGAGGTTCGTGCCCACGCGCTCGAACCCGGGCGCCTTGAGACCGACCGTGACGTCGGACCACGGGGTGTCGACGAGCCCGTTGTTCGCGCCGCTCGTCAGGGTCCGCGTCCCGGTGAGCTCGTCGGCCGCGTCCGTCGACGTGGTCGCCAGCGGAGACGCCGCGCGCACCGTGAACGTCACGTCGCTCGCGCCGGGGTTGGTGAACGTGATCGCCGACAGCGCCACGTTGTCGTACGTGATGAGCTTCTTGAGGTCGGCCGTGACGCCCGTCGTCCCGACCGTGTACCGCGCCTTCGCGTGGCTCGGCGCGTTGAAGCGCTGCGCCCCGACCTCGGTGATCGTCTGCCCCGGGACGGTCACGGTGTAGAGGTTGCCCAGGTTGTTGGGCCCGCCCGCGAACGCGGAGCCCGCGAAGCCCATGACCGCCCAGTTGCTGTTGCCCCGCAGGTACAGCGAGCGGCCGCGCGTCTGCAGCACGTTGTTGCCCGACGTCCCGCTCACCCCGAGAACGCGGTCCAGGTAGTAGTCCGTGCCGCCCGCCGCGCGGTCCTTCTCGAAGATCGACCCGTGCATCGAGCCCGCGGTCCACGGGACCCCGGGCTCCAGCGCCGCGGCGACCTGGTCCAGGTTCGAGTAGACCGGGTCACCGATGTCCATCGAGTCGGTCGTGCCGTCGGTGTACACGCCGACGTCGCTCTCGTTGCCCGGCACCACGTCGGCCTGCGCCCCCGGTGCCAGCGCGACGCCGGTCACGGCCATCGCACCTGTCATCGCCGACGCGACGACCCTTCTCAACGCTCTCCCCGACATCACCAAGTCCTCTCCATCGGGAACCGGAAAACAGGTTTCGGGACGACGACGGGCCTCGCCTCGCACGGGCGGACTGCCTCGTCCGCCCGCCCCGCTGCGGGACGCGGGACCCTGATCGTCGTGCCGGCTCGCGCCGCACCCCGGAGCTCTCGCACCCGGGGCCGTGAGCCCCGGGCACCCTCCGCGGTGAGGTCGCCAGACGCGAGCCAGTCAACCAGCCACGAGAGGTCGACCGCAATGGTTTTCGGTCTCGACTTTGCCCCGCCCCTCGGCCCTCCTGCGACGCCGCGAGCGGCGCCTTCTCGTTGCGATAACGCCATTCTCGCGAGGTGCGACGCAATCTCACGCCCACGGACGATTCCGCAGCCACGGCGCTACCGAAATGACCTGTCCATCGCTTTCCTTCAACGAAGGCACGCGGAGCGGTAGGACGTGCCCCCTCGACGGGAGGGGGCGTGCGGGGTCACGCTCGGCGCCCGACCGCAGCGGCGGCCAGGGCACGGACGCGGCGCGCGGCGACCCCGCAGCCCGGAGCCGTGGCCGGAGACCGCGACGGACGGTCAGGCGCCGTCGGCGGGCGGCGCCGTCCCGTCGGCGGGCGGGACGGTCCCGTCGGCGGGCGGCGTGGTGGCGTCCGCCGGGTCCGGCGTCGGCGGGGGCGGCTCGAGCAGGGTGAACGTCACGGGCTCGCTCGTCGCACCGTCGACGCCCGCGATGCTCAGGACCGCGGTGTACGTGCCCGGTCCGACCTCCGGCTGGTCGGGCGCGCAGCCCTCGGCCGAGCGGTGCCGGTCCCAGCGCACGAGCTTCGAGGGGTCCTCGTCACCGGTGCTCATGAGCAGCAGCCGCTCCGTGGTGCCGCAGTCGGCCGACGACCAGACGAGCTCCTCGCCGGAGTAGACGAGCACCTGGCGCCCGGCGTCGGAGCCGTCGACGAGGCAGGGCCGGCCGCTCGACTGACGGAGCGTCACGGTGAGCTGGACGGCACGGCCGGGCTCGTACTCCGCCGCGCTCGCCGTCAGGCCGAGCTCGAGGGACGCGGCCGTGCAGTCCTGGGGCGGGCCGGCGGCCTCCGGGGTGGGCGGCGCGGACTTGCCCTCCTGCGCCGTCTCGTCGCCGGCGAGCAGCGGCTGGACCGCTCGCACGACGACCTGCCCGAGCAGGACGAGACCGACCACGAGGCCGACGAGCAGCGCGAGCGCGACGAGGCGGCGTCGGAGCAGGGCCCCGCGCGTGGGCCGGTCGCCCGGCCCGCTGCGGGGGCTGGCGCCCGGCCTCGGGGCGCGGTCGGTCCGCGGCGTGCTCACGGGTCCTCCGTCGTGCAGGTGCTGGTCGCGACCACGGTAGCGGCGACCGGGGCCCGGCCCGGTGCTGCCGCGCCGACGACCGCCCAGGTCGGGGCAGAATGGGTCCCTCCCCCGACCGTCGGCGCCCTCCACGGCACGAGCGCCGGCCGGCACGACGGCGCGGGGCCCACCGACGACCGAGAGGGACGACCGCCGTCATGACCGCCCCGGCCGCGCGCCCGGCCCGACCTCCCGTCACCGCGCCGGGGCCGGACCCGCACGCCGACCTGCGCGACGCCGTCGGGCGCTGGTTCGGCGCGACCGCGCGCGACCTGCCCTGGCGCGCCGCGGACCGCACCGCGTGGGGCGTCCTCGTGAGCGAGGTCATGCTCCAGCAGACGCCGGTGGTCCGGGTCGAGCCCGCGTGGCGCGCGTGGATGGAGCGTTGGCCGGAGCCCGCGGACCTGGCGGCGGCGCCCACCGCGGACGTGCTGCGCGCGTGGGGCCGCCTCGGCTACCCCCGCCGCGCGCTGCGCCTGCAGGAGTGCGCCCGTGCGGTCGTCGAGCGGCACGGCGGCCAGGTCCCGCACGGCGAGAAGGCCCTGCGCGCGCTGCCGGGCGTCGGCGAGTACACCGCCGCGGCGGTCACCGCGTTCGCGCACGGCCGGCAGGCCGTCGTCGTCGACACGAACGTGCGCCGCGTCCTCGCCCGGGCGGTCGGGGGGAACGCACTGCCCGCGCCGTCGTACACGGCCGCCGAGCGCGCGACGGCGGCCGCGCTCGCCCCGGCGGACGACGCGGACGCGGTGCTCTGGGCCGCCGCCTCGATGGAGCTCGGCGCACTCGTGTGCACGGCCCGGACGCCGCGCTGCGGCGTCTGCCCCGTCCGCGACGCGTGCGCGTGGCGCCTCGCCGGGCGCCCGGGCGACGAGCACGCGGGACGACGGCGCACGCAGGCCTGGGCGGGCACCGACCGGCAGGTGCGGGGGCGGGTCATGGCCGTGCTGCGCGACGCGTCGGGACCGGTGCCGCGCGGCGTCGTGACCGACGTGTGGCACGACGCCGCGCAGCTCGACCGCTGCGTCGCGAGCCTCGTCGAGGACGGGCTCGTCGAGCAGGTCGACGACCTCTACCGGCTCCCCGCCTGACCCGCCGCGGGCGACGGGGCGAGCGGCTCCGGCGCCGGGTCAGACGGTCGGCAGCCAGACCCGCATCGTCGACGGGCCACGCTCGGCCCAGTCGTGGTACGGCACGAGCCGGACGTCGACGGCGACCTCTGCCGACGTCGCGACCGGCTCCGCGCCGCGACCGGCGCCCGTCCGCCCGGGCGCGCCGCCCCGGAGCGGCGTGTACGGCCACGGGGCCGTCGCCGGGTCCACGAGCAGCCCGCGCACGACGACGCGCCCGTCCTCCTCGCGCGGGGGCACGGCCACGTCGACGCGCAGGTCGGCGACGTCGCGCCCGTCCGGCAGGTCGACGGACTCCACGCACAGGACCTCGGGACCGCGCTGGACGGCGACGCACCCGCGCACGGCGTCCACGCGCTCGTCGGGCACGAGGAACCGCGGCGCGACGTCGAGGTCGAGCGTCACGACGCTGCCCGCGCGCAGGTCGGGCACCGCGACGGTCCCGGCGGGCACCTGGCGGGCCGGGCCGTCGTCGACCACGAGCCGCGCGGACCCCGACCACGCGGGCACGCGCAACGTGAGCGCCCAGCGCTCGGGCGCCTCCACGACGCGCACGCGCACGCGCCCGTCCGCGGGGTAGCCGGTCTCGACGTCGAGCGCGACCGGCTCGCCCGACGGCAGCGTCGCACGGACCTCGCTCGGCGCGTACTGGTGGAGCTGCACGCCCCCGTCGTCGACCGTCGCGAGATACCCCGCGAGGCTGGCGAACGTGCGCGCGACGTTGGGCGGGCAGCACGACACCTCGAACCACGGCGCTCGCAGCGACGACTCGGCGCGCTTGCTCACCTGGTCCGGGGCGGCGGGCTCGCCCGGGACGCGCTGGTGCAGCGTGTTCGCGTAGTAGAAGGCCCGGCCGTCGTGCGCGGGCGACGTCGCGACGACGTTGAAGAGCGTGCGCTCGACGACGTCGGCGTAGCGCGGGTCGCCCTGCGCGAGCAGGAGGCGCCACGCCACCATGACCGAGCCGATCGACGCACAGGTCTCCGAGTACGCGCGGTCGGGCGGGAGCACGAAGTCGTCGCCGAACGCCTCGTCCTGGTGGTGCGAGCCCTGCCCGCCCGTGACGTAGGTGCGCGCGGCCTGCGTCCGCTCCCACTGCCGCGCGACCGCGGCCACGAGCTCGTCGTCGCCCGTCTCGACGGCGACGTCGATCGCACCCGCGGCGAGGTAGTTGGCGCGCACGGCGTGACCGCGGAAGACCGTGGCCTCGCGCACCGGGACGTCGTCCTGGTAGTACGCGCGGCCCCACTCGATGTCCGCGAGGGTCCCGTGCCCGCGGCGCTCGACGAACAGCGCCGCCTGCCGCACGTACCGGGGCTCGTCGAGCGCCCGGCCGAGCTCCGCGAGCGCCACCTCGACCTCGGCGTGCCCGCACACCCCCTGGATGCCGTCGGGCCCGAACGTCTCGCACACGTGGTCCGCCGACCGCCGCGCGACCTCGACCAGCAGGTCCTCAGGGTGGCCGGTGCGGGCCCGCGCGACGGCGGCCTGCAGGAGGTGCCCCTGGACGTACAGCTCGTGGCCCCACTCGAGGTCCGTGTACCGGGCGTCCTGACCGGGGCTGCCGAACCGCGTGCAGAGGTAGCCGTCCGGCGCCTGCGCCGCCGCGACGCGCCGCACGATCGCGGCGAAGCGACGCTCGAGGTCGTCGTCGGGGCGGCGGCCGAGCTCCCACGCCATCGCCTCCAGCAGCTTGTACACCTCGGAGTCGCTGAACTCCCGGCCGCGGCGGGTCGCCGCGACGTCGCCGCGCACGACGGCGTCGAAGTTCGGCAGCCAGCCCTCGGCCTCGAGCCAGTGCTCGATGTGCGCGAGGGTCGCGGCACGGTTCACCTCCTGGCGCTCGGCCCAGAACCCGCCCGTGATGCGCACCTGCGCCAGCCCGAGCGGCTGCAGCCGCCCGGTCGCGGGGACGACCGGCCGTCCCCCGTCCGTGGGGCGGGCGCCGGTCCCCGTCGTCCGGGGCACGGTCGGGGTCGTGGTCATGGCAGCACCTCCGGAGGCGACGGCGTCGCCTCGTGGTTCGTCGGGTCGTCGTGGTGGGACGACGCCGGGCGTCGTGGGGTCGGTCGGTCGGACGGGGGTCGGGTCGGGGGCGTGGGTCGTCATCCCTTCAGCGCCCCGGACATGAAGCCGCGCACGTAGTGGCGCTGCAGGAGCAGGAACAGGACGATGCACGGGGCCGCGAGGACGACGACGCCCGCCTGGGTAGCGCCGTAGTCGACGATGCCCATGACCTGCTGGCGCATGTTCGCCACGGCGAGCGGCAGGGGCGCCTTCGTCGAGTCGGTGATGAGGATCAGAGGTGCCACGAAGTCGTTCCACGCGGCGAGGAACGCGAACAGCCCGACGGTGATGAGCCCCGGCTTCACCGCCGGCAGCAGGACCCGCCACAGCGCGCCGAACGACGAGCACCCGTCGACCATCGCGGCCTCGTCCAGCTCGCGCGGCACCGACTCGAACGCGATGCGCATCATGAACGTCGCGAACGGGAGCTGGAACATCGTGAGCACCAGCGCGAGGCCGAGCAGCGAGTTCTGCAGCCCGATGGTGTTGAGGAGCACGTAGAGCGGGATGAGCAGCGTCGCGTACGGGACCATGAGGATCGCGAGCGTCACGAGGAACAGCACGTCGCGGCCGGGGAAGCGGAACCGCGCGAACGCGAAGCCGCCGAGCAGCGACACCCCGAGCGTGAAGAGCACCGTGAGCCCGGACACGACCACGGAGTTCAGGAGGTACTGCCCGATGCCGGCCTGGTAGTTCGCCAGGGTGACGTAGTTCCCGAAGCCCCAGCCGTCGACCTGGTTGCTGCCGGGCTGCGGCGAGACCGAGGCGACGCCCGCCCAGATCAGCGGGAAGAGGAAGACGATGGCGAGGCCCCCGGTGAGCACCCAGTACGGGGTACGGGTGAGGACGCCGGCGATGCGGGCGCGCGGGGCCGGCCGGCCGGTGGGAGCGGGTCGCGCCGCGGGTGCGGGAGCGGGTGCGGTGACGGTCATGTCACTTCTCCTCGGGTGCGCGCATGCCACGGACCTGCGCGACGTTGATGAGCACGAGGGCGGCGAGCACGATGATCGACAGCGCGGCGGCCACGCCCAGGTCGTTCTGGCCCTGGAAGGCGATGTTGTAGATGAGCTGGACCACGGTGATCGTGCTGTTGTCCGGACCGCCCTTGGTGAGGATGTAGAACTGGTCGAACGCGAGCAGCGAGCCGGTGACGCACATGATCGTGCACAGCGCGAGCGACGGGCGCAGCAGCGGGAGCGTCACGCGCCCGAACGTCTGCCAGCGGTTCGCGCCGTCCATGCGAGCGGCCTCGTAGACCTCGTGCGGGATCCCCTGCAGCCCCACCATGAGCAGGAGCATGTAGAACCCGGCGAAGCGCCAGACGATGAGGAAGACCGTCGACCACAGCGCCCCCTCGGGCGAGCCGAGGAACGACACCGGCTCGTCGACGATCCCCAGCCGCTCCAGGAGCGGGGAGATCGGCCCGACCTGCGGCGAGTACAGCGCGTAGAAGAGCAGCGACGCGGACGCGAGACCCAGCGCGCTCGGCACGAGGATCGACGTGCGCAGGAAGCTCTTCCACCGGCTCGACTCCTGCACCAGGAGCGCGAAGCCGAGCCCCAGGGCGATGAGGAGCACGGTCGCGATCACGGTGTACTTCAGCGTGAAGACGATCGAGTCCCAGAAGAACCGGTTGTCGACGGCGTCGCGGAAGTTGTCGGGGAAGTTGGGGCCCCGGTTGCCGGCGAGCAGCGGCCAGTCGGACACCGACATCTGGCCGACGAGCAGGACGGGGAGGACGAAGAACACGAGCACGAACACCGCGGTGGGTGCGGCGTAGGCCCACCCGCGGGCGGCCTGCGAGCGCCCCGGCCGACGGCGGCGCCGGACGGCGCTCGCGGCCAGGGTGCCGCGGGGCGGTCGGTGGTCGCTCGCGGCGGGGCCCGGCGACGCCGCGCCGTGCGGCGCGGGCGAGGGCGGCGTCGAGGACGCGGACTGCACGGACATGAGAGGTCTCCTGGAACAGGGCGAGGGAAGCCGGACCCGGCCCGCCGCCGCACGGGTGGGCGCGGCGGCGGGCGCTGTGGTCACGCGGTGGTGGTCGCTCGGGGCGATCACGCCGGACCGGTCACTGCGAGAGGACCGCGGTGATCTCCTCGTTGTCCGGCTCGATGCTCGAGGCGTCGCCGAACACCGCGTTGCGCACGAGCGTGAGCCACGGGCTGTTCGGCGCGTTGAACGCCTGCTGGAAGTTGCGGGCGACGGGCGTGCGGCCCTTGCTCGCGATCTCGTTGATCGTCACGACGCGCGGGTCGGCCGACGAGTACTCGTTGTCGACCAGGTCGGCGCGCGAGACGACGTCGCCGTTCTTGGCGAGCACCTCGACCTGGGCGTCCTCGGACATCATCCAGGAGAGGAAGTTCCATGCCTGGTCGGACTGCTCGCTGTCCTTGGAGATGCCGATGCCGTCGCCGCCGACGAACGTCGACTCGCCGCCGCCCGGCCCCGGGATGGGTGCGACGCCGACGTCCACCGTCTCGTCCGCCGTCGACAGGAGCGTCGCCGGGTACGGCATGACGCCGATCTTGCCCTCCTGGAAGGGGGCGACCCAGGTCGCGCCGGTCTCGTCCCGCGTGCCGGCGCCCACGGCGTCGGAGTCGACGAGGTCCTTGTACACGGCGTAGACGTCCTGCGCGGTGTCGCTCGCGAGGAGCGACTCGGTGCCGTCCGCGCTGAGCACGTCCTCGTCCGCGGCCCAGACCGACGGGAACCACGTGAACACGAGGCACCCGCCGCAGTTGCCGCCGAAGAAGGTGCCGTCGACGCCGCCGCCGAGCGCGTCGACCGCCTTCGCCTGCTCGGCGAACTCCTCGAGCGACGTCGGCCCGGCCTCCGGGTCGAGGCCGGCCTGCTCGTAGAGGTCCTTGTTGTAGAAGAGGACCGAGATGTCGAGCACGAACGGGAGGACGTACTCCTCGTCCTCGTACGTGCCGGCCTCGAGGTGGCCCTGGTTGATCTGGTCCGCGAAGTCGAGCTGGTCGATGCGGTCGGTGACGTCCTGGTAGAGACCCTGCTCGACCCAGTTCGGCACGTACACGATGTCGGCCGCGAACAGGTCCGGCAGCCCGCCGCTGCCCGCGGCGGCCCCGACCTTCGCGACGTAGTCGTCGTTGGGGACGATCGTGAGCTCGACCTGGTTCTCGTGGCTCGCGTTGTACGCGTCCACGAGCAGCTTCGCCTGCTTCTCGAGCGGCGCGCGCGTCCACAGCGTGAGCGTGCTGCCGTCGTCGACCCCCTCGACGCCGCCCTCTCCCGTCCCGCCCGTCGCGTCGTCGTCGCCGCCGGATCCGGACCCGCCGCACGCGGCGAGCCCGAGCGCGACGAGGCCGGCGAGCGTCGTCGTGGCCACGGACCTCTTCCACGAGGCCCCGCGGTGGTTCTTCATCTCGTGTCTCCTCGTACTCGTCTTCGAGCCGTTGCACCTGTGCCCCGTGCCCGCGCTGGGGGCGAACACGTTTTCGGTCTCCGTGTCGCGCTGCAGCGCGCTCCACGTAGCCGACCCTCCCCTCAGGCGGCTAGTGTTCGATGTCCTGGCGTCATCCCTGAGCCACGTGCTCGCGACGTCGCCAGCACCGAAACTAACCGAAAAGGTTTTCTGAATGTATGGCAGCGCGGTAGTCTCGTCAAGCAGGGCAGCGGGTTACAGTTCGATCACGGCTCGATCGTCGAGGGCGCGGCGCAGCGCACCGGCAGGAGGGGGAACGGCCTCATGACGACCCAGAGCGGGAGCGCCACGCCGCGCGCGGCGACCCTCACCGACGTCGCACGCCTCGCGGGCGTGTCCATCGCGACCGCGTCCAAGGCGATCAACGGGCGCGACCAGGTCAAGGCGGAGACGCGCCTGCGCGTCCTGGAGGCCGCCGAGCGGCTGTCCTTCGCGCCCAACGCGCTCGCGCGCGGGCTGCTCAAGGGCCGCACCGGTACGGTCGGGCTGCTCACGAGCGACCTCGAGGGACGCTTCTCGATCCCCGTCCTCATGGGCGCCGAGGACGCGTTCGGCGCGGGCCGCGTGTCGGTCTTCCTGTGCGACGCGCGGGGCGACGCCATCCGCGAGCAGCACCACGTGCGCGCCCTGCTGTCGCGGCGTGTCGACGGGCTCATCGTCGTCGGCTCGCGCACCGACCCGCGGCCGCCGCTCAGCGCGGACATCCCCGTCCCCGTCGTCTACGCGTACGCGCCCTCCGAGGACCCCTCGGACGTCTCGATCACGGCGGACAACGTCGGGGCGGGACGCCTCGCCGTCGAGCACCTGCTCTCGTGCGGGCGCCGACGCGTCGCCCACGTCTCGGGCGACCCCGCCTACAAGGCCGCGCAGGACCGCGCCGCGGGCGCCCAGGCCGCGGTCGCGGCCGCCGGCCTGGAGCTCGTGGGCGGCCAGACCTACTTCGGCTCGTGGAGCGAAGGGTGGGGCCGCGGGGCGGCACGCATGATCGTCGAGCAGCACGGCGACGTCGACGCCTTCTTCTGCGGCTCCGACCAGATCGCGCGCGGCGTGCTCGACGCGCTGCGCGAGCTGGGCCGCGACGTGCCCGGCGAGGTGTCGGTCATCGGGTTCGACAACTGGGAGGTGCTGACGACCAACGCGCGCCCCCAGCTCACGAGCGTCGACATGAACCTCGAGCGGCTCGGGCGCGTCGCCGCGCAGCGGCTCTTCGCCGCGATCGACGGCACCGTGCGCCCGGGTGCCGAAGAGCTCCCGTGCCGCGTCGTGACGCGCGCCTCGACGGTGCCGATCAGCTGAGCGACGCGTCCGCGGCGCCGCCGTCGAGGTCGTCGAGGTCGAGCAGCATGCGCGTGTTGCCGAGCGTGTTGGGCTTCACGCGCGCGAGGTCGAGGAACTCGGCGACGCCGTCGTCGTGCGAGCGCAGGAGCTCGGCGTACACCTCGTGCGAGACGGGGGTCCCCTCGATCGCTCGGAAGCCGTGCGCCCGGAAGAAGTCGACCTCGAACGTCAGGCAGAAGACCCGGCGGAGCCCGAGCGCGCGCGCCCGCGCCAGGAGCTCGACGACGAGCGCGTGCCCCACGCGGTGCCCGCGCCACGCGGGGTCGACGGCGAGGGTGCGGATCTCGGCGAGGTCGTCCCACATGACGTGCAGCGCGCCGCACCCGACGACGAGCGGTGCGCCCCCGCCGTCGGGCTCGCCGGTGGCACCCGGCTCCACCTCGGCGACGACGAACTCCTGCACGGCCTCGTAGTACCCGACCATCTCCTTGGCCAGGAGGATCCGCGCCTCCGCGTACGGCTGCACGAGCGCGCGCACCGCGCGCACGTCCGCGGGCAGGGCGGGACGGACGCGGACGGCGGAGGTCGTGGGCACCGCGTCACTGTACGCGGATCCGACCGGGTTTGTATATTCATGCAGTCGAGCGCATACGTGCGCGGACCCGCTCACCCGCCTCCGACCAGGCGGGACGCCGTGATCTCGTCCACGACGAGGTCCGTGACGACGCCGGCGCGCAGGGCCGCGCGCAGCGGCGCCACCTTGTTGTCGCCCGCCACGGCGCACACGCGCCGGGGGACGCGGCGCAGCTCGTCAGGTCCGGGCCCCGTCGCCCGCTCGTTGAGCGCGATGTCGCGGTAGGTGCCGTCCGCGCGCAGGAACACCGTGCAGACGTCGCCGACGACCCCCTCGGCGTCGAGGACCGCGATGTCGTCCGGCTCGAGATATCCCGCCGAGTACACGTGGGACGGCACGCCGCCCGCGACGGCCCCGACGGAGAAGAGCGCGATGTCCGCCCGGTGCTGCACGTCGAGCACGCGCCGCACCGACCGCTCGCGCCACATCGCCCGCTTGGTCTCGGCGTAGTCGAAGAACGCGGGCACTGGGAAATGGTGCACGTGCGCGTCGAACGCGGTGCCGAAGCCCGCGATGAGGTCGCCCGCGTAGTGCACGCCCGACGTGCGCGTGTTGGCCGCGCCGTTGAGCTGGACGACGGCGCTCCCCCGCGTCGGCTTGCGCGGCAGGTGCCGGGAGATGGCCGAGAGCGTCGTCCCCCACGCGATGCCGAGGATCATGTCGGAGTCGAACCACGTCGACAGCAGGCGCGCGGTCGTCAGGGCGACCTGCTCCAGCCGCTCGACCTGCGGGGCCTGGTCCGGCACCGGGACGACGTACGCGTCGATCCCCCACGTGCTCGCGAGGTGCTGGCCCAGCCCCGGGCCGCGGCTCCGCGCGGGCCGCAGCGAGATCTCGACCAGCCCCGTGTCCCGGGCCCGCTTCACGAGCCGCGACACGGTCGACCGCGACGTGTGCAGGTGCTTGGCGATGGCCTCCATCTTCATGTCCTGCAGGTAGTACATCGACGCCGCCCGCAGGACGTCCTGCTCCCGGTCCACCATGTCGCTCTCCCTCCGCTCGACCTCCATTCTGCACGTTCGTGCACCACGGTTGCGCGTCCGTTCGGGGCGTGGTGGTCTGGAGGGCGTGCCATCGCGCCGGGACCCCGGCGCGCGCACGACGGTTACCGCTCGCGCACCCTGGTCGGGCGTGGGACCGTCGCTGTGAGCGCACCGTGGGCGCATCGTCCCGCGGCGTGCCCGCAGCACCGAGGGACGAGAGAGGAAGACGGATGGCATCCACGAGACTCACCGCGGAGTCGCGCCGGCAGGCGCTCGCCGCGCTCGAGGCCAGCACGACCCCTGACGCGGAGCTCGACGTCCTCGTGATCGGCGGCGGCGTCACGGGCGCGGGGATCGCGCTCGACGCCGTGACGCGCGGGCTGTCGACGGCGATCGTCGAGGCGCAGGACTGGGCGGCCGGGACCTCGAGCCGGTCGAGCAAGCTCGTCCACGGCGGCCTGCGCTACCTGCAGATGCTCGACTTCCACCTCGTCAAGGAGGCGCTCACCGAGCGCGACCTCCTGCTCAAGGACATCGCCCCGCACCTCGTGCGGCCCGTCCCGTTCCTCTACCCGCTCGAGCACCGCGTGTGGGAGCGCGCCTACGTGGGCGCGGGCATCGCGCTCTACGACACGCTCGCGAGCCTCGCCCCCGGCAAGCGCGCCATGCCGATCCACCGGCACCTCTCGCGCAGCCGCATGGAGAAGAAGTTCCCGGACCTCGCCCACGACGCCGCCATCGGCGCCGTGCAGTACTGGGACGCCTCCGTCGACGACGCGCGCCTGGTCACCACGCTCGTGCGCACGGCCGCGTCCTACGGCGCGCACGCCGCCTCGCGCACCCAGGTCGTCTCCCTCACCAAGGGGTCGACGGGCGCGGTGAACGGCGCCGTGCTCCAGGACCTCGAGACCGGGGCCGAGATCACCGTCCGGGCCCGCGCCGTCATCAACGCGACCGGCGTCTGGACCGAGGACACCGAGGCGCTCGCCGGCAGCGAGGGCGGGCTGCGGGTCCTCGCGTCCAAGGGCGTGCACATCGTCGTCCCGCGCGAGCGCATCAAGGGCCAGGTCGGGCTGATCCTGCAGACCGAGAAGTCGGTGCTGTTCATCATCCCGTGGTCGCGCTACTGGATCATCGGCACCACGGACACCCCGTGGGAGCAGGACTTCCAGCACCCTGTCGCGACGTCGGCCGACATCGACTACGTGCTCGACCACGCGAACGCGGTGCTCGCGCACCCGCTCACGCGCGACGACATCATCGGCACGTACGCGGGGCTCCGCCCGCTCCTGCAGCCGGGCACCAAGGAGGGCACCAGCTCCGCGAAGGTCTCGCGCGAGCACACCGTCGCCTCCCCGACCCCGGGGCTGACCGTCATCGCCGGCGGCAAGCTCACGACCTACCGCGTGATGGCCAAGGACGCCGTCGACTTCGCGATCGGTCAGCGCGCGAGCGCCCTGCCGTCGATCACGCAGAAGATCCCGCTCCTGGGCGCCGTCGGCCTCGACGCCGTCCGGCGGCAGGCGCGGCCGTGGGCCTCGCGCTACGGCTGGACGCCCGCGCTCGTCGACCACCTGCTGCACCGGTACGGGTCCAACCTCCGCGAGATCGTCGAGCTGTGCGAGGCCCGTCCGGACCTCGCGAAGCCGCTGGAGCACGCGCCCGCGTACCTGCGCGCCGAGATCGCGTACGGCGTCTCCCACGAGGGTGCCCTGCACCTCGAGGACCTGCTCCTGCACCGCACCCGGCTCAACTACGAGGTCGCCGACCGCGGCCTCGCCGCGCTTCCCGAGATCGCCGACCTCGTCGCCGAGCTCCTCGGGTGGGACGACGCGACCCGCGCCGCCGAGATCGCCAGCTACACCGACCGCGCGAACGCGGAGGCCGCCGCCGAGCAGGAGCCCGACGACGCCTCCGCCGAGCGCACCCGGCTGGAGGTCGACGACGTGTCGCCCCTGCAGCCGCTCCGCACCACCTGACAGCAGAACACCGCTCGCGAGCGCGCCTCGGGCGCCGTCCGGCAGGGGACGGCGCCCGACCGGCCCTCGCACACCGACCTCACGGGGCGCACACGCCGTCGGCGGGCCGACCCGAGGACCCGGCGCTCAGGCGCGCCGGGACGGTTGAGACAGAGAAGTCCACCACGAAAGAGAGAGCACGATGGATCAACTCCTCATGAACGCCTTCTGGTCCGAGATCCTCGGCACGGCGACCCTGATCCTCCTCGGTGCGGGCGTCGTCGCGAACGTCATCCTGCCGAGGACCAAGGGCTTCAACGGCGGCTGGCTCCTCATCAACTTCGGATGGGGCCTCGCGGTCTTCGCCGGCGTGTACGTCGCCTTCAAGTCGGGCGCGCACCTCAACCCCGCCGTGACGATCGGCCTCTACACGGCTCAAGAGCCGTTCTACTCCGTCACCGGTCCGGAAGGACTCGTGACGGCGACGATCGAGCCCACCGTGGGCAACATGTTCATGTACTGGGGCGCGCAGATGATCGGTGCCTTCATCGGTGCCGTGCTCGCGTTCCTGGCGTACAAGAAGCACTTCGACGAGGACGCCCCGGGCGCGACCAAGCTCGCCGTCTTCTCCACCGGCCCCGAGATCCGCTCCTACGCGTGGAACTTCGTCACGGAGGTCCTGGCGACCTTCGTGCTCGTGTTCTTCGTCGTGGCGTCCGGCAAGACGCCGTCCGGCCTCGGGCCGCTCGCCGTCGCGCTCATCGTGGTCGGCATCGGCGCCAGCCTCGGTGGTCCCACCGGGTACGCCATCAACCCTGCCCGCGACCTCGGCCCCCGCATCGCGCACGCGCTGCTGCCGATCCGCGGCAAGGGCTCCAGCGACTGGGCCTACTCCTGGGTCCCCGTCGCCGGTCCGCTGGTCGGCGGCGTGCTCGCCGGCCTGCTCGGGGCGGCCTGGGTCTGACCCGCCACGACGCCAGGACCATCTCCCCCGCGTGACCGGGGAGCCGGGGGCCTCCCCGGTCACGCGACCCGCCGCCGTCGGGCGGCCGGGCACCCACCACGCAACCCGAACCCACACCGACGTGAAGGACTGAACGCACCATGGCCGACTACGTTCTCGCCATCGACCAGGGGACCACGAGCTCCCGGGCCATCGTCTTCAACCACTCCGGGGAGATCGTCTCCACCGGCCAGCTCGAGCACGACCAGATCTTCCCGCGCGCAGGGTGGGTGGAGCACAACCCGGAGCAGATCTGGAACAACGTCCGCGAGGCCGTGGGCCTCGCGCTCACCCGCGCCAACGTGACGCACAACGACATCGCGGCGGTCGGCATCACCAACCAGCGCGAGACCGCGGTCGTGTGGGACAAGACCACGGGCAAGCCGGTCTACAACGCGATCGTCTGGCAGGACACCCGCACCCAGAAGATCGTCGACGAGCTGGGCGGCTCCGACGGTCCCGAGAAGTACAAGTCGATCGTGGGTCTCCCGCTCGCGACCTACTTCTCCGGCCCCAAGGTCAAGTGGATCCTCGACAACGTCGAGGGTGCACGCGAGAAGGCCGAGGCCGGCGACCTGCTGTTCGGCAACACCGACACGTGGACGCTGTGGAACCTCACGGGCGGCGTCAACGGCGGCGTGCACGTCACCGACGTGACCAACGCGTCGCGCACCATGCTCATGGACCTCGACACGCTCTCCTGGCGCGAGGACATCGCGGCGGACATGGGCATCCCGCTGTCCATGCTCCCCGAGATCAAGTCCTCCTCCGAGGTCTACGGGCACGGCCGCCAGCAGGGCCTGCTCCCCGGCGTCCCGATCGCGGGCATCCTCGGCGACCAGCAGGCGGCGACGTTCGGCCAGGCGTGCTTCGAGGTCGGGCAGGCCAAGAACACGTACGGCACGGGCAACTTCATGCTGCTCAACACGGGTACCGAGAAGGTCATGAGCCAGAACGGCCTGCTCACGACCGTCTGCTACAAGATCGGCGACCAGCCCGTCCGCTACGCGCTCGAGGGATCGATCGCCGTCACGGGCTCGCTCATCCAGTGGCTCCGCGACAACCTCGGCATGTTCGAGGACGCGCCCGACGTCGAGTGGCTCGCCGGCAAGGTCGAGGACAACGGCGGCGCGTACTTCGTGCCCGCCTTCTCCGGACTCTTCGCCCCGTACTGGCGCTCGGACGCGCGCGGCGCGCTCGTCGGCCTCACGCGGTACGTCAACCGCAACCACATCGCGCGCGCAGCGCTCGAGGCGACCGCGTACCAGACGCGCGAGGTGCTCGACGCGATGAACGCCGACTCCGGCGTCGACCTCACCGAGCTGCGCGTCGACGGCGGCATGGTCGCCAACGAGCTGCTCATGCAGTTCCAGGCCGACCAGCTCGGCGTGGACGTCGTGCGCCCCAAGGTCGCCGAGACCACGGCGCTCGGCGCCGCGTACGCCGCGGGCATCGCCGTCGGGTTCTGGAAGGGCGAGCAGGACGTCATCGACAACTGGGCCGAGGACAAGCGGTGGAGCCCGTCGATGGACGACTCCGAGCGCGAGCGCCTCTACCGGAACTGGAAGAAGGCCGTGACCAAGACGTTCGAGTGGGTGGACGAGGACGTCGAGCAGTAGACCCGTCGTCGCGTCCCGCGCGGGACGCGACACGTGGGGAGGGGCGGAGCGCCGGGTGCGCACCGCCCCTCCGTCGTCCTCCCCGGTGTCGCAGTCAGCCGAGGCTCATCGGGAGGCGCGCGGCCACGGGGCCCAGGGCGGCGCGCTCCGCGGCCGTGGGGGCGCGCCGTCCCGTCACGACGCGCAGCGCGTCCGGGTCGGCGAGGGACGGCGGGACCGGCGCACCCAGGAGGGCCTCGACCATCGTGCGCGACGCCGCGAGCGTCGCCGCGGGTGGTCCGGCGGCGGCAGGCAGGTGCGCGACGAGGTCGAGGTGGTGCACGGTCCACTCCAGGACGTACGCGTCGAGGAGGTCGCGGACGGTGAGGGTCTCGCCCTGCGTCCCGACGCGCGCCTCCGGGTCCGCGAGCTCGGCTGCCCGGCCCGCGGCAGCGAGGAGGTCGTCCACGTGGTGCCGTAGCGCGCCCGGCGGCCCGTACGCCGCCGCCAGCCGCGCCACGAGGCGACCGTGAGGGTCGGGGTGCTCATCCGCGTCGCCCGCACGCCAGTACGCGACCGCGTCGACGGTCGGCTCCGCGTCCTCCGGGGTCACGAGGGTGATGAGGACGTCCTGCGCGCCGATGGTCAGGTGGCACACGAGGTCGCGCACCAGCCAGCCGGTGCAGCCCGACGGCCGCTCCCAGTCCTCGTCGGCAAGCGCATCCACGGCGTCCTGCAGGGCGGTCACCGCCCGGGTGAAGAGGAGCATCTCGGCACGGTAGCCCCGCGGACCCGACCGGACCAGCACGTTCCTGCGCCGCCGCGCTCGCTCCCGCCCGCGGGATTCCCTACGGTGGTCGCGTGCGGGCGTGGGTCTACGAGCGGTACGGCGGCGTCGACGAGCTGCGGCTCCGTGACGTGCCGCAGCCTGCGCCGACGAGGGGAGAGCTGCTCGTCGAGGTCGTCGCGACGTCCGTGAACCTGTCGGACTGGGAGGCGCTGCGGGGCAGCCCGGGCTACGCCCGGCTCGACGGTCTCCGCGCGCCGCGCACCCACGTCCTGGGGTCCGACGTCGCCGGTCGCGTCGTCGCGGTCGGGGACGGCGTCACCCGCTTCCGTCCGGGAGACGAGGTCTACGGCGACAACCTCCCGCGCCGGGGCGGGTTCGCGGAGTACGTGGTGATGCCGGAGACGGCGGTGGCGCACAAGCCGGCGGCGCTGACCTTCGCCCAGGCGTCCGCCCTCCCCCAGGCGGGCTCCATCGCGCTCCAGGCCCTCGCGTCGGCGACGCCGGGGGCTCGCGTGCTGGTCAACGGCGCCGGCGGGGGTTCCGGGAGCCTCCTGGTCCAGCTCGCGGTCGCGCGGGGCCTGCACGTCACCGCGGTGGACAACGCGGGCAAGCTCGACTTCCTCAGACGGCTGGGCGCGCACGACGTGATCGACTATCGGCGGACCGACTTCACGCGGACCGGCCCGTACGACCTCGTGGTCGACCTCGTCGCGCACCGGTCGGTGTTCGCCTACCGCCGCGCGCTCGCCCGACGTGGCCGGTGCCTCATGGTCGGGGGAACCCTGCGGACGCTGCTCCGCATGCTCACCGTCGGGCCCGTCCTGGGCGCTCTGACCGGGGCACGGCTCGGCGTGCTCTTCGTGCGGCAGGGCCCGCGCCACTTCGCGCCGCTCGCCGACCTGTGTGCCGCGGGCGACGTCGAGATCCACGTCGACCGCACGTTCCCCTTCGCGGACGTGCCCGCCGCGCTCACGCTGCACGGTGAGGGACGCGCCCTCGGGAAGGTCGTCGTCACCGTGGGCGACGCCGCTGGCTAGGGTGGTGCGCGTGAGCGTCGTGCGCGAGACCAGCTACACCGTCCCCGGGATCCACGTCACCGACCGCGAGCTCGCGGTGCCGCTCGTCTGGGGCGACGACACCGACCCGCGCCGCCTGACCGTGTTCGTGCGCGAGCTCGTCGACCCGGTGCGCCGCCGCGAGGACCTGCCGCTGCTCGTCTTCCTCCAGGGCGGCCCGGGCGGCAAGGGACCGCGCCCCACCGGCCCCGACGGCTGGGTCGGCACGGCGCTCGAGACCCACCGCGTCGTGCTGCTCGACCAGCGGGGCACCGGGCGCTCGTCGGCCGTGCGCGGCGCGGCGCTCGCGGCCCGCGGGACGGGCGCCGCCCAGGCCGACTACCTGTCGCACTTCCGCGCCGACGCGATCGTCGCCGACGCGGAGCACGTGCGGCGCACGGTCTACGGCGGCAGGCGCTGGTCGTCGCTCGGGCAGTCGTACGGCGGGTTCCTCACCATGACCTACCTGTCCCGGGCGCCCGAGGCCCTCGACGCGTGCTACGTGACGGGCGGCCTGCCGGGCCTGACGGCGGACGCGCGCGAGGTCTACCGCCGCACCCAGCCGCGCGTCGTCGCGAAGAACGCCTCCTACCGCGAGCGCTACCCCGACGACGCGGCCCGGCTCGCGCACGCCGCGGACCGCCTGGCCGTGGGCGACGTGCGCCTGCCCGACGGCGACGTGCTCTCCGTCCGCCGGCTCCAGTCGCTCGGCATGGACCTCGGCATGAAGCCGGGACCCGAGCGGATCCACTGGGCCGTCGACGAGGCGTTCGACGCCGACGCGCCCGACGAGCTCACCGACACGTTCCTCGCCGAGGTCGCCGCGGCGACGTCGTTCCGCACCAACCCGCTCTACGCCGTCCTGCACGAGTCGATCTACGCGCAGTCCGGCACCGGACCCACGGCTTGGGCAGCCGAGGCGGTGCGTGCCGAGGACCCCGCGTTCGACCCGGCGGCCCGGCCGCCGCTGCTCACGGGCGAGATGATCTACCCCTGGATGTTCGACGAGGTCGCGGCGCTGCGTCCCTTCCGCCCCGCGGCGGAGGCGCTCGCTGCGCGCGAGGACTGGGGCGACCTGTACGACCTCGACGTGCTCGCCCGCAACGAGGTGCCCGTCGAGGCGGCGGTGTACTTCGACGACATGTTCGTCGACGTCGGCCTGTCGCTCGAGACCGCCGCGCATGTGGGCAACGTCCGCACGTGGGTGACCAACGAGTTCGAGCACGACGGCCTCCGCACGGGCGACGTCCTGACCCGCCTGCAAGACCGTCTAGCCGCCCGAGGCGGCCCCCTCCCCACGTGACCCTCCGTCTGCTGTGGGCGTGAAATGGGCTCGGCTGAAGCGCTTCAACCAGGCCCATTTCACGCCCACAGCAGGTGAGAGGGTCACGACGGGGCGTGCTTGGCCAGGAACGCGTAGACCTCTGTCGCGTCGACGCCCGGGAACGCGCCGGACGGGAGCGCGGAGAGCACGTGCTGGTGCATGCGGGCGCTCGGCCAGGAGGCGTCCTCCCAGCGCGTCGCCGCGTCGGCGGCGGGACGGCGGCAGCACTGCTCGTCCGGGCACGACGACTGACGCCGCACGGTCGTGTCGCGGCCGCGGAACCACTTGGCCGACGCGAACGGCACGCCGACGGCGATCGAGAACTGGCCGGTCGTCGTCGTGCCGGTCTGGGTCGAGCACCAGAACGTCCCGGCGGGGGTGTCGGTGTACTGGTACGACTCCTGCGCGCGGTCGCGCCGCGTGAACGCTTCCCGGACGGCCCACCTGCGGCAGACCATCTGGCCCTCGATCGCGCCCGTCACGTCGGCGGGCAGGGGCAGGCCGTCGTTCTCGTAGCCGCGGAACAGGGCGCCGTCGTCCCCGACGCGCAGGAAGTGCAGCGGGATGCCGAGGTGCACGGTCGCGAGGTTGGTGAAGCGCTGCGCCGCGGCCTCGTGCGTCACGCCGAACGCGTCGCGGAGGTCCTCGACCGCGAGGTCCTTCTCGCGCTTGCGCCGCTCGAGGAACTCGACCGCTGCGGACTGCGGGATGAGGCAGCACGCCGCGAAGTAGGTGATCTCGACGCGCTGGCGCAGGAACTCCGCGTACGAGCGCGGCCGCTCGTGCCCGAGGACCCGGTGTGCGATCGCCTGGAGCGCGAGCGAGCGCAGCCCGTGGCCGCCGGGGATGGACGCGGGCGGCAGGTAGATGCGCCCGTTCTCCAGGTCGGTGACGGTGCGGGTCGAGTGCGGCAGGTCGTCGACGTGCCAGATGGTGAAGCCGAGCTGCTCGGCCATGCGCGCGACGGTCCGGTGCGTGAGCGCGCCGACCGTGTACCCGGCCGCGCGCGCCATGTCCTCGGCGAGCTCCTCGATCTCCGGGTAGTAGTTGTCCCGCCCCTGCCGTTCGAGGCGCAGCTCCGTGTTGGCGCGACGCGCTTCCTCGGGGGTCGCGACGGCCTCGGTCGCGCGGCGCTGGAGCTCGGCGTGCAGGCCGACGAGGTTCTCGAGGACGGGCAGCGGGAGCTTCTGGCTCGCCTTCACCGACGGCAGGCCCAGCCCGGCGAACAGCGGCCCCCGCTGCGCGCGGTCCAGCGCGATCTCCAGGGCGGCGCGGCGCGACGGCGGCTCGTCGGTGAGCAGGTCCGTCAGCGGGACGTCGAGCGCCTGGGCGAGGTGCTGCAGGAGCGACAGGCGCGGCTCGCGACGCCCGTTCTCGATCATCGACAGCAGGCTGGGGGCGGTCCCGACCGCCGCTCCGAGCGCGTCGAGCGTGAGGCCGCGGGTCGTGCGGAAGTGGCGCAGGCGGCGACCGAGGGTGATGAGGTCCGCCTGCGGCCCGGGCGGTGTCACCTCCCGGGCCCCACCGCGGTGCGGTCCGCCCGGGGTCTCCAGAGGCGGTGAAGTAGCCATGGCTTGACGATATGTCAAGATCAACGATTCTTCACAGCCATCTGGTTGGAAATCTCGACCACCGCGGCGTGAGGGTGGAAGGAGCACGAGGCCACCGCCGACCCTTGGGAGCGCCCCCGATGAGCACAGCCGCCCGCACCGTCCACCCGCGCCGCACGCGGTCCGCCGCCCTGCTCGACGACGTCGAGACCGACCTCGTCGGGCTGCGCGCGACGTCCGGCTCGGCCTCCGCGTTCGGGAGCGACGACCCGCGCCCGCGTGACCCCCGCGCGTGGGTCCGGGAGATCGCGAACCTCACCGAGCCGGACGCGATCGTGTGGTGCGACGGCTCGGTGGCGGAGAAGCAGCGGCTGACCGACCTGCTCGTCGACGCCGGGACGCTGCTCCCCCTCGACCCGGAGCTGCGGCCGGGCAGCTACCTCGCGCGGTCCGACCCGAGCGACGTCGCGCGCGTCGAGTCGCGCACGTTCATCTGCTCGCGTGCCGAGGTCGACGCCGGACCCACGAACAACTGGCGCGAGCCCGAGGCCATGCGCGCCGAGCTGCGCGACGTCTTCGAGGGCTCCATGCGCGGGAGGACCATGTACGTCGTCCCGTTCTCGATGGGCCCGGTGGGCGGGCCGATCTCGCAGGTCGGCATCGAGGTCACCGACTCGCCCTACGTCGTGGTGAGCATGGGGATCATGACGCGCGTCGGCCAGGAGGTCATGGACCTCATCGACGCCGGCGCCCCGTTCGTCCCGGCCGTGCACTCGGTCGGCGCCCCGCTCGTCGACGACACCGGCGCGGTCGCGGACGACGTGCCGTGGCCGTGCAACGACACCAAGTACATCGTCCAGTTCCCCGAGACGCGCGAGATCTGGTCGTACGGCTCCGGCTACGGCGGCAACGCACTGCTCGGCAAGAAGTGCTTCGCGCTGCGCATCGCGTCAGTCATGGCGCGCGACGAGGGCTGGCTCGCCGAGCACATGCTGCTCGTCCGCGCGACGTCGCCCGAGGGCCGCGCCTACCACCTCGCCGCCGCGTTCCCGTCGGCGTGCGGCAAGACGAACCTCGCGATGCTGCGCCCCACGATCCCCGGCTGGACGGTCGAGACGATCGGGGACGACATCGCGTGGCTGCGCCCCGGTCCCGACGGCCGCCTGCGCGCCATCAACCCCGAGGCGGGCTTCTTCGGCGTCGCGCCCGGCACCGGCGCCGAGACCAACCCCGCCGCGGTCGAGACGTTCGCGCGCGACACGATCTTCACCAACGTGGCGCTCACCGACGACGGCGACGTGTGGTGGGAGGGCCTGACGCCCGAGCCGCCCGCGCACCTGATCGACTGGACCGGTGAGGACTGGACTCCCGACTCCGGCCGCCCCGCCGCGCACCCGAACTCGCGGTTCACCGTCTCCGCCGCGCAGTGCCCGACGATCGCCGACTCGTGGGAGGACCCCGAGGGCGTGCCGATCGACGCGATCGTGTTCGGCGGGCGCCGCGCGACGAACGTCCCTCTCGTCGCGCAGGCGTACGGGTGGGAGCACGGCGTCTTCATGGGCGCGACCATCTCCTCCGAGCAGACGGCCGCCGCCGAGGGCACCGTCGGCGCGCTGCGCCGCGACCCGTTCGCCATGCTGCCCTTCTGCGGCTACAACATGGCCGACCACTGGGCGCACTGGCTGCGAGTCGGGGCGTCGCTCGACCCCGACAAGCGACCGAAGGTCTTCCAGGTCAACTGGTTCCGCAAGGACGCCGACGGCCGCTTCCTGTGGCCCGGGTTCGGCGAGAACTCGCGCGTCATCGCGTGGATCGCGGCGCAGGTCGACCGCTCGCGCGGCGTGCGCACCGACTGCGGCGCCGTCAAGAGCCCCGTCGGCCTGCTCCCCGCCGCCGGTGCCCTCGAGCTCGGCGGCCTCCACATGGACGACGGCGACCTCGATGCCCTGTTCGACGTCTCGCCCGAGCAGTGGCTCGCCGAGGCCGAGCTGACCGCCGAGTTCTTCGACACGTTCGGCAACCGCGTCCCCGACGAGCTGTGGGCGCAGCTCGCCCGGCTGCGGGACCGCCTCGGCGCGTAGCCCCAGCCCACCGGACGTCGCCCGGACGATGGTGTCAGTACGACGTGCCCATGAGGTCGCGGACGTCGGCGAGGGTGCGGTCGGCGGTCGCGTTCGCGCGGGCGTTGCCCTCGCGGAGCACGTCGAGGGGGTCGGGGCCGTCGCCGGCGGCGAGGGCTCGCCTCCGGGCGCGCAGGGGCCGCAGGTGCTCGACGAGCGCCTCGGTCACCACGTGCTTGAGGCGGCCCGCCCCAGCGGCGCCGACCTCGTCCGCGAGCGCCTCCGGCGTCGTCCCGGCGGCGAACGCGCCGAGAGTCAGGAGGTTGGCCACCTCCGGGCGCCGCTCGGGCTCGTAGGTGACGTGCCGCTCGGAGTCGGTGCGGTGGCGGCGGACGAAGCGTGCCGTCGTGTCCTCGTCGTCGCGCAGCTCGAGCGCGTTCCCCGCGGACTTGCTCATCTTGCGCCCGTCCGTGCCGAGGACGGTGGGGGCGGGGGCGAGCAGGACGTCGGGCTCGGGGAAGTACGGCTGCGCGGCGGCGTAGCGCTGGTTGAAGCGCCGGGCGATCGTGCGGGTGATCTCCACGTGCGGGAGCTGGTCCTGCCCGCCGGGCACGAGGTTGCCGTGGCAGAACAGGATGTCGGCGGCCTGGTGCACGGGATAGGTGAAGAGCAGGCCGCTCATGGGCCGGCCCTGCCGGGCCGCCGCGGCGACCGCCTCGGCCTTCACCGTCGGGTTGCGCTCGATCTCGGCCGTCGTGACGAGGCTGAGGAACGGCAGCAGGAGCTGGTTGAGCGCGGGCACCGCCGAGTGCGTGAAGATCGTCGTGCGCGCAGGGTCGATCCCCGCCGCGAGGTAGTCGAGGACGACCTCCCGCACCGTCGCGGGCAGGTCGCCGGCGTCGTCGCGGTCGGTGATGACCTGGTAGTCGGCGACGACGAGCACGACCTCCACGCCGTCGTCCTGGAGCCGGACGCGGTTGGCGAGGGTGCCGAGGTAGTGGCCGAGGTGCAGCGCGCCGGTCGGGCGGTCGCCCGTGAGGACGCGGAACCCGGACGGGTCGGTCGCGAGGCGCTCCTCGATCTGGGCCGACCGCTCGCGGGCGGCGGCGACGGACGCCGTCGAGGACGGCGGTACGGACGAGGAACCTGCCGACGGCGCGGTGGCGGACGGGCGGGTCGTCTCGGTCGGTGCGAGGGTCGTGGTCATGGTGCTCTCCTTCGGTGGGGAGCCACGCACCACGCCCGGTCGAGGACCGGAACGGCCCGGACATGACGACGTCCCGGCTGCGGCGCGCAGCTCGGGACGTGGGCAGGACTGGTCACGGCTGCGGGGGCAGCCACCACCAGCTCTGCGTGATCATGCGCCTCACCCTACGCCTGTCGGGGCGGTGCCCCCGTCCGCCGACGGTGAACGCCGGACGGTCACCGTGTCCCCCGGCGTTGACCCGACATGGGACCTCTCGACGACTACTCGCGGACCGTCTCGGGCGTCGCGGCGCGGGTCATGCCTGCGGTGGCGGCGCTCCGCCTGCGGCACGGAGCGCGGGAGGCGGGCGGCTCGGCCGTGGTGATGACGTCCGACGGTCTGCTCCTGACGAACGCCCACGTGGTCGGCCCCGCAACGGGCGGCACCGCGGCGTTCTCGGACGGCACCACGCGCCCGTTCGACGTCGTCGGCACGGACTCGCTCTCGGACCTGGCGGTCGTGCGCGCCCGGGGCGAGACGCCGGATCCGGTGTCGCTGGGCGATGCGGACGAGCTGGTGGTCGGGCAGCTCGTCGTGGCGATCGGGAGCCCCCTGGGACTCTCCGGGACTGTGACGGCCGGGGTCGTGAGCGCGCTGGGGCGCTCGCTGCCGACGCGGGACGGCACAGCGGCGCGGATCGTCGAGGACGTGATCCAGACCGACGCCGCACTCAACCCGGGCAGCTCGGGCGGCGCGCTCGCGACGTCGGACGCCCGCGTCGTCGGAATCAGCACGGCGGTCGCGGGCGTCGGGCTCGGGCTGGCGGTCCCCATGAACGCGACGAGCCGGCGCATCGTCGACGCGCTCGTCCGGGACGGGCGGGTGCGGCGCGCGTACCTGGGGGTCGCGAGCCAGCCGGTCGCCGTCGCGCCCGACCTCGCAGGGCGCACGGGCCACGACCGGGCGCTCCGCGTGGTCCACGTCGTCCCCGGCAGCCCCGCCGACACGGCCGGGCTGCGCGTCGGCGACCTGATGATCCGTGCGGGCGGCACCGACACCGTCGAGGCGCAGTCGCTCCAGCGCCTCATGCTCGACGAGGCGATCGGGCGTCGCCTCGAGATCACCGTGCTGCGCGGCGAGGCGATGGTCGACGTGGTCACGGAGCCGGTCGAGCTCGGGCGGTCGTGAGCCCTCGGCGTCCTGCGTGACCGCGCGCGTCGGGGAAGATGTTCCGGTGCCCCAGATCACCGTGGAGAACGTCACCGGCCCCGTCGCCCACCACGGTGAGGGGCCGGTGTGGTCGCCGACGTGGGGCGGGCTCCGCTGGCTCGACATGCTCGCGGGCGACCTGCTCACGCTCCGCACGGACGGCGCCGTCGACCGTCTCCACGTGGGCGACCACGCGGCCGTGGTGCGGCCGCGGACCGGCGGCGGGTTCGTCGTCGGGCTCGCACGCGGGCTCGCGGTCGCGGACTCGGACGACTCCCCCGTGCGGGCGCTCCCGGCGCTCTTCGACGACCCGACGGTCCGCCTCAACGAGGGCGCGGCCGGCCCCGACGGCGCCTTCTACGCGGGCGGCATGGCCGACGGCGCGCGGCCGGGAGCCAGTGCGCTGTTCCGCGTCGAGGCGGACGGGTCGTCGGGCGTCGTCGTCGAGGACGTGACGTGCGCGAACGGGCTCGCCTTCTCCCCCGACGGGTCGCGCGCCTACTGGACGGACTCGCTCACGCACCGCATCGACGTGCTCGACGTGGTTCCGGCCGCGGAGGACCCGCGCGGGCTCGTGCGACGCCGACCCTTCGCCGCGGTGGACCCCGCCGACGGCCTGCCTGACGGGATCGCTGTCGACGCCGAGGGCGGCGTCTGGGTCGCGCTCTGGGGCGGCGCCGCCGTCCGGCGCTACTCCCCCGACGGCACGCTCGACGCCGTCGTCCCGCTCCCGGTGTCGCAGGTCAGCGCGTGCACGTTCGGCGGCGACGGGCTCGACGAGCTGTACGTCACGACGTCGCGCCAGGGCTTCGGGACGCCCGACCCGGACGAGGCCGCGTCGGGGTCGCTGTTCGTCGCGCGACCCGGGGTGCGCGGCCTGCCCGCGCTCCCCTTCGCCGGCTGAGCGCGAGGGCCGGGCGCGGGCAGGCGGCCGTCGAGGCTCAGCGCACGGCGTCGCGCACGCGCTGCTCCGCGCGGCCCAGGCCGTCGATCTCCAGCGCGACGACGTCGCCGTCGCGCAGGTACGGGAAGCGCCCCGAGAGCGCGACGCCCTGGGGCGTGCCGGTGTTGATGAGGTCACCGGGCTCGAGGACCATGTACTGCGACAGGTGGTGCACGAGGTACGCGACGTCGAAGATCATGTCGGCCGTCGTCGAGTCCTGGCGGGCCTCGCCGTTGACCCAGGACCGGAGCCCGAGGTTCTGGACGTCCACCTCGTCGGCGGGCACGAGCCACGGGCCGAGCGGGTTGAACGTCTCGCAGCTCTTGCCCTTGGACCACTGCCCGCCGGAGACCTTCATCTGGTAGTCGCGCTCGGAGACGTCGTGCGACAGGACGTAGCCCGCGACGTGGTCGAGCGCCTCCTCCGGCGACGACAGGTAGCGCGCCCGGCGGCCGATCACGACGCCGAGCTCGACCTCCCAGTCGACGGTCGTCGCACCGGGCGGCACGAGGACGTCGTCGTACGGGCCGACGACGGTGTTCGAGTGCTTCCAGAAGACGATCGGGACGTCGGGCGGCGTCGAGCCGGACTCGGCGGCGTGCTCCGCGTAGTTCATCCCGATGCAGACGACGGCCGTGGGCCGCGCGACCGGTGCGCCGACGCGCAGGTCGTCGGCGCCGTCGAGCACGGGCAGCGCGCCCGCGGCGAGCGCCGCGCGGACCCGGCCGACGCCGTCGGCCGCGAGGAACGCGCCGTCGATGTCGCGGGTGAGCGGGTCGAGGGAGTACACGACCCCGTCCTCGCGGACGGCGGGGCGCTCCTGGCCGAGGGGGCCGAGTCGGACGAGCTGCACGGGTGGGTCTCCTAGGTAGGGTTCGGGCTGACCGCGGCGCGTGCTGCGGAGCGCCGGGGTGCGAGAGCAGTGTGCGCGTTCTCAGGCGAGGGCGCGCGCGTGGTCCGGGTTCACGATCGACGGCACGGGCCGGCCCGCGAGGAAGTCCACGGCGTTGCGCGCGGTGTGCACGGGGAGGTCCTGCATGGCCTCGGGCGAAAACCACGCGGCGTGCGGGGTGAGCAGCACGTTGTCGAGCGTGCGCAGGCGCGAGTCGGCGCGCAGCGGCTCGGTCGCGTAGACGTCGAGCGCGGCCGAGCCCACGTGGCCGGACGCGAGCGCGTCGGCGAGCGCGTCCTCGTCGATCAGCGGCCCGCGACACGTGTTGACGACCCGCACGCCCGGCTTCGCGGCGGCGAGCGTGCGGGCGTCGAGCAGGTGGCGGGTCGTGTCGGTGAGCGGCGCGTGGAGCGTGATGACGTCGGCGCGAGCGACGGCCTCGTCGATCCCCACGACCTCGTGCCCGTCGGACTCCACGGCCTGCGGGTCGACGAACGGGTCGTGCACGAGCACGCGGTAGCCGAGCGCGCGGGCGGAGCGCGCGACCTCGGAGCCGATCCGCCCGTACCCGATCACGGCGACGACGGTGCTGGACAGGCGCGCGGCGTGCTGCGCCGTCGGGGCCCACGTGCCGGCGCGCAGCGCGCGGTCGTAGGCGACGAGGCCGCGGTCGAGCGTGAGGATCATCGCGACCGTGTGGCTCGCGACCTCCTCGATGCAGTAGGTCGGGGTGTTCGCGACGGCGACGCCGCGCTCGGTGGCGGCCGCGACGTCGACCATGTCGTAGCCGATGCCCATGCGCGAGACCATGCGCACCCCGCCCGGCCCGGCGACGGCGTCGAGCACGCGCGCGGTGATCGGGGCCCACTGCACGACGAGCGCGGAGGCCGCGGACCCGTTCGCGGCGGCCTCCTCGACGGCGGCGATCACCTCGTCCTCGGTGCGCGCGGCGGCGCGCACGGCCCGCAGCCCGGCGGCGGTCAGGGTGTCCTCGCACGCGGTCCCGGGCAGGTCGCAGTCGGTGATGACGACGGTGTCGGCTGTCATGCGAGGAATGCTATAGCAAATAGCACCCTCGACCAACCCTCGGGCCGGTCGGATGCTATAGCGTGGGCTCATGACCCTTGCCTCGGACGGCGCCCGGCGCCGCCTCGCCCTCGTCACCGGCGCCAGCTCCGGAATCGGCGCCGCCACCGCCCTCCAGCTCGCGCGCGACGGGCACGACGTCTGGCTCACGTACACCGGCGGCGAGGCCGGCGCGCGCGCCACGGCCGCCCGGTGCGAGGAGGCGGGCGCCGCGACGCGCGTCTCGCGCCTCGACCTGCGCGACACCGCGTCCGTCGAGGCGCTCGTCGCGGAGGTGACCGACGCCTGGGGGCGCCTCGACGTGCTCGTCAACAACGGCGGCGTGTGCCCCTACCGCGCGCTCGACGACATCGAGCTCGACGAGTGGGACCTCGTCATGGAGACCAACGCGCGCGGCACGTTCATGCTGTCGCGCGCCGCGCTCCCGCTGCTGCGCGCGGGCCGTCCGTCGCCCGCCGGCGCCACGGTCACGCCCGACGAGCGGACCGCGCGCGACCGCGCGATCGTCAACCTCTCGTCCATCGCGGGCGAGCAGGGCGCGCTCAAGACCGGCGTGCACTACGCCGCGAGCAAGGCCGCGATCCTCGCCATCACGCGCTCGTTCGCGCGCATCCTCGCGAGCGAGGGCATCCGCGTGAACGCCGTGACGCCGGGCCCCGTGACGAGCGCGATCACCGACCAGCTCGCCCCCGACGCCCGCGCCGGGCTCACCGCGTCCATCCCCCTCGGGGACTTCGGCGCGCCCGACGACGTCGCGTGGGTCGTCGCGTCCCTCGCCTCCCCGCGGGCCGGGTTCGTCACGGGCGCGACGTACGACGTCAACGGCGGCGTCCGGATCGACTGACGCTCCTGGCGCGCCGCGGCACGCGGCAGCCGCTCCCCGGCTCGGCCTCCGCGCGAGGCCGAGCGTTCCCCGTTCCCCCGCCGAGGAGGCACCCGTGACCACCACTCCGTCCGCCGTCGTCACCGCCCAGGTCGACGCCTTCAACGTCCGCGACCTCGACGCGTTCTGCGCGACCTACGCGCTCGACGCCGTCGTGACCGGCGTGACGCCCGAGCCCATCGTCGGCCGCGACGCCCTGCGCGCGTTCTACGCGAGCCGGTTCGAGGACACCGCGCTGCGCTGCGTCATCGACGCGTCCGTGACGTTCGGCGACCGCTGGCTCGTCGCGCGCGAGCTCGTCACGACGTCGAACGGCACCGGCGAGACCATCGCGACGTTCGAGGTCCGCGACGGCCTCATCACCCGCGCGAGCATGGTCAAGGGCTGACGCCCACACGCACCTGGCGCGACGCTCGACTCCTCGCCGCCGCATCCTCCCGCCACCGGGCCGGAGCCGTCCGAGGAGAATCCGCGGGACCGCGGCGAGGCGCGAGCGGTACCGTCCGACCATGACCGACGTCGTCACCGACCGCCTCGTGCTCCGCGCCTACGCGCCCGAGGACGAGGACAACTTCACCGGGCTCCTCGGCGACCCCGTGGTCACCCGCTGGATGGGCGTTCCCGCCCGGCCGCTCCGCGAGGTCTTTCGCTCGGTCGTCGCCGCGGAGCCCGCCTGGGACATCTGGGCGATCTGGGCGGACGGCGGCTACGTCGGCCATGGCGAGCTCAAGCCGAGCCCTGACCCGCACGTCGACGGCCACGAGCTGGTCTATGCCCTCGTTCCGGACGCGTGGGGCCGTGGCCTCGGCACCGAGATCGCGGAGGGCATCACGAAGCACGGCCTGGAGACGCTCGGGCTGGACGCCGTCCACGCCACCGTCGCCCCGGAGAACGAGGGCTCCCTGCGCCTCCTGCGTCGGCTCGGGTACGTCGACGCCGGGTCCTGGGTCGACGACGACGGCGACGAGACGCTGTGGCTGGTCAGGAGGGGCTAGGGACCGACGGGTGCTCGTGCGCCGGGTTCAGGTGAGGCCGTACCGCGCGTCGAGGTCGGGGTCGTGGGGCGGGCGGCCGAAGGACGCGGTCCACGCGCCGTCGGCGGCGATCGACTGGCCGGAGACGTAGCCCGCCTCGTCGGACAGCAGGAACGCGACGAGCGCGGCGATCTCCGCGGACTCGGCGATGCGCCCGAGCGGCGGTCCCTCCGCGAGCGCGCGCTCCTCGGCGGCCGGGTCGGCGGCGCGGGCGATCTGCGCGTCGAGGTGCGGGGTGCGCACCCCGCCCGGCGCGACGGTGTTGGCGCGGATGCCGTAGCGCCCGTAGGTCACGGCGACGGAGCGCGCGAGCGCGTCGATGCCGCCCTTGGTCAGCTCGTAGGCGGCGTGGTCGGCGAACGCCGCGCGGCCGTGGATCGAGCCGATGTTGACGATCGACCCGCCGCTCACCTGGTCCGTGAACGCCTCGACGGCGGCGGCGCAGCCCCACAGGTAGCCGAGGCCGTTGATCTCGACGACGTCGCGCGCGTCCTGCTCGACCCGTGCCGCCCGCTCCGGGTCGGCGAGCGCGTGCAGCGGCGTGCGGACGGTGATGCCCGCGTTGTTGACCCATCCCCCCATCGGGGCGAGGTCGCGCGCGGCCTGCGCCGCCTCGCGGTGGGCCTCGCGGTCGCGCGAGTCGCCCAGCACGACGGCGGCGCACACCCCCTCCTCGACCGTCCCCGAGCCCGGGGTGCGCTCCAGCCCGACGACGGTCCACCCGTCGGCGGTGAGGCGCGCGGCCACGGCGCGGCCGATGCCCTTGCCGCTGCCGGTGACGACGACGCTGCGTTCCGTCACGAGAGTCCCTCCAGGTCGAAGCGGTCCGGGTCGAGCATGAAGCCCAGGCCGGGCGCGTCGGGCGGGGTGGCGTGGCCGCCGTCGAACACCGGACCGCCGCGCACGAGCAGCGGCGCGGGGTCGTACAGGTTGCCCTCCGGCGAACGGTCGAACGTCTCGACGCCGATGCCCGTCGCCCCGCCCAGGTGCACGCTGACCTCGGGATACACGTGGCTGGACACCACCATGCCGCGCGCGGCCCACGCGCGCACGAGCGGGTCGGCGACCGTGATGCCGCCGATCGCGACGACGTCGACGCGCGGCACGTCGAGCGCGCCCAGCATCGCCAGGTGCGCGAAGACCTCGGGGTCGGTCACCTCGTCGCCCACGGACAGCGGCAGCCCGGACGCGTCGCGCACGCGCGCGGCGCCGACCGCGTCCTCGGGGAGCAGCGGGTCCTCGAGCCACGCGAGCGCGGGCTCGGCGTCGCCGGGCTGTCCCGCCGCGCCCGTGACGCCCCACGCGTCGAGGTCCGCGAGCGCCTCGTCCGCGTCGCGCCAGCCGAAGCCCACGTCGACGACGACGCCGCTGCGCCCCGCGACGGTCGGCCGGCCCGTGACCTCAGGCAGCTCGGCGCGCAGGATCGCGAGCAGGTCGCGCATGAGGGCGCGGTCGGGCGAGCGCGAGATCTTCAGCAGCGGCCACCCCGCACGCGCGTGCGCGAGCACCTCGTCCGCGACGTCGCGCGCGGTGCGGCCCGGCGTCGGGTACGCCGCGACGAGGATCGCGGGGCGTGGCACGGCGACGGCCGCCCCGGATGAGACGTCGCCGGGACTCCCGGCGACGGCACGTGACGGAACGCCCCTGTCGCCGCCGACACCGGGCTCCGCGGACCCGGCGAGGTCCGCGCCGTCGTCGAGCAGGGACCACACGGGACGCCCGGCGAGCCGTCCCGCGAGGTCCCACAGCGCGACGTCGACCAGGCCGATCGCGCGCCGCACGAGGCCGACGCGGCCGACGATCGCGGACCCGCGCAGGGCCGCGTCCCACGCGGCGCCGACGCTCTGGCGCGCGGCGACGCCGTCGGACGCCACGACCTCGCGGCCCAGCACGTGCGGCGCGACGAGGCGGTCCACGAGCTCGGCCATGGGCGCCTCGCGCGTGAGCGCGTACGACTCCCCCGCGATCGTTCGGCCGTCGTCCGTCTCGGCGACGACGCGGACGCCGACGTACTCGCGGCGCTCGACCGTCATCGCGCCGAGGCGCAACGGCTGCGGCAGCGGGACGACCGTCGTCGCGGTGCGGACGGCGACGACGCGCGCGGCGGGCCCCACGCTCACTCCGGCTTCTTGGCGAGCGGCACGCCGTAGTCGACGAGGAACCCGCCGTCGACGTAGACGGTCTGGCCGACCATGTACGCGGCCTGGTCGGAGACGAGCCAGCTCACCGCGTTGCCGATCTCCTCCGGCTGCGCGAGCCGGCGCGCGGGGATGCGAGCGAGGATCGTCTCCTCCGAGAGCGTGCCCTGCGCGACGCCCTGGCGGAACACCCCCGTGTCGATGTACCCGGGGGCGACGGCGTTGACCCGCACGCCGCGCGCGGCCCACTCGGCGCCCGCGGTCGCGGTGAGCCCGATGACGGCGGCCTTGGTCGTCGAGTAGGGCGCCCGGCCCGCGGAGCCACGGGCCGAGACGGACGAGATGTTGACGACGGCACCACGGCCCGCCGCGAGCATGTGGCGACCCGCGGCCTGGAGGCACGCGAAGACGCCGTGCAGGTTGACGTCCACGACGGCCGACCACTCGTCCCAGGTGAGGTCCTCGAGCGCGCGGTGGCGCTGGATACCCGCGTTGTTGACGAGCGCGTCGATCCCGCCGAACGCGTCCGCGAGGTCGTCGAACGCGGCGCGCACGGCGGCGTGGTCCGTGACGTCGAGCGGGGCCCACACGAGCTCGGGCGCGTCGGGGATTGCGCCGAGGTCGAGCGCAGAGAGGTCGTGCTGCACGACGTCCGCGCACACGACGCGGAACCCGTCGGCCGCGAGGCGCTCGGCGACGGCGCGGCCGATGCCGGCCGCTCCCCCGGTGACGACGGCGAGCGGGACGCGCGGGGCGTCGGGGGCGGGGCTGGTCACTGGTCCTCCTCGGGGACGGGACGGATCGGGGTCGCGGGTGCGGCGTGCGGTGGTGCGACCGCGCCGGGGGGCCAGGCCGCGGTGCCGGCGAGCACGTCGTCGACGACGGCGCACGCGTGCCGCTCCAGGCGTTCGAGCGAGCCCGGCGCGAGCGGCGACTGCCAGGCCTGGTAGGCGCCGACGTCGTACGCCTCGCGCGTGGGCAGGTAGACGAAGCCGGGGCCGTTGGTGAGGTTGGCGACGACGACGGGCCGCGCCCCGGCGTGGGCGCGCACGGTGCGCTGGAGGCGCGAGTACGCCTCGCCGGGGTGCGCGACGAGCAGCGCCTCGCCCACGCGCCACACCCACGTGGGGTGCGGCACGGTGGGACCGGTGACGTAGCCGTCGCGCAGGTTCCGCGCGCGACGCAGTCGCTCCTCGCGCGAGCGCGGGTCGATGCTCGCCCACTCGGCCTCGAGCTCGTCCCACGTCGGGAGGTCGCGCAGGTCGAGCGTGACGGGCTCCTCGACGGCGGCGAGCGTGCTGGCGTCGGGACGGGCATCGGTGCCGGTGCCGGGGAGCGCGGCCGACGGCGCGGGCTCCCAGACCGCGAGCGGCGCGCCGGACTCGACGACGTGGGTCAGCTCCAGCTCCGTGCCCGGCGGCGGGAGCTCGGCGAGCGCGGCGAGCACCGCATGGCCGAGCGACGTGCCGTGCCGGTCCGCGACCGCGGTGTCGCCCGTGTACTGCTCGCGCGGGGCGAGCTCGCCCGACGCGCCCTGGAGGAACGCGACGGGGGCGCCCGTCTCCCGCTCGACGAGGTCGCGCATCGCGCCCACGTAGTCGGGCGAGACGAGCCGGTTCTGCCACGCGAGCGTCGTCGGGTGGCACGCATAGTTGACGATCGTCGCGAGGGTGACGGGCTCGCCCGAGTGCGCGACGCCGTCGGGCCGCGACTCCCCGGCGACGAACGCGGGGCGCGTCGTGAGGCGCCCGACGACGACCGTGTCGTCCGCGGGGTCGGCGCCGGGCGAGCGCGGGGTGCCGGCGTCGGGGTTGAAGCCGACGAGCGGCCGGGACGCGCTCTCCGCAGCGGCTCCCGTGCTCGTGCCCGCGTGCCCGCCCGCGCAGCCGTCGAGCAGCGCCTCGCGGTTCGACGCGAGGCCGCAGCGGCCCGTGGTCCACTCGAGCGTCGCGGGCCGGAGCGACGCGATCGCCTCCACGGCGGCGTCGGCCGCGGCGCGCGCGAGGTCGCGCAGGTACTCGACGCCGCGGTCGCCGCCCGGGAGGTCGGCGTCGCCCGAGCACAGGACGGGTCCGGCGTGGGTGTGCGAGAGCGAGACGAGCACTCGCTCGACGGGCAGGCCGGTCGCGTCGAGGACGGTCGCGCGGAGCGTCGCCTCGTCGTCGACCCGGCGCCACCACGTGCCGTCGACCGTCACGAGGACGA
The DNA here is from genome assembly GCF_025818875.1 of Cellulosimicrobium sp. SH8. NCBI lineage: Bacteria > Bacillati > Actinomycetota > Actinomycetes > Micrococcales > Promicromonosporaceae > Cellulosimicrobium > Cellulosimicrobium sp. SH8. Next base: position 128,350 of record NZ_JAMXMH010000008.1, on the reverse strand, counting down.
GCGGGTCGGCGGCCTCGTCAGCGGTGGTGCGCTCCTCCGCGAGCGCGACCGCCGTGAGCGTCATGGCGCGGTGCGCGCCCTCGGAGACGTCCCAGTCCGCCGGGCCCCAGTTGCGCGCCCGGACCCCCGGGGCGGGCGTCACGTCGCGGACGGCGACGCCCGCCAGGCCGACGAACGCGGGGACGGGGGCCCGCGTGTGCAGGGCGACCATCGCACCTCCTCTGGGCTCGGGAGTGCCGATGCTATAGCATGTTGCTCGGTCGGTACGCCCGACCAGGGACGGCGCCGTGGCCGCTATCCTTCGGGGCGTCGACCGACGACGATCCGAGCCCGCCGCCCCCACGACACCACGGAGAAGCCATGGCGCTCAAGAGCGTGCCGGACCAGAACGTCGCCGACCGGGTGACGGTCGAGCTGCGCGAGGCGATCTTCAGCGGCGACCTCGCGCCGGGCGAGCGGCTCGTCGAGCGCAAGCTCGCCGAGCGCCTCGGCACGAGCCACATCCCCGTCCGCGAGGCGCTCACGCGGCTCACGCAGGAGGGCCTCGTCGAGCGGCTCCCGCACCGCGGCGCGCGCGTCGCCGCCCTCACGAGCCGGGACCTCGAGGAGATCTCGAGCCTGCGCACGCTGCTGGAGCAGTTCGCCGTCGTGCGGGTCCAGGACGCGTGGGACCCTGCCAAGGAGGCGAGGCTGCGCAAGACCGTGCAGCAGATGGTCCAGGCGGCGGAGAAGGGCAGCAACGCGCGCGTCTTCGAGCTCGACCGGCGCTTCCACGAGCAGCTCTGGGAGATGGCCGACCACCGCATGCTCATGACGCTCAACGCGCAGCTCCGCAGCCGCATCACCGGCTTCCTGCGCGCCGCGAACGCCGCGCTCGAGCCCGAGGCGCGCGTCGCGCACGCCCGCACCCACGAGCTCATCGTCGACGCCATCGCGGGCGGCGACCCAGAGGCGGCGCAGCGCGTCATGGCCGAGCACATCGGCGAGGCTGCGGCCCGCCTCGCGAGCCACACCGAGGACGAGGCGGAGCCCTCCGTCGGGGCCTGAGCCCGCGCCGCCCGCCGGTGGCGCGTCGCGACCGGCAGTCACAGCCCGGCGCGACTCCCGGTCGACCTGAGGAGGATGCACCCGCATCCACCGATCTCAGGGAGGCACCACATGGCTCGCATCATCGTCGTCGGCGGCACCGGGCACGTCGGCTCGCGCGTCGTCGAGAAGCTCACCGCGCACGGGCACGACGCCGTCGCCGCATCACGCCGCACGGGCGTCGACGCGTACACCGGCGCGGGGCTGACGGAGGCGCTGGCCGGCGCCGACGTCGTCGTCGACACCACCCAGGCGCCGTCGTACGTCCCCGACGAGGTCCGGGAGTACTTCGCCACGTCGACCGCGAACCTCGTCGCGGCGGAGCAGGCGGCGGGCGTCCGCCACCACGTCGCGCTCACCATCGTGGGCACCGACCGCCCGCAGGGCATCGGCTACTTCCACGGCAAGGCCGAGCAGGAGCGCGTCGTCCGCGAGTCGGGAGTGCCGTACTCGCTCGTCCACGCGACCCAGTTCTTCGAGTTCACCCCCGCGATCATCGGCACGGCGGCGCACGGGGACACCGTGCGGGTGTCGTCGGCGTCGATCCAGCCGATCGCCGCCGAGGACGTCGCGACCGCCGTCGCGCGGATCGCCGCCGGGGAGCACGTGGGCGACGTCGAGATCGCCGGCCCGGAGGTCCTCGCGATCGGCGACCTCGTGCGCCGGACCCTCGCGGCGCAGGGCCACGGGCGCGAGGTGGTCACGGCGGACGACGCGCCGTACTTCGGGGCGCGGATCGAGGACCGCACGCTCGTGGCCGTGGACGGCGCGCAGATCTTCGGGACGCGCCTGGAGGACTGGCTCGCCGCGCAGGCAGCCTGACGGTGCACCCCGGGTGGCGGCACGCCGCCGCCCGGGGTGTCGTGCGTGCCCAGCCCGGCCCGCACGGTCCGTCGCGTCGCACGCCGACGGTCGTCCCGCGACCCTACTTTTGCTATAGCATCCCGTCAACACCGGCTCGCGACCCTGGACGGCCATGCACCTGCGCACCGCCACGCCCGACGACGTCCCCTCCCTCTACGACCTGTGGGACCGCGCGTTCGACGCGCCGCTCATGGTGCCGGTCTACGAGACCGACGACGGTCGGCTCGACCGCACGCACGTCGCCGTCGACCCGCTCCACGGCGGGGTGGTCGGCTCGGTGTACTGGACGCCGCGCGAGGTCGGCGGGCCGGACTGCGACACGCTCCGGGCCGGCGGCGTCGCCAACGTCGCGACCGCCCCCGAGGCGCGCGGCCGGGGCCTCGTCCGCACGCTGCTCTCCCGGGCCGTCGAGCAGATGGGGCGGGACGGCACGGACGTCGCGCTGCTGTTCACCGGCACCCCCGACGTCTACCGGTCGAGCGGCTTCGAGACGTTCGACGTCCCGCTCCGGCGCGGCGCCCCTCGGACGCTCCGCGACGCCGCGACCCGCGCGGTGGACGGCCTCGCCGCCGAGTCGTCCCGCCCCCACGCCCCGGGCGACGCGCCGTCCGAGCCGGGCGCTCCGCCGTCGGGCGCGGCGGACGACGCACCCCTGACCGTCCGCACCGACCGCCTGCCCGGCGTCCCCTGGCCGGCATGGTCCGTCGCGCTCGGGTGGGAGCAGCTCGCCAGGCTGCACGGCGCGTTCGACGTCGCTTCTGGTGGCCCGCGACCCCTCGCCACCCGGCGCGCCGCCGAGCACTGGGAGCGCCGCATCCCGCTCTGGTACTCCGGCGCCGAGGTGTTCACCGCGCGGGCTGCCAGCGGGGAGGTCGTGGGCTACCTCGTCCTCGAGCCCGGGCGAGACCCCCTGAAGGTCCGCGAGCTCGGCGTCGACCCGGCGGCGGAGCGCGCCGGCGAGGTCGTCGACGCCCTGGCGCGCACGACGCTCCAGCGGGCGCGCCACCACGACTCCCCCGTCGTCGAGGTCCGACTGCCCGCACACCCGCTCACCGAGCGCTTCGCCGCGGCCGTCCTCGACGCGCCGACGCCGGGGACGGACACGACCGGGATGCTCCGCCCGGTCCGCACGGGGGCCGACGTCGTCGCCGGTCTGCGCGAGGCCACCGCGGCCGGGGTGGGCTTCCACTGGCCGGGCGACTACCTCTGACCACCGACGTGGTAGAGCCCCGGTTCACCGAGCTAGAGACCTGGTCACGCGAGGTCGGCTCCCGGTCGCGCGAGGCAGAGCCGTGGTGGGCCTGGCGTGTGCCAGCCTCCGCCGAACGGCGTTTGCTATGGCAATCCCGATTGCCCGAGATCCCGTCTGACCTGCGTCGACGTTCTCCTTGCTCCTCTTGACGATGCCATAGCATCCCGCTACTCTCCGAAAGTCCGGTTCACCGTCGCAACGACGCGCACGAACCCGCTGACCCCGACCCAGCACCGGAACCGCACGACCCCGCAGCACCGCTCCCCCGGAACATCCCGCAGCCCCGGGCCGCCGGAGCCTTCGCGTCGCCCGCCCGCACGGCGTCCTCCCGACGTCCCGAAGGGTGCCCGAGTTGTCCTCCTCCACTCCCCGATCCCCGTTCCGCCCCACCTCGCCGGCCGACGACCCGAGCGTCGTCGCAGCCGAGCACGCGGCAACCTCGCTGCCGCCGTCACGGCGCAACCTGCTCCGCGTGGCCGGCATCGCCTCCCTCGCCGCAGGAGCCGTCGCCCTCGGCAGCGGCAGCGCCGGCGCCACCACCCTCCACGGCGCCCCGCTCGCCACGGGCAAGAACGACACGCCCGACGCCGAGGTCCTCGTCGCCACCACCGTCGCCGACCTCACCGGCTGGAAGGCGAAGAAGCTCGACGACGGCACCGTCGCCCAGCTCCTCGGCCACGCCACCCCCGGAGACGGCGCCGCCCGCCTCGTGCGCTACGACGCGAAGTCCACCGCCGCCGCCAACGGTGGAACCGTCCTCGCCCCGCAGGACGCGGGAGCCAAGGGGCGCTGGCACACCCTGCACACCGGCACCGGAGACTTCCGCTGGTTCGGCCTCCTCGGCCCGGAGGACCCCGCCGACGACGCCCTCGACGCCCTCGTCGACGACCCCAGCATCACGCGCATCGAGGCCCGCACCGACCTCAACTTCACCCGTCGCCACACCTACACGCGCTCGAACCTCGAGCTCGACTTCGGCGGGCACACGGTCACGAGCGAGGGCATCGAGCGCAACGCGCACGACAACCCGTTCGGCGCGGTGCTGTTCTTCCAGGGGCGCGTGACCGACGAGACGCAGCAGCGCACCCTCGCCGCGACGCTCCCCGACCTCGCCGACGTCTTCGAGGTCGCGGACGCGGGCGCGTTCGCCGTCGGGCAGTGGTGGGCGCTGCGATCGGACGAGCGTCCCGGGGGCGGGGGCGACGAGCGCGAGCTCCAGCGCCTCGTCCAGGTCACGCAGGTGCTCGACGCCACGCACGTGCGCGTGGACTACAAGAACGGCTGGGAGCTGCCCGCCGGGCGCGTGCTCACCTGGACGCGGGTCGAGCCCGTCGAGCAGGTGCACGTGCGCGCGATGACGTTCCACGGCTCCGGTCCGTTCGACGGCCCCGCGAACGGCGAGCTGCCCGACGACCGGGAGATGACCGGCTCGCACCCCGTCGCGTTCGAGTACGCGGTGCGCTGCGACGTCTCGGACGTTCACGGCCACCGCACGTGGTGGCCGGTGATCATGCGGCGCTGGAACACCCACTTCGTCACCGAGCGGTGCTCGGTCGCCAACCCGCCGACGGTCTTCTACGGCGGCGCCGGCTACCTCACCCAGCAGATCTACTGCCTGTACGGGCGGGTCTCCGACTGCACGAGCCACAACGCGCGGCACCTCAACGACCTCACGGCGTCGGCGTACTGCCTGGTCGAGAACTGCCACGGCGACGGCGACGACCAGGGCGGCAACCCGTTCACGACCCACGGCCAGTACGAGCACGACCTCGTGTTCGTCGGCAACAGCGGGCTCATGGACATCGCCAACTCGGGCGGCCAGTGGGGCACGGCGGCCAAGCGCATCACGGTCAAGCACCACACGTGCTCGTGGTTCGTCGCGGGCACCAAGATCACGGACCTCACGCTCGAGGACGTGCACGTCGTCGCCCGCTCGACGTTCGACCCGCAGGCGACGCTCACGATCAACGCCGACGGCGCGCAGGTGCGCGGCTGCACGGCCGGCTTCTTCGCCGTCGGGCAGCGGTCGTCGCTGTCGCGGCGCCCGACGGTCGTCGAGGACTGCGCGTTCGCGCTGCCCGCGGGGTCCGTGCTGCACCAGACGCCGGTGACGAACCCCGTGCACTTCGTCCGCACCCGCATCACGGGCGTGGACGGCACGATCCTGCGCGGCGCCGGTCCCGTGACGTTCACCGACTGCGAGCTCGTCGGCGGCACGGACGACGCGCCCGCCGCCCCGGTCGACCTCGGCTCCGCGGACGTCACCGTCACGGGCGGGTCGTGGCGGGGCGTGGGCGTGCGGCTCAGCGGCGCGCGCGACCAGCGGCTCGTGCTCGACGGCGTCCGGGCCGCAGGCACGACGACGGCCGGCGCGCTCGTCTCGCGCGGCACCGGCGCGGGCGCCGTGGACGTCACACTCCGCGGCGCCGACCTGCGGGCGACCGACGACACCGCGCACGTCGCGCTGCGGGCGGGCGACCGCTACGCCGCGACCGGGTCGCGGTTCACGGGCGGCCGCCTCGGCCTGCCCGACGGCGCGCGCGTCCTCCATGCCCGCAACGTCGAGACCGGCGTCGACCGCACCGGGCTCCCGACGTCCGGCGACGGCGTGCTCGTCGACGCGAACCTCGTCGTGTGACCCACCCGGGCGACCACCCGGGCACCCGAACCTTCCTCCCCACCGACACCCGCGCCGTCGTGCACGGGCCGACGAAAGGACACCCATGACCCTCGACACCACGACCGAGCCGACCACGGCGGCGCCGGGCGAGGCCGCCCAGCCGCCCTCGCGGCGCAACCTGCTGCGCGTCGCCGGCATCGCCTCCCTCGCCGCGGGCGCCGTCGCCCTCGGCAGCGGCAGCGCCCACGCGGCGCCCCTCGCCGGAGCGCTCCCCACGGGCAAGAACGACAAGCCCGACGCCGAGGTCCTCGTCGCCACCACCGTCGCCGAGCTCACGGGCTGGAAGGCCAAGAAGCTCGACGACGGCACCGTCGCCCAGCTCCTCGGCCACGCGACCCCCGGAGACGGCGCCGCCCGCCTCGTGCGCTACGACGCCAAGTCTGCCGCCGCCCCCAACGGCGGCACCGTCCTCGCCCCGCAGGACGCCGGAACCAAGGGCCGCTGGCACACCCTGCACACCGGCACCGCCGACTTCCGCTGGTTCGGCCTCTTCGGCCCCGAGAACCCCGCCGACGACGCCCTCGACGCCCTCGTCGACGACCCCAGCGTCACCCGCATCGAGGCTCACACCGACCTCAACTTCACCCGCCGCCACACGTTCACGCGCTCGAACCTCGAGCTCGACTTCGGCAACCACCTCATGACCACCGAGGGCATCGAGAATGCCGGGCAGGACGACCCGTTCGCGGCCGTGCTGTTCTTCCGCGGGAAGGTCACGGACGACGTCCGGACGAACACCCTCACGGCGACGATGCCGGAGCTGCGCGACGACTACGAGGTGGCGGACTCCTCGACGTTCGAGGTGGGCCAGTGGTACGCGGTCGAGGTCAACGCGCTCGCCGGCCGGTGGGAGCGCGAGCTCCAGCGCCTCGTCCAGATCACGCAGATCGTGGACGCCACTCACGTGCGCGTCAACTACAAGGCGGGCTGGTCGCTCGCGAAGGGCCGGACGCTCACGTGGACGCGCGTCGAGCCCGTCGAGCAGGTGCACGTGCGCAACCTCGCGTTCCGCGGCCGGCCCGACGGCGACCAGTACACGGGCTCGCACCCGATCGCCTACGAGTACGCGGTCCGCTGCGACGTGGAGAACGTGCACGGCGTCGCGACCTTCTGGCCGCTCGTCATGCGCCGGTGGAGCACGTTCTTCCGCACCGCGGGCTGCTCGCTGACCAACCCGGCGTCGGTCACGTGGGGCGGCGCGGGGTACCTGACGCAGCAGATCTACTGCAACTACGGGCACGTCGTCGACTGCCACACGACCAACGCGCGGCACCTCAACGACTGGACCGCGTCGTCGTACGGGCTCGTGGAGAACTGCCACGGCGACGGCGACGACCAGGGCCCGTTCGTCACGCACGGCCAGTACGAGCACGACCTCACCTACGTGGGGAACTCGGGCCTCATGACGTTCGCCAACTCGGGCGCGGCCTGGGGCGGAGCGGCCAAGCGCATCACGGTGACGCGGCACGTGTGCTCGTGGTTCGTCGCCCGGGTCAAGGTCACCGACCTCACGCTCGAGGACGTCCAGGTGATCCGCAAGGACGGCCTCGCGGGCTCCGGGATGCTGTGGGTCAACGCCGACGGCGTGCAGCTCCGCGGCTGCCAGGCCGACGACACGCTGATCGTCTCGCAGGCGTCGGCGCTGTCGAAGCGGCCCAACGTCATCGAGGGGTCGCGCTTCGCGGTCCTGCCGGACACCGCGATCACCCAGGCGAACGTCACGAACCCGGTGCACCTCGTGCGCACGACCCTGAACGGGCTGAAGAACGCCTCGTTCACCGGGAAGGGCCAGGTCGTGCTCGACGCGTGCACGCTCGAGGCGGCCGAGGGCGAGGGCACCGTCACGGCCAGCGGCGACCTCACGGTGCACGGCGGCGTCGTGCGCAACGTCGCGATCGTCGCGGCGGGCGCCGCGGAGCAGACGATCCGGCTCGACGGCGGTGCCCGGCTGGAAGGGAAGCCCGCCGGCGGCAGCTTCCTGCGCCGGGCGAAGTCGGACAAGCCGGTCACGTGGGCGCTCGACGGCGTCCGGAGCACCGCGCCGTCGGGTGACACTGGACACGTGAACCTAGACGCCGGTATCAACAAGTGGTCCGCCACGGGCTCGACCTTCGCGGGCGGGACCCTCGCGCTCGCGCCGTCCGCGCTGGGCGGCGAGTCGTACGCCCTGCACAGCGGCAACGTCGAGCAGGGCGTCACCCGCACGGCGTTCCCCGAGGACGGCGACCGCGTCGTCACGACGGGCAACCTCGTCGTCTGACACCAGCCCGACGGCCCCACCCGCCGAACCCGGGATCGCTCCCCAGGACGCCTTCACCCTGGGGAGCGATCCCAGGTTCGGCAGCCGGAGGGAGCCGCGGCGCGAAGGTCACAACTCCGCATCGCGTCGTGCGCGAGTTAACACGAGCGCCGATCTGGCGTAACATCGGCATGGCAGGCTTGCTATAGCAAATAGCAAACGAGGCCTGCCAGGGCCGGGAGACCCCCGCCCCGCAGGACCATCGCAACGGAGCAAGGACCGCACACGTGACCCCGAACCCCCAGCCTGTCACCGTCGCCCTCGTCGGCGCCGGGAACCGTGGTCAGACGTACGCGCGCTGGATCGCCGAGCACCCCGACCGTGCCCGGCTCGTCGCCGTCGCCGACCCCCGACCCCACCAGCGCGGGCTCGTCGTCGACCAGGCCGTCGCGGCGCAGGCCGGCTTCTCCGCAGCCCACGCCCTCGCCTCGGGCACCGAGTCGGGCGCGGCGCTCGCTGTCGAACCGCGAGTCGAGCTCCCGCAGGTCGCGGAGTTCGCCGGCTGGCAGGACCTCGTCGCCGCGGGCGACGCCGACCGGGCCGCAGGGGGCACGGGCCGGCTCGCGGACATGGTCATCGTCGCGACGCAGGACCGCGAGCACCGCGACCCCGTCGTCGCGCTCGCGCCGCAGGGGTACGCGATCCTCGTCGAGAAGCCGCTCGCGCCGAGCCCCGAAGAGTGCCGGGACGTCGTGGACGCGGTCGAGGCGTCGGGCGTGCTCTTCGGCGTCTGCCACGTGATGCGCTACATGCCGTACACGGACCTCGTGAAGTCGGTCGTCGACTCGGGCGTCCTGGGCGAGATCGTCAACGTCCAGCACCTCGAGCCCGTCGGCTGGTGGCACGACGCCCACTCGTATGTCCGCGGGCCGTGGCGCTCGGAGAAGACGTCGAGCCCGATGCTGCTCGCGAAGTCGAGCCATGACCTCGACTGGATCCGCTACGTCACCGGCAAGCGGATCACGACGGTCGCGAGCTTCGGCTCCCTCAAGCACTTCCGGCCCGAGGAGCGCCCCGCGGGCGCGGCGGACCGCTGCCTGGACTGCCCGCTCGAGCCCACGTGCCCGTACTCGGCGCCGCGTCTCTACCTCACGACGCTGCGCGAGCAGGGCCCGATCTGGCCCGTCTCCGTGATCACGGACGCGACCGACGAGGCGGGCGTCGTCGAGGCCCTGCGCACGACCGACTACGGCCGCTGCGTCTACGACTCCGACAACGACGTCGTCGACCACCAGGTCGTCGCCATGGAGCTCGAGGGCGGCGGCGCGGCGACGTTCACCATGACGGCGTTCTCGGAGCAGGACCACCGCAAGACCCAGATCTTCGGCACCCACGGGTGCCTCGACGGCGACGGCGAGAAGGTCCGCGTCACCGACTTCCGCGACGGCAGCGTCACCGTGCACGACGGCGGCCACCACGGCGCCACCAACGCCGCCGACGACCACGGGGGCGGCGACTCGGGCGTGATGGACGCGTTCGTGCGCGCCGTCGCCACGGGCGACCCGAGCCACGTCCGGTCGGGCGCCGTCGAGTCCCTCCAGAGCCACCTCGCCGTGTTCGCGGCCGAGGAGTCGCGCCACCGGCGCACCGTCGTCGACGTCCCGGCCCGCTGACGCGTCCGGCGCGACGACCGCACCACCCCGCACCTCCACAGCACCACACCGCACAGCATCACCCATCCCCCACCCGCCGACCCCGGCGGGACCTCACCAAGGAGACACGTCGATGACCCTGCGCACGACGAAGCGCCTCTGGACCGCCGCTCTCGCGGTCGGCACGCTCGGCGCGCTGAGCGCCTGCGCCGGCGGTGCCGGCGCCGGCAGCTCCACCCCCACCCCCGAGGACGGCGCCGCGTCCGGCTCCGTGACCATGTGGACGTACCCCGTCATCGCCGACGAGGCCGCCCACAAGGCGTTCTGGGACGAGCAGATCGCCGCGTTCCAGGAGGAGAACCCCGACGTCGACGTCAAGGTCGAGATCTACCCGTGGGCCGGCCGCGACGAGACCCTCGCGACGGCCATCGCGGGCAACAAGGGCCCCGACGTCGTCTACCTCATCCCGGACCAGATCCCGAAGTACGGCAAGTCCCTCGCCGCCGTGGACAACTACGTCACGGACCAGGTGGGCGACCTGCGCGAGAACGCGTCGAAGGCCGTCACCGTCGACGGCGCGATGCTCGGCTCGCCGCTGATCATGAACAGCAAGCCGCTCGTGTGCAACGCCGCGGCGTTCGAGGCCGTCGGCGAGGCCGGCAACTACCCGGAGACGTGGGACGACCTCATGGCGCTCGCGCCGACGTTCCAGGCCGCCGGCTACGACGTCACCAACTACTGGGGCTCGGTCGACGCGACGCTCAACGAGTCCTTCTACCCGCTGCTGTGGCAGGCGGGCGGCTCCGTCTTCTCCGAGGACGGCTCGTCGGTCGCGTTCGACTCGCCGGAGGGCACCGAGGCACTCCAGTTCGCGGTGGACCTCGCCGAGGGCGGGTACATCGAGAAGGACCTGCTGACGACGATCCCCGCGTTCGAGCAGACCAACACCGCCAAGGGCAAGATCGCGTGCACCTGGCAGCAGGGGCCAGCCGACGTCGCGGGCTTCTGGGGCGAGGAGAACGTCGTCGTGCTCCCGCCGCTCAAGCAGGCCGAGGCGGTCGCGTTCGGCACGGTCGGCTCGCTGTCCGTGCTGAAGACGGCGGAGAACCTCGACGCCGCGGGCAAGTGGGCCGCGTTCGCGACCTCCCCCGCGGTGAGCACCGAGTACGCGAAGGCGGCGGGCTGGTTCTCGCCGTACGAGAGCGAGTCGGGCCTCTACGCCGACGACCCGGTGCTCTCGGCGCTCGAGGACACGCTCCAGTACACGACCGCGGGCGAGGTCAACGAGAAGTCCCGTGAGGTCATGGGCGTGCTCGCCCCGGAGATCCAGGCGGCGCTCATCGGCGAGAAGACGCCGGAGCAGGCCCTGAAGGACGCGGCCGCGGCGGCAGACCCGCTGCTCGGCTGACCGACGTCGCGGCGCGGGCGGCCTCCCCCCTGGCCGCCCGCGCCGCGGCACCCCTCGCGGTACGAGAGGAGAACCCATGACCGCGACCGCCCCCACCTCGGACGGGCTCACCGCCGACGGGGCCGACCGGCGCCCGGCGCCGAAGCCCCCGCGCGGCGGCACCCGCCGCGTCCTGGAGCGCCGTGAGGCGAGGATCGGCCTGCTGTTCGCCCTCCCCGCGTTCCTGCTGTTCCTGCTGTTCCGGTTCGGCCCCGCCATCGCGGGCGTCGCGCTGAGCTTCTTCGACTACACCATCGGCGTCGGCGCCGAGTGGACGGGCGTCGAGAACTTCCGGCGCATGGTCGACGACCCGATCTTCTGGTCGGCGCTGCGCGTCACGGTCGTGCTGAGCCTGCTCATCGTGCCGGTGTCGCTCGCGATCTCGACGTTCATGGCGCTCATGGTGCGCCGCTCGTTCCGCGGCTCCGGCTTCTACCGGTCGGTGTTCTTCCTGCCCGTCGTCACGAGCCTCGTGCTCGCCGCGACCGTGTTCACGTGGGTGTTCTCGACGAACGGCCCGTGGTCCAAGCTCATGGGCGCGCTCGGGTTCTCGACCGACTCGTGGCTCGGCGACACGCTGCTCGTGCTCCCCGCGCTCGCGATGGTCGCGATCTGGTCGCGCTTCGGGTACGGGATGCTCATCCTCCTCGCCCGCATGCAGGACCTGCCGCGCGAGCTCGAGGAGGCCGCCGCGATCGACGGCGCCGGACCGTGGAAGCGGTTCTGGTTCATCATCGCGCCGCAGCTCAAGCCCACGCTCTTCTTCCTCGCCGTCATCGAGACGACGGCGTCGTTCCAGATCTTCGACCTCGTCTACGTGATGACGGCGGGCGGCCCCGCCCGGGCGAGCTACAACCTCGTCTTCTACATCTACGACCAGGGCTTCAAGTACTTCGACCTCGGCTACGCGAGCGCGCTCGGCGTCGCCCTGTTCGTCGTCACGCTCGTCGTCGCCCTCATCCAGCGCTACGCCATCGGGAGGGACAAGTGACCGCCGCCGACCCCACCACCACCGAGCGCGTGCTCGAGGGGGCCGCGCTGCCGGTGCGCCCCACCGCGACGCGCCGCCGGCGCGGCCGCAAGGGCGCGAGCGACCTGTCGCTGCGCGGCAAGGTGCTGCGCTACGTCGTGCTCTCGCTCGCCGCCGTCGTGACGATCTTCCCGTTCTACGCGATGGTCGTGCTCTCGCTGAAGCCGGCCGCCGCGATCGACTTCCCCGCGTCGCTCCTGCCGACGAACCTCACGACCGAGGCCTACGACCGCGTGCTCGGCGCGGGCAACATCGGCACCTGGCTCGTCAACACGCTCGTGTACTCGGTCGTGTCCGTCGTCGCGGTGCTGCTGCTCGCGTCGATGGCCGGCTACGCGTTCGCGAAGAAGAAGTTCCCCGGGCGCGAGGCGATGTTCTGGTCGTTCCTCGCGATGGTCATGGTCCCGTACCACGTGACCCTCATCCCGACGTTCATCCTCATCGCGCAGGCGGGCGGGCTCGACACGTACTGGGGCCTGATCCTGCCGACGCTCGCGAACGCGCAGGCCGTGTTCCTCATGCGGCAGTTCATCCTCGACCTGCCCGACGAGCTGTTCGAGGCGGCCAAGCTCGACGGCGCCTCGGAGTGGCGCATCTTCCTGCGCATCGTGCTGCCGCTGTGCAAGCCGATCCTCGCGACGCTCGGCACGTTCGTCTTCCTGTGGCACTGGAACGACTTCCTGTGGCCGCTCATCATCGGCCAGGGCACCGACCACTGGACGCTGACCGTCGGCATCGCCTCGCTCCAGCAGCAGGACGTGCCGCTCAACATGGTGCTCGCGGGCGCCACCATCTCGTTCGTTCCGATCTTCGCCTCGTACCTCGTGGCCCAGCGCTTCTTCGTCGAGGGCGTCACCTCGTCCGGCATCAAGGGATGACTCACCACATGACCACGCAGACCAGCACCACCGCCCCGGCCACCCTCGAGGCCCCGACGTCCGTCGCGGAGCTCGAGGAGCTGCTCACGACGCCGTCGCCGGCACTCGTGGAGGACCTCGCCGCCCGCTCGGGTGACCTCGTCATCCTCGGCGCGGGCGGCAAGATGGGCCCGAGCCTCACCGTCCTCGCGCGCCGTGCGCTCGACGCGGCCGGGCGCACGGGCGACGCCGTGCACGCCGTCTCGCGGTGGTCCGACGCCGCGCAGGCAGAGCGTCTGCGCGACGCCGGGGTGAACGTCGTCGCGGCCGACCTGCTCGCGCCCGACGCCGACCTCGCGTCCCTCCCCGACGGCGCCGACGTCGTCTACATGGTCGGCGCCAAGTTCGGCACGTCGTCCGCACCGTCGCTCGCGTGGGCCGCGAACGCGGCGCTCGTGCACGACGTCGCCCGCCGCTACGCCGACTCGACCATCGCCGCGTTCTCCACCGGGAACGTCTACCCGCTCGTCCCCGTCGAGTCCGGCGGGTGCTCCGAGGAGCACCCCGTCGGGCCGGTCGGCGAGTACGCGATGAGCTGCCTCGGCCGCGAGCGCGTGCTCCAGCACGCCGCGCTCTCGCGCGGCACGAAGGTCGTGACGATCCGCCTCAACTACGCGGTCGACCTGCGCTACGGCGTGCTGTTCGACGTCGCGTCGCCCATCCTCGCGGGCGAGCCCGTCGACCTCACGACCGGGCACGTCAACGTCGTCTGGCAGGGGTACGCGAACGAGGTCGCCCTGCGCTCGCTGGGCCTCGCGTCGTCGCCCGCCACGGCGATCAACCTCACCGGCCCGGAGATGGCGTCGGTGCGGCGCCTCGCGGAGCTCCTCGGTCGCGGCCTCGACCGCGAGGTGTCGTTCACGGGCGAGCCCGCCCCGACGGCCCTGCTCAACGACGCGACGCGCTGCCACGAGCTGTTCGGCTACCCGCAGGTGCCGCTGCGCACGCTCGTGGACTGGCAGGCGCAGTGGCTCGCGGCCGGGCTGCCGACGAGCGGCAAGCCGACGAAGTTCGCCGTGCGCGACGGGGCGTTCTGATGACGGCCCCCTCCACCACCCCCGCCGCGGCGCCGGCGACCCCGCGCCTCGCCGACGACGTCGCCGCGCGGCTGCGCGCGGGGACCGTCATCCCGGCGCAGCCCCTCGCGCTCGACGCCGACCGCCGCCTCGACGAGCGCCGCCAGCGCGCGCTCACGCGGTACTACCACGCGGCGGGCGCGGGCGGCGTGGCCGTCGGCGTCCACACGACGCAGTTCGAGATCCGCGAGCACGGGCTCCTGCGGCCCGTGCTCGAGCTCGCGGCCGAGGTGTCGCGCGCGACGATCGCGGGCGACGCGCCCGCGGGCTCGCTGCACGCCGGGCCCCGCCCGCTCGTCCAGGTCGCGGGCGCCGCCGGCGACGTGCGCCAGGCCGTCGCGGAGGCGGAGCTCGCCGCGGAGCTCGGGTACGACGCCGTCCTGCTCGCCCCGCGCGTGCCCGGCCTCACGGGGTCGCGCGAGGAGGTCGAGCGCGTGCTGCTCGACCGCGCCCGTGCGGTCGGGGAGGTGCTTCCCGTCATCGGGTTCTACCTCCAGGAGGCGATCGGCGGCCCGCGCCTGTCCGTCGGCTTCTGGCGCGAGTACGCGTCGATCGAGGCGGTCGTCGCGATCAAGGCCGCGCCGTTCCACCGCTACCGGACGCTCGACGTGCTGCGCGGCGTCGCCGCGTCGGGTCGCGGCGACGAGATCGCGCTGTACACGGGCAACGACGACGCGATCGTCGCGGACCTCACGCAGCGCCTCGACGTCCCGGTGACCGACGCCGAGGGGCGCGCCTCGACCTTCACGGCCCGGTTCGTGGGCGGCCTGCTCGGGCAGTGGGCGGTCTGGACCCGGGGCGCGGTCGAGACGCTGGCACTCGCGCACGCCGCGCACGGCATCAGCCCCGACGGCGGGGCCACCGTGCCCGACGCCGCCGCCCTCGCGACGCTCACCGCGCGCGCGGCCGGGCTCACCGACGCGAACGCCGCCGTCTTCGACGCGGCGCACGACTTCGCGGGCGTCATCGCGGGCGTGCACGAGGTGCTGCGCCGCCAGGGACTGCTCGACGGCATCTGGTGCCTCGACCCGGACGAGACCCTCTCCCCCGGGCAGGCCGACGAGCTGACGCGCGTGACGTCGTCGTACCCGTGGCTCGCGGCCGCGGACGACGCGCTCGTCGCGGAGCACCTCGAGGACTGGCTGCGATGACCCGCGCGCCCGGCGCGGAGACCGGCCCGGGAACCGGGACGGTCCGTGCGGTCGTCGCGGTCGCGCCGTGGCTGCGCGCCGAGCTGTTCGCCCCGGACGCCTGGGAGCGCATGGCGGCGGCGGGACCGTTCGACGTCGTCGACGACCCGCGGGCGCTCGGCGCCGCCCTCGACCGGCTGAGCCCCGCGGTGCGCGAGCGCGTCGACGCGCTCGTCATCTCCTGGGGGACGCCGCCGCTGGACGCCGACCTCCTGGACCGGCTCCCCGGGCTGCGGCTCGTCGCGCACACCGGCGCCTCGGTCAAGCCGTTCGTCACGCCGGACCTGTGGGCGCGCGGGGTCCGCGTGACGCAGGCGGGCCAGGCGATGGCGCGCCCGGTCGCGGAGGTCTCCGTGACGTTCGCGCTCGCCCTGCTGCACCAGGTCCCCGCGTTCCACAACGCCCTGCACGACGGCGTCCCGTGGGCCGACGCCGAGGCGGCACCCCCGCGGTACGAGATCGCGGGCACGCGCGTCGGCGTCGTCGGGGCGTCGCGCACCGGGCGCGCGGCGATCGCGATGCTGCGCGCGCTCGGCGCGGAGGTCGTCGTCGCCGACCCGACCCTCTCCCCCGCCGAGGCGACCCCGCTCGGCGCGACGCTCGTCGGGCTCGACGAGCTCCTCGCGACGAGCCGCGTGACGATGCTGCACGCGCCCGTCCTGCCCGAGACCCACCACCTGCTGGGCGCGCGCGAGCTCGCGCTCCTGCCCGACCACGCCGGGCTGGTCAACACCGCACGGTCGTGGCTCACGGACGAGGACGCCCTCCTCCGCGAGCTCGCGAGCGGGCGCATCAGCGCCGCGCTCGACGTCTACGACGCCGAGCCGCTGCCCGAGGACCACCCGCTGCGGCGGCTGCGCAACGTCCTCCTCACGCCGCACCACGCCGCCGCGACCGTGCAGGGCCGCCTCGCGCAGGGCGCGATCGTCGTCGACGAGCTCGCCCGCTTCCGCGCCGGGGAGCCGCTGGTCCACGAGGTCCGCGAGGCCGACCTCGACCGCATGGGCTGAGTCCGCCGGGAGAGTGCCGGGGCGGGTCAGGCTCCGGCGTCCGGCACCCTCGGCGCCGGGCCGACCCGCCGCCGAGGGAGGGTCGCGACCGCGACCCCGGCGAGGCACAGCGCGCCGCCCGCGAGCGTGACGGCGGCCGGGACCTCGGCGAGCACGAGCCAGGAGAGCACCACGACGATCGGCGGCACGAGGTACGTCGTCGCGGCGGCCCTGCCCGCGCTCAGGCGCGAGAGCGCGTACCCCCACGTCGTGAACGCGACGGCCGTCGGACCGAGCCCGAGGAGCACGACGGCCCACGTGGACGACGCGGGAGCCGACCCCGCGTCGGCGGCGAGCGCCGGGGCGAACGGCAGGAGGGCGACCGTGCCCGCGAGGCACCCGACCCACGTCATCGTCAGGGCGTCGACGCGCGCGAGCAGCCGCTTCTGCGACGTCGCGGCACCCGCGTAGAGGACGGCGGCGGCGAGCCCGAGCGCGACCCCGACGACGTCGCGCTCCCCCGAGGACGTCGCCGCGGCGATGACGGCCACGCCCGTGAACGCCGCGGCCATGCCCACGAGGAGGCGGCGCGGGAAGCCCTCCCCGAGCAGCAGACCCGCGAGGACCGCGACGAGGACGGGCGCGACGTTGACGAGCAGCGCCGTCGTCCCCGCGTCGAGGTGCTGCTCGGCGGCGTTGAGCGCGAGGTTGTAGAGGCTGAACCACCCCACGCCCCACGCGAGGACGGCGACGAGCACGCGACCGCGGGGGAGCACGGGTCGCGCACCGCTGCGCAGCCACCGGACGGCGACGATCGCCGTGAGGCCGACGCTGCCGGCGAGCTGGCGGCCGAGCGCGAGGGCCCCGGGCTCGTAGTCGTGGCCGGCGGCCCGGACGCCGATGAACGCCGACGCCCACAGCAGGACGGTCACGGCCACGGCGAGGACGACGGGCGTCGCGGCACGGCGGGCCGACCCGTGAGCGGGGGGCGGGCCCGACCGGGCGGGGGTCGCCGCGAGGGCGGCGGGCCGGGGAGCATCGACGGGCGCGGTCGTCGGGGTCTCGGGTGCGGTCACGCGTCGATCGTCGCCCCGACCCACTGTTCAGCACCAGCGAGACTTCCTACCTCTCGATTCAGTCTCGCTGTATCGTGGACGGATGTTGGACGTCCATCGCCTGCGCGTCTTCCGCTCCGTCGTCGCGAGCGGGTCGGTCCAGGCCGCCGCGGGCGCGCTCGGGTACACCCCGTCCGCCGTGAGCCAGCACGTCACCGCGCTCCAGCGCGAGACCGGCCTCACGCTGCTCGAACGAGCCGGCCGCGGCGTGCGGCCCACCGCGTCGGGGCTCGCGCTCGCCGCCCAGGCCGACGGCGTCCTCGCGCGCCTCGGCGAGGCGGAGGCCGTCGTCGCGGACCTGCGCGCCGGCCGCACCGGCTCGCTCTCGCTCGCCTACTTCGCGTCGGTGGGCGCCGCGTGGCTGCCGCAGGTCGTGCGCCGGCTCACGGCGGACTTCCCCGGCGTCCGGCTCGACCTGGAGCTGCGCGAGACCATCCCCGACGACGCCGACGCGCGCGCGGACGTGCAGCTCGTCGTCGCCCCGCGCGGGTTCGACCCGGGTGGCGGCTTCCGGGCGCACCACCTGCTCGACGACCCGTACGTCGTCGTGCTGCGCGACGACCACCACCTGGCGCACCGCGACGAGGTCGAGCTCGCCGAGCTGCGCGACGAGCGCTGGGTGGACAACGACTTCGCGCGCGGCTGGTGCCGCCGCAATCTCGTCGAGGCGTGCACGGCCGCCGGGTTCAGCCCGCCGTTCCACGTCGAGGCGCACGACTACCCCACGGCGATCGCGTTCGTCGGCGCCGGGGTCGGGGCCACGGTCCTGCCCGCGCTCGGCGCCGCGCACCTGCCGCCCGGTCTGCTCGCCGTCCCCGTGGTCCGGCCCGCACCGGTGCGCTCGATCCACGCCGTGCTGCGCGACGCCGTCGTGGGCACGCCCCCGGCCCGGGCCGTCCTCGACACGCTGCACGACGTCGCGGGCGCGCGTGTCGATCTCGCGGGATCCCGTTCGACCTGAGGATGAGAGGGTCGGGAGGTCCGGCCCGCCGACACCAGGAGACGACGATGAAGTACATGCTCATCATGCGTGGCAGCGACGAGAGCCAGGCGGCGTTCGAGGACGTCTCGTTCGACGAGATGCTCGAGACCATCGGGCGGTTCAACGACGAGCTCATCCGGGCGGGCGTCCTGCTCGCAGCCGAGGGCCTGGACGACGCCGGGCAGGGCGTGGTCGTCGACCTCTCGGCCGACGTGCCCGTCGTGACCGACGGCCCGTACGGGGAGACCAAGGAGCTGTTCGGCGGCTACTACGTCCTCGACGTCGCGTCCAAGGAGGAGGCCGTCGAGTGGGCCAAGCGGCTCCCGTACTCCGGCCCCGGCGCCAAGGTCGAGGTCCGCCGCGTCACGACCATCGACGAGTTCCCGCAGGACAACGAGTGGATCCGCAAGGAGCGGGAGTGGCGCGAGGCGACCGGCCAGCTGTGAGCGCGCCCGACGCGGGCGCCGGTCCGGGTGTCGGTGAGAGTCAGCCGACCGACCCGGGCCGGCGCGCGGTCGAGGCCGTGTGGCGCATCGAGTCGGCACGGATCGTCGGCGCGCTCGCCCGGTACACCGGCGACTTCGCGCTCGCCGAGGACGTCGCCCAGGAGGCGCTCGCCGAGGCGCTCGTCGCCTGGCCCCGCGACGGCGTGCCGCGCCAGCCCGCGGGGTGGCTCCTCACGGTCGGCAGGCGCCGCGCGATCGACGCGTTCCGCCGCCGCGCCGCCCTCGACGAGCGCTACGCGGCCCTCGCCCACGGCCTGGGCGAGGGCGGCGTCGTGACCGGCGGGCCGTCGTCGGGCACCGTGGACGGGACGGGCGCGGACCTCCTCTGGGACCCCGACCAGGTCGACGACGACGTGCTGGCCCTCATGTTCGTCGCGTGCCACCCGGTGCTCTCGCCCGAGGCGCGCGTCGCGCTCACCCTGCGCGTGGTCGGCGGCCTCTCGAGCGACGAGGTCGCGCGGGCGTTCCTCGTGCCCACCGCGACGGTCCAGGCACGCATCACCCGCGCCAAGAAGACGCTCGCCGCGGCGGGCGTGCCGTTCGGCGTGCCCCCGGCCGACGAGCGCCGCGAGCGCCTCGGCTCCGTGCTCCACGTGCTGTACGTGATCTTCACGGAGGGGTCCACGGCCACGACCGGCGAGGACTGGCTGCGCCCCGACCTCGCGCACGAGGCGACCCGGCTCGCGCGCGTCCTCGCGGGACTGGTCCCCGACGAGCACGAGGCCCACTCGCTCGTCGCGCTCCTCGAGCTCACCGCCGCGCGGTTCCCGGCCCGCACCACGCCCGACGGCGACCCCGTGCTGCTCGCCGACCAGGACCGACGGCGCTGGGACCGGTCCGCGATCCGGCGCGGCCGCGCGGCGCTCGCACGCGCCGACGCGGTCGGGGCGCCGGGCCACGGCCGCGGCGCGTACGGCCTGCAGGCGGCGATCGCCGAGTGCCACGCGGTGGCGGCGTCGGTCGAAGAGACGGACTGGGACCGCGTCGTCCTCCTCTACGAGGCGCTCGGACGCCTCGCGCCGTCACCCGTCGTGGCGCTCAACCGGGCCGTCGCCGTCGCGATGGCGCACGGCCCGGCGGCGGCGCTGCGGATCGTCGACGAGCTCGTCGCGACCGACCGCCTGCCCGGGTTCCACCTCCTGCCGAGCGTGCGCGCCGAGCTGCTCGGGCGCCTCGGGCGCGTCGAGGAGGCGCGCGCGGAGTACGAGCTCGCCGTGCGGCTGTGCCCCAACGCGCGCGAGCAGGACCTGCTGCGCCGCAAGGCGGCCGCGCTCGGGGCGTGACGCGCTACGACCCGTCGGACGCCGTGTACGACCTGCCGGGCCAGTACGGCCACTCCTCGAAGCGCTCGACGCGCCCGTCCGGGGCGAACCGGAGCACCCACAGGTCGCGGTACTCCTGCCCCTGGGGCGCGAGGTAGCGGACCTCGAGACGCACGACGGCGTCGGGGCCCTCGACCGCGACCGGCTCGGCGGTCACGGTGAAGACCGCGCCCTGGTCCGCGGTCCAGAACCCCCGGATCGCGTCGTGACCGCGCAGCGGCTCGTCGTCGTAGGGCGAGCGCAGGTACGTCGCGTCCGGGGTGAACAGCCGCTCGACGGCGGTCGTGTCGCTCGCCCGCCACGCCTCCTCGTACGCCGCGACCCAGGCCGTCACGGCCTCGCGCTGGACGTCTCGGGCACAGGTCCCCCTCGGTCGGTCGTCGTCGACCCGTCCGACGCTACCCCTCCCCCGACGCTGCGAGAATCGGGGGGTGAGCGAGACCCCCGACCCCGGCACCGACTGGCGACCGCACGTCGCCGACCCGGCTGCCCGACCGCCGTCGACCCTGCCCCACGTGGTGTTCTACGAGCCGCGCATCCCCGGCAACACGGGCAACGCGATCCGCCTCGCCGCGGTGACCGGGGCGCGCCTGCACCTCGTCGAGCCGCTCGGCTTCGACCTGGACGAGCCCAAGCTGCGCCGCGCAGGCCTCGACTACCACGACCTCGCGAGCGTGGAGGTCCACGCGGACCTGGACGCCGCGCTCGCGACCCTGCCGGGCCGGGTGTTCGCGTTCACGACGCGCGCGACGACGTCGTTCACCGACGTGACCTACCGGCCGGACGACGTCCTGCTGTTCGGCCCCGAGCCCACGGGCCTGCCCGACGACGTGCTCGCCCACGAGCGCATCACGGACCAGCTCAAGATCCCCATGCTGCCCGGGCGCCGCTCGCTCAACCTCACCAACGCGGCGTCGATCGCCGTCTACGAGGCATGGCGACAGACGGGCTTCGCCGGCGGCGCATAAGGGAAAGCACGTACCTGGTGGAGGTCAAAGTTACGTAGTCCTCGAGTTGCTGCCAGGGCCGCGCCACGGTGGACTGTGGCCGGGCCGATCCCGGCCCCCCACACCTGAGCAAAGGAGCTCCATGCGAACCACCCGACTGCGCGCCCTGGCCGTGTCCGCCCTCGCTGCCGCTGCCGTCGCGATCGCACCCTCGGCGAGCGCCGCCCCCTACGACGGCGGCGTGTGCTCGTTCGACGTGACCCGGACCGGGAACGTCTTCACCGTCAGCGCGGGCACGTGCGACTGGGTGCTGCTCGAGGTCTACGGCAACGCGTACGGGATGAACCTCAACCGCTCGATCTCGACCACGACCGTCGCGTCGGTGGAGATCGCCGGGCCGGTCTGGGGCGTCACCGGGGCCGCCGCGGTCGGCCGCAAGGCCGGCGTGACAGGCCCCGTCGTCCGCGTGCTCTGACCGCTCCGGCCCACCGTCGTGGGCGCACGAAGGGCCCGACCCCCTCACGGGGGCCGGGCCCTTCCCTGCTGTCGCGAGGTCGTGTCAGACGAGGTCGCGGACCGCCGCGTACTGCTCGCGGACAGCCGGGACCGGGTCGGCCTCGACCACCGTGGCCGACGTCGCGGCCCACGTGGGCGGGGCGACGTCCGCCCCGGAGCCGCCCGCCTCGTGCGCGGCGAGGACCCACGCCGCCTGGCGCGCGGCGCCGTCGGCGACGTACTCGCCGGGCTCGGGGACCGTGACGGGCAGGCCGAGGACCTGCGGCGCGATGCGCCGGACCGCCTCGGACTGCGCACCACCCCCGATGAGCTGCACGCGCTCGACCCGGACGCCGAGCGCCCGCAGCGCGTCGAGCCCGTCCGCGAGGCCGCACAGCATGCCCTCGACGTACGCGCGCGCCAGGTGCTCCGGGGTCGACGTGCCGAGCCGGATGCCGTGCAGCGTGCCCGACGCGTCGGGGCGGTTGGGCATGCGCTCGCCCTCCAGGTACGGCACGAGCACGAGCCCGTCCGCGCCGGGGGGCGCCTGGAGCGCGAGCCGCGACAGGCCCGCGTGGTCGACGCCGAGGACGGCGCGCGCCGCGTCGAGCACGCGGCTCGCGTTGAGCGTCACCGCGAGCAGCAGGTACCGGCCCGTCGCGTCGGAGAACCCGTTGACGAGCCCGGAGCCGTCCGTCGTGCGGTCGTCGGTCACGGCGGACACGACGCCCGACGTCCCGATCGACACCGCCACGTCGCCCGCGACCATGCCGAGGCCGAGCGCGGCCCCGGCGTTGTCGCCCGCGCCGGGGCCGAGCAGCGTGCCGCCCTCGACCGCGCTGCCGGCGACCGACGCGTGCGCGACGCCCGCCACGGCCGAGGGTGCGACGACGCGCGGCAGCACGACGTCCGTCCGGCCGAACGCGAGCTCGAGCAGGTCGAGGCGGTACGCACCCCGGCCGTCGTCCCCGTCGTCGCGGGTCGCGTCGTAGTAGCCCGTGCCCGACGCGTCGGACGCGTCGGTGACGAGCGCGTCGAGGTCCGGGCCGAGCGGCGCGGACTCGTCGCCCGCCGGGCCGTACCCCGCGACGCGCCAGGTGAGCCAGTCGTGCGGCAGCGCGACGGCGGCGACGCGCGCCGCGTTCTCCGGTTCTGCGTCGCGCAGCCAGCGCAGCTTGGTCACCGTGAGCGAGGCGACCGGCACGGAGCCGATCGCGTCCGCCCACGCCTGCGCGCCGGCCTCGGTCGCGGACTCGACCCGGTCGTGGGCATCCGGGACGCCCTCGGCGAGGCGGGCCTCGCCGAGCTCACGGATCAGGTCGCGCGCCGCGGGCGCCGAGCGCGTGTCGTTCCACAGGAGCGCGTCGCGCACGACGTTCCCGTCCGCGTCGAGCGCGACGAGCCCGTGCTGCTGGCTGCCGACGGCGAGCGCCGCGACGTCGTCGAGCCCGCCCGCCGCGGACGCGGCCTCGCGGAACGCGGCCCACCACGCGTCGGGGTGGACCTCCGTGCCGTCGGGGTGCTTGGCCGACCCGGTGCGGACGAGCGCGCCCGTCGCGGCGTCGCGCACGACGACCTTGCAGGACTGCGTGGACGTGTCGACGCCGGCGACGAGCGTGCGCTCGCCGCCGGCGTCGGACGTCCTGGAGTCGGTCGTCACCTCAGCCGATCAGGTGCTCGAGCGCGAGCTGGTTGAGGCGCACGAAGCCGAAGTCGCGGTTCGCCGCGGCGTCGACGTCGAACTCCTCGTACGCGCTGCGGTCCGCGAGCAGGTCCGCCACGGACTCGCCCTCGCCCAGCGTGGACTGGCCGAGCTCGAACACGCCGGAGTGCGCGAACGCCTCCTGGACGCGGGAGTCGGCGCGGTACGCCGCGGCCTTGCGCGCGAGCAGGCGGTAGGTCTCCATGTTGGCGCGTGCGGAGTCCCACACGCCGACCTCGTTCTCCGTGCGCGACGGCTTGTAGTCGAAGTGGCGCGGGCCCGTGTACGTGGGGCCGCCGTTCGGGAAGCCGTTCTCGAGCAGGTCGACCGTGAAGAACGCGGAGAGCAGGTCGCCGTGGCCGAACACGAGGTCCTGGTCGAACTTGATCGAGCGCTGGCCGTTGAGGTCGATGTGGAAGAGCTTGCCCGCCCACAGCGCCTGCGCGAGGCCGTGCGTGTAGTTGAGGCCCGCCATCTGCTCGTGGCCCGTCTCCGGGTTGAGGCCCACGATGTCGCCGTTGTCGAGCCTCGAGATGAGGCCGAGCGCGTGGCCGATCGTCGGCAGGAAGATGTCGCCGCGGGGCTCGTTCGGCTTGGGCTCGAGCGCGATCTTGAGGTCGTAGCCCTTCTCCTTGATGTACGCCGCGGTGAGGTCGAGGCCCTCGGCGTAGCGCTCGTGCGCGGAGTGCAGGTCCTTGGCGCCGTCGTACTCGGTACCCTCGCGCCCGCCCCACATGACGAACGTCTTGGCGCCCAGCTCGGCCGTGAGGTCGACGTTGCGCAGCACCTTGCGCAGCGCGTAGCGACGCACGCCGCGGTCGTTCGACGTGAGGCCGCCGTCCTTGAACACGGGGTGGCTGAACAGGTTGGTCGTCACCATCTCGATGACCAGGCCCGTGTCCTGCGCCGCCTGGCGCACGGAGTCGAGGCGCTTGGTGCGCTCGGCGTCGTCGGCGCCGAACGGCACGACGTCGTCGTCGTGGAAGGTGAAGCCCCACGCGCCGAGGTCGGCCAGGCGGCGCACGGAGTCGGCCGGGTCGAGCGCGGGACGGCTCGCGCTGCCGAACTGGTCCTGCGCGGTCCAGCCCACGGTCCACAGACCGAAGGAGAAGTTGATGTCTGCGTCGTGTCGGGTGGTCTCGTCGGCCACGGTGGTCTCCTCGTCGAGAGGGCCGTGACGCGATCCTCGCGCCGACGGCCTATTTATGTCGTACGGATGAACTTATCCGCCCGGGTCGGTAAGGTCAAGACCGTGAACCGCAGCGTCGCGACCCGCACGGGTCCCCCAGCAGCCCGGCAGGCCACGCTGCGCGAGCACAACCTCGCCCTCGTCGCCCGCGCGGTCTTCGAGTCCGCCCAGCCGTGCTCGCGCGCCGACATCGCCGCGTCCAGCGGCCTCACGCGCGCGACCGTCTCGACGCTCGTCGACCGCCTCGTCGCCGCGGCCATCGTCGCGGAGCTCCCGCCCGCGACCCCGCAGCGCGCCGGCCGGCCCGCGGTCCCCCTCGCGCCCGCGCCGCGCTCGCTCGTCGGGCTCGGGCTCGAGGTCAACGTCGACTACCTCGGCGGCCGCGTGCTCGACCTCACCGGCGCCGTCGTCGCCGAGCACGTCGACCCGGACGACCTCCACGACAGCGACCCCACCGAGGTGCTCGCGCGGCTCGGACGCATCGCGCAGGACCTCCTCGCGACCGTCCGCGCCGACGGCATGACCGTCGCGGGCGCCCGTCTCGCCCTGCCCGGCCTCGTCGACACGCGCGCGGGCCGCCTCGAGGTCGCCCCCAACCTCGGCTGGTCCCACCTCGACCCCGGCCCCCTCCTCGGGCTCGGCCCCGACGTCCCCGTCGAGATCGGCAACGAGGCCAAGCTCGCCGCGCTCGCCCAGGCGAGCCACGGCGTCGTGCCCGACGACGCGTCCGACCCGGCGCCCTCGACCTACCTCTACGTCTCGGGCGACGTCGGCATCGGGTCCGCGATCGTCGTCGACCGCCGCCTGTTCCACGGGCGCCACGGGTGGACGGGCGAGGTCGGGCACGTCGTCGTCGACCCGCGCGGCCCGCGCTGCCGCTGCGGCGCGACCGGCTGCCTCGAGCAGTACGCGGGCAAGGACGCGCTCCTGCGCGGGGCCGGGCTGCCCGTCGACGCCCCCACCGAGGCGCTCGTCGCCGCGCTCGACGCCGCCGAGCCCGCCGCGCTCGCCGCCGTCGAGCAGGCCGGGACCGCCCTCGGCAGCGCGCTCGCCGACTACGTGAACCTCGTCGACATCGACACCGTCCTCCTCGGCGGCATCTACCCCGCGCTCCTGCCCTACCTGCGCAGCGCGGCCGAGGCCGAGCTGCGCGTCCGCGTCCTCGCCGCTCCGTGGACGGACGTCGTGCTGCTCCCGGCCCCCGTCGGCGACCACGCGGCGCTCACGGGTGGCGCGCGCGAGGTCCTGCGCGGCGTCGTCGAGGACCCGAGCGCCTGGGTCGCCGAGGACTGACACCCTCCGAGCATGCGGCTACGGCCCGTGAGCCTCCGAGACCGGGCGACGACCCCGTGCTCGGCGCCCCGGAGCGGGTCTATCGCGGGGGCGGGGCGGTGCTCGCGCGCTCGACGAGGCGGGTCGGGACGAGGCGGGTGCCGGCCTCGTGGACACCCTCGCGGACCTGGCGGAGCACCTGCGCGACGAGCCGGCGCCCGACCTCGGCGAAGTCCTGGTGGACCGTCGTGAGCGGGGGCAGGAACTCGCTCGACTCGGGCAGGTCGTCGAACCCGACGACGCTCACGTCCTCGGGCACGCGCCGGCCCGCGTCGTGGAGGGCGCGCACGAGCCCGAGGGCCATCTGGTCGTTCGCGACGAACACGGCGGTCACGTCGTCGCGCTGCGCGAGACGCAGCCCGGCCTCGTAGCCGGACGACGGCGACCAGTCGCCCCGCTCGATGGGCGGCACGTCGCGCCCCGCCTCCTCGAGCGTCGCGCGCCAGGCGGAGGTGCGGCGCTCGGCCGCGAACGAGAGCGCGGGACCGGCGAGGTGGTGCACGGTCTCGTGGCCCAGGTCGAGCAGGTGCTGCACGGCCTGGCGCGTGCCGTCGGCCTGGTCGGTGTCCACGACGGCGTAGCTCTCGCCGGCGTCAGAGTCCGCGACGACGACCTGGACGCCGGGCGGGAGGCTGACCCGCGCGACGTCGAGGAGGTGGACCTCCATGAGCAGGATGATCGCGTCGACGGCGAGCTCGCCCAGGCGAGTGAACGCGCCGTGCACGCCGTCCTGCGTGGGCGCGGCGACGGGGATGACGGTGATGGCGTAGCCCTCGGCGGCGGCGGACGTCGCGATGGCCTCGAGCGTGCGGACGTTGCCCGTGGTCGCGAGCGAGAAGAGGATCACGCCGATGGTGCGGAAGGACCCGCTCTTGAGCGCGCGGGCGGCGCTGTTGGGTCGGTAGCCGAGCTCGGTCATGGCCTCGAGGACGCGCGAGCGCGTCGCCTCGACGACGCCCGGGTGGCCGTTGGAGACGCGGGAGACGGTCTGCGCGGAGACCCCGGCGACGCGCGCGACGTCGGCCATCGAGACGCGCCGTGCCGTGCGGACGGCAGCTCCCCCGGTGCGCGTCAGGGCGGGGGTCTCGTCGTCGAGCCCGTCGGTCATGGCGTCCTCGTCCTCGTGGTGTCGGCACAGTACCTGGGCCGGACCGACGTCGTGGCCGGTCACGGACCAGCGTAGGCGATGTTTGCGTAAACACCGAACCTCGTGCCATGCTCATGTTTACGCAAACACCGGCGACGACCGACGTCGCCGTCCCCCGATGACGAGGACCCCCAGCATGACGACGACGTCCCCACCCGTGGCAGGGCACCGGCCACCGGTCGGCGCTCCTTCGTCCCTCCCGGCGCGGCGCCGACGGCGCTCGTGGACCGGCTGGGGCTTCGTGGGGCCGTTCATGGCGGTCTTCGCGCTCGTCTTCCTCGCGCCGATCGCGTACTCGATCTACCTCAGCCTGTTCCGCACCCAGATGGTGGGCGGCACGCAGTTCGTCGGGCTTGAGAACTACGCGCGAGCGTTCTCCGACCCGCAGTTCTGGTCGGGCGTGTCGCGCGTCGGGCTGTTCCTCGTGGTCCAGGTGCCGATCATGCTCGGCATCGCGCTGCTCGTCGCCCTCGCGATCGACTCGGGGCGCCTGTACGGGCGCAACTTCTTCCGGATCTCGATCTTCCTGCCCTACGCCGTCCCGGCCGTCGTCGCGACGCTCATGTGGGGGTTCATGTACGGGACGCGGTTCGGCCTCGTCGCCAACCTCAACGACGCGCTCGGCACGTCGATCCCCAACCCGCTCTCCCCCGACTGGGTGCTGCTGTCGATCGGCAACATCGTGACCTGGGAGTTCGTGGGCTACAACATGCTCATCTTCTACTCGGCGCTGCGCGTCGTGCCCACCTCGCTCTACGAGGCGGCCGAGCTCGACGGCGCGTCCCAGTGGCAGGTCGTGCGGGCCATCAAGATCCCCGCGATCCGCGGCTCGCTCGTGATCGCGACGATCTTCTCGATCATCGGCTCCTTCCAGCTGTTCAACGAGCCGAGCATCCTGCAGAGCCTCGCGCCGAACGCCATCACGACGTACTTCACCCCGAACCTGTACGCGTACTCGCTGTCCTTCTCCGGCCAGCAGTACAACTACTCGGCGACCGTCGCCATCATCATGGGCGTCCTCACGATGATCGTGGCCTACGTCGTCCAGCTGCGCGGCATGCGCAAGGAGGCCTGACGATGACCGCCACGACCCCCTCGACCCCGGCGGTCCCCGCCGCGTCCCGCACGACGACGAGCGCCACGACGCGCAAGCCCGTGCGCCTGCGCTCGCGCGCCCCGCACAGCGTGGCCCGCCCGCGCCGCAGCGTCCTCATGACCGTCCTCGCCGGGATCGTCCTGCTCTACGCGCTCGTTCCGCTGTTCTGGCTCGTCGTCAACGCGTCCAAGACGCAGTCGAGCCTGTTCAGCTCGTTCGGCCTGTGGTTCAGCGGCGACTTCGCGCTGTTCGACAACATCGCACGCACGCTCACCTACGACGACGGCATCTTCGGCCGCTGGTTCGCCAACACCCTCCTGTACGTCGTGCTCGGCGCCGGCGGTGCGACGTTCCTCGCCGTCCTCGGCGGCTACGCGCTCGCCAAGTTCGACTTCCCGGGCAAGCGCGGCGTCTTCGCGACGGTCATCGGCGCGGTCGCCGTCCCCGGCACCGCGCTCGCCGTCCCGACCTTCCTCATGTTCAGCCAGATGGGCCTCACCAACACCCCGTGGGCCGTCATCATCCCGTCGCTCATCTCGCCGTTCGGCCTCTACCTCATGTGGGTGTTCGCCGCCGAGTCGATCCCGACGGAGCTGCTCGAGGCGGCGCGCGTGGACGGGTCGAGCGAGGGCCGCACGTTCTTCCAGGTCTCGCTGCCGCTGCTCGCGCCCGGGATCGTCACGGTCCTGCTCTTCACCATGGTCGCGACCTGGAACAACTACTTCCTGCCGCTGATCATGCTCAAGGACCCCGACTGGTACCCCCTGACCCTCGGCCTCAACGCGTGGAACGCGCAGGCCGCGACCGCCGGCGGCGAGGCGATCTTCGACCTCGTCATCACCGGCTCGCTGCTGACGATCCTCCCGCTCGTCGCCGCCTTCCTGCTCCTCCAGCGCTACTGGCAGTCCGGCCTCGCGGCCGGGTCCGTCAAGGAGTGACGCGCACCCGCGTCGTCTCCACGCCCCGCACCAACCAGACACACCCACCCCGCCCGATCCGTCTGACGACGAAGTGAGAGGAACCCTCATGTCCATCCGCACCACCCGCGCCCTGCGCGCCGTCGCCGCCACCGGCGTCGTCGCCCTCGCCCTGGCCGCCTGCAGCTCCGGCGGCGGCAACGACTCCGGCGCGGACGCCGGCTCGGCCGACGACGTCGCGGCGGCTCTCGAGGAGGGCGGCAGCCTCACGGTGTGGGCCTGGGAGCCCACGCTCGAGCAGGTCGTCACCGACTTCGAGGCGAAGTACCCGAACGTCGACGTCGAGCTCGTCAACGCGGGCACCGGCAACGACCAGTACACGGCGCTCCAGAACGCGATCGCGGCCGGCAAGGGCGTGCCCGACGTCGCGCAGGTCGAGTACTACGCGCTCCCCCAGTTCGCGCTCTCCGACGCGCTCGCCGACCTCTCCTCGCTCGGCGCGGACGAGCTCGACGGCACGTTCACGCCGGGACCGTGGAGCGCCGTCCAGCAGGGCGAGGGCATCTTCGGCCTCCCCATGGACTCCGGCCCGATGGCCCTGTTCTACAACGAGGAGGTCTTCACGCAGCACGGCATCGAGGTGCCGACGACGTGGGACGGCTTCGTCGAGGCGGCCCGCGCGCTGCACGCCGCGGACCCGAACGTCTACATCACCAACGACACCGGTGACGCGGGCTTCACGACCTCGCTCATCTGGCAGGCCGGCGGCCAGCCGTTCCAGGTCGACGGCACGGACGTGACCATCGACCTCGCGGACGAGGGCAGCACGCAGTTCGCCGAGACCTGGCAGACGCTCATCGACGAGGACCTGCTCGCGCCGGTCAGCTCGTGGAGCGACGAGTGGTACCAGGGCCTCGGCAACGGCACGATCGCGACGCTCGCGATCGGCGCGTGGATGCCCGCGAACCTCGAGTCCGGCGTGCCCGACGGTGCCGGCAAGTGGCGCGTCGCCCCGCTCCCGCAGTGGGAGGAGGGCGCGTCGGCCAGCTCGGAGAACGGCGGCTCCGCCCTGTCCGTGACCGCCGCGAGCTCGCAGCAGGCGCTCGCCTACGGCTTCCTCGAGTACGCGAACGCGGGCGACGGCGTGCAGGCGCGCGTCGACGGCGGCGCGTTCCCGGCCACGACGGCCGAGCTCGGGTCGGACGAGTTCCAGGGCTACGAGTCCGAGTACTTCGGCGGCCAGAAGATCAACGAGGTCCTCGCGCAGTCGGCCTCCGACGTCGTCGAGGGCTGGTCCTACCTGCCGTTCCAGGTCTACGCGAACTCGATCTTCAACGACACGGTCGGCCAGGCGTACGTCTCGGGCACGACCCTCGCCGACGGCCTGAAGGCCTGGCAGGACGCGTCCGCGAAGTACGGCACGGAGCAGGGCTTCACCGTCAACGAGTGACCCGATCCCGCCGGGCACCTGCCGGGGTGCCCGGCGACCTGCCCCACGGTCGCGTGGTCGTGCCCCCGGCACGACCACGCGGCCACCACCGGCGACGCACCGCGCCGTCCACCGCTCTGCGAGCACCTGAGGAGCCTGCATGTCCACCCCCACCCCGTTCCGCTGGCTGCGCCGCCCCGGGCCGCACACGCCGCCGGGCACGACGGCCGCGGCCGTCGGACCGACCGACGCGTACGCGCCGTCGGGCCTGTCCTACGGCGCGGACTACAACCCGGACCAGTGGCCGCGCGAGGTCTGGGACGAGGACGTGCGCCTCATGCGCGAGGCGGGCGTGACGGTGGTCTCGCTCGCGATCTTCTCGTGGGCGCGGATCCAGCCGACGGAGCACACGTGGGACTTCGCGTGGCTCGACGAGATCATGGACCTGCTCCACGCGAACGGCATCACGGTCGACCTCGCGACGGCGACGGCCTCGCCGCCGCCGTGGCTCACGACGAAGCACCCGGAGATCCTGCCGCAGACGCGCACGGGCGAGACGCTGTGGCCCGGCGCGCGCCAGCAGTGGCGCCCGACGTCGCCGGTCTTCCGTGAGCACGCGCTGCGCCTCGTGGAGCGCATGGCCGAGCGCTACGGCGACCACCCGGCGCTCGTCGCGTGGCACGTCTCGAACGAGCTCGGCTGCCACAACGTCGACGACTACTCCGACGACGCCGCCGCGGCCTTCCGCACGTGGCTGCGCGAGCGCTACACGACCCTCGACGCGCTCAACGACGCATGGGGCACGGCGTTCTGGTCGCAGCGGTACAGCGCATGGGAGCAGATCCTGCCGCCGCGTCTCGCGGCGTCGCACCCGAACCCCACCCAGCAGCTCGACTTCAAGCGCTTCTCGTCCGACGCGCTGCGCCAGTACCTGCGCGCGGAGGCCGCGATCCTGCGCCGCACGACGCCCGACGTCCCGGTGACGACGAACTTCATGGTCATGGGCGAGACGAAGGGCATGGACTACGCCGCGTGGGCGGACGAGCTCGACTTCGTCTCCAACGACCACTACGTGCTCCCCGGCCCGCAGGCCCTGGACGAGCTCTCGTTCTCCGCGAACCTCACCGGCGGCATCGCCCGGCACCGGCCCTGGTTCCTCATGGAGCACTCGACGAGCGCGGTGAACTGGCAGCCCGTCAACGTCGCGAAGAAGCCGGGCGAGCTCGCACGCGACTCGCTCACGCACGTCGCGCACGGCGCCGACGCGGTCTGCTACTTCCAGTGGCGCCAGTCCGCGGCGGGCGCCGAGAAGTACCACTCGGGCATGCTCCCGCACGCAGGTGAGCGCTCACGTCTGTTCCGCGACGTCGTCGCGCTCGGTGCGACGCTGCGCGACCTCGCGCCCGTCGCGGGCAGCGAGCAGAAGCCCGCACGCGCCGCGATCGTCTTCGACTGGGACTCGTGGTGGACGAGCGAGCTCGACTCCCACCCCACGGACCGGCTGCGCTACCGCCAGGAGGCGCTCGACTGGTACTCGGCGTTCCTCGCGCTCGGCGTGCGCGCCGACGTCGTGCCGACGGCGACGGACCTCGCGGGGTACGACGTCGTCGTGGCGCCCGTGCTGCACGTCGTCCCCGCCGACCTGCGCGACCGCCTCACGGCGTTCGTCGAGGGCGGCGGCCACCTCGTGACGACCTACTTCTCGGGCGTCGTCGACCAGGACGACCACGCGTGGCTCGGCGGCTACCCCGGTGCGCTGCGCGACCTGCTCGGCATCCGCGTCGAGGAGTTCGCCCCGCTCCTGGACGGCGAGAGCGCGACCGTCGAGGTCGCGGGCGAGCAGCTCGAGGGGACGCTGTGGACCGAGCCGGTCGACGTCGTGGACCCCGACGTCGACGTGCTGGGCTGGTACAAGACCGGCGAGCAGGCCGGGCGCGCGGCGGTGACCCGCCGGACGGTCCGGTCCGGCGACAGCGCGGGGTCCGCCGCCTACGTCTCCACGCGGTTCGGCCGCCTCGGACTCGTCCCCGTGCTCGCGCGCCTGCTCGACGACGCGGGCGTGCGCAGCGAGCTGCCCGCCGCCGTCCGCGGCGACGTCGAGCTCGCCGTGCGCACGGACGGGACCGACGACTTCTGGTTCCTCGTCAACCGGACCGCCCGCCCGGTCGAGGTGCCCGACGTCGCGGGCGACGTCCTCGCGGGCCGTCGCCTCGCACCGTCCGGCACGGCGGACGGCGCGCTCCTGCTCGAGCCGCGCGGCGTCGCCGTCGTCCGCCGCCCGGCCGACCCGACCCCGCCGAGGAAGAACCCCGGTACCGCGAGGTAGAGGCCTGGTACCGCCGAGCTGGAGGCAGTGGTCCCGGTCGTCGAGACCACGCCTCTACCTCGGCGGACCAGGGCTCTACCTCGGCACGACAGTCCCCGCGGGAACGACCCGCACCCGGTGCACCCCGCCGGTTCGCAGCGACGCGAAGGAGGTGGCTCAGGGATGAGCCCGACCGACACCGACACGACCACGCGGGGTGGACCACCCGGTCCTCGCCGCACGAGCCCGGGCGGCCCGGCCGCCCGCCGGACGGGGGCCCGCGTCGTGGCGGGCCTCGGCGCCGGGGCGCTCGTCGCGGGCTGCGCGCTCGCCGCGCTCCCCGCGCAGGCCTCGCCGCTCGGCGCGGCGACGAGCGGCACGGCGTCGGCCGCGGCCGACGTCGCGGGCGTCACCGTGACGCCCGACCCGTCGTACGCGGGCGCGCCGTTCGAGGGCTGGGGGACGAGCCTCGTGTGGTTCGCCAACGCCACGGGCGGCTACCCGGACGAGATCCGCGACCGGCTCGCGGACATGGTGTTCGGCGGCGAGGGCCTCAACCTCAACATCGCGCGCTACAACGTCGGCGGCGGCAACGCGCCCGACGTGCCGGACTACCTGCGCGCCGGCGGCGCCGTCGACGGCTGGTGGAAGGCGCCCGAGGGCACGACGCGCACCGACGTCGACTGGTGGGACCCCGAGAACCCGGACCACTGGGACGCGGACGCCGACGCGACGCAGCGCTGGTGGGTCGACCGCATCAAGGACGACGTCACGCACTGGGAGACCTTCAGCAACTCCCCGCCCTGGTTCATGACCGTGAGCGGATACGTCTCCGGCGGCTTCAGCTCGACCGCGGACCAGCTCAAGACGGAGAGCATCGACGACTTCGCGGCCTACCTGGTCGGCGTGACCGAGCGCCTCGAGGACGCGCACGGCATCGAGGTCGACACGATCGACCCGTTCAACGAGCCCAACACCAACTACTGGGGCACGCAGCTCGGTGGCGACGGCAACCCGACCGGGGGCCGCCAGGAGGGCGCCCACATGGGCCCGGCGCTCCAGGCGAAGGTCGTCCCGGCGCTCGCCGCGGCGCTCGACGGCTCCTCGACCGACGCCGTGATCTCGGCGATGGACGAGACGAACCCCGGCACGTTCGCGACCAACTGGAACGCGTACCCCCAGGCTGTCCGCGACCAGGTCTCGCAGCTCAACGTCCACACCTACGGCACGGGCCAGCGCACGACGGTCCGCGACATCGCCAAGGGCGAGGACAAGCCGCTGTGGATGAGCGAGGTCGGCGGCAACTGGAGCTCGACCGGCCAGGACTTCGAGACCATGGAGTCCGGCCTGGGCAGCGCCCAGCACATCGTCGACGACCTGCGCGAGCTCGAGCCGAGCGCGTGGGTGTTCTGGCAGCCGGTCGAGGACTACGCCAACATGGCGCCCGGCGGCGAGAGCGCGAACGGCATGAACTGGGGCGAGATCCAGATCCCGTTCGACTGCACGGCCGAGGACACGCTCGAGACGTGCCCGATCTACACGAACACGAAGTACTGGGCGACCCAGAACTTCACGCACTACATCGAGCCGGGCGACTCGCTGATCCGCTCGGACGACGCGAGCAGCACGGCCGCGGTGTCGGCCGACGGCACGTCCGCGACGGTCGTGCACGTCAATGCCACGAAGGCCGAGCGCGCCGTGACGCTCGACCTGTCGAGGTTCGGTGCGGTCGGGTCCGATGCGACCGTCACCCCCGTGGTCACGAGCACGGCCGGGTACCTCGTCGAGGGCGAGCCGGTCGCCGTCACGCCCGCGAGCGCCGACGCCGGCCCCAGCGCCACTCTCGTCGTGCCCGCCGAGTCCGTGACGACGTTCGTCGTCGACGGCGTCTCCGGCGTCGCGGACGACGCCGCGCTCGTCCAGGACGGTCACGCCTACCGTCTCGACGGCGTGCAGGCGGACCGCTCGCTCGCACCGTCGGCGTCGGGCACGGGCGTCGTGATCCGCACCGACGCGCCGGTCGCGGAGCAGGCGTGGGAGCTCACGGCGCTCGGCGCCCCCGAGGGCTCCGGCACGCACCGCGAGCGCTACGCCGTGACGAACGCGGCGACGGGCCGCCAGCTCGCCGTCGCGGCCGACACGTCCGCCGTCCTCCAGGCCGCCCCGGCCGACGTCGCCGACACCCCGCTCGCCGCGCAGTGGATCCTCTCGACGACCGGCGACGGCACCTTCACGCTCGTCAACGCGTCCTCGAAGACCCTCCTCGAGGTCGGCGGCCAGGCCACGGCCGACGGGTCCCCCGTGGGCACCTACCTCGCGAACTCCGGCGTGAACCAGCGCTGGCGGATCGTCGACGAGACGGTCCTGGGCACCGAGCCGGTCCAGGCGTTCACGACCCCGGGCACCGCTCCGGAGCTGCCCTCGGCCGTCACGCCGGTCTACCGCGACGGCGCGCGGGGGTCGCTCCCCGTGACCTGGGACGTCCC
The DNA here is from genome assembly GCF_025818875.1 of Cellulosimicrobium sp. SH8. Classification (NCBI taxonomy): domain Bacteria; kingdom Bacillati; phylum Actinomycetota; class Actinomycetes; order Micrococcales; family Promicromonosporaceae; genus Cellulosimicrobium; species Cellulosimicrobium sp. SH8. Next base: position 92,958 of record NZ_JAMXMH010000008.1, on the reverse strand, counting down.
GGGCGACGGCGCGTGGGCCGAGCCCGGCACCGTCGAGGTGGCGGGGACGGTGGCGACGCCGACCGGCGGCGAGGTTCCCGCGACGGCGACCGTCGTCGTCGACGAGCTCACCTCCACGCTCCCCGCGCGCGCCAAGGCGTACGCGGGCGGTGGCCCGGCCCTGCCCGCGACCGTCACGGCGGTCGCCGCGCGCGGCGCGGAGGTGCAGCGCCCGGTGGTCTGGGACGACGCCCCCGCGGGCGCATACGACGCCGTCGGGGTCGTCGAGCTCACGGGCACGGCCGACGCCGGGGCGGGCGCCACGCTCCCGGCCACCGTCCGCGTCCAGGTCACCGAGGCCTCGTCCGCCAACGGCGCGCTCGCCGCGGGCACGACCGCGAGCGCGACGTTCACCGAGCCGGGCTACGCCGTCGGGGGCGTCGTGAACGGCAACCTCACGGACAAGGCGTGGTCGAACTGGGTGTCCGGCACCAAGCGGACGTCCGACACGCTCACGGTCACGCTCCCCGCCGACCGGGACGTCACGGGCGTCGTGACGCGGTTCTGGAAGGACGGGTCCAGCGCGAGCTGGGCGCAGTCCGTCCGGCTCCAGGCCCTCGTGGGCGGCACGTGGACCGACGTCGGCGCACCGGTCGCGGTGGACGCCTCGCCCGACGGCCCCGCGCCGGCGGTCGATGTCCCCGCGGACGTGCGGACGTCGTCCGTGCGCGTCGTCCTCACGGCGCGGGCGAACACCCACCTGGTGGTCTCCGAGATCGAGGTCCTCGCCAAGGTGCCGGGCACGGGGACCGACGCCACGGCGTCGGGCATCACCGTGGACGGCGAGCCCCTCGCCGGGTTCGACCCCGCGGTGCCGGCGTACGACGTGCCCGTCACCGGCGCGGTGCCCTCCGTCGTGGCGGTCGCGCACGATCCGTACGCGACGGTCGCGGTCGAGGCCGCCGACGGCGTCCCGGGGACGACGACGGTGCGCGTCACCGCCGAGGACGGCACGGAGCAGGCGTACGACCTGCGCTGGACGGCCCACGCCGGGACGGCACCCGTGACGGCCGTCGCCGAGACGCGGTGCCTCGCCGGCAAGGTCTACGTCGCGGTCCGCGCCACGAACGACGGCGATGCGCCGCTCGACGTGACGCTCGCGACGCCGTACGGCTCGCGCACGTTCGCCGGCGTCGCCCCGGGCGCGAGCGCGTACCAATCGTTCGCGTCGCGTGCGGCGTCCGTCCCGGACGGGACGGCCGTCGTGACGGTCGACGGGTTCGAGCCCGTCGAGGTCGCGTTCGACGCGCGCACCTGCTGAGCCGTCCGGCCCCACCACGGGCCCGGTCGACGTCGTCCGCGACGTCGACCGGGCCCGTCGCCGTCCGACGGGCCGACGCCCGGTCCGGGTCCGGCCACGAGAGATCCGCGCCACGCGGCGGATCGCAGGGCGAGCGTCGGCAGGTCCGCGTACCGTGTCCCGGGTGCCCGGCACCGTGCCGGGACGAGGAGGAGCGCACCACGGTGACCCCGACGACGAGCGGCGACGTCCTGACGACGAGCGGCGGCACACGCTGGACGATGCGGGGCGAGATCGACGCCGCGGTCCAGGCGCGGCGCGAGGACGAGCTGCTGCGGCTGGCACAGTCCGCGAACGAGCGCATCCACGTCGACCTCGGCGACGTGACCTTCATGGACTCGGGCGGCCTGCGGCTGCTCTACCACGCCGCGACCGCGGGCTCGGGAGCCCCCGTCCTGGAACGCGTCCCGCGTCGCGTCCGCGACCTGCTGGAGCTCAGCGGGGTCGTCGACCTCTTCGAGCTCGCGGACGACCCGACCGACGAGGACGGCGCGTGAGCGTCGAGCACGCCGCGGTCCCCGTCGGCTTCGTCGAGATCGGCTCCTGGCCGCTGCGGGGCCTGGGCGACCTCGCGACGCTGCGCGAGGGTCTGCACCGCCTGCTCACCGGCAGTCCGCTCCCACCCGACCGCGCGCTCGAGGCGACGCCGGAGCGCGTCGTCCTCGTCGCGAGCGAGCTCGCCACCAACGCCCTGCGCCACGGCCTGCCGCCCACGCGCGTCCGGCTGCTCAGCGACGGGCGCGAGCTCGTCGTCGACGTCGTCGACCACTCGCCGGACGCGCCGGTGGTCGCCGGGCGGCGCTCGCCGGGCGCGGGCGGGTTCGGCCTCGTGCTCGCGCAGCGGGCGTCGACGGCGGTCGGCTGGTGCCGGACCGGCACCGGCGAGAAGCACGTGTGGGCGCGGTTCGACGTCCCGGTCTTCCGCGCCGGGGCCTCGGTGCGCAGCGCGCTCCTCCCGGTCGGCTGACCGCCGACCCGACCGGACCGCCTCAGGCGTCGCGACGCACCAGGAGCAGCGTCGCGTCGTCGGCGGAGCGCGGGTCGCGCGCCGCGGTGACGATGCCGTCGACGTCCACGTCCGGTCCCGCCCTGAAGACCCCGGCGAGGCGCCTCAGCCCGTCCCGGATCGACTCGCCGCGCCGCTCGACGAGCCCGTCGCTGTAGAGCACGAGCGCTCCCCCGCGCGGCACCTGGAGCACGTGCGCGGTCGGGGCGCGGTCCACGATCCCCAACGGGGGTGCGCTCGCGCGCTCGGCCCACGTCGTCGTGCCGTCCGGCCCGACGACGAGCAGCGGCGGGTGACCCACCGACACGTGCTCGACGACGCCGCTCTCCGGGTCCAGGAGCGCGACCGCGAGCGTCGCGACCTCGCCCGGGAGCGTCCAGCGGGCGACCTCGCCCAGCCGCGCCACCGCCTCGACCGCCGATCCCGTGCTCACGAGCGCCGCGCGCAGCGTCGTGCCGAGCTGGCCCATCGTCGCGGCCGCCTGGAGCCCGTGCCCCGTGACGTCGCCGACCACGAGCGCGAGCCGGCCCGAGGGGAGCACGAGGGCGTCGTACCAGTCGCCGCCCACCAGGCCCGTGCCGGCGGACTCGTAGCGCGACTGGAGGGCCCAGCCCGGGACGTCGGGCAGGAGCGCCGGCAGGAGGCTGCGCTGGAGCTCCTCCGTCGCCCGCACGGCCTTGCGCCCGCGCAGGTACAGCGCCTCCACGAGATGGCCGCGCAACGACGTCGCGGCGTCGGTCTGGTCCGACGTCCACGGCGCGCTGTGGCCGCGCACGACCTCGCGCCAACGCTCGAAGGACTTGCGCGGGCTGAGCCGGACCGTCTCGCCCTCGCGCTGCGCGATCGCCTTGTTGTACGGGTCGCCGCCCCAGTCGACGTGCCGCAGCACCTCGTCGCGAACCCACACGACGACCTGCCCCTCGGGGAGCACGATGCCCAGCACCCCGGCGACGTCGGGCGCGAGCGCCGCCACCTCGGGCGCGTCGCGGCTCAGCGCCTCGGTCGCGACGAGGTCCTCGCCGTGGCCCAGCACCCACGCCACGAGCGCGCGGCACCCGTCCTCGTCGGGCACGTTGCCGACCTTGATGAGGCCGCCCTCCGCGACGACGACCGCGCCGTCGGCCTGGACGAGGCGGCGCAGCCACCCCGAGCGGGTGAGCGCGGTGCCGATCGGGACGCTCTCGTCGCGGCTGTCGGCGGCGAGGTGGGCGAGGACGCCCTCCGCGCGCCGCACCTCGGCCTCGCGCTCGTCCTCCGCCTGCGCGACGAGGCGGACCGAGAGCGCCGACCCGAGGAACTCCGCGGCCGTGCGCACCTCGTACGGCGGCTCGTGCGGTCCGGCGTAGTGGTGGCACGCGATGAGCCCCCACAGCCTGCCCTCGCGCAGCAGCGAGATCGACATCGACGCGCGCACGCCCATGTTGCGCAGGTACTCGAGGTGGATCGGCGAGACGCTGCGCAGCGTGGAGTACGTGAGGTCGAGGGGCGCGCCCGTCGTCGGCAGCAGCGTCGGCACGATCGGCTGCGGCGCGTAGTCCACGTCCGCGATGAGCCGGATCCAGTTCTTCTCGTACAGCGCCCGGGCCTGCGGCGGGATGTCCGACGCCGGGTAGTGCAGACCGAGGAACGCGTTGAGGTCCTCGCGGCGCGCCTCCGCGACCACCTCGCCGTTGTACGCGGCGTCGAAGCGGTAGATCATCACGCGGTCGAACCCGGTGAGCTCGCGCACGTGCCGGGCCGCGTCGTCGTAGAGCTCGTCGAGGGTCGCGGCGCGCTCGAGGTCCCGCAGCGCGTGCCGCACGGCGAGATACGTGTTGGGGAACGTCAGGGGTCGTGCCCCCGCCGCGGTCTCGAGCTCGACGACGAGCACCGCCTCGGTCTCCGGCCCGTCCGCGGGCAGCGGGGGGCGGTGGAGCACCGCGTCCACGGCGAGGGGCGCCCCGTCCCAGCGCTCGAGGGTCAGCGTGACCGGGTTGCGCGTGGCGAGGTCACCGACGTTCGCGGCGTGGTCGAGCACCCGGCGTGCCGGGTCGGCGCCCAGCGCGTCCGAGAGCGGCCGGCCGACCAGCTCCTCGGCGGTGACGCCCAGGTGCCGCGCGACGTTCGCCGACGACTGGAGCAGCACGCCGTCGTGCTCCCGCACGACGAGCAGCACGCCGCGAGGTTGGATCATGCCGGGCACGTGGATGGGCTCGCGCGCGCAGTTGTCGAGGTCCACCGCCTCGCCGGGCGCCAGCAGCTCCGGTTCGTCGACCGTCCTGGTCACGTGGTCCTCCGTCCGGGTCGCCGCACTCAGGCAGGATGCCGCGTGCGGGTCGACGGACCACCTGGGCTCGAGGATCCGGGTCGAGTGCCCCAGGCTACCGCGCCCGGTGCCCCGGCCCGGCCGTTCCGTCCGGGCGAGATCGGCCAGGACGCCCTGCGTGAGCGACGCCACGGAACTCCGCGGTAGCGTCGTTCGTCGGACGAGCGGGGCCCCGGACCGCCCGCCCGGCCCCGACGACCAGAAGGTGACCCATGAGCACGACGACGACCCCGATCCTGCGCGCCACCGGCCTCGCGGCCGGCTACGGAGGGCCCGACGTCGTGCACGGCATCGACCTCGACGTCGTGCCCGGCGCCCCGCCGGTCGGGATCGTCGGCGAGTCGGGGGCCGGCAAGTCCACGGTCGTGCGGGCGCTCGTCGGGCTCGTGCGCCCTACCGCGGGGCACGTCACCTACGCCGGTCGCACGGTCACCAAGCTCTCGCGCCGCGACAAGAAGCAGTTCACCGCCGACGTCCGCCGCGTCTCCCAGGACGGCCTCGCCGGGATCGGCATCGACCCGCGCTGGACCGTCGACCGCACGCTGTCCGCCGCGCTCAAGGACGCGCGACGCGCCGGTCGCCCGAGCGGACGGTCCGTCGAGGACCTGCTCGGCGACGTCGCGCTCGATGCCCGGTACGCGCCGCGCACGATCCACTCCCTCTCCGGGGGCGAGAAGCAGCGGGTCGCGCTCGCCGTAGCGCTCGCCACGCGCCCGCGCGCCCTGCTCCTCGACGAGCCGCTCACCGCCGTCGACCCGGCGATGCGCGGCGACGTCGTGCGACGCCTCAGCGACGCGACGGCCGAGCTCGGCACCGCGGTGCTGCTCGTCTCGCACGACCTGGAGCTCGTCGAGCGCCTGTGCCCCACCGTGCACGTGCTCGCCGACGGGACGTTCGTCGCCTCCGGGGCGCTGCGCGACGTCTTCGCCGGGACCGCCCCCGGCGCCGACCACCCCTCGGTGCGTGGGCTCGCCGAGGCCGCCCCGCTCGCCGCCCAGCGCTTCCGCTGACGCTCTCCGAAGACTCGTCGGCGGCGCGTGTCGAAAACCGCGTTCGCCGTCCGACGTGAAGGTGAACGCGCCTCCACGACACTAGGGTCGAGGAGGCACTCACCGAGGAGGCAGTCATGCGAGTCATGGTCATGATCACGGGCAACGGGGCCGACGAGGACAAGATCGCCCCCACGCAGGAGATGCTCGCCCAGATGGGCGCGTACAACGAGGAGCTCGTCAAGGCGGGCATCATGCTCGACGGGCAGGGCCTGCAGCCCACCGCCAAGGCCGCGCGCGTCGTGTTCAGCGGGGGCGAGACGTCGGTCGTCGACGGGCCGTTCACCGAGTCCAAGGAGATCGTCGCCGGGTACTGGATCTGGCAGGTCTCCTCGCTCGAGGAGGCCGTCGAGTGGGCGCGCAGGTGCCCCAGCGACCCGAGCTCCGAGCTCGAGGAGGTCCTCGAGATCCGGCCGATCTTCGAGGTCGAGGACTTCGGCGCCGAGTACACGCCCGAGCAGCGCGAGAAGGACGAGCGCCTCGCCGAGCAGATCCGCGCGCAGCAGGGCTCCTGAGCCCCTGCTCCGGCAGGGGTATGACAGGGGTACGACGATGACCGACGTCTCCCGCACCGTCGAGGCGGTGTGGCGCATCGAGTCGCCACGGCTCGTCGCGGGCCTGGCCCGGACCCTGCGGGACGTCGGCCTCGCCGAGGAGGTCGCCCAGGAGGCGTTCGTCGCCGCGCTCGAGCAGTGGCCCGAGCAGGGCGTCCCGGACAACCCCGGCGCGTGGCTGACGACCGTCGCGCGCCGCCGCGCCGTCGACCTGGTCCGCCGCGAGCGCACGCGCGACGAGAAGTACGCGCGGCTCGCGGCGGACCTCGCCGCGCCCGGTACGGGGTCCGGCGGGGCCACGACGGCGGTCGCGCACCCCGGCGACGGCGGCGCGGTCCTCGTGGGGTCGGTCCCGTCCCCCGACGCGATCGTCGAGGACCCCGTCGGCGACGACCTGCTCGCGCTCGTCCTCGTCGCCTGTCACCCCGTGCTCCCGCGCGACTCCCGCGTCGCGCTCACCCTGCGGCTCGTGGGAGGCCTGACGACGGACGAGATCGCGCGCGCGTTCCTCGTCCCGTCCGCGACCGTCGGGCAGCGCATCTCCCGCGCCAAGCGGACGCTCGCCGAGGCGAACGTCCCGTTCGACGTCCCGCAGGCCGACGAGCTCGCCGCCCGCGTGCCCGCCGCGCTCGAGGTCGTGTACCTCGTCTTCACCGAGGGGTACGCCGCGACGTCGGGTGACACGTGGGTGCGGCGCGAGCTCGCGGAGGACGCCATGCGGCTCGGCCGCGTGCTCGCCGGGCTGCTGCCGGGAGAGCCGGAGGTGCACGGTCTCGTCGCGCTCATGGAGCTCCAGGCGTCCCGGTTCGCGGCCCGGTCCGGACCCGACGGCGAGCCGGTGCTGCTCCAGGACCAGGACCGTGCCCGCTGGGACCGGCTCCTGGTCCGGCACGGCCTCGCCGCGCTCGACCGCGCGCTCGCGCTCGGCACCCGCGCCGGGAAGGCGCTCGGCCCCTACTCGCTCCAGGCCGCGATCGCCGCGTGCCACGCACGCGCCACGACCTGGGCGGACACCGACTGGGAGGCGATCGTCGCGCTCTACGACGCGCTGGCGTCGGTCGCCCCCTCCCCCGTGGTCGAGCTCAACCGCGCCGTGGCCGTGGGCTACGCGGACGGCCCCGAGGCCGCGCTCGTCGTGCTCGACGCCGTCGCGGACGACCCGCGCCTCGCCCGCCACCACCTCTACGGCGCGGTGCGCGGCGACCTCCTCACCCGGCTCGGCCGCCACGCCGAGGCCGCCGACGTCCTCGAACGTGCCGCGGCCCTGGCCCCGACCCGCCACGAGCGCCAGCTCCTCCTGGAGCGGTCCGCCGCCGCGTCGTCGTCCGCCGACCCGCACCCCGCCCCTGGTCGCGAGGTAGAACCTCCGGACCCGAGGTAGAGCCCCGCGAGCTCTACCTCGCGACCGGCGGTTCTACCTCGCGAGGACGGACTCGATCGCGTCCGTCTCGTCGGGGGTGAGCGGGGGCGCCGAGAGCGCCGCGACGTTGTTCTCGAGCTGGCGCACGCTGCTCGCGCCGATGAGCGCGGACGTGACGCGGTCGTCGCGGAGCACCCAGGCGAGGGCGAGCTGGGCGAGGGTCTGGCCGCGGCCTGCGGCGATCTCGTTCAGCGCGCGAGCCTTCTCGAGGTAGGACTCGTCGAGGTTCTGCTCGGACAGGAACGGGGAGTCGGGGCGTGCGGCGCGCGACCCCTCGGGCGCGGAGCCGGAGAGGTAGCGGTCGGTGAGCAGGCCCTGCTGGAGCGGCGAGAACACGATGGTGCCGACACCGAGGTCGCCGACGACGTCGAGCAGCGACTCGCTCTGGACGCCGTCGTACGGGTCCTCGTGCGCCGGGTCCTCGACGTGGCGGTTGAGCATCGAGTAGCTGGGCTGGTGGATGAGCAGCGGGGTGCCGAGGTCGGCGAGGATCGCGGCGGCCTCGCGCGTGCGGGACGGCGAGTAGTTCGAGACGCCGACGTAGAGCGCCTTGCCCTGCTGGACGGCGTCGTGCAACGCCCGCATGGACTCCTCGAGCGGCGTGCTCGGGTCCGGGCGGTGGTGGTAGAAGACGTCGACGTAGTCGAGGCCCATGCGCGTCAGCGACTGGTCGAGCGACGACAGGAGGTACTTGCGCGAGCCGCCGTCGCCGTACGGGCCGGGCCACATGTCGTACCCCGCCTTGGAGGAGATGACGAGCTCGTCGCGGTAGGCGCCGAGGTCTCGGGCGAGGTGGCGGCCGAAGTTCTCCTCCGCGGAGCCGTACGGCGGGCCGTAGTTGTTGGCCAGGTCGAAGTGCGTGATCCCGAGGTCGAAGGCGCGGCGCAGCACGGCGCGCTGCGTCTCGAACGGGTTGACGTCGCCGAAGTTGTGCCACAGCCCGAGCGAGATCGCGGGCAGGTCGAGGCCGCTGCGCCCCGTCCGGCGGTAGGTCATGGTGTCGTAACGGTCGTCGGCGGCGACGTAGCGCGGGGCGAGAGGCATGGCCCCATTCTGCCCCTCCGGCGCCGTGGGGCTACGCCGAGTCGCGCACGACGAGCACGGGGTCGAAGATCCGCGACGTGACCCGCGGCTCGCCGGTCTCCACCTGCTCCAGCAGGAGGCGCGCCATCTCGGCCGCCATCTCCTCCACGGGCTGCCGCACCGTGGTGAGGGCCGGGCGGGTCAGCGTGCCGGCGGGGCTGTCGTCGAACCCCACGACGGCGACGTCGTCGGGCACCCGGCGCCCCTGCTCGCGCAGCGCGTGGACCGCCCCCTGCGCCATGACGTCGTTCGAGACGAAGACGCCGTCGAGCCCGGGTGCGGTACGCAGCAGCTCGAGCATCGCGGCCTCGCCGCTCTCCACCGTGAAGTTGCCCTCGACGCTCGGGACGTAGGCGTGGCCCCGCCGAGCCATCGCGTCGCGGAAGCCGTCGAGGCGGTCCCGGGCGGCGAGCACGTCGAGCGGGCCCGAGACGACGCCGACCGACCGACAGCCGCGGTCCAGCAGGTGGTGCGCGGCGAGGCGCGCCCCGTCGGCGTTCGCGACGTCGACGTAGCTCACCGGCATCGGGTGCGGTGGTCGGGCGAAGAGCACGGTGGGGCGGCCCGTCGCGAGGAGCTGCTCGGGGAGCGGGTCGTCGGCGTGGGTGGAGACCAGGAGCGCGCCGTCGGCGTTGCCGAACCGCAGGTAGGACACGACCTGCCGCCTCGCCTCGTCACCGTCGGCGAGCATGAGCACGGGGTGGACGTCGTGCGGCCGCAGCGACCGCACGAACGACCCCACGACGCGGCCGAAGAACGGGTCGGCCAGCAGGCGCGGGAGGTGCAGGCCGTCGTCGGGAACGGGCTCGGCACCGGAGACGACGACCGCGACCGTCCCGGTCCGCCGCGTGACGAGCGATCGGGCGGCCCGGTTGGGCACGTATCCGGTCGTCGCCACGGCCTCGAGGACGACCTCCTGGACCGCGGGGGCGACCTTGCGCTTGCCGTTGACGACGCGCGAGACCGTCGCGCGCGAGACGCCTGCCACCCGGGCGACGTCGTCGAGCGTCGGCGCCCGGTGCTGCACGTCTTCGCTCACACGTCCGACGATAGCAGGGGTAAGAGCGCTTTCCCGGTGACACCCGGGACGCCATCGACCCAAGCGCTCGGACCCAATTCTTACTGACCAGTTCGTCAGAGTTAGTGCCCGTTTTAGACGTGTTTAGACCTATATTCCCCGCAGATCGAACCGCCGGTGCGCTTGACAGCCCCCATGAGCGGGTGAAAACTCGGGCCGCGGGTAAGAGCGCTCTCCCCTGCTTCACACCTCAGCCGCGGCGCCGCGGCTGAGGGCACGGCTCGACGACGAACTGTGCCCCGGGTCGACGCAGACCTGGGGCGGACGGAGAGGTAGACGAACACGATGCGCACCACATCCCCCACCGCCCCCGGGCGACCCCGCAGACGCCGAGCGGCCCGCGCCGCGCTCGCGACGCTGGCCTCCGGCGCGCTCGCGGGAGCGGCGCTGGTCGTGCCGGCGGCGACCGCGAGCGCCGAGCCGGCGCTCCTGTCCCAGGGCAAGCCCGCCACCGCGTCGTCCGTCCAGGACGACTGGGCCGGGTACGCCGCGAGCAACGCCGTCGACGGCGACCTCGGCACGCGCTGGTCCAGCGCCTGGAGCGACCCCCAGTGGCTCCAGGTCGACCTCCAGCAGGACGCGAGCGTCGACCGCGTCGAGCTCGTCTGGGAGGGCGCCTACTCGTCCGCGTACCAGGTCCAGGCCTCCGACGACGCCTCCACGTGGCGCACGCTCTACTCCACGACCCAGGGCGACGGCGGCACCGACGTGCTCGACGTGGACGGCGAGGGTCGCTACGTGCGCGTGCTCTCGACCGCGCGCCCGGGCGGGTACGGGCACTCGCTCTACGAGTTCCGCGTCTTTGGCGAGGCGGGCGGCTCGGGGCCGGTCGACCCGACCGACCCCGGTGACCCGACCGACCCGTTCCCCGACTACGTGCACCCGGGCCACCCGACGGTCCCGGTCAAGGACTCGGGCCCGAGCGTCGTGAAGGTCGTCGGCGGCAACGGCGACTGGGACCTCCAGGTGGACGGGCAGCCGTACACCGTGCGCGGGTTCACGTGGGGCGGCACGAGCGCCGAGGAGACCGGCCCGCGCATGCAGGGCCTCGCCGACATCAACGGCAACACGACCCGCACCTGGGGCACGGGCGCCGACTCGCGCGCGATCTTCGACGCCGCGGCCGAGCACGACGTCCGCGTCATCGCGGGCTTCTGGCTCATGCCCGGCGGCGGGCCGGGGTCGGGAGGCTGCATCGACTACCGCACCGACACGACCTACAAGAACGACACCAAGGCCGACATCCTGCGCTGGGTCCAGGAGTACAAGAACCACCCCGCGGTCCTCATGTGGAACATCGGCAACGAGGCGATCCTCGGCCTGCAGAACTGCTACTCGGGCACCGACCTGGAGGAGATCCGCAAGGCGTACGCGTCGTTCGTCAACGAGGTGAGCGTCGCGATCCACGCGATCGACCCGAACCACCCGACGTCGAACACCGACGCGTGGACCGGCGCCTGGCCGTACATCCGCGACAACGCGCCCGACCTGGACCTGCTCTCCATCAACGCCTACGGCGACGTGTGCAGCATCGCGAGCGCGTGGGAGGCCGGGAACTACGGCAAGCCGTACGTCCTCACCGAGGGTGGCGCGGCCGGCGAGTGGGAGGTGCCGGACGACGTGAACGGCGTCCCGGACGAGCCCACCGACATCGAGAAGAGCCGCGCGCTGCCGCTGTCGTGGAAGTGCCTCATGGAGCACGAGGGCAAGGCGCTCGGCGCGACGTTCTTCCACTACGGCGTCGAGGGCGACTTCGGCGGCGTGTGGTTCAACATCACGCCCGGCAACAACAAGCGCCTCGGCTACCACGCGATCGCCAAGACGTGGGGCGTCGACCTCGCGGGCGTGAACACCGCCCCGCGCATCACCGGCATGGCGATCCCGGGCTCGACGGCCGAGACCGCCGGCGCCACGCTGGACTTCGACCTCGCCGCGACGGACCCCGACGGCGACCCGATCAACTACGTCGCGTTCTTCAACAGCAAGTACGTCGACGGCGCCGGGGGCCTCGCCTGGACCGAGCTCACGAGCAAGGGCCAGGGGAAGTTCTCGGTCACCGCCCCGTCGCGGCTCGGCGTGTGGAAGCTCTACGTCTGGGCCGAGGACGGGAAGGGGAACGTCGGGGTCGAGACGCGGTCGTTCCGCGTCGTCGCACCGCCGGTCGCCGGGACGAACATCGCGCAGGGCAAGACCACGACCGCGTCGAGCTTCGACCCCTGGAACGGCAACTGGTCGCCCGGCCAGGCGACCGACGGCGACCAGGGCACGCGCTGGGCGAGCAACTGGAACGACGACGAGTGGCTGACGGTCGACCTCGGCTCGGTCCAGGCGTTCCAGCACGTCCAGCTCGTCTGGGAGGCGGCGTTCGGCAAGGCCTACCGGATCCAGACCTCGAACGACGGCCAGTCCTGGACGACGGTCCGCACGGTGACGGACGGCGACGGCGGGGTCGACAGCCTCGACGTCGCGGGCACCGGCCGCTACGTGCGGCTCCAGCTCGACGCGCGCGGCACCGCGTGGGGCTACTCGCTGTTCGAGCTCGGCGTCTACCAGCGCTGACACCACAGACGTCCGGGTGGGGGCGGCGGCAACCGCCCCCACCCGGCACGGCGCCCGGTGACAGACGCCGGGCGTGCCCATCATCCGCGCAGCGTCGCGCGCTCCTGCCCGAGAGGCTCCGCAGCGCGCGACGACCCTCGAAGGAGGAAGCATGCACGGCACGACACGCACCACCACGCTATCGCCTCCCCGGCACGGCAGACGCCGCGCCGGGACACGCCGACGTCGGATCGCCGCGACGATGACGGGCGTCCTCGTCGCGTCGACCTCGGTGGTCGTCACGACGAGCGCCGCGGCCGCCCCGGACACCCTGCTCTCCCAGGGCGCGCTCACCTCGGCGTCGAGCTCCGAGTCCGGCGGCCTCGGGCCCCGGTTCGCGGTCGACGGCGACCGGGCCACCCGCTGGGCGAGCCAGCCGAGCGACGACCAGTGGTTCCGCGTCGACCTCGGTGCGGCGCACGACCTCGACCGCGTCGTCCTCGACTGGGAGGCGGCGTACGGCAAGGACTTCACGGTCCAGGTGTCGCAGGATGGCCAGTCCTGGACGACCGTCGCGACCGTCGCCGACGGGACGGGCGGCGTGCAGTCGTTCGACGTCGACGTGGCGGGACGCTACGTCCAGGTCGTCGGCACGGAGCGCGGCACCCAGTACGGCTACTCGCTGTACGAGCTCCAGGTGTTCGGCGACGGCGACGCGCCGGACCCCGAGGAGCCGCCGGAGTGGGACGACGAGGTCACGCACCACGAGTTCCAGGCGAACTGCTCGTTCTCGCACTTCCTGCCCGACGACCCGATCGTCTTTCCCGGTCAGCCCGGGAAGTCGCACCTGCACACGTTCGTCGGCAACCGCGTGACGGACGCGTTCACGGTGCCGGAGGACCTGTTCGAGGACACCGAGTCCACGTGCACGGTGCCGCAGGACCACTCGTCGTACTGGTTCCCGGCGATCGAGAAGAACGGCGTGCCGATCGAGCCCGACATCCCCATGACGATCTACTACAAGTCGGGGATCGACGACTACACGAAGGTCCAGCCGTTCCCGCCGGGACTGCGGTTCGTCGCGGGCGACATGATGGCGACGTACGACGAGTTCCGGACCGCGCCGGGCGCCGTCGAGGGCTGGGAGTGCGGCGACATCTCGAAGAGCTGGGACATCCCGGCCTACTGCCCCGAGGGCACCGAGCTGAACATCCGCTACCAGGCCCCGAGCTGCTGGGACGGCATGCACCTGTCTCCCGACGCGGCGTCGCACATGGGTCACGGCAAGCACATGGCGTACCCCGTGGACGGGCAGTGCCCCATGACGAACCCGATCGCGGTCCCGATGATCGAGTTCAAGATCGCGTGGCCCGTGAGCGGTGACATGTCCGACGTGAGACTCGTGAGCGGCTCCGACCAGTCGTGGCACTACGACTTCATCAACGGCTGGGAGCCCGAGGTGCTGGAGCGCCTCGTGGAGCACTGCATCAACGGCGGGCTCCAGTGCAACCCGCGCGGGTACGACCTCTACAAGCCGCACCGCGGCACCGTCCTCGACGAGAACTACCAGCTCGTCGGCTGACACCCCACCGCCCGACGGGTGCGGCGTCGTCGACCACGACGGCGCCGCACCCGGGGCACGGTCGTGCCCGTGGCACGACCCACCGACCCGAAGAAGGCAGGACCATGCATCTCCGACCCACGGCCAGGCTCCGCCTGGCCTCCCTCGCCGCGGGGCTGACCGCGACGTGCGTCGCGGCGCCGCTCGTCGCCGCCGCGGCGCCCGCCGCGGCCGCGGCGGAACCCGTCAACCTCTCCCAGGGCAAGCCCGCGACCGCGTCGAGCGTGCAGGGCGACTACGCCGCCGCACGGGCCGTCGACGGCGACCTGAACACCCGCTGGGGCAGCGAGTTCGCCGAGGGCCAGTGGCTCCAGGTCGACCTCGGCCAGGTCTCGACGCTCTCGTCCGTCGCCCTGAGCTGGGAGGGCGCGTACGGCAAGGGCTTCCGCATCGAGGCGTCCGACGACGGCACGACCTGGCGCACGCTGCGGACCGTCACCGACGGCGCGGGCGGGCAGCAGACGCTGCCCGTGTCCGGGACCGGGCGCTACGTGCGCCTGCTCGGCACCGAGCGCGGCACCGGCTACGGCTACTCGCTGTGGGAGCTCCAGGTGTTCGGCACACCCGGGACCGACGGCGGCCCGGTCGACCCGGGCGGCCCCGGCGACCCGGCCGACGACTGCGCGGCGAACGCCGCGCTCGGGAAGGCGGCGACGGCGTCGTCCGCCGAGGGCGCGTACGCCGCGGGCCTCGCGGTGGACGGCAAGGCCGACACGCGCTGGAGCAGCGACTTCTCCGACGCGCAGTGGCTCCAGGTCGACCTGGGCGCGATCAAGCCCGTCTGCGGGATCGAGATCGACTGGGAGGGCGCCTACGGCAAGGGCTTCCGCGTCGAGACGTCCGACGACGGCGCCCTGTGGCGCACGCTGCGCACCGTGACCGACGGGACGGGCGGGAAGCAGGCCCTCGACGTCACCGGCTCGGGCCGCTACGTCCGGCTCGTCGGGACCGAGCGCGGGACCGGCTGGGGCTACTCGATCTGGGAGCTGCGCGTGCTGACCACGGGCGACGGGACCGGGAACCCAGGCACGGGCGAGCCGATCGAGGGGGGCGGGGACCTCGGGCCGAACGTGCACGTGTTCGGCCCCAGCACCCCGGTCGCCGACATCCAGTCCGCCGTCGACGCGGCGTACGCCGCGCAGGAGGAGAGCCAGTTCGGCCTGCGCCGCGACCAGTTCCTCTTCGAGCCCGGCACGTACCCGGTGCACGTCAACGTCGGCTTCAACACCGCGGTCAACGGCCTCGGCAAGAACCCCGACGACGTGAACATCACGGGCGGCGTCTGGGCCGACGCGGAGTGGTTCGAGGGGAACGCGACGCAGAACTTCTGGCGCTCCATCGAGAACCTCGCCGTCACCCCGACCGGCGGTGACATGCGCTGGGCCGTCTCGCAGGCGGCCCCGATGCGGCGCATCCACGTCAAGGGCAACCTCATGCTGCACTCGTCGCGCTACGGCTGGGCGTCGGGCGGCTTCACGGCCGACTCCATCGTCGACGGCCAGGTCCGCGGCTACACGCAGCAGCAGTGGTACACGCGCGACTCGACGCTCACGGGCGGCTGGGACGGCACGCTGTGGAACATGGTGTTCTCCGGCACCGAGAACGCCCCGCCGACGACGTTCCCCGAGCCCGCGGTCACCACGCTCGACACCACGGGCACGATCCGGGAGAAGCCGTACCTTTACCTCGACGGCGACGACTACGCCGTCTTCGTCCCGTCGCTGCGCGAGGGGACGCGGGGCGCGACCTGGAAGAACGGCTCCACGCCCGGCACGTCGATCCCGCTCGACGACTTCTACGTCGCGCACCCGGGCGACACCGCCGAGCACATCAACGCCGCGCTGGACCAGGGGCTCCACCTCCTGCTCACGCCCGGCGTCTACAACCTCGACGAGACGATCGAGGTGAACCGCGCCGACACGGTCGTGCTGGGGCTCGGCTACGCGACCATCGTGCCGACCGCCGGGCAGACCGCGCTGCAGGTCGGCGACGTCGACGGCGTCCGGGTCGCCAGCGTCCTGTTCGACGCCGGAGCGGCCGAGTCCCCGAGCATGCTCACCGTGGGCACGGAGGGCTCGAGCGCGGACCACGCCGACGACCCGATCTCGATCCACGACGTGTTCGTGCGCGTCGGCGGCGCGCACGCGGGCAAGGTGGACAGCGCGATCGTCATCAACGCGGACGACACGATCGTCGACCACATCTGGTCCTGGCGCGGCGACCACGGCGAGGGCATCGGCTGGGACGTCAACACCGCCGACTACGGCCTCGTGGTCAACGGCGACGACGTCGACGGCTACGGGCTCTTCGTCGAGCACTACCAGAAGTACAACACCCTGTGGAACGGCGAGCGGGGGCGCACGATCTTCTACCAGAACGAGCTCCCGTACGACCCGCCGAACCAGGCCGCGTGGAACCACGACGGCATCCGCGGGTGGGCCGCGTACAAGGTCGCGGACCACGTGCGCAACCACGAGGCCTGGGGCCTGGGCTCCTACTGCGTGTTCACGTCCGACGCGTCGATCGTGTCCGACAACGGGTTCGAGGTCCCGATCACCCCGGGCGTCAAGATGCACTCGCTGCTGACCGTCTCGCTCGGCGGGGTGGGCACGTACGAGCACGTCATCAACGGCGTCGGCCCCCGCGCCAGCGGCGTCGAGACCGTCCCGGCGAAGGTCGTCAGCTACCCGTAGGGAAAGCCGCGCAGCCGGTATCGGGCAGTCACGGCAGTCACCCTCCACCCGGTGCAGGGGCCGGGTCGACGGCGACCTCACCGGACTGTCACCGCCGACGGCTGACGAGATGCGAGTCGTTGCCCCTCCACGGACGGAGGAGAGGGCAACGACTCGCATCTCGTCGTCGGGCCGGGCCAGGTGCGGCGCGAACCGGTGTCAGCGGGTCGGGGTCTCCACGACCTGGCCGGCCCAGGCGAACCCGCCGCCGAAGCCGAAGAGCAGCGCCGGGACGCCGGCGGGGATCTTGCCGGCGTGCCACCACTTGGAGAGCCCGAGCGGGATGGACGCGGCGGACGTGTTGCCGGACTCGACGATGTCGGTGACGACGATCTTGGACTCGAGCCCGAGCGACTTCGCGAGCGGCTCGATGATGCGCAGGTTCGCCTGGTGCGCGACGAGGACCTCGATGTCGTCGAGCGAGACGCCGGACCGTTCCACGACGGAGCGCGCGCGGTCGGCGGCGCGCGTGATGGCCCACTTGAAGACGGCGCGGCCGTCCTGGGCGAACTTGTCCGCGGGCGACTCGATGAGCACGGCGGGCGTGAGGTCGGGTTCGGAGCCCCAGGTGACGGGCCCGACGCCGGGTTCGTCCGTCGCGCGCAGCACGGCCGCGCCCGCGCCGTCGGCGGTGAGGATGCACGTGCTGCGGTCGGTCCAGTCGGTGAACGCGGTGAGCTTCTCCGCGCCGATGACGACGGCGGTGCGGGCGGAGCCGGCGCGGATCGCCTGGTCGGCGAGGCCGACGGAGTGGGCGAACCCGGAGCACGCGACGTTGACGTCGAGCACGGCGGGCCCGACGACGCCGCGCAGGTCGAGCTCGGACGCCTCCTCGGGCGTGGACTGCCCGGGCATGACGCCGGTGCGCAGGTGGTAGGCGACGCGGCCCGCGGTATTGGGCGAGCGGTCGGTCGCGGTGGCGGTGGCGACGATCACGAGGTCGACCTCGGCGGGGTCGACCCCGGCGTCGGTGAGCGCGTGGCGCGCGGCCGCGGTGGCCATGTCGGCGACCGTCGTGTCGTCGTCGGCGACGTGCCGCGTGACGATCCCGGTGCGCGAGCGGATCCACTCGTCGTTGGTCTCGACGAGCTGCGCGATGTCGTCGTTCGTCAGCGTCTTCTCGGGCTGGAAGTGACCGAGGCCGGCGATGCGCGACCCGGCCGCGCCGGTGGCGGGAGTGAGCATGAGGTCGATCATGTCACGCGTCGCCGCGCCCGAACGACCTCGTCACGCGTCGCGGAAGGACCCCGCCGCGCACCGGACCGGTGACATCACGCCCGCCATCCCCTACCCTGCACTTGACGTTCTCTTGACCAGAGGGGAGGGTCGTCATGACCGCATCGCGCGACGACCTCGACGGACCGACCGCCGCCCCGCCGGTGGACGACCCGGGCTGGGGGTCGGCCTCGGAGCCGGCCGCCGGGCTGACGGGCCTGCCCGGCAACCCGGGGTTCCTCAGCCCCGGCGTCCCGGCGTTCGCCGTGCGCGACCGGCGCGGCCGGGCCGTCGTCGAGACCCCGCTCTCGCCGCGCGCCCAGACGCGCTACCTGACCCGGCTGGTCCTCGGCTCCGGCGTGCTCGTGGCGGTCGTCGGCGGGGTCGCCGTGGCTCTGCTCGCCGGTCACCTGCTCGGCCCGGGCGCGCTGCAGGGCGGCCGCCCCGCGCCGTGGTGGCTCGTGGTCGCGCTCGCCGTCGTCGCGCTCCCCGCGTGCGTCCTCCTGCTGGGCGTCCACACCGTCTCCCACGGTGCGAGCGGCTCGGCGCGCGTGGCCTCGCGCCTGACGTGGGCCACCGCGCTCCTCGCGCTCGCGCTGGGGACGGGGACCGTCGTCGGGCTGGACCTGGCCGGCGTCGCTCACCCGCTCGCCCGGGACCTCGAGCTCGAGCCGCTCCTCGCGCTCGCCGGCGTCGCCGTCGGGGCGCTGGCGTGCGGCGTGGTCGCCGTCCTCGCGACGGCCGAGGCGCAGCTCGAGGCTCGAGCCGTCCAGGAGCGCCTGCGCGCGCTGCGCCGGGACGGGGTCCGCACCCCGGGCACGCTGGTGGACCGGCGGTACCAGGGTGCGTGGACCGACGACGGGCGGCCCCGGTTCGACGCGAGCGTCACCTACGGCCCGCCCGGGGCCGAGCGACCGGTCGAGGTCCTGCTCGTCGCGCCGCAGGACCGCGTGCCCCTGCCCGGTGCGCCGGTCGTCGTCGTGCACGAGGTGCGCGACGACGCGGACGCCGCGCCCCCCGGTCCCTCGACCCGGGGCCGCGAGCGGGGCCCGAACCGCTGGATCCTCGACCTCGTGCTCGTCGAGCTCGACCAGTCCCGTCCCGTGGCCTACGACCCCGACGCCGCGGCGTTCGCGCGGGAGGAGTCCGCGAGCGGCTCCTGAGCCGCGACCAGGGCTCTACCTCGGCCTGGCGGAGCTCTACCTCGCGGGGTCAGGTGACCGTGCCGAGCTGCCACGGGACGAACTCCTCGCCGCCGAGGTCGAGCTCCTCGCTCGCCGTCTCCTCCCCCGAGGCGACCGCGAGGATGCGCGCGAAGATCTCGTCGCCCACCTCCTCGAGGGTCGCGACGCCGTCGACGACCCGCCCGCAGTCGATGTCCACGTCGTCGCCCATGCGCGCGTAGAGCTCGCTGTTGGTCCCGAGCTTGATGCTCGGGGTGGGCTTGCAGCCGAACACCGACCCGCGACCCGTCGTGAAGCACACGACCGTCGCCCCGCCCGCGACGAGCCCGGTGACGGAGACGGGGTCGTAGCCGGGGGTGTCCATGAACACGAAGCCCGGGGTGTCGAGCGGCTCGGCGTACTCGTGCACGGCGGCGAGGTCGGCCTGCCCGCCCTTGGCGACGGCGCCGAGCGACTTCTCGAGGATCGTCGTCAGGCCACCGGCCTTGTTGCCGGGCGAGGGGTTGTTGTCGAGCGTGCCTCCCCCGGCCTCGGCGTAGCCCTGCCACCACTCGAGCCGGTCGAGCAGGCGCTGCCCGACCTCCGGCGTGACCGCCCGGCGCGTGAGCAGGTGCTCGGCGCCGAACACCTCGGGCGTCTCCGCGAGCGCCGACGTCCCGCCGTAGGCGACGAGGCGGTCGGACGCGATGCCGAGCGCCGGGTTCGCGGTGATGCCGGAGTACCCGTCGGAGCCGCCGCAGTTGAGGCCGAGCACGAGCTCGGACACGTCGCGGTCGGTGCGCTCCCAGCGTGCGTCGATCTCCGCCACCATCTCGCGCACCGCCGCGACGCCCGCACGGACGGTGGCCCGCACGCCGCCCGTCTCCTGGATGGTCAGCGTGCGCACCACCGTGTCCGGCGACAGGTCCGCCCCCGCGAGGACCGTGTCGACGGCGATCATCTCGCAGCCGAGCCCGAGCACGAGCACTCCCGTGACGTTGGGGTGGGCGGCGTACCCGCGCAGCGTGCGCAGGAGCACCTGCGCGCCCTCGCTGGTCGGCACGAGGCCGCACCCCGACTGGTGCGTGAGGGCGACGACGCCGTCGACGTCCTCGTACGCGTCGAGCGCGGGCCCGCGGAACTGGTCCGCGATCATGCGCGCCGTGCTCGCGGAGCAGTTGACCGACGTGAGGATCGCGACGTAGCTGCGCGTGCCGGTCCTCCCGTTCGCACGCCGGTAGCCGCGGAAGGTCGGGCGCGGTCCGGGCGGCACGTCCAGCGCGGTGCGCACGGTGGCGAGCTCGTGCTCGCGCTCCCCCGGTGCGTACCCGAGGTTCTGCGTGTGCACGTGCTGGCCGGCGCGGACGTCGCGCGTCGCGACGCCGATCACCTGCCCGTACTTGTGCACGGGGTCGCCCGCGGGGACGTCCCGCAGCGCGACCTTGTGCCCGCGCGGGACGGCGTCGGCCACCGTGACCGTGCCGCCCGCGGGGAGGTCGACGGCGTCGCCCGGCGCGAGGTCGCGCGTCGCGACGGCGACGTCGTCCTCGGGCCGCAGGACGAGCACGTCGGCCGCGCGCGCCGTCGCGGTCACGACCGCACCGCCGACGTCGGGGTGGCGGTCGCCGCCCCGGGACGCTCGAGCGACACCCCGAGGTCGGCGGTGCGCACGACCTGCCCCGTCTCGAGCGAGCGGTTCGCGGCCACGCCGACGGCGACGCTGCGCAGGCCGTCGACGTAGCCCGCGGCCCGCCCGAGCGGGTCCTCGCCCGGACCGCGGAACACGTCGGCGAGGAGGAGGCGGTCGCCGCCGCCGTGGGAGCCCTCGCCCTCCTCGATGACGACCTCGCGCGCTGGCTCCCAGTGCCGCTGCACGACGAGGCGCGCGCCGTAGGGTCGGACGTCGCTCGCCCGGGGGTCGTGCACGGCGCTCGGGTCGACGGCGGGGCGGCGCTTGCCGTCCGGGCCCAGGTCCTCCGCCGCGCGTCCGGACTCGACGTGGGCCCGCTCGACGACGTCGAGCTCGGCCCGGCCGCGCGTCCCGTTGACCGCGACGCGGTACCCCTCCCACGGGCTGTGCGCGGTCAGGGAGTAGGTGAGGGTCGCGCCGCGCCGGTAGCCGACGAGCGCGCCGATCGTGTCCTCGATGGTGACGCCCGGCGCGAACACGTCGCGGTCGCGGACGTAGCCGTCCTCGGCCTCCGCGTCGAGGTAGAGCGCGCGCAACGTGTCGTCCGCGGCGAGGTCGATCCCGAACGGGTCGTCGGGACCGGCGTCGCGGCCCAGGCCGGGTCGCTCTCCGGCGGGCCGCCCCGCGCCGTCGTCCCCGTAGAAGCGGAGCCCGCCGCGTGCGACGACGGTCTCGGGGATGTCGTCGAGCCACCAGTTGACGAGGTCGAAGTGGTGGCTCGCCTTGTGCACGGCGAGCCCGCCCGAGGCGGCCTTGTCGCGGTGCCAGCGGCGGAAGTAGTCGGCCCCGTGCACGGTGTCCAGCAGCCACTCGAAGTGCACGGAGACGACGTCGCCGATCTCGCCCGACGCGATGACGCGCCGCAGCGCGGTGTTGCGCGGCGAGTACCGGTAGTTGAACGTCACGGTGAGCGTGGCCGACGAGCGCTCGGCCGCGGCACGGATGCGCGCCATCCCGGCGGCGTCGGTCGTGAGCGGCTTCTCGCACACGACGTCGACGCCGGCCCCGAGCGCCGCGACGACGTAGTCCGCGTGGGCGTGATCGGGCGTCGTCACGATCAGCGCGTCCACCGCCTGCTCCGCGAGCATCCGGCCGAGGTCGGACGGCTCGTAGCGGGGCAGCGGCGCGAGGCCCGCGGCCTCCAGGCGACGGTCGTACCAGGCGGCGCGCACGGGGTTCGGCTCGCACCACGCGACCAGGTGCCCGTCCGGGCGGTGCTCGCCGAGCAGCGCGTCGACGAACATGCGCGCGCGGTGCCCGGTGCCGGCGAGGGCGTAGCGGCGCGGACGGTGGGTCGGCGCGGGCTCGGTCGGGATGGTGCCGGGGTGGTGCACGGGTCTGCGGTCCTCTCGGGGTCCTGGGTCAGGGCGGGGTGGGCGGCGCGGTGGAGAGCTGCGGAGGTGCGGCCGGGCCGGCCCGTGGGGCGACGGGCCGGCCCGGCCGGTCAGGGGTGGCGGGAGACCACGGCGGGGCTACTGCCCGATGGCCGCGCCCACCTCGTCGAGGAACTGCGTCGCGGCGTCCTGCGGCGACTTCTGCTCGAAGAGCACCTCGGTGTTGATGCGCTTGAGGATCTCGACGACGTCCCCGGCGCCCTGCGGCGGGACCGGAGGGCCGTCGACGATCTCGGAGCCGAGCGCCTCGAGGAAGTCCGCGGCCTGCTTGTCGGCCGGGGACAGGCTGTCCTTCACGGCCGCGCGCACCTCGGTGTTCGCGGGCAGGCCGCGGTCGGAGAGCATGAGGGCGCCGGCCTCGGGGTCGTTGAGCAGGAAGTCCACGAACTTGGCGGCCGCCTCGGGGTGCTCGGACGTCTTGGCGACCGAGTAGTACATCGCGGGCTTGAAGTACATGCCCGTGCGCTCGCCCTCGGACTCGCCCGGGAGGCGCAGGAGCTGCAGGTCGCGACCCGACGCCGTGCTGATGGCGCCGAGCTGGTTGGTCCACCACATGCCCATCGCGCCCTGGTTCGTCCCGAGGAGCGAGCCCTCCGGACCGGCACCCTCCAGCTCGACGGACCGCGCGGCGTCGGGCTGGCCACCGCCCGCCTGGAGGTCGAGGGAGAGCTGGAAGAAGTCCGCGACGGTCTCCGCGGAGACGCCGAGCTCGCCCTCGGGCGTGTACAGCGCCTCGCCGCGCTGCCGCGCGAGGATCGACAGGCCGGCCTCGTTGAAGCCGTAGTCCTGCGTGCCGTAGATGCCGTCCGTCGCGCCCGCGCTCACCGCGTTCGAGACCGCGACGTAGTCCTCCCAGGTCCACGTGGAGTCGTCCGGGACCTCGACGCCCGCGTCGGCGAACACCTGCGGGTCGGCGAGCACCGCGTAGGCGTTCACGCCGGTGGGGATGCCGTAGAGCGCGCCGCCCGTCTCGCCGGAGCCCACGACCGACTCGTCGATCGTGCTCGTGTCGATGTCGAGCGACCCGAGGTCCGCGAGGACGCCGCGCGAGGCGTAGTCCGCGAGGTAGCGCTCCTCCTGCGTGATGACGTCGGGCGCGTCGCCGGCGGCGACCGACGTCGCGAGCTTGTCCCAGTACCCGCCCCAGTCGGTGTAGTCGGGGACGACCTGGATGTCGGGGTTCTCCTCCTCGAAGAGGTCGATGATCTGCTGCGTCGTCTGGTGGCGGGTGTCCGACCCCCACCACGAGAAGCGGATCTCGACGGGCCCGGACTCCGCGGCGGACGACTCGTCGTCGCCGCCCGGGTTCGCGACGCCGCCGTCGCCGCTGCAGGCGGTCAGGGCGAGGGCACCGACGGTCAGTGCGGCAGCCAGCGCCGCGCGGCGCGTGCCGGGCCGACGCGAGCGGTGGATCGAGGTGTTCATGACTCTCCTTGTGCGTGACGGGACGTCGTCGTTCTGTCGTGCGGAGCGGTGCCGGACGGCACCGGGAGACCCGCGGGCGGCGCCCGCGAGCGGGAGGAGCTACTTGATCCCCGTCGTGGCGATGCCCTTGACGAGGTACTTCTGACCGAAGAGGAAGACGAGGAACACGGGGACCAGGGAGACGATCGACATGGCGAACATCGGCCCCCACGAGCTCTGGCCCGTGGCGTCGACGAACGTGCGCAGCGCGATCGGGACCGTGTACATGTCCGGCTTGGTCAGGAAGATGAGCTGGCTGAAGAAGTCGTTCCAGGTCCAGATGAAGGTGAAGATCGCGGTGGTCGCGAGCGCCGGCAGCGCGAGCGGCATCATGATGCGCAGGTAGATCCGCCCGTGCCCGCAGCCGTCGAGCCGCGCGGCCTCGTCGAGCTCCTTGGGGATCCCGCGGAAGAACTGGACCATGAGGAAGATGAAGAACGCGTCCGTCGCGAGCAGCTTCGGCACGATGAGCGGCAGGAACGTGTTGATCCACTCCAGGGAGGAGAACAGCACGTACTGCGGCACGATCACGACGTGGATCGGCAGCATGATCGACATGAGCATGATCGCGAACCAGACCCCGCGGCCCCGGAACTGCAGGCGGGCGAACGCGTAGGCCGCGAGCGAGCACGAGACGAGGTTGCCGAGCACCGACCCGAGCACCACGATCGCGGAGTTGAGCAGGTAGTGGCCGAACGGGTGCGTGAGGGCGTTCCACCCGTCGGTGTAGTTGCCGAGGTCGACCGCGGACGGGATGAGGCCCGGCTCGCGGAAGATCAGCGCCGAGGGCTTGAACGAGCTCGCGAGCATCCACAGCAGCGGGTACAGCATGACGAGCCCGAACGCGATGAGCAGCACGTGCTTGAGCACGGACCGGACCCGCGCGGACTGCGCCCGACGCCGGGGTCGCGGAGCGGTGGGCGGCGCGTCGGCCGCGAGCTGGGAGAGCGTCGACCGGGAGCGGGTCCCGGGGGCCGCGTCCTCGGTGACGACGGCGTCGGTGGGGGTCCCCGTGGCGGGGTGCGTGGTGTCAGTCATCGTAGAAGACCCAGTACTTCGAGGCGAGGAAGTTGACGAACGTCATCCCGCCGATGATCAGGAGCAGGAACCAGGCCATCGCCGACGCGTAGCCCATCTCGAGGGAGCCGAAGCCCTTGAGGTAGAGGTAGAGCGTGTAGAACATCGTCGAGTCCGCCGGCCCGCCGGTCCCGCCGCTCACGACGAACGCCTGCGTGAACGACTGGAACGCGTTGATGAGCTGCAGCACGAGGTTGAAGAAGATGATCGGCGTGAGCATCGGCACCGTGATCGAGCGGAACTGGCGCCACCGGCCCGCACCGTCGATCGAGGCCGCCTCGTAGTACATGCGCGGGATCTGGCGCAGCCCGGCGAGGAAGATGATCATCGGTGCCCCGAACGTCCACACGTTGAGGGCGACGAGCGTGCCCAGCGCGTAGTCCGGGTGCGAGACCCAGCCCTGCCCCTCGATCCCGACGAGCGCGAGGACCTGGTTGATGAGCCCGTCGGCGCCGAAGACCTGGCGCCACAGGATCGCGATCGCCACGCTCCCGCCGAGCAGGGAGGGCAGGTAGTAGATCGAGCGGTAGACCGCGAGCCCGCGCAGGCCCTTGTCGAGCAGGAGCGCCAGACCGAGCGCCGCGGCGAGCTGGAGCGGCACGGAGACGAACACGTACGTGAACGTCACCTGGAGCGAGTTGAGCAGCCGCGGGTCGGCGAACATCCGCTCGTAGTTGTCCCACCCGATCCAGCTCGGCGCCTGGAGCAGGTTGTAGTCCGTGAAGGACAGGTACAGCGACGCGACCATGGGTCCCGCCGTGATGAGCGCGAGGCCCACGAACCAGGGGGCGAGGAAGAGCGCCGCCGCCCTGCCGTCCCCCTTCTTGCGTGCGGGCCGCCGCGCGGCGGTCCCTCGCGCGAGCTCGGTCACCGCCATGCGAGACCCTCCTCGCACCTCGTGCCGGTCATCCGTCACCCTCCGGTCGTCGTCGATCGGTAGTCCGGCGTTCCTCCGTCGCGGGGAAACCGGTTGCTGGGTGAGGACCGTAGCACATGTGGAACCGGTTTCCCATGGTGTACGGTCAGGTCATCGCGCGGCACCGGCCGACCCCGGCGAGCGCAGGCACCACGCAGTCGTGCGTGCCCGCGGCGCGCGAACCACGACTCGAGGGAGAACGATGGCAAGCGTGAGCACACGGCGAGGCGGGGTGACGATCGCCGACGTGGCGACCGCCGCGGGCGTCTCCCGGGCGACGGTGTCGCGCGTCATGAACGGCCGCGCGACGGTCGATCCGGAGATCAGCGCGCGCGTCCGCCAGGCGGCCGCCGACCTGAGCTACCGGCCCAGCAACGTCGCGCGGAGCCTGTCGCTCGGACGGACCAACACGGTCGCGCTCGTCGTCCCGGACCTGGGCAACCCGGTCTTCCAGCAGATCCTGCGCGGCGTCACCTCGGCCGCCGCCCCGGCCGGGTACCGCGTCCTGGTCGCGGACACCGCCGAGGACCCCACAGAGGAGGCCGCGATCGCGCTCGAGGCCCGGCTGCGCTGCGACGCGCTCGTGCTCGTCTCCCCGCGCATGCCCGCGGCCGAGCTCGCGCTGCTCGTCCCCGACGTCTCCCCCGTCGTGCTCGTCAACCGCGAGCTCGCGCACCCGGGCGAGACGGCCGTGCCGTCGCTCGTCGTCGACTACGCCGACGCCGCGGCCCAGGTGCTCGAGCACCTGCTCTCCCTCGGCCACCGCCGGGTCGCCTACCTCGCCGGCCCGCCCGGCAGCGCGTCCGACGCGCTCCGGCGCACCGGGCTGCGGCGCGTGCTCGACCGCACGCCCGACCTCGAGCTCGTCGAGCTCCCCGCCGGGCCCGACATCGCCGCCGGCCACGCCGCCGTCGACGAGGTCCTCACCGCCCGGCCGACCGCCGTCGTCGCGTTCAACGACCTCGTCGCGTTCGGCCTGCTCGCCGGGCTCAACGAGGCGGGCGTCGCGGTGCCCAAGGACATGTCGGTCGTCGGCTTCGACGACATCGACCTCGCGCGCTACGCGACACCGTCGCTCACGACGGTCGCCGTGCCGCAGGCCGAGCTCGGCCGGCACGCCTGGAAGGAGCTCTCCGCCCTGATCGACGACTCCGCGTCCGCGTCCCGCACGACCCGCTTCGAGCCGCGGCTCGAGGTCCGCGCCACGACGGGGCCCGTCCCGCGCCAGGTGGCCCGGGCCCGCGCGGTCCCGTCGGCCGAGCCCGCCGGCACTGTCGTCGTCGAGAGCGCCGGAGCCGGACCCGCCGACCAGCCCGTGCCTCGGGAGGTCCGCTGGGCCCCCGACGGGGAGGCCGTCGTCCTGCGCGCCGGCGACCTGCGCCTGGCCCGCTACCAGCAGGGCGACCGCATCCCGGCCGTGCACGCGCCGCGGTCCTACCTGCACCCGGTCCACACCCTCGCGGGCGTCCCGCTCACCGACGCCGGCCCCGTCGACCACCGCCACCACTACGGCGCCTCCATGGCCGTCGCCGACGTCAACGGCACCTCCTACTGGGGCGGCCGCACGTTCGTCGCCGACGTCGGTCCGACCCTCCTGCCCAACCACGGCCGCCAGGTGAGCCACGCGCTCGCCGTCGACCCCGTGGAGCAGCACCTCCTGCACGACGGCGTCCGCTGGCACGACGAGCAGGGCGTCCCCCAGCTCGAGGAGGACCGCCGCCTCGACGCGTGGGTGCTCGACGACGAGACCTGGGTCCTCGACTGGCGCTCGACCCTGCGCGCCGAGCGCGGGGCGCTCGTCCTCGGGTCGCCCGCGACCAACGGCCGCCCCGGCGCCGGGTACGGCGGCTTCTTCTGGCGCCTGCGCACCGCCGCCTCGACGAGCGTGCTCAGCGCGCACGGGCGTGGCGAGGAGAGCGCTCACGGCAGCACGTCCCCGTGGGTCGCGTTCGTGCAGGAGCACCCCTCCCACACGACGACGCTGCTCCTGGTCCAGCAGGGCGAGACGGTGCCGTGGTTCCTCCGTGCCGCCGAGTACCCCGGGGCCGGCCCGGCCCTGGCCTGGGACGCGCCCCGGACCATCCCGGCGGGCGGCACGCTCGAGACGGGCGCGCGCGCCGTGCTCGTCGACCGCGGGCTCGACCTCGACGAGGCCGCGGCGCTCGCGGAGCGGGTCCGGTGACCGGTTCGCCCCGGGCGGCCTCCGGGACGAACCACGTGCTCGACCGGGCGCAGGCGGCCGTCCCGGTCGCCGTCGTCGGGGTCCACGGCCACGGCGGGTCCCACCTGCGCACGGTCGCCGCGCTCGCGGAGCAGGGCCGCGTCCGGCTGAGCGCGGTCGTCGACCCGCGCCGCCCCGACGACGCCCCCGCGCCCTGGTTCCCCACGCTGGGCGACCTGCTCTCGTCGTCCGACGCGGCCGTCCGACCCGAGGTCGTCGTGATCTCGACCCCGATCCCGACCCACCTCCCGCTCGCGCGCGCCGCGATGGAGGCGGGCGCCGACGTCCTGCTCGAGAAGCCGACCGCCGCGTCCCTCGCGGAGCACCTCGCGCTCGTGGAGGTGGCCGAGCGCACGCGCCGCCGGTGCCAGGTGGGCTTCCAGACCTTCGGCTCGCACGCGGTGGACGCGGTCGCCGAGCTCGTCGCGGACGGCGAGATCGGCGACGTCGTGGGCATCGGCGCCGTCGGCACGTGGGTGCGGACCACCGGCTACTGGCGGCGCGCGCCGTGGGCGGGCCGACGCCGGCTCGACGGGCGCGACGTCGTGGACGGCGTGGTCACCAACCCGCTCGCCCACGCGGTCGCGACCGCGCTGCGCATCGGCGGCGCCCGCACGTCCGACGACGTGGCCCACGTCGTGACCGACCTCTGGCGCGCCAACCCGATCGAGGCGGACGACACGTCCTCGCTGCGCGTGGTCGCGCGCGACGGCCTGCCCTACGGGTTCGGGCTCACGCTCTGCGCGCCCGAGCGCACCCCGGCCCGCGTGCTCGTGCTCGGGACGGACGGTGAGGTCACGCTCGAGTACGAGCACGACCGCGTGCTGGTCCGCACCCCCCGGGCGCACGTGGAGAAGACGTACGGCCGCACCGGGCTCCTGGAGGACCTCCTCGCCGCACGCCGCGACCCCGAGCGCCGGCTCGCGTGCGACGTGCGCGACACCGGCGCGTTCATGCGCGTCATGGAGGCCGTGCGGACGGCCGCGGACCCGCGGCCCCTCGACCCGGCGGCCGTGACGTGGACGGGCGAGGGCGACGACCGCCGCCCCGTCGTCGCCGACGTCGCGCGGTGGTGCGAGGAGGCCGCGCGCACGGCCCGGACGTTCACCGAGCTCGGCGCGCCCTGGACGCGCTGAACCGTCGCGGCCCGGTCGGCGCGCCGAGCCCGGGTGACGTAGCGTCGGGACGTCCCGCCGTCCTGCGCCTGGAGGAACCGTCATGTCCCGACCCCCGCTGCCGTCCCGTCTCGTCGAGCTGCTGCGCCGCCCGAACGCCGCCGTCATGGCGACCGTGCGGTCCGACGGCGCCCCCGTCACCGCGGCGACCTGGTACGTCTGGGAGGACGACGGTCGCGTGCTCGTCAACCTCGACGAGTCCCGCGTGCGGCTCCAGCACCTGCGGAACGACCCGCGCGTCTCGCTCACCGTGCTCGACGAGAACTGGTACACGCACGTGACGCTCATCGGGCGCGTCGCGGAGCTGCGCGCCGACGAGGGCCTGGCCGACATCGACCGGATCTCGCGCCACTACACGGGGCACGAGTACGCGAACCGGCACAGCCCGCGCGTCAGCGCGTGGATCGAGGTCGAGCGCTGGTACGGCTGGGGCGAGGCGAAGGCCGCCGCCGGGGACGCGTAGCTTGCACCCCCGGGCAGCGGCCCGCCGTCAGGCGTCGTAGCGGAACGCGTCCCAGGCGCCGAGCAGGTACTGGATGCCGAGCGCGCGGTCGTACAGGCCGTAGCCGGGGCGGGGCTTGTTGGTCGTGTTCTCGTCCCACAGGTGCCGGCCGTGGTCGGGGCGCACGTAGCCCTGGTAGCCCGCCTCGGCGTACGCGCGCATGATGCCCGTCGTGTCCACGCTGCCCTCGCACGCGCGGTGCGCGACCTCGGTGAAGTCGCCGTTCCCCAGGTGCTTGATGTTGCGCACGTGCGTGAAGTGGATGCGGTCCATGAACGTGCGCACGGCGTCGACCGCGTCCTGCTCGGGGTTCGCGGAGAAGCTGCCGAGGCACAGGGTCAGGCCGTGGTACGGGCTGTCGTGGAGGGACAGAACGCGCGCCAGGTCGTCCTTGGTCGAGACGACGCGCGGCCAGCCGAAGACGTCGTAGGGCGGGTCGTCGGGGTGCACGCCCAGCTTGACGTCGGCCTCCTCGCACGCGGGGATCACCGCGTCGAGGAAGTACCGGTAGTGGGCGTACATGTCCTCGCGCGTCACGCCCTCGTAGGCGGCGTCGAGCTCGGCGAAGCTCGCGAGCCGCTCGGGCTCCCAGCCGGGCAGCGTGAGCCCGTGCGTGTTCGCCTCCATGTCCGCGATGAGGCTCTGCGGCGACGTCGCGTCCACGACGGCGCGCTCGAAGAACAGCGCGGTCGAGCCGTCGGGCAGCGGGTGCCACAGGTCGGTGCGCAGCCAGTCGAAGACGGGCATGAAGTTGTAGCAGACGACCTTCACCCCGGCCCGACCGAGCCGGCGGATCGTCGTCACGTAGTTCTCGATCGCCTCGTCGCGGCTGCGCCCGAGGACGGTCTTGCCGAGCTTGATCGACTCGTGCACGTTGACGGACTCGACCACCTCCGCGTCGAACGTCCGGGTGATCCCGCGCGCCCTCGCCTCGTCGCTCAGGCCGGTGATCTTCGCGACCTCGGCGTCGATCTCCGCCTGCTCCCACACCTCGCCCGCCTGCTTGTCGTGCAGGCTCCACACGATCGTCTCGACGCCGGGGACCTGGCGGACGTGGTCGAGCGTGACCGTGTCGTTCCCCTCCCCGTACCAGCGGAACCCCATCTTCACGGCGCAGCCTCCTCGTTCGTCGTGCCGGTCGTGCCCGTCGCGCTCGCGCCGACGGCCGCGGCGACGGCCCCGTCGGCGACCTCGTCCAGCCGCCCGTCCGGGACCCCGGGCAGCAGGCCGGGGAGGAAGACGAGCGCGCGGACGGCCGAGTCGTCGTCGGGGGCACCCCCGACGACCGCGCGCAGCTCGTCGCCGCGCGGGTCGTCCACCGTGCGCCCCGCCCGGGCCTCCGCGACGACGTACCCGGCCCACGCGGCGAGCGCCGCCACGACGCCCTGCGGGGCCGGGGCCTCCGGCCGAGCCGCGAGGAGGTCGGCGAGCGTCGCACCCCAGCGGAACGGGATCTTCTGCGTCCCGTCCATCGCGACCTGGCGCGTCGTGTGCCCCGTCGCGGGGTTCGCGAACCGCGCGAGCAGCGTCTCGGCGTACGCGGCGAGGTCGACGCCGTCGGGCGCGTCCAGCGTCGCGAGCGCGTCGGCCTGCAGGGCCCGCGCCCCCGCGGCGAGCGCCGGGTCCGCGACGGCCGCGGCGATCGTCGCGTGCCCCGCGAGCGAGCCCGCATAGGCGAGGTAGGAGTGCGCGCCGTTGAGCAGGCGCAGCTTCGCGCGCTCGTACGGAGCGACGTCGCTCGTGAGGGTCGCCCCGCCCCGCTCCCACGCGGGGCGCGGCCCGGCGAAGCGGTCCTCGATCACCCACTGCAGGAACGGCTCCGCCACCACCAGGCCCTCGTCGCGCGCGCCGAGCAGCGTCTCGACCTCGTCGCGCTGCGCGGGCGTGGTCGCGGGCACGATGCGGTCGACCATGCTGCACGGGAAGGTCACCGACGCGGCGAGCCAGGCGCGCAGCGCGTCACCCTCGGCGCCCGGGAGCGCGGCGTCGACCGCCTCGCTCACGAGCCGCGCGAGCACGTGCCCGTTGTCGGCGAGGTTGTCGCAGCTCAGCACGGTCAGGGGCGCTCCCCCGGCCCGACGGCGTGCCGCGAGGCCGCGCACGAGGAGCCCGACGGCGCTGGTCGCCGCGTCGGCGTCGGCGACGTCCTCCGCGCCGGCCGGGAGGCCCGCGTCCGGCGCGTCCGCGCCCGGAGAGCCCGTGGCCGCCTCCTCGCGGCGCAGCAGGTCGAGGTCGCCCGCGACGGCGTCGACGTCGAGGTGCCCCTCGGCGCGACGCGCGTACCCCTTCTCCGTGACGGTGAGCGTCACGACGTGCGTCGTCGGCGCGGCGAGCGCCGCGAGGACGCGCGCCGTCTCCTCGGCCGGCCACGCGACGTCGGTCACCGACCCCACGACGCGCGGGGACGCCCCGTCCGGCCCGACCGTCAGCACGGTGTAGACCCCGCCCTGCGGCCGGAGGTGGTCGCGCACCGACGCGGAACGCTGCGTCACGCCGAGGATGCCCCAGCGCGTCTCGCCCGTGGCGCGCGCGGCGTCCTCGGTGACGACCGCCTGGTGCGCACGGTGGAACGCGCCGATCCCGAGGTGGACGATCCCGACCTGCGTCGGGCGGACGGGCGCCGGCGGGAACGCGGGGTGGGCGTCGCGGCGCAGGCGCGGTCGCGCCGACCGTGCGGCGTCGGCCGGCGTCGCGGCGGATGACGTCGGGCCGGGTCGGCTCGGGACGTCGGTCGGGGCGGTCACGCGACCTCCTGCGGGTGTCGGTCGGCGACGGGGTCGCCGGCGGTCGGCTGGGGACTGGGCCCCGAACTGGTTGTGCGAACGATTGTAACCATTGGATTACTGGTGTCCATGAGTCAAGGAGGATGGGGGTGCAAACGTTCGCAGACCCGAGCGCACCGATCGTGGGCGTGCCGACGGCGTCACCGCGCCGGCGTCGCCGCCCCTCGCACCGCGAGGTCGCTCGGGCGGACGGCCCGGCCGGTCGCGGCGGCCTCGCGGATCGCGCACAGGAGCCGGACCGTCTCCACCGCGTCGGCGGCGTCGACCGGGGGCGGTGCCGTGCCGTCCAGGGCCGCGAGCACCTGCTCCCACTGCACGCGATGACCGGCGTGACCGATCGCGAGCGGGTCGGCCGCGCCGCCCGTCGAGGTCCCCGACGTGGGCGCCGGGACGCCCGGCACGTCCCAGCGGAGCACCTCGTCCTGCGCGAGCTCCACCGACCCGTGCGACCCGTGGAGCGCGAGGGTGGCGGGGAACCCCGGGGGCGTGGCCGTCGTCGTCGTGACGACGCCGAGCGCACCCGACGCGAGGCGCAGCGTCGCGACCGTGGTGTCCTCGGCGGTGTCGCCGGCGGCGCCCGGCCCGGGGTCCGACGCACGCGCGAGCGTCCCCGCCTGGGCGGTGACCGACTCGACCGGCCCGCACAGCCAGCGCAGGAGGTCGACGTTGTGCACGCCCTGGTTCATGAGCGACCCGCCGCCCTCCGCGGTGGACGACCGCCACCGTGCCGCGGCGTAGTAGCCGTCGTCGCGGTACCATGGCACGTGCGTCGCGACGAGGCGCAGCTCGCCGAGGGCGCCGTCGTCGAGCGCGCGCCGGAGCGCCTGGTGCTGGGGCTCGAAGCGGCGCTGCGAGACCATCGAGACCACCAGGCCCCGCTCGCGCGCCGCGCGCTCGACGCGGAGCGCGTCCTCGACGGTCACCGCGAGCGGCTTCTCCACGACCACGTGCTTGCCCGCCTCGAGCGCCGCGAGCGCGAGGCGCGCGTGGCTCCCGCTCGGCGTGCAGACCGCCACGACGTCGACGTCCTCATGGCGCACCACCTCGTCCGGCGCCAGGTGCGCCGCGGGTCCCGACGGCGTCACGTCGTCGTCGAGGCCCGCGCCCCCGCTGTACGCGACGAGCCGCGCCCGCGGCGCCAGGTCGCGCAGCGCCCGCGCGTGCAGCACGCCGATGCTGCCCATCCCGACGATCCCGACGCCGACGCCGGGACCGGTGCCCCCCGGGGCCGACCGCACGGACGCGCTCACTCGGCGACGTGGCTGGCGCCGAGCAGGTCGCGCAGCCGCTCGGCGGCACCCGTGAACCGGGGGTCGACGAGCGTCGTGCCGTAGTCGCGCTCGTCGGGCAGCCCGGGCTCGAGGGTCTCGACGATCCGTCCGGGGCGCGGGCTCATGACGACGATCCGGCTCCCCAGGAACACCGCCTCGGGCACGGAGTGCGTGACGAGCACGATCGTCGTGCCGGTCTCGCGCCAGATGCGGTTCATCTCGATGTTCATCTGCTCGCGCGTGAGCGCGTCGAGCGCTCCGAACGGCTCGTCCATGAGCAGGACGCGCGGCTCGTGCAGCAGGGCCCGGCACAGCGCGACGCGCTGCTGCATGCCGCCGGACAGCTCGTGCGGCAGGGCCTTCTCGAAGCCGGTGAGCCC
The DNA here is from genome assembly GCF_025818875.1 of Cellulosimicrobium sp. SH8. Taxonomy (NCBI): domain Bacteria; kingdom Bacillati; phylum Actinomycetota; class Actinomycetes; order Micrococcales; family Promicromonosporaceae; genus Cellulosimicrobium; species Cellulosimicrobium sp. SH8. Next base: position 58,982 of record NZ_JAMXMH010000008.1, on the reverse strand, counting down.
GGTCAGCGCGATGAGCGCGTCCGCGCGCTCCTGCGCCCGGCGCTTGTCCATGCCCCGCATCTCCGCCTGGAGCAGGATGTTCTTGCGCACCCCGCGCCACTCCAGCAGCGCCGAGCGCTGGAACGCGAACCCGATGTCGCGCTGCGGCCGCGTGACGGGCTGCCCGTACAGGCGCACCTCGCCCTCGGTGTAGGCCGTGAGGCCCGCGACGATCTTCAGCAGCGTCGACTTGCCGCAGCCGGACGGCCCGACGATCGTGACGAACTCGCCCGGCTGGACGCTCAGGGAGACGTCGTCGAGCGCCACGGTCTCCGACCGCTTCGACGTGAAGCGCATCGTGAGGTCCCGGACCTCGATGATGGGTTCCGTGGCGACCGCGTCGGCGGGGGCCGCGAGCTCGGTCGCGGTCACAGGTCCGCCCCGAACGCGCCGTCCCAGAAGTCGGCGGGGTTCGTGCCGCCGTCGAAGTCCGTGTTCTCAGACAGGAACGTCAGGGTGTCCGTCCACTGCTCCTCGGTGTTCACGCCGGGGGCGGGCGCGTCCGCGAGGTTGAGCAGCTCGATCGTCGCGGCGAGCTGGGCCGCCAGGACCGCCTCGTCGGGCGCCTGCTCGGCACCCGCGGCCATCGCCGCGACGGCGGCGTCCGGGTCCTCGGACGCGGCGAGGAACGAGCGGGACGTCGCGCGCACCATCGCCTCGACGAGCTCGGGGTCGTCCGCGATGAGCTTCTCGTTGGCCACCAGCCCGGTGCCGAGCAGGTTCATGCCGAAGTCCGCGAAGGGCAGCGCGTCGACCTCCTCGCCGGTCTGGTTCTCGATCGTCGGCGCCTGGTCGTGGTGGAAGCCCTGGATCGCGTCGACCTTGCCCTCGATGAGCGCGGCGATCTTGCCCGCCGCGTCCACGTTGACCACGGTCACGTCCGCCGGGTCGACGCCGTTGAGCTCCAGCCAGGCCGGGAACGTCCCGTACATCGCGTCTCCCGGCGTGCCGCCGACCGTCTTGCCCACCAGGTCGGCGGGCTCGGTGATGCCCTGCTCGGCGAAGAACTCCACCGAGCTCGGCCCGGTCTGGAGGAACACACCGACGCTGCGCACCGGCATGCCCGAGCTGATGGCGTTCGCGAGCGGCGGGGTGTCGGCCCAGCCGAAGTCGGTGTTGCGCTGCGCGACCTGCTGGACCGTGTTCCCCGAGCCGTTGCCCGGCTGGATCGTGAGGTCGATCCCCTCCTCCTCGAAGATCCCCTGCTCGACGCCGTAGTAGAACGGCGCGTGCTCGCCGTAGGGCACCCAGTTGAGGGTGACGGTGACCTCGGTGAGACCGCCCTCGCCCTCCGCGGGCCCGGACGGGTCGGCCGACTGCCCGCAGGCCGCCGTCCCCGCCACCACGACGCCGGCCACGGCCAGCGAGACTGTCAGACGTGCACCACGCATGGGAAGACTCCTTCTGCTCGCGCCGCCTCGTCGTCGGGGCGGCGAACTCTGGGGTGGGTCAGGGGTGGGTCAGGAGGACGCGAGGACGAGGTTCCCGCGCCTCGACGCGTGCCACGGGATGAGGAGCCGCTCCAGCAGCTCGACGAGGAGGAACAGCACGACGCCGATGAGCGACATGAGGATGAGGTCGGCGAACAGGAGCGGTGCGTCGAGGTTGCCGCTCGCGAGGAGCAGCACGTACCCGAGGCCGCGGTCGGCGCCGACGAACTCGCCGACGACCGCACCCACCACCGCGAGCGTGACGGCGACCTTGAGCCCGGACATGAGCTGCGGCAAGGACCCCGGGAAGCGGATCTTGCGGAACGTCTTCCACCGCGACGCGCCCATGGTCGCCGACATCTCCAGCAGCTCGGGGTCGATCGACCGCAGCCCCGCGACGGCCGAGACCACGACCGGGAAGAACGCGATGAGCACCGCGAGGATGATCTTGGGGGCCGCGCCGAACCCGAACCAGACCACGAGGATCGGGGCGATCGCGATCTTGGGGATCACCTGGGCGAAGAGGATGAGCGGGTAGAGCGACTTCTCGGCCGTCGGCGAGTAGACGAGCAGGACGGCCGTCGCGACGCCGATCACGGACGCGAGCACGAACCCGACGACCGTCTCCATCGTGGTCACCCAGGTGTGCTCGGCGAGCATGGCCCAGTCCTCGACCATCGTGTCCCACACGGCCCCGGGCGACGGGACCAGGTACGCCGGCACGAGCTCGCGCCACGCGACGAACCACCACACGGCGAACAGCGCGAGCAGCACCAGCGCGGGGCGCCAGGCCGCCGAGGCGACCGCCGCCAGCCGGCCGCCGACCGACGTCGTGCCGCGCGGACGCGGGCCGGGGCGGCGGGCCGCCCCGGCGGGCGGTGGCACCGACTGGCGGGCCGGTCGCACTTCCTGGGCAGTCGTCATCGTGCGGTCCTCCATGGTCGTGGTCCGGGTCGTCGGCGGGACGTCCGAGCTGGGCGCGTCGGTCATCGGAACGGCACCGCCTCGGCGTCGAGGATCGTGGTGAAGGCCTCCCAGGCCTCGGTGAACAGCTCCGGCCCGGAGAACCCGCCGAGGCTGTGCGCCTCGCTCAGGTGCGGCTCGAGCGAGAAGAACCCGTCGAAGCCGTCGTCGCGCAGCGCACGCACGGTCTCGGGCACCTCGCCGTCCCCGCGCCCGGCGGGCACGACGGCGCCCGTCGCCGCGAGCGCGTCTTTCACCTGGACGTACTCCAGGTACGGGCGCAGCAGCTTGTAGCCGTCGGTGAAGGGCCGCACGCCCACCTGGACGAAGTTGGCCGAGTCCCACGCGAGGGCCAGGTGCGGCGAGCCGACGGACTCGACCACGTCGAGGCACCGCTCCGGGACGTCGCCGTAGACGTCCTTCTCGTTCTCGTGGACCAGCACGACGCCGGCCGCGCGCGCCACGTCGGCGAGCGCCGCCATCCGGCGCAGGACGACGTCGCGCCACGACGCCGGGTCGGTCCCCGGGCGCACGAAGAACGAGAACACCCGCACGTACGGGGCCCCGAGCTGCCGGGCGACGCGCGCGGCGTGGCGCATCCGGTCGAGGTGGGGGTCGAAGTCCTCGTCGACGAAGATCTTGCCGACGGGGGACCCGATGCTGGAGACGCGAAGGTCGTACCGGCGCAGCAGGCCCGCGACCCGCTCGCGCTGGTCGTCGTCGAGGTCGAGCACGTTGGTGCCCCACGCGCTGCGGAGCTCGACGAAACCCAGCCCGAGCTCGGAGGCGACGACGCACTGCGTCTCGACGTCAGGGGAGATCTCGTCGGCGAAGCCCGAGAGCGTCCACATCGAGCGCCCTCCCTTCTGCTGGTGGCTCCCGTGGCGACGCCGCGGCCCGGCACCGTGAGCCCGCAGGCCGCAGCCTCCGGCCCGGGGAGGGGCTCGTGCGGAGGGGCGGCGCGGGGCCGATGAGGCGAGGACGCGGGGTCGTACGGGACGGTGGTCGAGGTCCTGCGCACGGAGCTCGTTCTCCGTGCGCCTGGCATGGACAGTAGGTGCGGGCCAAGGCATGGACAACGAGTTGCCATTTGTTGCACCTGACAGCGCTGGACGAGCGGCGGGGGCGCGAGGCGCGCCGGGCCGCGGGTGCCGAGCCGTGACGTGAGGACGACACGCGCGGGAGGGCGTGGTTGCCGTCGGTTGCCACCGGGCGGCGCCGCTGGACGACGCCCTGCGACGGTTCGGTGACGGACCGTCGACGGCTCGCCGGGCCGGGCCGGGTCGGTGACGGTCAGGGCGGGGCGCCGGGGTGCGCGGGGGCGCGCCGGGCGTCAGGCGCCGGGGTCCGGCGGGGTGCCGAGGTCCAGGGCGACGAGCCGGAAGCCCGCCGACCGGACGGCCCGCAGGACCTCGCCGCGCAACGGCTCGCTCGCCACGACGGGCAGCTCCGTGTGGGGGGCCTCGATCCGGGCGAGGTCGCCGTGGTGGTGGACCCGCAGGTCCTCCAGGCCGAGCCGGCGCAGCTCGCTCTCGGCCGCCTCGACCTGGACGGCGGCCTCGCCGTCGCGGGCGCGGTCGACGGCGAGGTCGACCGGCGGCGCCTGGTCCGTGCGGCTCATCGGCACCGCCCGCCGGGCACGACCGTGGCGGCACCGGAGGGTCGAGGTCCAGGCCGCCGACGTGCCGTCGTCGGGCGCAGGGACGCGTTCGCACGCGAGATCACGGAGCCATTGGAGGATGCCCGTCGGGGCCCGTCAAGGAGTTGCCGTCGGTTGCCGTGGGTTGCCACGGGACGCACCGCGTACGGGTCGTCGCACGGTACGGGCCACGGGTGCGTACGCGCTGGTCACGCGGCACGACCGCGACACGAGGACGACAACCGGTTGTTGTCCACCGCTGTCAAGGCCGATACAGTCCGACCGCATGACCTCAGCCGGCAATGGTGCCAGCCCGACGATCTACGACGTCGCCCAGGCGGCCGGCGTCGCCCCCTCGACCGTGTCACGGACGTTCTCGCGTCCCGGCCGCGTCAACGCGCAGACCGCGGAGCGCATCCGCCAGGTCGCGAGCGAGCTCGGCTACCGGACGAACCCGCTGGCCCGCGGCCTGCCGACGGGCCGGACCTCGCTCCTCGCGATCGTCGTGGCCGACGTGACCAACCCCTTCTTCTTCGAGATCATCCGCGGCGCGGAGAAGACGGCCCGCGACGCCGGGTACACGCTGCTCATGGTCGACGCCCACGAGTCCGACGAGGCGGAGCGCCGCGCGCTGGACCGGACTCTGCCCCTCGTCGAGGGCCTGGTCCTCGCGACCTCCCGGCTCTCGGACTCCTCGATCCGGGTCGCGGCGAAGCAGCGTCCCACCGTCGTCATGAACCGGCACATGACGGACGTCCCGAGCGTCCTGACGGACAACGCGCAGGGCATGCGCAGCGCCGTCGAGCACCTGGCCGACCTCGGGCACACCAGCCTCGCCTACGTCGCGGGGCCCGAGGCGTCGTGGGCCGACGGGATGCGCTGGCGCGCGTTCCGCGAGGCGACGCGCGAGACCGACGTCCAGGCACGGCGGATCGGCCCGTTCCCGCCGACGCTCGCCGGCGGGCTCTCCGCGGCCAAGTCGCTCGTCAAGCACCCCGCCACGGCGGCCGTCGCGTACAACGACCTCATCGCGATCGGCGCGATGCGCGGCCTGCGCCGGCTCGGGGTCGAGGTCCCGCGCGACCTGAGCATCGTCGGGTTCGACAACATCTTCGGCTCGGACTTCTGCACCCCGCCGCTCACGACCGTCGCCGCGCCGCTGCGCCACTTCGGGTCGTTCGCGGTCCAGCGGCTCCTGGCACAGCTCCGCCCGTCGCCCGCGCCCGCCGCGGGGCCGACGCTGCTCCCGGCCAAGCTCGTCGAGCGCGGCTCGACGGGCCGCCCGGCCTGACCGCGCCCCGCGGGCACCGCCGTCGGCGGGACAGGGGGCAACAAGTGGCAACTCGTTGCCCGGACCGCGCGCGCCCCCGGATAGTGACGGCACAGCGCACCGATGCGCGCCCTGTGCGCAGTCCGACGCACGGTCCTCGACGGAGAGGCAGGCTGATGGAACACCCCTCGACCGACGCACCACCCCCGCACGCCACGCCCGGGCACCGACGCAGAAGACGGCGCGTCGTCGTGGCGGCGCTCGCCGCCCTGGCCGTGCCGTCCGGCGTCCTCACGGCCCAGGCCGCGGTGCCGACCGCCGCGCCCGCCGCGACGCAGGCGGACATCCGCCCGCAGGAGCCCGGCGTGACGCTGCGCGTCTTCGACGTCCAGGTCATCCTCGACGACTACTGCACGCTCAAGCCGGGGCAGACGCCCAACGTCGACAAGATCATGCCGACCATCGACTGGACCACGGCGGCCGACTTCGGGCTCACGGACAAGTTCGTCACCGAGGTGACGGGGTACCTGAACGTCCCCGAGGCCGGGACGTACGACTTCCGGATCACGAACGACGACGGCGCGCGGCTGCTGCTCGACGACGAGCTCGTCGTCGACCACCCGGGACGCCACGGCGCGACGCCCAAGGAAGGGTCGATCGCGCTCGAGGCGGGGTACCGCGCGCTGCGCATCGACCACTTCGACGGCGAGTTCGACCAGCGGCTCAAGCTCGAGTGGCGCCCGCCGGGCGCGTCGGGCTACGTCGTCGTGCCGAACTCCGTGCTGAGCACCGACGCCGACGTCACGCGCGTCACCTCGCCCGGCCGCAAGCAGTGCGAGGGCGTCACCGAGGCCCCCGGCGACGGCCTGCCCCTCACCGAGGTGCACCCCGACTACACGCTCACCGACCTGCGCCCCGAGGGCTTCCAGCCCCAGGTGACCGGCATGGACTGGCTGCCGGACGGCCGTCTGGCCATCTCCACGTGGGGCGGCGACCGGCTCACCCAGCGCGGCGAGGTCTACCTGATCGACCACGTCCAGGGGGACACCGGCGCGGACGAGGTCACCTACACCAAGGTCGCCGAGGGCCTGACGGAGCCGATGGGCCTCAAGTACGTGGACGGCACGATCTACGTGTCCGAGAAGGACGGCCTCACCGCGCTCGTCGACACCGACGGCGACGAGGTCGCCGACGAGTACGACACGATCGCGACCTGGCCGTTCGGCGGCAACTACCACGAGTTCGCGTTCGGCCTCCTGTACGAGGACGGCTACTTCTACATCACGACCGGCATCGCGATGGTGCCGGGCGGCAACTCGCTCGACCCGCAGCTCGCGGAGAACCGCGGCTCGGTCATGAAGATCAGCAAGGAGACCGGCGAGGTCGAGTACGTCGCGGGCGGCCTGCGCACCCCGAACGGGCTCGGCTGGGGCGCCGACGGCGCCATGTACGTCGCCGACAACCAGGGCGTCCGCATCCCGACGTCCAAGCTCGTGCGCGTCGAGGAGGGCGCGTTCTACAACCACTTCACCAACCCCGACGGCCCCTACGACGACCAGCCCGTCACCGAGCCGGTCCTGTGGATGCCGCACAGCGAGATCTCGAACTCGCCCAGCAACCCGGTCGTGCTCACCGAGGGCGTGTTCGCCGGTCAGCTCGCGATCGGCGACGTCACGTACGGCGGCCTGCAGCGCGCCTACCTCGAGGACGTCGCGGGCCAGGAGCAGGGTGCCGTCTTCCGCATGACGCAGGGCCTGGAGTCCGGCGTCAGCCGGACGAGCGTCGGCCCCGACGGTGCGATCTACGTCGGCGGCATCGGCTGGTCCGGCAACTGGGGCCAGGCGGGCAAGCTCTCCTACGGCCTGCAGAAGCTCACGTACGACGACAACAACGCGTTCGACATGCTCGCGATGCGGGCCGTCGAGGGCGGCTTCGAGATCGAGTACACGCAGCCGCTGTCCGAGGAGACGGCGCAGGACCTCGCGTCGAAGTACACCGCCGCGCAGTGGCGCTACGTCGCGACCCCGCAGTACGGGGGCCCGAAGGTCGACGAGGAAGACCTCGACGTCACGGCCGCGACCGTCTCGGAGGACCGCAAGACCGTCACGCTCCAGATCGACGGGCTGAAGCCCGGCCGCGTCGTGAACGTCCACTCCCCGCGCCCGTTCGCGTCGGAGAGCGGCCAGGAGCTCTGGAGCACCGAGGCCTGGTACACCCTCACGCGCCTGCCCGACGGGTCCGTCGCGCCGCCGGTCTACGAGGCCGAGGCAGCGAACATCGAGGGCGGAGCCGGGTGGAACAGCAACCACGCCGGCTACTCGGGCTCCGGGTTCGTCGACCGCAACTGGGAGCCGGGTGCGCAGACGACGTTCGCCGTCCGCACCGAGGAGGCCGGCCTGCACGACCTCGCGATCCGCTACGCCAACGGCCAGAACAGCGACCCCGCGCCGCTGCCGAGGAACCTGAGCCTCTACGTCAACGGCGGGAAGATCAAGCAGGTCTGGTTCGACAGCACCGTGGCCTGGTCCACGTGGGCCACCCAGGTCGAGACCGTGCCGCTGCGCGAGGGTGCCAACACCATCACGATCCGGCACGACGACGACGACATCGGTCACGTCAACCTCGACAGCCTCACGGTCACCCCGACCGAGCGCATCGCGCTGTTCGACGGCGACGACCTCGACCAGTGGGCGACCGTCAACGGCGGCGGCCCCGCGACCTGGCCGATCGCCGACGGCTCCGTCGAGTCGTTCGGCGGCGACATCCGCACCAAGGAGAAGTTCGACGACTTCCGGATGCACGTCGAGTGGTACCAGCCCGAGCACGCGCCCGACGTCACGGGTCAGGCCCGCGGCAACAGCGGCGTCTACATCCAGGAGCGGTACGAGGTGCAGGTGCTCGAGTCCTTCGGCATCGACCCGCCGAAGAACAACGACGCCGGGTCGATCTACCTCCAGAAGGCCCCGGACGTGAACGCCGCGACCCCGATGGGCACGTGGCAGACGTACGACCTCGAGTTCCGGGCGGCGCGGTTCGGTCCCGACGGCAAGAAGACCGAGGACGCCCGCATCACCCTCGTGTGGAACGGGCAGGTCGTGCACGACGACGTCGCGGTCACCGGCAAGACCGGCAACGGGAAGAACGAGGGCCCGACGTCGGGGTACATCAAGCTCCAGGACCACGGCGACCCCGGCCTCAACCCGCGGTTCCGCAACATCTGGATCGAGCGCCTCCCCAGCGTGGAGGAGCCCGGCCAGGAGGAGGTCGCGATCACCGCGACCGCCGAGGTCCGGTGCCTCGCGGGCACGCCGTACGTCGCCGTCCGCGCGCTCAACGAGGACTCCGTCCCGCTGGACGTCGTCCTCGACACGCCGTTCGGGTCCAGGACGTTCACGGACGTCGCTCCCGGCAAGAACGCCTACCAGTCGTTCGCCGTCCGGGGCGCGGAGGACCCGGCGGCCGGATCCGTGACCGTCACCGCCCGTCCGTCCGACACCTCTGACGAGCGGGAGACCGTCGCGACCCCGGAGCACGGCCAGCCGACCTGCGGCTGACCGACCCGGTCCCGGACCCGGGGCTGTCTCGTGCGCCACCCCGGCGCACGAGACGGCCCCGGGTCCGTCGTCTGCGGAGGAAGAACCCGGGCAGCGCGAGATAGAGGTTCCGGTCGCGAGGGAGAGCCCCGCGAGCTCTACCCGGAGACGGGAGGCTCTATCTCGGCGGGACCGGCTGGCCGGTGGGGGCGAGGGTCGTGGAGTCGCGGACGACGAGCTCGACCGGGAGGACGTCGTCCGCCGACGCCTCGGGGGGTGCCCCGACGGTGGGGGCGGCGTTCGGGCGGCGCGTGCCGAGCGCCGCGACCAGGCGGTCGACGGCGCGGGCGCCGAGGTGCGCGAGGTCCGTGCGGACCGTGGTCAGCGGCGGGGAGGCGAGGGTCGCGACGAACGTGTCGTCGAACCCGACGACGCTGAGGTCGCGCGGGACGTCGACGCCGCGTTCCCGGAGTCGAGCGACGAGGCCGAGGGCGACGAGGTCGTTGTAGGCCAGCACCGCCGTCGCCCCCGACGCGACGACGAGGTCGGCCGCCGCACGACCGCCCTCGACGCGGGGGCGGAACGACCCGACGGTCACGGTCTCGACGTCCGGGTAGCGCTCGCGGACGGCGTCGAGCCCGGCGCGGCGGCGCGCGTCGGACCACGACCGGTCAGGCCCGCCGACGTACGCGACGCGGCGGTGCCCGAGCGCCCGCAGGTGCTCGACGGCGAGGACGACGCCGTGCGCGTCGTCGGAGGAGACGGAGGGGACGCCGTCGTGCCGGAGGTTGACGAGGACGACGGGGGCGTCGCGCGCGGCGTCGAGGTCCGCCTCGGCGGCGCGCGGGGAGCACAGCACGAGCCCGTCCGTCTGGGACCGCAGACCGGTCACGAGCTCCGTCTCGAGCGCGGGGTCCTCCCCCGCGTCGACGACGAAGACGGCGTGGCCGGTCTGGCGCGCCCGCGCCTGCACGCCCTTGGTCACGGACGCGAAGTAGGGGTTCTCCAGGTCGGGCACCACGAGCCCCAGCGCTCCGGTGCGGCCGGCGCGCAGCCCGCTCGCGGCGCGGTTGGGCCGGTACCCGAGGCGGTTGGCGACGGCGACGACGCGGTCGCGCGTCTCCGGAGCGACCCGCTCGGGCTCGGCGAGCGCGCGGGAGACCGTGGAGATCGACACCCCGCTCTCGCGGGCGACGTCACGGACGGTGACCACGGCTGCCTCCTCGGCGCTGGGACCCCGTGGGGAGACGGGGGCTGCGAACGATTGTAGCGCTCGGGGGTCGTGGCACATCAGAACACCGATGACGTAGGATGCAAACGTTCGCAACGACGCCACTGGAGGAACCCGTGACGAGCACGGCCCACCTGGACCCGACCACCGCGACGGCGCCGTGGTCCCTGCACCCCGACCGCGCTCTCCCCGCCGACCCGGTGCTGCGCCCGCTCGCGCGCGAGGTCTACGCCGCGACGCGCGACCTGCCCATCGTCTCCATGCACGGGCACGTCGACGCCGCGCTGCTCGCCGACGACGCCCCGTTCGGCGACCCCGCCGCGCTGTTCGTCACGCCCGACCACTACCTCGTGCGCATGCTCGTCGCGCAGAGCACGTCGCCGCACGGCGCACCGGGCGTGCGCGGCGTGCAGGACCTCGGCGTCGCGCCCGTGCCCGGCGCGCCCGACGGCACCCCGCCCGCCGAGACGGACCCGCGCGAGATCTGGCGCCGGTTCTGCGCGGGCTGGCACCTGTTCCGTGGCACCCCGACGCGCTACTGGACCGAGCACGCGCTCGTCGAGGTGTTCGGCGCCCCGGTGAAGCCGTCGGCGCAGACCGCCGACGCGCTGTACGACCACCTGGTCGACCGTCTCGCGCGCCCCGAGTACCGTCCGCGTGCGCTCTTCGAGCAGTTCGGCCTCGAGCTCCTCGCGACGACCGACCCCGCGCAGTCCCCGCTCACCGACCACGCGCGCCTCGCGGCCGACGGCTGGGGCGAGCGGGTCGTGCCGACGTTCCGCCCCGACCCGCTCCTGCACGTCGACCGTGCGGACTGGGCCACCCAGGTCGCCGAGCTCGGCGCGGCGGCGGGCACCGACGTCGTCGACTACCGGTCCTTCCTCGACGCGCTCCGCTCGCGCCGCGCCGCGTTCGTCGCCGCCGGCGCCCGGGCGACGGACCACGGCCATCTCACCGCCGACACCACGCCGCTCGACGACGCCGACGCGGCCCGCGTCCTCGACCGCGCGCTGCGCGGCGAGGCCACCGCGGCGGACGCCAGGGCCTTCTCCGCGCACATGCTCTTCCAGATGGCCGCGATGTCGGCGGAGGACGGGCTCGTCATGCAGCTGCACCCGGGCGTCCTGCGCGACCACTGCGCCGGCGTCGCGCAGGCGTACGGGCCCGACAAGGGCTACGACATCCCCGAGCGCACCGAGTACGTGCGCGCGCTGCGCCCGGTCCTCGAGGCGTTCGGGCACCACCCGGGCTTCCGGATGATCGCGTTCACCGTCGACGAGGACACCTTCTCGCGCGAGCTCGCCCCGCTCGCGGGTGTCTACCCGGCGCTGCGGCTCGGCGCCCCGTGGTGGTTCCTCGACACCCCCGACGGCATGCGCCGCTTCCGCGAGGCCGCGACCGACTCCGCGGGCTTCTACAACACGAGCGGGTTCGTCGACGACACGCGCGCGTTCTGCTCCGTCCCGGCGCGCCACGACCTCGCGCGCCGGATCGACGCCGGCCACCTCGCCCGCCTCGTCGCCGAGCACCGGCTCGACCTCGACGAGGCGATCGACACCGCCGTCGACCTCGCCTACCACCTGCCGAAGGCGTCCTACCCCCGGCCGGGTGCGTGAACCCCGTCGCCGGAGCCCCCTCACGCCCGCGAGATCGACCCGCCCGTCTTCAGATCGACCTCCCGAGGGTCGATCTCGGACGCTCGGGTCGATCTCGCGCGGAGCGCCCGCCGCAGAACCCTCCGAGAACTCGCCCGCGCGACGTGTCGATCTCGGCGACGGTCGTTCGTCGTCCTGATGAGCGGCCGCACGGGCCGCACCGACGGAGGAGGCACCATGACCTTTCTGGAGACGATCCTCGCGGCGAACCGGGAGCAGCCGCCGGGCCTCCGCTACCGTGACGGACGGCGCAGCGTCGGCGACGGCATCGACGTCGCCGACGTGGCGTTCTACGGGCCGACGGCGCTCCGCCGGCCCGCGACGACGAGGGCGGAGGGCCTCTGATGCGCTACCTGATGCTCGTGCTCAGCACGCCGCACGACCCCGACCTGCGCCCCGAGGAGGCCGAGGCCGCTCCCCCGATCGAGCAGTGGGTCGACCGCCACTACGGCAGCGGCGCCGCGGTGGTCGGCGACCGGCTGCGGCCGGCGGAGGACGCCGTGGGCGTCCGGGTGCGCGGCGGCAAGGTCCTCGTCACCGACGGGCCGTTCTCCGAGACCAAGGAGACGATCGCCGGCTTCGACGTCCTCGAGGCGCCCGACCTGGACGCCGCGATCGCCATCGCGTCCGAGCACCCCATGGCATACGGCGGCGCGATCGAGCTGCACCCGGCGTGGCCGCTCGACCTCGACGGGTCGTGACCTGCCGGTCGTGACGGGCACGAGCCGCGCCGTCGAGGACGCGTTCCGCACCGAGTGGGGACGCGTCCTCGGCGCGGTCGCGCGCAGCACGGGCGACCTCGACCTCGCCGAGGAGTCCGCGCAGGAGGCGTTCGCGACCGCGCTGCGCACGTGGGGCCGCGACGGCGTCCCCGAGCGGCCCGGCGCCTGGCTCACGACGACGGCCCGCCGGCACGCGATCGACGTCCTGCGCCGGCGCCGGGTCGAGGCGGAGCGCGTCGCCGCCGCGGGCCGCCTGGGCGAGCGCGTCGACGCCGGGTCCCGGAACGGTGGCCCGGACCCCGTCGTCGAGCAGGTCGCCCTCGGCCTCGACGACGACGCGTGGGACCTGGACGACCCGGACGGCGACCTCCTGCGCCTGCTGTTCACGTGCTGCCACCCAGCGCTGCCCGCCGAGGCCCGGGTCGCCCTCACCCTGCGGTCGCTGACCGGCATGACGACGGCGCAGGTCGCGCGCGCCTTCCTCGTCCCCGAGGCGACGATGGCGCAGCGCCTCGTCCGGGCCAAGCGCCGCATCCGCGCGACCGGGATCACGTTCCGGGTGCCGCCCGCCGAGCTCCGGGCGGAGCGCGTCGACGGCGTCCTCGCCGTCCTGTACGTGCTCTTCACGGAGGGCTACGACGCCTGGGCGGAGCCCGCCGACGTGGTCGAGGGATCAGCCGAGCGGCGCGCGCTCGCCGGCGTCGCCGTCCGGCTCGCGCGCCTGGCCGCCCGGTTGCTCGACGACGAACCCGAGGCCCGCGGGCTGCTCGCCCTGCTCCTGCTCCAGCACGCGCGCCGGGACGAGCGCGTCGGTCCGGACGGCTCGACGCGCACCCTCGCCGAGCAGGACCGCGCACGCTGGCGGCACGACGAGATCGCCGAGGGCGTGGCCGAGCTGGAGGCGGCGCTCGCCGTCGGGCGCCCCGGGCCGTACCAGCTACAGGCCGCCGTCGCGGCGCTGCACGACGAGGCCTCCGACGCCGACGCGACGGACTGGCCGCAGATCCTCGGCCTGTACGACGTGCTGCTCGACCTCACCGGCTCGCCGGTCGTCGCGCTGAACCGCGCCGTCGCCGTCGCCGAGGCGCACGGCGCGGACGCCGGCCTCGCCGCGGTGGACGCCGTCGCCACCGACCCCGCACTCGCGGGCTACCACCTGCTGCCGGCGGTGCGCGCCGAGCTCCTCGTACGCGCCGGGCGGCCCGCGGACGCCGCCGTCGACCTGCACCGCGCCCTCGCGCTCGTCGACCGCGAGGGCGACCGCCGCCTCCTGGAACGCCGCCTGGCCGGGCTGACGCCGACCGCGCCGTAGGAGTCGACGTTCCACCTGTGGGCCGAGGCGAGTGTTCTGGAACTCACCTGGTGGAACTCGTGGTGAGCGAGAGCACCACGGTGCCGCAAATCTGACACGTCACCCCAAAGCGCACGACTCCGTCGCTCGTCCCAGCATGTAAAACGTTATCGATAACGATTGCCGTCCCCTCACGATGTGACTAGCGTCACTCGCGCACGTTGTTCGCGCTGGTGGGCCAACGGAGGTCCACCCCGGGAGGAAGAGGATCGACGATGACCCGAGCACTACCCTTGCGCAGCACGAACGGCAGGAGGTCGGCCACGCTGGCCGCCCTCGTTGCCGTGCTCATCACGGCCGGTGTCGGCGCGGGCTCCGCCCAGGCCGCCGGCTCCACCCTCGAGGCAGCGGCCGGCGAGTCCGGCCGCTACTTCGGCACCGCCCTCGCGGCCGGGAGGCTGTCCGACTCGACGTACACGACCATCGCGAACCGCGAGTTCGACACGATCACGGCCGAGAACGAGATGAAGATGGACGCGACGGAGCCGTCCCAGAACAGCTTCAACTACTCCCAGGGCGACCAGATCGTCAGCTGGGCGACGAGCCGTGGCAAGCAGGTCCGCGGGCACGCCCTCGCCTGGCACTCGCAGCAGCCGGGCTGGATGCAGAACATGTCCGGCTCCGCGCTCCGCCAGGCGATGCTCAACCACGTGACGCAGGTCGCGACGCACTACCGCGGCAAGATCTACGCGTGGGACGTCGTGAACGAGGCGTTCGCCGACGGCAGCTCGGGCGCCCGCCGCGACTCGAACCTGCAGCGCACCGGCAACGACTGGATCGAGGCGGCGTTCCGGGCGGCCCGCGCCGCCGACCCGGGCGCCAAGCTCTGCTACAACGACTACAACACCGACAACTGGAGCCACGCGAAGACGCAGGCCGTCTACAGCATGGTCCGCGACTTCAAGGCGCGGGGGGTGCCGATCGACTGCGTCGGATTCCAGGCCCACTTCAACTCGGGCAACCCGGTGCCGAGCAACTACCACACCACGCTCCAGAGCTTCGCCGACCTGGGCGTCGACGTGCAGATCACCGAGCTCGACATCGAGGGCTCCGGCTCCTCCCAGGCCGAGCAGTACCGCGGCGTCGTCCAGGCGTGCATGGCCGTGTCGCGCTGCACCGGCATCACCGTCTGGGGCGTGCGGGACACCGACTCGTGGCGTGCGTCAGGAACCCCGCTGCTGTTCGACGGCAACGGGACCAAGAAGGCCGCCTACACCGCCGTGCTCGACCAGCTCAACAGCGGTGGCGGGACCCCCGGCGGCCCCGGCGAGAACCCGGGCGGGGACGGCTCCTGCACCGTGACCGTGACGCGGGGCGACTCCTGGGGCGACCGCTTCAACGCCACCTTCCAGGTCTCGGGCGCCTCCGACTGGACCGTGACCATCCGCACCGGCTCCGGTCAGAGCCTGCAGAACTCCTGGAACGCCGCCGTCTCCGGCACCAGCGGGACGCTCACCGCGACACCGAACGGGAACGGCGACGCCTTCGGCATCACGCTGTACTCGAACGGCAACACCGCGCTCCCCACCGCCACCTGTGCGTCGGCCTCCGGCGGCAGCGGTGGCGAGACGTGCACCGTGACCGTGACGCGGGGCGACTCCTGGGGCGACCGCTTCAACGCGACCTTCCAGGTCTCGGGCGCCTCTGACTGGACCGTGACCATCCGCACCGGCTCCGGCCAGAGCCTCCAGAACTCCTGGAACGCCGCCGTCTCCGGCACGAGCGGCACCCTCACCGCGACACCGAACGGCAACGGCGACGCCTTCGGCATCACGCTGTACTCGAACGGCAACACCACGCTCCCGACGGCCACCTGCTCGGCCTGACGGGGCGCCGGGGTGGCGGGACCGTCGGTCTCGCCATCCCGGCGCAGGACCGGAGGACAGCGTGATCGCACGCCGCTCCAGGCCCGACCGTGACCGGGCCGCGACGCCGCCGCACCGGACGTCGCTCAGAGCCCCGTCTCGGCGTAGAAGCCCTCGATGTGGGCGCGGACCTCGCGCGCGGCACGCTCACCGTCGCCCGCGGTCACGGCCGCCAGGACGGCGCGGTGCTCGGCGCGCAGGCGCGTCGCCGTCCGGTCCCAGGACGGCAGGGCCACGCTCCCCTGGGCGACGTACGACTCGATCGCGCCACGCAGCCCGGTCATCACCGCCTCCACGAGCGGGTTGCCCGCGAGCCGCACGAGCAGCACGTGGAACGACGCGTCGAGCTCGCGGAACTCGGCCGCCGCGAGCGCCGGGTCGTCCATGCGGTCGAGCAGCGCACCCGCCGCGGCGAGCGCCCCGGCGACCTCCGGGACACCGGGTCCTGGCTCGGACGACCGCTGGCCGGTGTCCCGCGCGGCGACGACCCGTTCGGCCGCCGCGCGCGCCGCCCACGTCTCCAGCAGCACCCGCGTCTCGACGACGTCCCGCACGGCGAGCGTCCCCGACGCGACGTGGAGCCGCACGGCCGCACCGAGGCCCGCGGCGGGCCGGTCGACGACGGTCGCACCGGCGTCGGGCCCCGACCCGACGGCCGTGCGCACGATACCCATGGCCTCCAGGACGCGGATCGCCTCGCGCACGGAGGGGCGCGACACGCCCAGCTCCTCAGCGAGCGCGCGCTCGGCCGGGAGCCGCTCGCCGAGCGCCCAGCGGCCCGCGGCGAGGTCCGCCTCGATGCGGGCGAGGACGCGTTCGTGGGTGCGCACCCGCCCAGGGTAGGCGACCCGGCGGCGCTGTGGTCAGACCTCACCCCGTCGCGTGGTCTACAGTGGACGACCTGTGGTCAGACCACAGCCGCGGCGCCTCACCGCGGCGGTCCCGGCAGGCGGCGACGACGCGGCCCGGCGAGACTGGACCCGACTCGCCCTCCCCCGGAGCAACGATGCGCATAGCCCTCACCGCGACCTGCATCGGCGACGTGATGTTCCCGCAGGCACCGCGCGCCACCGCCCTCCTCCTCGAGCGCCTCGGGCACGAGGTGTTCTTCCCCGAACGGCAGGCGTGCTGCGGTCAGATGCACGTCAACACCGGCTACCTGGACGAGGCGGTCCCCGTGGTGCGCAACCACGTCGAGGCGTTCTCCCCCGTGCTCGACGGCGAGTGGGACGCGATCGTCGTGCCGTCCGGATCGTGCACGGGCTCGGTCCGGCACCAGCAGGGCATGGTCTGCCGACGCGCCGGGCTCGACGACCTCGCGCGCACCGCCGACGCGGTCGCCGCGAAGACGTACGAGCTGTCCGAGCTGCTCGTGGACGTGCTCGGCGTGACCGACGTCGGCGCCTACTTCCCGCACCGCGTCACCTACCACCCCACGTGCCACTCGCTGCGCATGCTCCACGTGGGCGACAAGCCGCTGCGCCTGCTCCGCGCCGTCGAGGGCATCGATCTCGTCGAGCTGCCCGCCGCCGAGTCGTGCTGCGGGTTCGGCGGCACCTTCGCGCTGAAGAACGCCGAGACCTCGACCGCGATGCTCGCCGACAAGATGACGCACGTGAAGTCCACCGGCGCGGAGGTCCTCACCGCGGGCGACGCGTCGTGCCTCATGCACATCGGCGGCGGCCTCTCGCGCATCCGCGCGGGCGTCCGCACGCTGCACCTCGCGGAGATCCTCGCGTCCACGAAGGACACGCCCGCCCCCGCCGGGGTCGGTCCGTCGATGCGCGGGGGTGCCCGGTGAGCCGCACGTTCCTCGGCCTGCCCGTGCCGCGCGGCGCGCGCACCCTGCCCGACGACGTCGCCCGCCCGGGCGGGCACGGCACCTCGGCGGGCGCAGCGGCGGCGTCGGACGCGTTCGGCGACGTGCCGCACCCGGAGGCGCCGCTGCGCTGGGGCGGGTCGTTCCCCGACGCGGCGCGCGAGGCGCTCCAGAACACGCAGCTGCGGCGCAACCTCGCGCACGCGACGTCGACGATCCGGGCCAAGCGCGCCGCCGTCGTCGGCGAGGTGCCGGACTGGGAGGCGCTGCGCGACACGGGCTCCGCGATCAAGACCGACGTCATGGCGCGCCTGCCCGAGCTCCTCGAGGAGCTGGAGCGCAACGTCGAGGCGCGCGGCGGCGTCGTGCACTGGGCGCGCGACGCCGACGAGGCGAACCGGATCGTCGCGGACCTCGTGAAGGCGAAGGGCGCCGACGAGGTCGTCAAGGTGAAGTCCATGGCGACGCAGGAGATCGGGCTCAACGAGGCGCTGGCCGCCGAGGGGATCGCGGCGTACGAGACGGACCTCGCCGAGCTCATCGTGCAGCTCGCCGACGACATGCCGTCGCACATCCTCGTCCCCGCGATCCACCGCAACCGCGCGGAGATCCGCGAGATCTTCCTCGCCCGCATGGGCGACGCTCCGCCCGACCTCTCCGACGTCCCGCGCGAGCTCGCCATGGCCGCGCGCGCCCACCTGCGCCGCAAGTTCCTCTCGGCCAAGGTCGCGATCAGCGGCGCGAACTTCGGCGTCGCGGACACGGGGACGCTCACCGTCGTCGAGTCCGAGGGCAACGGGCGCATGTGCCTCACGCTCCCCGAGACGCTCATCACCGTCATGGGGATCGAGAAGGTCGTGCCCACGTACACCGACCTCGAGGTGTTCCTGCAGCTCCTGCCGCGCTCGTCCACGGGAGAGCGCATGAACCCGTACACGTCCCTGTGGACGGGCGTCACGCCGGGCGACGGGCCGCAGGAGCTCCACCTCGTGCTGCTCGACAACGGGCGCACGGACGTCCTCGCCGACGAGGTCGGGCGTGCCGCGCTGCACTGCATCCGCTGCTCGGCGTGCCTCAACGTGTGCCCGGTGTACGAGCGGGTGGGCGGCCACGCGTACGGGTCGGTGTACCCCGGCCCGATCGGCGCGATCCTCACGCCGCAGCTCACGAAGTCCTCCGGCGGGCTCTCCGGCCACCACGACCCGAACGCCTCGCTTCCCTACGCCTCGACGCTGTGCGGCGCGTGCTACGACGTGTGCCCCGTGAAGATCGACATCCCGTCGATCCTCGTCGAGCTCCGGGCGCGCGAGGTCGACGCCGACCGTGGCCGCCCCACCGGCTGGGGCGCCGCCATGAAGGCCGCGTCGTTCGTCATGTCCGACGCGCGGCGGTTCGAGCTCGCGGAGAAGGCGGCGGGTCTGGGGCGCGTGGTCGCCGGGCCGAAGGGCCGGATCTCGACCCTCCCGCCGCCCGCGTCCGCGTGGACCCGCTCGCGCGACCTCCCGGCCCCGGCGAAACAGACCTTCCGCGACTGGTGGCGCGACCGCCCCGCCCCCGCCACCGCGCCCGCCGACCCCGGGGTCCCTCCCCAGGACCGGTCTGCGGAGGGGAACGACCCAGGGTTCGCCGAACCCGAGATCTCTCCTCAGGTCGGGCCTTCCCCGGGGAGCAATCCCGGGTTCGGCGAGGGAGGCGAGGGTCGATGAGCGCGCGCGACGACGTCCTCGGCCGTGTGCGCGGCGCGCTCGGCGGGTCGATGACGAGCGGCTCGGCGGCGTCCGGCTCCGTCCCGCGGGCGTACCGCGAGCGCGGCGAGCTCGACCCCGGCTCGCCGGAGGCCGTGGACCTCTTCGTCGACCGGCTCGTCGACTACCGGGCGCACGTTCACCGCGCCGCCGACCCGGCCGAGGTGGCCACGATCGTCGGCGACCTGCTCGCGGACGCGGCGTCCGTCGTCGTGCCGCCAGGGCTCGACGTCGCGTGGCTGAGCGCCCTGGGCGACGGGACCGTCGTCGTACCCGACACGCGCGACGACCCGCGCACGCCCGACGAGCTGGACCGGGTGGACGCCGTCGTCACCGCGGCGCGCGTCGCGATCGCCGACACGGGCACGATCGTGCTCGACGGCGAGCCCGACCAGGGGCGGCGCGCGATCACGCTCGTCCCCGACCTGCACGTGTGCGTCGTGCGCACGGACCAGGTGGTCCAGACCGTCCCGGAGGGCGTCCGGCTGCTCGCCGCGCACCCGGAGCGACCGCAGACATGGATCAGCGGCCCGAGCGCGACGAGCGACATCGAGCTCTCCCGCGTCGAGGGCGTCCACGGCCCACGCACCCTCCACGTGATCCTGGCGCCGAGGTAGAAACCGCGGTCGCCAGGAGAGCTCCGCACGTTCTACGTCGCGACCGCGCGTTCTACCTCGCGGCAGAGGTCATGCCCGACGGCGGTGGCGCACCTCCGCGAGGACGGTCGCCAGGCGGGCCGGGAAGTCGTCCGGCGTTCCGGCCGGCAGGGCATCGACCGGGAACCACGCGACGTCCTCGCTCTCGTCGCTCACGGCAGTGCGCGCCTCGGGGTCGGCGAACGCGACGAACCCGACGTCCCAGTGCGTGCGGCACGCGCCGAACGCGGCGGCGAGGTCGTGCCGGTGCACGTCGACCGGGGCGGCGGGCGCGGCGTCGGCAGACGGGTCCGGGTCCGGGTCGAACGGGACGAGGTCGTCGAGGCCGCTCTCCTCGCGCGCCTCACGGAAGGCCGCGCCCGCGAGCGTCGTGTCGCCGGGCTCGGTGTGCCCACCCACCTGGACCCAGAACTGGCCCTTGCGGTGGAAGCAGAGCAGGACTCGGTCCAGGTCCGGGCTGAGCACGAAGCAGCTCGCCGTGAGGTGCTGCGGTCCGCCGTCGCGCCGGACGGCGTCAGCGCGCGGACCGGAGCCGCCGTCGCCACGGACGAACGCGCGGTACTCGGCCGCGAGCGCCGCCTGCTGCTCGTCGACCGGCTCCCAGCGGTCGAGGCGGGCGAGGGCGTCGCGGGCGAGCAGGGCGGCGGGATCGAGGGTGGTCACCGGCGAAGGCTACGCGGCGCGCGTGCCCGTCTCCGTGCGGCGCTGCGAGAATGGGGTCCCGTGAGCGACCCTCAGCACGACGGAGACCCGGTCGAGACCGGCACGGGTCCCGCGACCGACGACCTCGGCACGGACCCCGCGCTGTTCGACCTCCCGCCGGGATCGCGCGAGGTCCCGACGCGGGTCGTGCTCCTCACGGGCGCGTCCGGCTCGGGCAAGACGTCGCTCACGCGGCGCCTCGGCCTCCCGGTCGTCGCGCTCGACGACTTCTACCTCGACCACGACCACCCCGGCCTGCCGACGCGGTTCGGCATCGTCGACTGGGACGACCCACGGTCGTGGGACGCGCGGGGCGCGGTCACGGCGCTCGTCGACCTCGCGCGCACCGGGCATTCCGACGTCCCGGTCTACGACATCCCGACGTCGACCCGCACCGGCACGACGCACCTCGACGTGACGGGCTCGCGCGTCGTGCTGGCGGAGGGGATCTTCGCGGCAGAGATCGTCGCCGCGCTGCGCGCCGAGGACGTGCTCGCCGACGCGATCTGCCTGCGCCGCAACCGCCTGGTGACCTTCTGGTTCCGGCTGCTGCGAGACCTCGCGGAGATGCGCAAGCCGCCGCTGACGCTGTTCCGGCGCGGGTGGGCGCTGCTGCGGGCCGAGCCGGGCTTCGTCCGTCACTGGACGTCGCTCGGCTGCCGTGCGCTGACGCCGACGCAGGCCGAGAAGGAGATCCGCGCGCTCCTGCGACCCTCCTCGGCGTGAGCGCTACCCCGGCGGGGCGGCGATCTCGACCGTCGCGACGGTCGGCCCGCCGCACTCACCCCCGACGTCGCCGGTGGTCAGCACGAACTCCGGGTCCACCTCGCGCTCGACGACGACGTCGCCCGACGCGAGCTCGACGACACGCACGAGGATCCGCCCGACCGGCCCGTTGAGCGCTGATCCCACCCACTCGCCTCGTGACGGTTCGGTCGGCGTGTCCTCTCCCGTCGGTTCGGACGACGTCTCGGCAACCTCAGGTTGGTCCGGCGAGACCGGTCGGCCCGGCTGGACCGGCGCAATCGTGGAGGGGACCGGCTCCGGGGCGAGCCGGATCGTTCCGTCGCGCACGAGCCCGCACGGGTCGGCGCCGACGCAGCTCACGGAGACGCCGTAGGCGTCCCGATCCGGCCAGGAGTCGTCGAGCCGGACCTCGATACGCGCCACGTAGCCGACCGCGGGGCACGCGGTGACGAGGCCTTCCGGGCCGCTGCACGCCGTGCCCGCGGCGACGAGCAGCGCGCCGGCGAGGCCGAGCGCACGCCGTCGTCCCCGTCGGTCGCTCATCGTCGGCACCCCCTCCGCCGGCCGGCACGTTCGCCGGACCCTCCTCCAGAACCTGTCGCGTGCGGCCGGATCCTTGCACCGAGACCCGCGAATCCGCCGCGGAGCGCGACGAGACGTGAGACGTGGCCCCTGAACCGCACGTCCCGGGGGCCACTTCTCATGTCTCGGCGGGGAGCGTCCCGACGACGATCGTCGCGCCGATCTCCTCGTCGCGGACGACGCGCGCCCGCAGCCCCGCACGCTCGAGGACATCGACGGCGCCCGCGGCCTGCCGCTCACCGGACTCGGTGAGCAGGTGGCCGCCCGGCGCGAGCCACCCCGGCGCGTCGGCCGCGACGCGACGCAGCACGTCCAGCCCGTCGCCGCCGCCGTCGAGTGCGACGTGGGCCTCGTGGTCGCGCGCCTCGCGCGGCAGCAGCGGGATCTCCGCCGTCGGCACGTACGGCACGTTCGCGAGCAGCAGGTCCACGCGTCCCCGGAGCCTGGCGGGCAGCGGGTCGAACAGGTCGCCCTCGTGGGCGGCCCCTCCGACGGCGGCGACGTTGCGCGCCGCGCACGCGACGGCGGCCGGGTCCACGTCGGTGGCGTGCAGCGCGACGTCGGCGACGGCGCCGAGGTCCGTCGCCGTCGCGAGCCCGAGCGCCCCGGCGCCGCAGCACAGGTCGACCACGACGACGGGCGGCCGGGGGTGGGCGCCGTCCGGTGCGCCGTCGGGCAGCGCAACGGGAAGGGCCCCGGGGGCCGCACCCGCGGAACGTCGCCCGAGCGCGACCGCCTCGTCGACGAGCAGCGCGGTGCGCTGCCGCGGCACGAACACCCCGGGGTCGACGGCGACGCGGAGCCCGTGGAAGTCGACGTACCCGAGCACGTGCTCGAGCGGCTCCCCGGCGACCCGGCGCGCGACGAGCGCCTCGAGGTGCGCGTCGTCGTCGGCCCGCGCGACGAGGAGCGCGGCCTCGTCCTCCGCGAAGACGCACCCGACGGCGCGCAGGCGGGCGGCGAGGTCGTCGAGCTGGTCCTGGTCCACGTCCGGACGGTACTCCGGGCCGGGCTGCGTCCGCGCGGAGATTCCCCTCCCCCCACGAAGATCGACCCGTGCGTCGCGGCGTCGGCCTCCTGGGGCTGATCTCCGGCGCACGGGTCGATCTGGGCGGGGCGCCGCTCAGTCGCGCAGGAGCGGGAGGAGCCGGGTGCCCTGGCGCTCGATCTCGCGCAGGTACGGGGTGTCGGACAGGACGAAGTGCGTGACGCCGAGGTCCTGGTAGCGCCGCAGCGACTTCGCGACGTCCTCCGCCGAGCCGACGAGCCACGTCGTGCCCGCTCCCCCGCCGCCGAACCGGCCGGGCGTCGTCCACAGGTTGTCGTCGAGCACCTCGCCGCGCGCGGCGAGGTCGAGCAGGCGCTGCTGCCCGACGGCGGTCTTCCGACCCCGGTCGCGCGCGGACCACGCCTCGCCCTCCTGCGACCGCGCGGCCAGCTCCGCGACCTTCGCCTCGGCGTCGGCCCACGCCTCCTCGGTGGTGTCGCGGACGAACGTCGTGATCCGCAGCCCGAACTCGAGCGGAGCGTGCTCACGCCCCAGCTCGGCGCTCAGGCGCTTCAACCGATCGATGCGCTCCGCGATCCCGTCGAGCGGCTCGCCCCAGAAGAGCTGGACGTCGGCCTCGGTCGCGGCCACCCGCTCCGCCGATTCCGACGCCCCACCGAAGTAGATCCGCGGGTGCGCGCGGCCCTCGCGCACGACAGGCCGTGGCCCGAGCGACGACCGCGTCACGGAGAAGTGCTCGCCCGCGTACGTGACCTCCTCCTGCGTCCACAGGCGGCGCACGATCTGCAGGAACTCGCGCGTGCGGGCGTAGCGGTGCGCGGGGTCGGCCTCGCCGTCGCCGTACGCCTCCTGCCCGTCGGTGCCGGACACGATGTTGACGCGCAGCCGGCCGCCGCTGAGGTGGTCGAGCGTCGCGGCGGCGGACGCGAAGTGCGCGGGCCGCCAGAACCCGGGCCGGATCGCGACGAGCGGCTCGAACGTCGTGGTGCGGGCCGCGAGCGCCGTCGCGACCGTGAACGTGTCGGGACGCCCCCAGCTCGTCCCGAGCAGCGCGCCCGCGAACCCGTGGCGCTCCAGCGCGTGCGCGTGGCTCGTCAGGGTGTCGAGGCTGTTGTGGTCCTGGACCGTGTCGTCCCCGCGGTGCCCCGGCCGCACCTGGTTCGGGATGTACCAGAGGTGCTCGGCGCTCACGCGAGGGCCCCCTCGAGGACGCGCGGTCGGTCGCCGGGCGCCGCGCCGACGTCGCCCGCGTACCGGTTGGCCGGGCGCTCGAGCCCGTAGTGCTCGCGCAGCGTCCGGCCCTCGTACTCCTCGCGGAACAGGCCGCGCTCGCGCAGCACGGGCAGCACGTGCTCGACGAACCGCTCGAGCCCCGACGGCAGCACCGCGGGCATGATGTTGAACCCGTCGGCGGCCTCGGCGTCGTACCAGTCCTGGATCGCGTCGGCGACCTGCTCGGGCGTCCCCGCGAACGTGCGGTGACCGCGGCCTCCCCCCAGGCGTCCGATGAGCTGGCGCACCGTGAGCCGCTCGCGCCGCGCGAGCTCGACGATGAGCGTGTACCGGCTCTTGGCGCCCTCGATCTCGTCCTCGGACGGCAGGTCGGCGGGCAGCTCGCGGTCGAGCGGCAGGTCCTCGGGCGCGAGGCGCAGCGTCTTGGCGAGCTGGGCGCGCGCGTACTCCGGGACGATGAGCTCGTCGAGCTCGCGCTCCTGGGCGAGCGCCTCCGCCTCGGTCGACCCGATGACGGGGACGATGCCGGGCAGGATCTTCACCGTCGCCGGGTCGCGGCCGACGGCGACCGCGCGGGCCTTGAGATCGGCGTAGAAGTCGCGGGCGCCGTCGAGCGTCTGGTGCGCGGTGAACACCGCCTCGGCGTACCGCGCGGCGAGGTCCTTGCCGTCCTCCGACGACCCGGCCTGCACGATGAGCGGCCGCGCCTGCGGCGAGCGCGGCGTCGTGAGGGCGCCGTGCACGGAGAAGTGCGTGCCGAGGTGGCCGGGCGCGTGGATCTTGCCCGCGTCCGCCCACACGCCCGCGGCCTTGTCGGCGAGCACGGCGTCGTCCTCCCACGAGTCCCAGAGCTGGAACGCGACGTCGAGGAACTCCGCCGCGCGCTCGTACCGGACCGCGTGGGCCGGCTGGTCGTCGAGGCCGAAGTTGCGCGCGATGTCCGGGCCCGCCGTCGTCACGACGTTCCACCCGGCCCGGCCGCCGGAGACGTGGTCGATCGACGCGAACCGCCGCGCGAGGTTGTACGGCGAGTTGTACGTCGTCGACGCCGTCGCGATGAGACCGATCCGCTCGGTCACGGTCGCGATGGCGGTGAGCACGATGAGCGGGTCGAGCGACCCCGCCGGGCGCCGCCCGACGTCGGACCGCAGCCCCGGCCCGTCCGCGAAGAAGATCGAGTCGAGCTTCCCGGCCTCTGCGATCTGCGCGAGACGCTGCAGGTGGGCGATGTTCGTCGACGTCCACGACGGGTCGCTCTCCGGCAGCCGCCACGACGCCTCGTGGTGGCCCGTGCTCATGAGGAACGCGTTGAGGTGCAGGCGGCCGGGGCGGTGGCCTGCGGACGAGTAGCGGGTCATGCGGCGGTGTCCTTCCTGTCGTCCCGGACCACGCCGAGCGCGTCGAGCAGCTCGGTGCGGAGCCGGGAGAAGCGGGGGTCGGCGGGGTCGCGCGCCTCGCCGGGCCGGTAGCTCTGGTCGATGCGACGCTCGGCCGCGATGTGTCCCTCGTCGAGCACGACGACGCGGTCCGCGAGGACGATCGCCTCGTCCACGTCGTGCGTCACGAGCAGGACGGCGGGGCGGTGCCGGGCGCACAGGTCGCGCAGCAGCGCGTGCATGCGGATGCGCGTCAGGGCGTCGAGCGCGCCGAAGGGTTCGTCGGCCAGCAGGAGCCGCGGCGAGCGCACGAGCGAGCGGGCGAGCGACACGCGCTGCTGCTCGCCGCCGGAGAGCTCGTTCGGCCACGCGCGCTCGCGTCCAGCGAGCCCCACCTCGGCGAGGCTCGCGCGGCCCGCGTCGCGCGCCGCGCCTCGGCCGCGCGCCCCGGCGTCGAGGCCGAGCACCACGTTGTCCAGCACACGCGCCCACGGCAGCAGCCGCGAGTCCTGGAAGACGACGGACACCTGGTCCGGGACGACGACCTCGCCCGACCCGTCGACCCCGTGGTCGAGGGCGGCGAGCGCGCGCAGGAGCGTGCTCTTGCCCGAGCCCGACCGGCCGAGGATCGCGACGAACTCGCCGTCGTCCACGGTGAGGTCGAGGTCGTCGAGGATGCGCTTCTCCCCGTACGACCGCACGAGCGAGCGGACCCGCACGGCCGCCCCGACCGCCGTCGGGCGGTCCTCCTGGACGGTCAGTCCTCCAGCGTGCGCCGCCACGACAGCACCCTCCTCTGCAGGAGACGGACGGCGAGGTCCGCGGAGTAGCCCAGCACGCCGTAGACCACGAGGCCGACGAGGATGATCTCCGTCTGCCCGTACGTCCGGGCGAGCTCCATCATGTAGCCGATGCCGGCCGTCGCGTTGACCTGCTCGACGACGACGAGCGCGAGCATCGACCCCGTCACCGCGAACCGCAGCCCGAGGAAGAACCCGGGCAGCGCGCCGGGCAGGATGACGCGGCGCACGAACTGCCACCGCGAGAGCTGCACCGTCTCGGCGAGTTCGACGTAGCGGCTGTCGATCGCCCGCAGGCCGTTGTGCGTGTGCAGGTAGATGGGGATGAACACGCCGAGCGCGATGGTGATGACCTTCATCTCCTCGCCGATCCCGAACCACAGGATGAGCAGCGGCAGGAGCGCCAGGTTGGGGATCGCGCGCTTGACCTGGATCGGGCCGTCGAGGACGGCGTCACCGACCCGGCTCAGCCCGGCGGCGAGCGCGAGCACGACGCCCGCGACGATGCCGAACGCGAGCCCGAGCGCGGCGCGCGTCAGGGACACCCCGAGGTGCGCGCCGAGCTTGCCGTTCGCGACGAGCTCCGCGCCGGTCGTGACGACCGTCCACGGCGCGGAGAGCACGCGCGGGTCGATGAGCCCCGTCGCGGAGCCGACCGACCAGACGCCCACGAGGAGCGTCACCCCGACGAGCGCCGCGAGCGGGATCGGCCGGCCGAGCCCCAGGCGCGTGCCGCGGGGGCGCACGTCCGTGGTCGTCGCGGGTGCGGCGTCGAGCCTCGGGGCCGCGAGGTCCACCCGGTCGACGACTGCCGCACTCACTGCGCTCCGCCGTCCCGTGCCGCCGCGGCGGCCTCGCCCGCGACGGGGCCGAAGCGCTCGTCGAACAGGTCGGTGGCGTCGAACGGCTCGTGGTCGAGCTCGGTCGCGAGCAGGTCGATCGTCGCCTGCGTGCGCTCGATGCCCTCGGTGAGGTCGGACGGGATGTCCGGGACGGGCGCGTGGTCGATGAGGTACTGCGCGTCCTCCTCGCTCAGCCCCTGGTCCTCGACGTAGTACCCCTGCTTCCACTCCTCCGGGTGCTCGTCGATCCAGATCTTCGCCGCCGCCCACGCCGCGACGTACTCGCGCAGGGCCGCGGCCTTGGCCGGGTCCCGCACGACCTCCGTCGGGCCGTAGAGGTGCGAGGCGTCGTCGCGCAGGTGGTGCTTGACCGACGTCGCACCGTCGGCCTCGTACGTGCCCAGGTAGCGGAAGAGCTGCGTCCCGCCCAGCGGGGCGATGTCGACCTCACCCGCGGCGAGCGCCGTCGAGTACACGTCGCCCGTGCTCGGCAGCTCGACCAGCTCGACGTCGTCCTGCGTGAGACCGGCCTCCTGGAGCGCCTTGAGCACGATCGCGCCCTGCGCCTGGCCCGGGCTGAACGCGATGCGGTGGCCGCGGAAGTCCTCGAGCGAGTCGAGCTCGACGCCCGGCGCGCCCGCGAACTCGTAGATCGGCGCGTCCTCCCAGTTCTCGCGGTAGATCGACGCGTAGATCTGCACGTCCAGGCCCGTCCACGTCGCGTGGATCGGCGGGATCTCCGCCACCGCTCCGACGTCGAGCGACCCCGCGCGGAACGCCTCCGTCGTCGCGGGCCCGCCGGAGATGTTGGCCCACTCGACCTCGAAGGAGAAGGCGCTGTCCAGGTCGTCGCCCGCGAGCTCGAACGCCTTCTGCGTCGTCGGGTCCCCGATGCGCAGGACCGTGCCCTCGGGCACCTCGGTCGGCAGGTCGGCGTCCGGGGCGAGCGTGCCGGCCGCGGCCGGGCCGTCGTCGGACGCCTGCGCGGCGCTGCACGCACCCGTCGCCAGGAGCGCGACGAGACCGAGCACGACGGCGGTCGCTCGGCGTCGGCCGGACGGACGACCCGACGGGCGGCCGGGCGGTGCGGAGGAACGGACGAGCGGGTGTGCGGGCATGGCGAGTCCTCTCGGGGAGAGCGCACGGGGGCATGCGGAAGCCGTGCGCGGGAGGTGCGGTGGTGGGCCCGACGGCGGCCGGGGCGGCCGTCGGTCAGTGCGTCGACGTGCTCAGCGGCACGGGGTCGGACGACACGCGGCGCGACGACACGCCTGCGCGTCGAGCGCACGACGACACGCGAGGCCGGGCACGCGCCCGGCGTCGGCGGTAGGGACGGCGACGAGGCCCCCCGGTGTCGTCTGCATGCGGGCGACTGTGCCAGCGCGCGGACGCCGCAGGAAGGGCACCCGCACCCCGTCCCACGACGAGGACGAACGTAACGCCGTGCAACGTCGTCGCGTCCCCCACCGCGAGGTAGAACCAGCGGTCTCGACGTAGTACTCGCGGAGCTCTACGGCGCGACCGCTGGTTCTACCTCGCGCGGCCTCCGCTCTCCCTCGGTGGGACGACGACGGGCCCCGACCCTCCGGGTGGAGGATCGGGGCCCGTGTGTCAGGCGTTTCAGGAGTGCGTCACTCCGCGCCGGCCTGCAGCTCGCCCGTCGGGGGCAGGTCGCGGACCGAGACACCGGTGGGGGCGTCGAGCGCGGCGGCCGCGCCCACGCTCACCGGGCCGCGGTCGTGCTCGCCCTTGGAGACACCTCGGAAGGTGAACTCCCCGAGCAGGCCCTCGCCCTCGGCGTCGACCAGGACGATCTCGCCGGCCTTGAGCTCGCCGAACAGGATCTTCTCGGACAGCACGTCCTCGATGTCGCGCTGGATCGCGCGGCGCAGCGGACGGGCACCCAGGACCGGGTCGTAGCCCTTCTCCGCGAGGAGGTTCTTCGCGGGCTGCGTGAGCTCGATGCCCATGTCCTTGTCCCGCAGGCGGGTGTCGAGACGGGCGATCATGAGGTCGACGATCTGGATGATCTCGGTCTGCGAGAGCTGCGGGAAGACCACCACGTCGTCGACGCGGTTGAGGAACTCAGGCCGGAAGTGCTGCTTGAGCTCGTCGTTGACCTTCGCCTTCATGCGCTCGTAGGACGTGACCAGGTCGCCGCCGGCGTTGAAGCCGGTCTGGACGCCCTTGGCGATGTCCCGCGTGCCGAGGTTGGTCGTCATGATGATGACGGTGTTCTTGAAGTCCACGACGCGGCCCTGCGAGTCGGTCAGGCGACCGTCCTCGAGGATCTGCAGGAGCGAGTTGAAGATGTCCGCATGGGCCTTCTCCACCTCGTCGAACAGGACGACCGAGAACGGCTTGCGCCGCACCTTCTCGGTGAGCTGGCCACCCTCGTCGTACCCGACGTAGCCGGGGGGCGAGCCGAACAGCCGCGAGACGGTGTGCTTCTCGGAGAACTCCGACATGTCGAGCTGGATGAGCGCGTCCTCGTCCCCGAAGAGGAACTCGGCGAGCGCCTTGGCCAGCTCCGTCTTCCCGACGCCCGTGGGGCCGGCGAAGATGAACGACCCACCGGGGCGCTTGGGGTCCTTGAGGCCCGCACGCGTACGGCGGATGGCCTGCGACAGCGCCTTGATCGCGGCCTCCTGGCCGACGACGCGCTTGTGCAGCTCGTCCTCCATGTGGAGCAGGCGGCTGGACTCCTCCTCGGTGAGCTTGAAGACCGGGATGCCCGTGGCCATGGCCAGGACCTCCGCGATCAGCTCCTCGTCCACCTCGGCGACGGTGTCCAGGTCACCGGACTTCCACGCCTTCTCCTTGTCGGCGCGCTTCGCGGTGAGCTGCTTCTCCTTGTCGCGCAGGCCGGCGGCCTTCTCGAAGTCCTGCGCGTCGATCGCGGACTCCTTCTCGCGACGCGCCTCGGCGATCTCCTCGTCGAGCTCCTTGAGCTCCGGCGGGGCGGTCATGCGGCGGATGCGCAGGCGCGCGCCCGCCTCGTCGATGAGGTCGATCGCCTTGTCCGGGAGGAACCGGTCGTTGATGTACCGGTCCGCGAGCGTGGCCGCGGAGACGAGCGCGGCGTCCGTGATGGACACGCGGTGGTGCGCCTCGTAGCGGTCGCGCAGGCCCTTGAGGATCTCGATCGCGTGGTTGAGCGACGGCTCGGCGACCTGGATCGGCTGGAAGCGGCGCTCCAGGGCCGGGTCCTTCTCGACGTGCTTGCGGTACTCGTCGAGCGTGGTCGCACCGATCGTCTGCAGCTCGCCGCGCGCGAGCATCGGCTTGAGGATGCTCGCGGCGTCGATCGCGCCCTCGGCGGCACCCGCCCCGACGAGGGTGTGGATCTCGTCGATGAACAGGATGATGTCGCCGCGCGTGCGGATCTCCTTGAGCACCTTCTTGAGGCGCTCCTCGAAGTCGCCGCGGTAGCGCGAGCCGGCCACGAGGGCACCGAGGTCGAGCGTGTAGAGCTGCTTGTCCTTGAGCGTCTCGGGCACGTCGCCGCGCACGATGTCCTGGGCCAGGCCCTCGACGACGGCGGTCTTGCCGACGCCGGGCTCACCGATCAGCACCGGGTTGTTCTTGGTGCGGCGGCTGAGCACCTGCATGACGCGCTCGATCTCGAGGTTGCGCCCGATGACCGGGTCGAGCTTGCCCTCGCGCGCGGCCTGGGTGAGGTTGCGCCCGAACTGGTCGAGCACGGCCGAGCCGGACGGCTGGCCCTCGGCGGGGCCGCCCGCGGCGACGGGCTCCTTGCCCTGGTAGCCGGACAGGAGCTGGATGACCTGCTGACGCACCTTGTTGAGGTCGGCGCCCATCTTGGTCAGGACCTGGGCGGCGACGCCCTCGCCCTCACGGATGAGGCCGAGCAGGATGTGCTCGGTGCCGATGTAGTTGTGGCCGAGCTGCAGCGCCTCGCGCAGCGACAGCTCGAGCACCTTCTTGGCGCGCGGCGTGAACGGGATGTGCCCGCTCGGGGCCTGCTGGCCCTCGCCGATGATCTCGGTCACCTGGGTGCGGACGCCGTCGAGGGAGATCCCGAGGGACTCCAGCGCCTTGGCCGCGACACCCTCGCCCTCGTGGATGAGGCCGAGGAGGATGTGCTCGGTGCCGATGTAGTTGTGGTTGAGCATCCGTGCCTCTTCTTGGGCAAGGACGACGACCCGACGGGCTCGGTCTGTGAATCTCTCGAACATGTGCTGCTCCTCGTGAGCGGCGTACACCTGCCCGCCGGACGACGGGTACAAGCCTGACCGCATTGACTCTATGCGGTTCGAACGAGCCGCACCCCCTCCGTATGCCGTTGTTCGCCAGGGGCGTGAAAGAGGGGTCGGGCCGTGACCTGCGGGGCGCCGGACGCCGTCGTGCGCGGTTCACCCGGCCCGACACGCGCGCGGCGCGTTGACCGCGACGCGCGCCCCGGGCAGGCTCGGGGGTGCGCCCCGCACGGACGGCCAGAAGGGTGGCGAGAGCGATGCACCAGCCGGACCAGCAGCCCGAGGACCCCGCCGCGCCGGGAGCCGACGAGCGCGGCGCGCCGTCCGCGGGCGCGCCCGCCACGTGGGAGCAGGTCGTCGCCCGGTTCCACGGCGCCGTCGCCGAGGTGGACGACCCGCTGACCTGGGGCCTGGACCTCGACGAGGAGACGCTCACGGGGGCCGGTCACGGCGCCCACGACCCGGCGGAGGAGCGGTTCCTGCGCTCCTACGTCTCGTTCACGGGCGAGACGCTGGACGTCGAGACGCTGCGCGTCCTGGCAGCGCACGACGAGCAGGCGGAGGACATCGTCCGCACCGCCCTCAGCGGTGCGCTCGCCGCACCGCTGCACTCCGACAACCCGGGCGACGACGACTTCCTCGACTCCTACCAGGAGTACCGCGCGGCGATGCGCGCGATCGTCGAGGAGGTCGACGTCGCGCCGGTCACGCGCACCACGTTCGTGGTCGACGGCGAGCCCCAGGCGTGCCTGCACGTCACCGTGCGGGAGCACGCGGCGGTGTACGTCCCGCTGGAGGACCGGGCGCTCGTCGTCTCGGGACCGGCCGACCTGCTCGCGCGCGTGGACGTCGTGACCCGCCCGCTGCGCAACATCCTCCAGGACGAGCCCGAGCCGAGGTTCTGACGCCCGACCCGGGTCTTGCGGCCACCCGGCCTGCCGAACCCGGGGACACGGGTGGGTCCGGCGTCGGCAGGGACGGCAACCCCGGGTTCGGCGAGCATCCGGTGACCCTCGTCCGTCGGTCCGGGACCGGCGTCCCGGGCGGAGCGCGGCCTCGCGGCCTAGGGTCGTGTCAGCACCGGTGCCGGGCGGCGGCGCCGGGACAGCACGCCGACGGCGCACGCGGTCGGCCGACCGGGCGGAGGTGGCGCAGATGCGCGGCGTGATCGTCGGTGTGGACGGGTCGGAGGAGTCCGGCGGTGCGCTCGACTGGGCGCTGCGCGAGGCGGCGGACCGCGGCGTCCCGCTCACGGCCGTGCTCGCGTTCGAGTCGCGGCAGGGTCCGGGCGACGGCCCGGACGCGGCGGCCGACGAGAAGCGGGCGCTGGTCCAGGAGTGGCTGGACGCCGCGCACGCGCGCACGGGTCTCGCACCGGACGCGGTGACGACCGCGGCCGTCGCCGAGCGCGGCAGCCCCGCGGCGGTCCTGCTCGCCCTCGCCCAGCCCGGGACCGCCCAGCCCGTCCAGGACGACGTGCGGCCCACCCCGGGCGACGGCGACGACGCGGACCAGCTCGTCGTCGGGCGCTGCGGCCGGGGACGCCTGGGACGCATGGTCCTCGGGTCGGTGCCGACCGCCGTCGTGCAGCACGCGACCGTCCCCGTGACCGTGGTGCGCGGCACGCCCGACGTGCGGCACGACCACGCCCGGCCCGTCGTGGTCGGGGTCGACGGGTCGTCCACGTCGGTCCAGGCGCTGCGGCACGGCGCGGACGTCGCGCGGCGCACGGGCGCGACGCTCGAGGCCCTGTTCTGCTGGCAGATCGTGTCGCTCGCGCCGCTCCCCGACTCGTGGGGGTGGACGCCGCCGATCGACGACTACGAGAAGTTCGCCTCCCAGAAGCTCGACGCCGCGCTCCAGGCCGCGGGCGTCGACCTGCCCGACGACCGCCTCGTGCGCAGCGTGAAGCACGTGCACGCGGCGAAGGGGATCATCGAGGCGTCGTCGCACGCGGAGCGGCTCGTGCTCGGCAACCGCGGCGTCGGCGGGTTCGACCGCCTCCTGCTCGGGTCCGTGAGCCGGCACGCGGTCGAGTACGCGCACTGCCCGGTCACGGTCGTGCGGCCCCCGGACGCGACCCACCCCTCGGGCGCGCACGACGACTGAGGATTTCGCCCCTCGAAACGATTCGACGCCGCCCGCCGCGCGGGTGGACGATGGGGCACGTGCAGATCGAGGACACCTACGACGGCTCCCGGCCCGTCCGCACCATCACCCGGCTCTTCGCGCCCCAGCGCGGGCGGCTCGCCGCCGCGGCGCTCGCGTTCGCCGTCAAGCACTCGCCCGTGTGGGTGATCCCGGCGCTCACCGCGACGGTCATCGACGTCGTCGTCGAGCACCGGCCGCTGCGGGAGCTGTGGATCACGGGCGCGATCATGCTTGCCGTGGTCGCGCAGAACCTCCCGCTGCACACGCTCTATGTGCGGTGGCTCTCGACCGCCGTGCGCACGGTCGAGAACGGGCTGCGCATGGCGCTCTCGCGCCGGCTCCAGGAGCTCTCGATCGGCTACCACCGCCGCGTCAGCGCCGGCGTGCTCCAGGCCAAGATCGTGCGCGACGTCGAGAACGTCGTCGAGGCGTCGCGGACCACGTTCGACTCCGGCATGGCCGCGCTCACGACGCTCGTCGGCGCGGTCGTGCTCACGGCCGTGCGCGTCCCGGAGTTCCTCGTGATCTTCGCGCTCACGGTGCCCGCGGCGGCCTGGCTCGTCGTCGCGATGCGCCGCCGCATGACCACCCGCAACGCGGCGTTCCGGGCGGAGGTGGAGAACATGTCGGCGCGCGTCGCGGAGATGACGCACCTCATCCCCGTGACGCGCGCGCACGCGCTCGAGGAGCGCGAGCTCGACCGCATGGGCTCGGTGCTGCACCGCGTGCGCGAGGCCGGGATCCGGCTCGACGTCGTCAACGGCCGGTTCGGCGCGCTGTCGTGGATCGTGTTCCAGGTGCTCTCCGTCGCGGGCCTCGTCGGGGCGGCGTGGGTCGCGTGGACGCAGACGTTCGCGGTGTCCCCCGGCGACGTCGTCATGCTGTCGAGCTACTTCGTCACCCTCACCGCGTCCGTGACCGGACTGCTGAGCCTCGCGCCGATCATCACCAAGGGCCTGGAGTCCGTGCGGTCCATGGGCGAGGTGCTGGGCGAGCCCGACGTCGAGCGCAACGCCGGCAAGCGCGTGCTCGACCACGTCGAGGGTCGCGTCGCGTTCGAGGACGTCACGTTCGCGTACGACGACGTCCCCGCCCCGGGCGAGGAGCCCGCCCTCGCGGTCGACCACCTCTCCCTGTCGGCACGGCCCGGCGAGACCGTCGCGCTGGTCGGGGCCTCGGGGTCGGGCAAGTCGACCGTGCTCAACATGGTCATCGGGTTCCTCGCGCCGACGTCGGGGCGCGTCCTGGTGGACGGCGTGGACACCGCGACGGTCGACCTGCGCTCGTACCGCCGGTTCCTCGCGGTGGTCCCGCAGGAGTCGATCCTGTTCGAGGGGTCCGTCCGCGACAACGTCACCTACGGCAGCCCCGACCTCACCGACGCCGCCGTCGAGCAGGCGCTGCGCGACGCGAACGCGTGGGACTTCGTCACCGAGATGGGCGGCCTCGACGCCGTGATCGGCCAGCGCGGCGGGCGCCTCTCCGGCGGGCAGCGCCAGCGCCTCGCCATCGCGCGCGCCCTCGTGCGCGACCCGCGCGTGCTCGTCCTCGACGAGGCGACGTCCGCGCTCGACACGACGTCCGAACGGCTCGTGCAGGAGGCGCTCGGGCGCCTCATGCGCGGACGCACGACGTTCGTCGTCGCCCACCGGCTCTCGACCGTCCGCGGCGCCGACCGCATCGTCGTCATGGACCACGGCCGCGTCGTCGAGGTCGGCAGCCACGACGAGCTCGTCGCCGCGGGCGGTACGTACGCGCAGATGCACGCGACGCCTGCGGCCTGAACACCGGCGCTGACGCAATCCTGCCCGCTGATGCGGGCACTCGGAGTTGGCATCTCGCCGAGCAATCTACCGAGCCTCCAAATTCCGACATAAGGCAACTTATCGGCGCCCAACTAGTGCGAGTTGTATCAAATACAAGAAATCGCACCTCAAGTCGAAATCGACCTACTGGAGAGTTCAGGCAGCGCCCTGACGTTCCAACTCCGCGGGCATTCATGCACCGGAGCCGATGCCGAAACAGATCGCCGTAGGCTTCATGCGTCTGAATGCACCTCGCGGTCCGATGGTCAGCCAGCGGACCAGCCGATCTCCTCATCCTTCGGCAAAGGCCAAGTCGCGCCTTCACCCAGGAAGACCCCAGTTCAGCCGCGTAGGTCAGGCGGACTTCAGACTCCAAAGTACCGCATGTCGTCTACGGACGGCCTCAGCGGTGCCACTAGCGTTCTGCAAGTAACCGCCGCACGTGTCGCGAGTCGCCAATTGGATCGGCCCACGGGGCGTCAAGAAACGCCGAATCAAAGAAAGATCGATATCCGTGTACCTGCGCGATCCTGGGGAGCGCATCAACGTCCGCCATGTTCCGCATGATCCCCTGCCTCCCAACCCGCAGCCAGCGCAACCCGCTCAAGCCGCTAAGCGTACGGAGATCAATTGAGCGTAGTCCACTAGGCCCGTCACGGCCAGGCTGAAGACTCAAGGTCTCCAGCGCGACTGATTCCTCGATCCCTGCGAGTGAACTCACCTCGGCATCCCGAACCTCAAGAAATCGAAGATTTGGAGCGTCCAGTCCATCCAACGAGACATCCTGACCGACGGCATCGAGAGCGAGGTGCTCGATCGAAGCACCCACTCCCAGGCCTGCAATGCTCTGTTGCTGCCAAGACTCAATCGACAGGGCACGTAGACCCTTCGCGAATCTCGTCGAACCCAGATGCGCCTGCCTACCCGCGAAGAACCACAACCGAGGGAGCAATTCCGGCTCTACAGTCAATTTCGAGCGCCCGAAGATCTTTAGAACCTCTAGTCGTTCGAGAGTTTGCTTCGAGAGCACAGCGCTCCCGACGTCCCAGAGCTCGACATTTACGACGTCGGTGACGTCGTCCAAGAATGCTAACTTATTTGGCCCTCGGCCGCGGAGGGAACCGCCCGAGACTTTAATGGCGGTAGCTCGCTGCTCCCAAACTTGCGACACCCGACTGGAGTCAAGTGCCTCGTCAGTGACGAACAGGCGATAGTGGTGTCCGAACAGCTCCTGCTCGCTTATTCGCCAGTTCATACCGCTTTGCTCCTTCCGAATGCATTGATTCGATTAATCAGAGTTGGCCCTCGCCAGCCACCATAGTTATCAATGAGCACTTGCTCGACCCTCCTTGCAGTGAGGCGCGGCGTTCTAATGTACGTCACGTGGGAAACCTGCGACGCACCGTATCCATCTCGCGTCTGCCAACTGGAGTCACGAATGTGCGCGTTGACGCGGCTGCGCATGTTGCTAATGCTGGACCCGACGTATTTCTTTCCATCCTTGTAGTGGATTGTGTAGACACCAGGCTTTCGCGGGACATGCCGGGATAGGATGGAGCAGGCGGCATTGTGGACAAGTTGGTCCTGCTCATTTCCCGGACCCTTTGTCACAAAGTAGGTGTGCGGGCCGCTGATGTGGAGGTTGTGGACGGTCTGGCTGGAGAGCCAGCCGCGGTCGTGCATGGTCTGCACGACCGTGATGCCGCCTGTGGCGCCGACGAGGCGGTCGCCGGGAGTGAGGTTGTCGGCGTCGGTCCAGCCCTTGCCGTCGACCCAGAAGGGGTGGTTGCCGGTCGCTGTGATCGGCGTGCCTGTGCCTTCGATGGTGATGTCGACGAGGTGCTTGGTGCCGGTGCCGGTGATCGGGTAGATCACCTGCTCGACGGTGACGTCGCCCGAGGATGGATCGCCCGCGAGCACGAGGTCGCCCGTGTCGAGTGTCTCGATCGCTGCGAGCGAGCCGTCGGCGAGCCGGACGAGTGTTCCTGCGGCGAAGCTGTTGCACGACCGGATCGCCTTCGCCCCCGCACGTACCTTGTTCCCCGCCTTAACCGCGACCGAGGCGACGGCGAAGCCGGCGCGGACTCCGGCGCCTGCTCCTACGAGTTGGGCTGCGGCGGTGACGCCCATCTCGAGGGCCTTGCCCTTGTTGCCGGACGCGGCATATGCGACGGCCGAGACTCCGGCTGCGGCGGCGCCGACGGGGCCAGGGATCCAGGAGGCGACCTCGCCGACCACGGCGACGGTTTTGACGAGGCCCTTCCAGGAGAAGGTGCCGGCGAGGTCGGTGCAGTTGACGGGGTCGGCGTTGCAGTAGTCGTAGGCGCTTGCGGAACCGCCAGCCACCTGGTCGGTCTGCAGGAAACGTCCGGTAGCGGGGTGGTAGAGGCGGACGCCCATAAGGATGGCGCCGGTGGGGGTGTCGGCGTTGCGTTGCGCGGTACCGAGCCACCCGTACCGGGCCGGGGGTGCGTTGCTCGTCTCCCCGGATGTCATGGGCTGGGGGTTGCCGAACTCGTCGAACGACGTGAACCGTGCCTCGGCCCAGGAGGCTTCGGAGGCGCCGTCGGCGATCGGGAGGGTGGCGGTGATGTCGCCGTGCAGGTCGACGAGCTGCAGGACGCGTTCGCCGATCTTGCCGGTCTCGATGGCGAGGTTGCCGTCCATGCCTTCGACGTACCGGGTCAGATTGTCGGGCAGGGTGGCGTCCTCGACGATCCATGCCGGTTCGTCACCGTCCCCGTCGTAGTGCGTGATCTTCTCGACCGAGTTCGCCCAGGCGCCGTCGACCCACGCGTAGTCGTCCTGGGTGGAGAACCGCATGAGCGGGTCCAGGCCCCACTGCGTGCGCTTCGTCTGTGGCACCTCCTGCGTCGCGACGAGGTCGTTGAGGTAGTACGACGTCGCAGCGGTCGCCGCGCCGTCCGCGGTGGGCATCCCGGTGATCCGCCCGAACGCGTCGTACGCCCACGAGCCCCCGCCGGGGCCCGACGACGTCACGAGGCGGTCCGCCGAGTCGTAGGTCGACGTCGCGGTGGTGGCGCCGGTGGTACCCAGACAAGTACCGGTGGCGTCGCCGGTGGCTGTGGTGCTTGCGATGCGGTTGGTGTGGTTGTCGTAGACGTAGGTCCGGGTCGCGCACGTCTCGGTCGCTGCGGAGGTGTCGTTCACCTGGGTGAGGCGTCCGAGGCGGTCGTAGGTGTAGTTCCGCACGCCGCCGGGGGTGGTGTGGGTGATCCACTGTCCGTGGTGGTTCTCCACCACCGAGTCCTGTGCGATCACCGTCTCGTCGGCCGTGCGGGTGTACGTCCGGGAGACCGGGACGCGAGCGGTGTCGTACCCGAGGGTCAGGGTGACGCCGCCCGGCAGCGTCTGGGACTCCAGCTGCCCGTCCGGCCCCCACGACGCGGTGATGTCACCGGCGACCGAGTCGGAGATCTTCGTGACGTACCCGCGCGGGTCGACCGCCCGGTCGTAGGTGTAGGAGCGCGTCGTGCCGATCGAGTCCGTGACCTGGGTGGGCTGCCCGTACCGGTCGTAGAGCGACTTGGTCCACCCGCCGTGGGCGTCGGTGTAGGTGACGAGGCGTCCGAGGCGGTCGTACTCCTTGGTCACCGCCCCGGTCTCGGTCCCGGCGGCATCGACGGATGCGTTCTTGGTGACGTCGCCGGTCGCGGGATCGTACGCGGTGGTGGTCTTGGCGATCGGGAGCCCGGCGGCGGGGCCGTTGCCGGTGATCTCGACGGCGGTGACCCGGTCTGCGGCGTCGTAGGTCGTGGTGGTGGTGCGCTTGACCTGCCCGGCACCGGACCCGACGTAGTCGGACACGACCGTGGGTGAGCCGAACTGGTTGTAGGCGTCGTTGCGCTTGACCGGCAGGTCGGCGCTCATCCGTGCGGGGTCGTGCCCGCTCACTGGCCCGCCCGCGAGCGTGAGGCACGGCTGGCCCGCCCATTCCGGCTTGTTCGCGCACGACGCGTCGCCCGGGTTGGCTCCGGCGGCGTAGAAGATCGTGCGGGTCGTTGCGGCGTCGGTACCGGTGGATCCGGGCTTGCTGGACTTGATCGCGCGCCCACGATTGTCGTAGAC
Organism: Cellulosimicrobium sp. SH8; assembly: GCF_025818875.1. Taxonomy (NCBI): domain Bacteria; kingdom Bacillati; phylum Actinomycetota; class Actinomycetes; order Micrococcales; family Promicromonosporaceae; genus Cellulosimicrobium; species Cellulosimicrobium sp. SH8. Next base: position 19,508 of record NZ_JAMXMH010000008.1, on the reverse strand, counting down.
GACCGTCGAGGTCAACGCGGTGGGCTGGCCGGCGTCGACGGTGATCGACGTGGCGTTCATGTGCACCCACCCCGAGGTCACGCCGAGCGCGGACGCGCCGTCCACGGGCGAGTACGTCGTCGTGGTGGTGATGGGGTCGAGCTTGTCGCCGGTGTCCGGGTCGAGCCCGGTCGTGGTTTCGGTCGTGAGGAGGTGGTAGGCGGCGCCGTCGGGCTTGCCCTCGTCGTAGAGGTAGTCGGTGTGCGGGCGCAGCAGCCGGATGTCGTTCGGGTCGTTCGCGAGCGCGAGCTGCTGTGCAGGCCCGGTCTCGGAGACGACCTCGAGGCCGTCTGCGGAGTAGAGCGACCTCGAGTCGAAGAGCGTGGCGAGGTCGATCGACGTGCGTTCCTGCAGTCCCCAGTCGGTGAGCATCTGCTCGGCGTTCGGCAGTTTGCGCAGTGCGAGGAGCCGGTTGGTGGCGTCCAGGGTGCGGATGGTCTTGCCGGTGCGGTCGTACTCGGCGGTGTCGATGAACCCCTCGACCGGGGCGTCCTTCCCCGCGGGGGTGGCGGTGTTGACCTCCAGGCCGGCGGCGTTGAGGTAGTGCACGGTCGCGGGCTGGTACCCGTCCGGCCCGGGCGTGGTCGCCGTGGCTGTGGTGACCGACGGGACGTCTTGTGGTCCGAAGACGGCGGTGGCGTCGGTCGGGCCGTCGGACTGCGCCCATGTCGCCAAGGATGCTGAGCTCAGGTCGTAGGGGCCGCCCTTGGCGCGGGTCAGTGGCACGTCGTACACGACGGTGCTCGTGTTGACGGGTCCGAGCTGGTCCTTGGTGCCCGGGACGAGCGAGGCGCGCGAGACCTTGAGCAGTCGCCCGAGGGAGGGGTCGATGAAGTCACCGGCACCGGTCTTGGACGCACCACCGGCACCGTAGGTGAACGTGTAGGGCTCCTCACCGGGTGCGGTGACCTTGGCCAGACGGCCGTCGGTGTCGTACTCGTACCGAGTCACCAGGGCGGGGGCGCCGGTGGCGGTGATGCGTGGGTCCTCGACCTCGACCAGGCGCCCGGTGGTGTCGTACCGGTAGCGGGCGACCTCGACCTTCTTCATCGTGGATGTCGCCTGGTCCCACACCCAGACCCACGCCAGGGCCACCTGACCCGCGTAAGCGCCCGGGGTCGTCGACGTCGCGGTGCTCGACCCGGCGTACCCGAGCTCCATGACCTCACACCCCCGCGCGGGGGTCGTCGTCGTGCACGCGGACGTGTTCGTGGGCCACCCGTCCACGCCGTCCTCGATGGGTGCGATCACCCGGTACAGGCGCTGTACCCCGTTCATGTCGGAGCACACGTGCCTGGCTTGTCCGGACGCGACCGGCGGTGCGGTCGTCTGCACGGCGAAGTCACCTGTCGACGTCGTCCGGGCGAAGTCGGTGATCGTCCCGTCGATCTCCGTCAGGCGCCACGCGTTCGCACCCGTGCGCACGAGGTTGAGGTCCTCGGCCCCAGGCTCGGGGAACCACTTGGTGCGGTCACCGGTGCTGAACCAGACCTGCGACCCGCCCGTCAGGTGCACCGCGGCGACGTCGTCGTACGGCATCGCGATCTTCGTGTACGCGGTCCCGGCGGCGGCGTCCGCGGTACCGGTGGCCCATTGCTTGCCGAACGGCGCCCAGATCTGGCGGATCGACAGGTCGTCGAAGAACACCGCCTTGCCGGAGCCGGCCGCGTTGCCGTTGAACAGGCGGATGAACGCCTCGGTTGCGTCGACCGGGACGGTGACGTCGACGCTCACCTCCTGCCACGTGTCCGTCTTTGTCGGTTTCGGGGTGAGCTGACCCGTGGTCACGGGGTCGGAGTAGCCCGCGGGGGTCTTGGTCGTGAGCGCGATCGAGTAGCCCAACGGGTTGGCCGGGGTCAGGCCACTGGCCGCGGGCACGTACACCCAGCCCTTGATGCGGTAGGTCTGGCCCTTGAGCAGGCCCAGCCGCATGCCCCCGCCTTCTCCACCGCCGACGTGGGCGTAGGACGCTGTGCCTCCGGAGATCGGAAGGACCTTGAAGGAGCTTCCGCCGCTGTGATAGCGCGTCGTGTCCGAAACGATCGAGGCGGTCGCGTTGCTGACGCCGGTGACGCCGCTGCCTTCCTGCTGCACTGTGGAGAGTCGGTCGTCCTGCAGCTGGAACCCGGAGTCGGTGTCACGAGACGATGCCGTACGCACCAGGGAGATCCCGAACTCCTCGACATCGGTCACCGAGAGCGCATGGTCCCCCGTCAAGAGGTTCACTTGTCCGGGACCGATCTGCGTGGACGCGGCACCGGAGGCGTCCGGGTCGATCGTCACAGTGATCCACTGCGTCTCCGCGGCGTCGGCCCCGGCCGAGTTCGTGGCGAGCACTGCCCGGATCTGGGCTGGTCCGCCGGCCGCCCCGAGGGTGGCGACCGCGTCCCACGACACGTAGTCCCCTGCACCCGGGACGGGCTGCCACCCTGCACCCCACGCCGTCCCCGTCGACGTCGACAGCGCACCAGGTTCGACATCGGTGATCACCGTCGAGTCCGGGCCGCGCCGCCACTGGTACTTCACGTGCGTCAACGTCGTGTCGTTCGTCCCGAGCTCGATTCGTGCACGCCGAACCACGCGCGCACCGTCCTCGGGGGTGAGCAGACCCGCCTTGCCCACACTGAACGTGTACTTCGAGACTTGGGCCGAGACATTCCCGGCACGGTCCACGGTCTGGACCTGCACGGTGTGCTTGCCGACCGTGGTCGGGGTGATGCTTGCCGTTGCTGTCGCACCACTGGGCGCGGGCACCAGCGTCGTCGGGGCCTTGTCCAAACCCCACTTGTACCCGGTCACGGTCGCGTCCGGCGCGGCCATCGTGAACGTGAACGTCCCAGCCTGCTTCGCGTCCTTGTGCCAGTCGTCGTCAGCCGGATAGTCGATCGAGGACACGACCGGCGCACCCGGAGCAGAGACGTCGATCCCGAACCAATGCCACCTCGAGTAGCCGGTGCTCTCGATCTTGTCGTCCGAGGTCTTCACCCGGAACTTGTAGATCCCGCCGTCGACCACCTTCCCCGCCGGAAGCGTGATCTGCGCGACCGAGCCGCTGGCCAGATACAGCACGTTCTGCGTGTGGATGACCGTGCCCGCCTGGTTGGCGACCTCGAACATCCCATGGACCTTGTCACCGTCCGGGTCGCTCACGGTTGCCGACAGCACCGGGCGCAGGCTGCTGATCCACGCCCGTCCGTGCCAGCCCCAGGCGAGGTCTTCAACGCCGTGGGAACGCTCGGGCGCGAGTTGTACGTCCCGATGACCGCCGGCACGTACGACCCGTAGTCGACCGAGTAGAACCTCTTCCACCCATACGAGTCAGACTCGTTCTGCGCCTTCAGGCCGAACGTGATGTTGGGATCACCGCGGTTGGCCGACCACTGGATCGCACCCGTCAGATCCGTGTACGTCCACGCCGGACCGCACGACGAGGAGTACCCAGCCGTCGCACTCGTGGTGATCTGGTGCGACACCCACCCCGGCTGCGACGTCCAACGCGTACCCGCACCTACCGCCCCCGTGTGCCAAACCTCCCAGTTCCGCGCCTGGCACGAGTACGAGTGGAAGTTGTACAGCGCGAGCTGTGCGTTGACGATCTGCTTGCCCGCCAACTGGTTCGTCGGAATCTGCACGAACGATCGCGCGACCGTCGCGCCACCGTCGAACGTGCCCAGACGGATCTCCCCGTCCCAGGACGTGTCCCGCGTCGTGCCCGACTGCACGTACAAGTCGACGTAGTCGCTCACCAAGTACATCGGCGGATCGATCACCAACGGGTACGTCGTCGAAGCATCCTGCACCAGCTCCTCGACCCCGGCCAGGGTCACCGACACCGTCGAGGCGTCCACCGCCTGGGCCTCCGGCGTGAGCTGGACCGCCTCGGCCAGCGGATCCGACACCACCGGCTCCGGCACTTGGGCGGGCGCCTCCGACGATGCCTTCGGCGCCGCGGCCTGCACCTCCCCCATCAGCTCGTCCACGGCCGGCAACGGAGCAAAGGTGCGAGCCGTGGTGTCCTCGACCAGCTCCTGCGTCACCGGAGCCACCCGCTCCACATCCGCCGCCGCGTCCCACGCCAACGGCTCCGACGTCCGCGCCACCACCGACCCGTCCTCGGCCACCACCTCCAACGAGCCACCATCCCCGGTCGGGGCCAGATGCGCCCCGTCCACCGAGTACGTCAACGGCACGTCCTGTGCCGCGACCGCCGCCTCCGCGTCCTCAACCACCAGGTAGTGCCGGAACCCCGACGTGCTCGCCTCCACCACCAGGTCCGTCCCCGCGGCCACGCCCTCGTAGACCGCACGCCGACCCTCCAACCGCGGCGCAGGCAACGCCCCCGACCACGACAGCGCCGACCGCGCCCCCGTCTCCGGGTCGGTCACCGCAGCGAGCTCGACCAGACCGTCCGCCCCCGGTGCACCCCCGCCGCTGACCTCCAGGCCGCCGAAGTGCGCCACCGGGCGCACCACCCCGTCCTCACCCTCCACCAGCGCGAGGTCGGTCTGCGCCCAGTCCTCCAGCGCCGTCCCATCCCCCTCACCCCGGGGAACCCACACCGGACCCGGCGCGCTCTGCAGCACCATCGCCCCCGTCGGCAACGCATACGACGACGACATCGGCGTCCGCTCGCCCACGACCTCGACCGGCTCGTCCTCCAACCGCGCGATCGCCTTCGCACTCACCGCGTCCGGCGCCCACAAGTAGCCACCATCGGTCCGCTCCGGCTCTGGCACCGTCACGGGAACGTCCGATGCCGGGGCCTCGACCGCCACGAGCGGCTGCGCGACCGCCGGAAGCCCGACCGACCCCACCGCGACAGCCGTCAGACCCGCGAGCGTCGCGACCGACGCACGCCACGCACCAGGAACACCAGAGAACGAAACCAGAAACGCCATGCGACATCCCGGGGCCAGGCCGCCCGCAGCGGTGCGGGCGGCGCATTCAGAACCTCACCCCCTGCGGGCAGGCCCCAGCGCGGCTCTCAGCAACCATCCAGCACGATCTGGTAGCGCAGAAGGTAGGCCACGAGCACCACCCCGACCAAACCCGCGGTGGGTGAATCTGCGGCGCCCGACGGGACCGTGTGACCGACCGACCGTGCCCCCTCCGGGGGCGTCCCGCCAGGTCAGCGCATCGAGCCAACTCTCGGACCTGACCCGCGGAAGGCGAACACGAGGACGCGCACGGCCAGGACGGTCCCCACGAACCCGAGCGCCGCACCGAGGACGGCGAAGAGGCGCAGGCCCTCGACGAGCTCGGGGCCGGAGTCCGCGGAGACCAGCACGACTGCCGCCACGACGGCCGCGGCGGCGATGACCGTGGACACGACCTGCTGCACGAGGCCGGTGACGAACGCGCGGTCGTCGGGGTGGGCGAAGGAGCGGACGTTGACGGTGAGCCGCCCGGCCTCGACGTCGCTCGTGATCTTGGCGAGGCGGCGCGGGAGCCGTTCGAGCTCGGGCGCGAGGCCGAGGAAGAGGCTCGTCGCGCGCTCGCGCAGGCCCTCCGGCGTGACGACGCGCCGCACGAGCGGCTGCGCGGTCGCGCGCGCCCCGGCGACGAGGTCGAACCCGGGGTCGATCAGGCGCAGCGTGCCCTCGAGCGACGTGAACGTGCGGAACGCGGCGGCGACCTGCGACGGGACGGCGAGCCCGGCGTCGGTGACGAGCCGGAACAGCGCGGTGAACATCGCGCCGCTCGCGCCGGCGCCGCGGAACCGCACGATCACCTGCCCGACGGCGCGCTCCAGGCGGCGCACGTCGAGGTCCGCCGGGGCGTCGAGCAGCTCGAGCAGCGCGTCGGTCGCGGCGACGGCGTCGTCGGCGTCGACCGCGAGCAGCACGGCCGCGAGCGCCAGGCGCTCGGGCTCGCCGAGGCGTCCGACGGAGCCCATGTCGAGGAGGCCGAGGCGGCCGTCGTCGGTGACGAGCACGTTGCCGGGGTGCAGGTCGGCGTGGAACGTGCCCGCGACGAGCACCTGCTCGAGCGTCGCGGTGAGGAGCCGGGACGCGAGGTCGGCGCGCACGGCGTCGTCCAGACCCGCGAGCACGTCCGCGGCGCGGCCGACGGGGACGCCGTCGAGCCGTTCCATGACGAGCAGCGTCGTCCCCGACAGCTCGGGGTAGACCTCCGGGACGCGGACGCGCGGACCCCCCGCCGCGTCGCCGCCGTCTCCGTCGCCGTCTGGACGTCGCTCCCCCACCGCACCCCGCGCGAGCGCCGCGCGCAGCGCGAGCGTGTTCTCCAGCTCGACCGTGTAGTCGAGCTCCTCGCGCAGCGACGCCGCGAACCCGTCGGCGAGGTCGACGACGCCGAGCGAGCGCCCCCACGCGGTGTCGCGCTCGATGCGGCGCGCGAGGCGGCCGAGGATCGCCAGGTCCGTCTCGACCTGCGCCCGTGCGCCGGGCCGCTGCACCTTGACCACGACCTCCCGCCCGTCGGGCAGCTGGGCCGCGTGCACCTGCCCGACCGAGGCCGACGCGAGCGGCTCGGGCGAGAACTCGGCGAACGCCTCGTCGATCGGGCACCCGAGCGCTCCCGTGACGGCCGCCTCGACCTGCGGCCACGGCGCGGGCGGGACCTCGCTCTGGAGGGTCGCGAGCGCGTCGGCGAACGTGGCGGGGAGCAGGTCGCGCCGCGTCGACAGGACCTGGCCGAACTTCACGAACGTCACGCCCGCGTCGCTCAGGGCGTCGCGGAGCGCGGCCGCCTGTCGACGCTGGTCGGTGCGCGAGAGCCGCGACCCGTCGGGCTGCCGCGCCCCGCGCGTGAGCGCTCCGCCGAGGCCGTGCCGGACGCCGATCGCGAGGATCTGCGCGTACCGCCGGGTCTCGCGACGCCCCTGGCGCAGCCCGCGCAGCGCGCGCCACGGCCCGGGCACCGACCCGGTCGGCACCAGCAGCTCGAGCACGAGCAGCACGCACAGCCCGAGCACGAACGCCCAGGCGAACGCGAGGACGATCGCCACGAGCGCGACGCCGGGCGCGACGGTGAGCGTCCCGTCCGGGCGCGACCAGCCGACGTCGAGCAGGCCGTTGGTGAGCACCCACGACGTGACGGTGAGCATCGCGAGCGCCACCACGGCGGAGCGGATCCAGCCGACCGCAGCGCCCATGACGCGCCGCGCCGTCGCCGCGAGGAGCACGAGCATGACCAGCGTGGAGACGACGCCGACGAGCCCGACGAAGAATCCGGAGACGACCTGCATGACCGTCACTCTTCCCGACGGCACCGCGGATCACCACCACACACCCCGGCGCGCCACCGGGACGGGCACCGCGTCGCCCGGCGCGGCATGATGGAGCTCCCCGACAGGTCGGAGCCCCGATGACGAACGTCGACCTTCTCACCGACGCCCACCTCACCCACGCCCGGACCGCCCCGAACGGGCGCAGCGCCGAGGTCGTGCTGCACGACGGCCCCCTGCGTCAGACGATCCTTGCGCTGCGCGCGGGCGTCGAGCTCGGCGAGCACAACTCGCCGCCCGCCGCGTCGATCCAGGTGCTGCGCGGGCGCGTCCGCGTCACCGCGCTCGGCGAGGGCGACGTCGAGCTGGGCGCCGGCGAGCTGCGCGTCCTCACGCACGAGCGGCACGCCGTGGGCGCTGTCGAGGACTCCGCGTTCCTGCTCACGACGGTGACGAGCATCCCGGACGCCTGAGCGACGGCGCACGGTCGTGGTCGCGCCGATCCCGGGTTCTCGGGTCACCGGTGCTCGGTCGTGCCCGGCGACCCCGGGTTCGGCGGGTCGTCAGCGCCGCACGGCCCACGCCGCGAGGGTGAGCGCGACGGCGTCCTCTGCGACGGCGCCCGGCCAGTCAGGGCGCGAACCGACGGCGAGGCGTCGCCACGCCGCACCGCCCCACGTCCCGACGGCGGCCCCCGCCGCGCCCGCGACCGCGGCGGCGACGACGCCCGCGGCTCCGGTGCGGCGTCGGGCCAGGAGGACGCCACCCGCCGCCCCGCTCGCGAGGCGGAACACCGGCCCGGGCGGGTCGAGGCGGCTCGGCGTCTGCGGAAGCTTGTCGCCGACCAGCTCGCCCGCGACCCCGGCAGCGGCCGCACCGCGCACGAGCACGCCGAGAGCACCTGGGCCGTCGCCCGACCCGCGAACCCGACCCCCGACCCAGCCGCCGAGCACCGGCGCCGCGACGCCGAGGCTGCTGCGCGACCCCGCGGCGACGCCGAGCGCGAGCGCCCGGGCGAGGAGCGTCGTCGTGCCGGGTGCGGGTGCTGCGTCGTCAGACGTCATGGGGTCCTCCTGCGGCTCGTCGGCCGTGCTCGGTGGGCGGTCCTCACGAACGTAGCCGCTCCGGGCGCGGCCCACCCGGGCTGCGGGAGCGGTCCCGCTAGCCTGGGTCCGTGCCCGGACCCACTCTGAGCGAGGTCGCGCGCGACGCCGGCGTCTCCCTCGCGACCGCCTCCCGCGCGATCAACGGGAGCGCGAACCGCACGGTGCGCCCCGACCTCCGGGAGCGGGTGCTCGCGTCGGCCCGTCGGCTGGGCTACTCACCGGACCCGAGCGCGCAGGCCATGGCGCGCGGTCGCACGACGAGCGTGGGCCTCGTGGTGCACGACATCGCGGACCCGTACTTCTCGTCCCTCGCGGCGGGGGTCGCCGACGCGGCCGACCGCGACGGGCTCATCGTCACCCTGACGAGCACACGCCACTCGCCGGAGCGCGAGCGCGCGTTCGTCGAGCTCATGGACCGGCAGCGGGCGCGGGCGGTCGTGCTGGGCGGCGGGCGGCTGGCGGAGGACGCCGACGGCGCGCTGCGGGGCGCGCTCGAGCGCTACCGCGCGTCGGGGGGCGGGGTCTCGCTCGTGGGGCAGCCGCTCGGCGACCTGCCCGCGGTGGAGATCGCCAACGCCGACGGCGCTGCTGACCTCGCGCGCGCCCTGCATAGCCTGGGCTACCGCGCGTTCGGCGTGCTCGCGGGTCCGGGGGGCCACCGCACCGCGCTCGACCGGGCGCGCGGCTTCACCGAGGCGCTGGCCGGGCTGGGCTCGCCCGTCGCCGCGGACGCTGTCGTCGAGTGCGCGTTCACGCGAGACGGCGGCCACGGCGGGATGCGGGCGCTGCTCGACCACCTGGGGCACGGCCTGCGCGGCACAGGAACACCCGTCGCCGTCTTCGCGGTGAACGACGTCATGGCCGTCGGGGCGATGGCCGCGGTGCGCGAGGCGGGTCTGCGCGTCCCCGAGGACGTCGCCGTGGCGGGGTTTGACGACATCGTGACCTTGCGAGACGTCACGCCGGGACTGACGACGGTCCGCATCCCGCTCGCCGAGGTCGGGGAGCAGGCGCTCGCGCTCGCACTCGCGGCGCCTGACGACGACGCCGCGCCGCAGCGGGTCGTGGTCCGGGGAGAGGTCGTGCTCCGAGAGTCCACGCCGCCGCTCTGACGCCTCCCTGTTGACGCGGGAAAACGGTTACCCTACGCTCGCGGAAAGCGCATTCCGCGCTCGGCGGCCCGCCGGGCGCCCGACCGACGACGGAGTCCTCGATGACCACCACCCGAACCCTGCGGATCGCGATGAACGGCGTGACCGGCCGCATGGGGTACCGCCAGCACCTCGTCCGCTCGATCCTGCCGATCCGCGAGCAGGGCGGCATCGAGCTCCCTGACGGCACGCGGCTCCAGGTCGAGCCGGTTCTCGTCGGGCGCAACGAGACCAGGCTCCGGGAGCTCGCCGCGCAGCACGACGTCGAGCACTGGACCACCGACCTCGACGCCGCGATCGTCGACCCGGCGACGGACGTCGTCTTCGACGCCTCGATGACGGCGCTGCGCGCCAAGACGCTGACGAAGGCGATGCAGGCCGGCAAGCACGTCTACACCGAGAAGCCGACGGCCGAGACGCTCGCCGAGGCGATCGACCTCGCCCGGCTGCGCGAGGAGACCGGGCTGACCGCCGGCGTCGTGCACGACAAGCTCTACCTGCCGGGCCTCGTCAAGCTTCGCCGGCTCGTCGACGAGGGCTTCTTCGGCCGCATCCTGTCCCTGCGCGGCGAGTTCGGCTACTGGGTGTTCGAGGGCGACCACCAGGCCGCGCAGCGCCCGTCGTGGAACTACCGCGCCGAGGACGGCGGCGGCATGACGACGGACATGTTCTGCCACTGGAACTACGTGCTCGAGGGCATCCTCGGGTCGGTGCGGACCGTCACGGCGCAGACCACGACCCACATCCCCACGCGCTGGGACGAGCAGGGCACGGAGTACGACGCGACCGCCGACGACGCCGCGTACGGGATCTTCGAGGTCGAGACCCCGGGTGGTGACCCGGTCGTCGCGCAGATCAACTCGTCCTGGGCCGTGCGCGTCTACCGCGACGAGCTCGTCGAGTTCCAGGTCGACGGCACGCACGGCTCCGCCGTCGCCGGGCTGCGCCGGTGCGTCGCGCAGCAGCGCGCCCACACGCCCAAGCCCGTCTGGAACCCGGACCTCCCCGTCACCGAGCCGTTCCGCGACCAGTGGCTCGACGTCCCCGCGAACGCCGACCTCGACAACGGCTTCAAGGCCCAGTGGGAGGAGTTCCTGCGCGACGTCGCCGCCGGCCGCCCGCACCGGTACGACCTCCTCTCCGCCGCGCGCGGCGTCCAGCTCGCCGAGCTCGGCCTGCGCTCGTCGGCCGAGGGTCGCCGCCTCGACGTGCCGGAGATCGCACTGTGAACGCGGTACCGGTCACCGCCGCGCCAGCGCCCGCGCCTGCTCCCGCGCACCCCGCCCCTCCGCTCCCCGGCGCGCGCGAGCTGCGCGAACGGGACGGCAGCGGCGCCGTCGTGCGCCTGCCCCGCTTCTCCGACGACGGCCGCGTCGCCGGGACCGAGGTGCGCGAGCTGCTCGTCCCCGGCCCGTGGACGACGCCGTCCGCGCCCTTCACGTCGCGCGTCGCCTTCGCGGCCGCGCACGTCGTGCCGCAGGTGGGCGCGGAGAACGTGCCCGGCGCGCCCGCCGTCGTCGACTGGGACACGACGCTCGCCTACCGGCACCGGCTCTGGGAGCACGGGCTGGGCGTCGCCGACGCGATGGACACCGCGCAGCGCGGCATGGGCCTCGACTGGGCCGCGACCCAGGAGCTCGTCCGGCGCTCGGCGGCCGAGGCGCGGACCGTCGGCGGCCGCGTCGCGTGCGGCGCGGGCACGGACCAGCTCGACCCCGGCGTCGTCGCGGGCTGGGAGCCCGGCGACCCCGCCGCGCTCGCCGCCGTCACCGACGCCTACCGCGAGCAGGTGCGCGTGGTCCAGGACGCCGGCGCCCAGGTGATCGTCATGGCGTCGCGCGCGCTCGCCCGCGTCGCCCGTTCCCCCGAGGAGTACGCGCACGTCTACGACGCCGTGCTCGCCGAGGCCGAGGCGCCCGTGATCCTGCACTGGCTCGGCACGATGTTCGACCCCGCGCTCGCCGGGTACTGGGGCACGGGCGACGACGTCGCCGCGGCCACCGACGTGTTCGTCGACCTGGTCCGCGCCCACCAGGGCCGCGTCGACGGCGTGAAGGTGTCGCTGCTCGACGCCGCGCACGAGAAGGACCTGCGAGCCCGCCTCGCCGCGCTCGACCCGGGCGCCGGCGCCGCCGCGCCAGGTCCCGTCCGTCTCTACACGGGCGACGACTTCAACTACCCGGAGCTCGTGGTCGGCGACGGCCGGGCGCACTCGGACGCGCTGCTCGGCATCTTCGCGGCGATCTACCCCGCGGCGTCGACGGCGCTCGGCGCGCTCGACGCCGGGCACCCCGACCGCGCGCACGCGATCCTCGCGTCGACCGAGGCGCTGGGGCGCCACGTGTTCGCCGCGCCGACGTACTACTACAAGACGGGGATCGCGTTCCTGTCCTGGCTCAACGGCACGCAGCCCGCGTTCCAGATGGTCGGCGGCCTGCAGTCCGGGCGCTCGGTCGCGCACCTCGTCGCCCTCGTCCGGCTCGCCGACCGCGCCGGGCTCCTGCTCGACCCGGACCTCGCCGCGCGTCGCACGCGCGCGTTCCTCGAGGCGAACGGGGCGGCGTCGTGACCAGCGCGTCGTCCGGGGCCCGGAACGGGCCCGACCTCTCGCGCTGCTCGCTCAACACCGCGACGGTCAAGCGCGCGACGCTCGAGGAGGCGGTCGGCCTCGCCGCCGAGGCGGGCTACGGCGCGGTCGGGCTGTGGCGCGACCGCGTCCAGGAGACCGGCGCCGAGCGGGCCGCGCAGGTCGTCGCCGAGGCCGGTCTGCGCGTCTCGTCGCTGTGCCGGGGCGGGTTCCTCACGGCGACCGGCACGGACGACGTCGCCGCGGCGCTCGACGACAACCGGCGCGCGATCGAGGAGGCGGCCACGGTCGGGACGCGCGAGCTCGTGCTCGTCGTCGGCGGTCTCCCTGCGAACGGCACGCCCGGGCAGGGGCCGCGGCCCGACGCCGGCCCGGCCGACCGCGACGTCGTCGCCGCGCGCGGGCGCGTGGCCGACCGGCTCGCCGACCTCGCCCCGTTCGCCGCGGACCACGGCGTGCGGCTCGTGCTCGAGGCGCTGCACCCGATCTTCGCGGCGGACCGCGCCGTGCTCTCGACGCTCGGCCAGGCCCTCGACCTCGCCGCGCCGTTCGACGCGGCGGTGGTCGGCGTCGTCGTGGACACGTACCACGTGTGGTGGGACCCGGACCTGCGGTCGAGCGTCGCGCGCGCCGGTGCCGAGGGGCGCATCGCGGGCTACCAGGTGTGCGACTGGGTCCTGCCGCTCGCGGCCGACCCGCTGCTCTCGCGCGGCCACGTGGGCGACGGGTACGTCGACTTCGCGACGATCACCCGGTGGGTCGCCGAGACCGGGTACGCGGGCGACGTCGAGACCGAGATCTTCCGGCAGGAGATCTGGGACGACGACCCGCGCCGCGTCGTCGCGACCGTGGCCGACCGCTACGCCCGCCACGTCCTGCCGCACCTCACCGGCTCCTGACCGGCACGCGACCCGACCGGGCCCGCTCAGTTCCACCACCCGCAGCCCGTGCGCTGCTCGGCCCTCCCGCCGAGCGACGCACGGGCTGTGCTGCGTCGGCCCACGACACCGCCGAGGGGTTGACGAATCGGACATGGCGGTGCATGATCGTGAGCAGAGCATACCCCCTAGGGGTATCTGGGAGGAGGAACGGTGGACCACCGTACGGAGCATGACCACGGGCACGGGCCCGGTCCGGGCACCGACGCCGCGCACCAGGGGTCGCACGCCCACCACGACGGGCACGCGCCCGCCGCGCACGCGCCGGCCGACGCGCACGCGGAGCACGACCACGCGGGCCACGCCGGGCACGACGCGCACGCCGGGCACGACATGTCCGGCCACGGCGACCACGCCGGGCACGACATGTCCGGCCACGGCGACCACGTCGGGCACGACATGTCCGGTCACGGGGGCCACGGCGACCACGTCGGGCAGTTCCGCCGCCTGTTCTGGGTCATGCTCGTCCTCGCGGTGCCCACCGTCGCGCTGAGCCCGATGTTCGCGATGCTCCTCGGCTACGACCTGCCCGACGCGGCGTGGCTCCCCTGGGTCTCGCCCGTGCTCGGCACGGTCATCTTCTTCTGGGGCGGACGCCCGTTCCTCACGGGTGCGGTGAGCGAGCTCCGCGGCCGCAAGCCGGGGATGATGACGCTCATCTCGCTCGCGATCACGGTCGCGTTCGTGTCGTCGCTCGGGTCGAGCCTCGGGCTTCTCGCGCACGAGCTGGACGTGTGGTGGGAGCTCGCGCTCCTCGTCGTCATCATGCTGCTCGGCCACTGGCTCGAGATGCGCTCGCTCGCCCAGACGGCGTCGGCGCTCGACTCGCTCGCCGCGCTCCTGCCGGACGAGGCCGAGCGCGTCGCGGAGGACGGGTCTGTCACGACGGTCCCGCCGACCGACCTGCGCGTGGGCGACCTCGTCGTCGTCCGCCCGGGCGGGCGTGTCCCCGCGGACGGCGAGGTCGCGGCCGGGTCCGCGGACGTCGACGAGTCGATGATCACCGGGGAGTCGCGGCCCGTGCGCCGCACCGTCGGGGACGCCGTCGTCGCCGGGACCGTCGCGACGGACGACGCGCTGCGCGTACGGATCACGGCCGTGGGCGAGGACACGGCGCTCGCGGGCATCCAGCGGCTCGTCGCCGACGCCCAGGCGTCCTCGACCAAGACGCAGCGCCTCGCCGACCGCGCCGCCGGCTGGCTGTTCTGGTACGCGCTCGGCGCGGCCGCGCTGACGATCGGACTGTGGCTCGTCTTCGGCACGCCCGAGCAGGCACTGATCCGCGCGATCACCGTGCTCGTCATCGCGTGCCCCCACGCCCTGGGCCTCGCGATCCCGCTCGTCGTGTCGCTCTCGACCGAGCGCGCCGCGAAGGCCGGCGTCCTGGTGAAGGACCGCCTCGCGCTGGAGCGCATGCGCACGGTGGACACCGTCCTGTTCGACAAGACGGGGACGCTCACCGCGGGCGAGCCGGTCGTCGCGCACCTCGCCACCGCGGGCGGCACGAGCGAGGACGAGCTCCTCGCGCTCGCCGCCGCGGCCGAGGCCGACAGCCAGCACCCGCTCGCGCGGGCGATCGTGCGCGCGGCGGAGGAACGCAGCGGACGCGGCCTCGTCGTCCCGCAGGCGACCGACTTCCGGTCGCTCACCGCGGTCGGCGTCGAGGCGACGGTCCCCACGCCGGACGGCGCCCGGCGCGTGGCGGTCGGCGGTCCCGCGCTCCTGCGCGAACGCGGCCTCGACCCGCTCCCCGACGTCGAGGCGTGGGCGCACGACGGCGCGACCGTCCTGCACGTGGTGGTCTCTCCCGACGTCGCGGGTGCGGACGCGGACGCCCGCGCCCACCACGAGCACGGTCACGGGCACGCGACGGGCGAGGTCGTGGGGGCGTTCGCGCTCGCCGACGCGATCCGCCCCGAGTCGCGCGAGGCGGTCGACGCCCTGCACCGGCGCGGCATCAAGGTCGTCATGATCACGGGCGACGCCGAGCCGGTGGCCCGGGCGGTCGGGCGCGAGCTCGGCATCGACCAGGTGTTCGCGGGCGTGCGCCCCGAGGACAAGGACGCGAAGGTCGCGGAGCTCCAGCACGACGGCCGCGTCGTCGCGATGGTCGGCGACGGCGTCAACGACGCCCCGGCGCTCGCGCAGGCGGACGTCGGCATCGCGATCGGCGCCGGGACGGACGTCGCGATCGCGTCGGCCGGGGTCATCCTCGCGAGCTCCGACCCGCGCGCGGTCCTGTCGATCATCGAGCTGTCGCACGCCTCGTACCGCAAGATGCAGCAGAACCTGTGGTGGGCCGCGGGCTACAACATCGCGGCCGTGCCGCTCGCGGCGGGCGTGCTCGCCCCGGTCGGGTTCGTCATGCCGATGGCGGTGGGCGCGATCCTCATGTCCGCGTCGACGGTCATCGTGGCGCTCAACGCGCAGCTCCTGCGCCGCATCGACCTCGACCCGGCGCGGCTCGCGTCCCGGTGATCCCCACGCCGACCACGAGGTTGCTGTCGTTCTCCGCACGAGAACGACAGCAACCCCGTGCTCGCGGGCGAGCAAGGTCGTGGTCGGCGGTCGCGCTCGTGGGCCTGCTGGCGGCCGCCGTGCTGTGGATGCACGTCCTGGCGGGCAGCAGCACGCACCACGGCGTCGTGCTGCCCGACGTCGGTTCCGGGCACAGCGGTCCGGTCACCGTCCTGGAGGGTCGGCCGGCGTCCGCGGGCGACGCCCTCTCCGGGCACAGCGAGCCCTCGTACGCCGCGACCGGGCTCGGCCGGGACGACGCCACGGCCGCCTCCGGGCTCGGCCAGGACGACGGCACGGCCGCCTCCGGGCTCGGCCAGGACGACGCCACGCCAGCCTCCGGGCCTGGTCCGGTCCTCTCGGCCGGCGCGGACGCGCACGGCGGCGCGGGGCCGTTGTGCCTCATGGTGCTCGTCGCGCTGGTGACGATCGCCGCACGGCTCGCGCTGCGCCGTCGGGCACCGTGGGCACCGACGCACGGCGACGTGCCCCTCCGCCAGCCGCGGGCCGCGCACCCGGACCGCCCGCCCGACCTCCACGCGCTGGGGATCAGCAGGACGTAGGCCGACATCGGCCCCGTCCTGGGCGCCGTCGTGCGCCCGCTGCACCCCACGAACGGAGATCGACCATGACACGCACCGTCCGCACGACCCTCGCCGCGCTCGCGCTCGGCACCACGCTCGCCCTGGCGGGCTGCTCCGACGCCGGCACCGGAGATGCCGGCGAGCAGCCCGCGGGCACGCCCACGAGCACCGCGCCCGCGAGCGCCGCGACGGCGTCCGACGCCGACGTGATGTTCGCGCAGATGATGATCCCGCACCACGAGCAGGCCGTGGAGATGTCCGCGATCGTGCTCGCGAAGGACGGTGTCGACGAGCGCGTCGTCGCCCTCGCCGAGCAGATCGAGGCCGCGCAGGCCCCGGAGGTCGAGCAGATGACCGCGATGCTCGACCGCTGGGGCGCCGACCCGTCCGGCGGCGACCACGCCGGGCACACGGGCGGCATGCTCGACGACGACGCGCTCGCCGCGCTCAGGGCCGCGCCCGCCGAGGAGGCCCAGCGGCTCTTCCTGGAGGGCATGGTCGAGCACCACGAGGGCGCCGTCGCCATGGCGCAGGACGTCCTCGCCGACGGCGAGGACCCCGAGGTGCTGGCGCTCGCGGAGGAGATCGTCGCGACGCAGCAGGAAGAGATCGACGCGATGCGCTCGCTGCTGACGGACCTCTGACCTGCCGAGCACGACGTAGGTGTCGTTCTGAACGCCTTCGCGACACCTACGTCGTGCTCGACCGCGAGGAACGTCGTGCTCGCTGCGAGACTGGGCGGGTGACCACGACGCACCCCGCCGACCGGCCCGTCGCCGGCGTCCTGCTCACGCCGGGCGCCGGCGCGAGCCGCGACCACCGCGCGCTCGTCGCGATCGACGACGCCCTCGCCGCGCTCGACCCGCCCGTGCCGGTGCGACGCGTGGACTTCCCGTACCGGACCGCGGGCAGGCGGATGCCCGACCGCCCGCCCGTCGCGATCGCTCACGTGCGCGCCGAGGCGGAGGCGTTCGCCGCCGAGCTCGGCACGACGACGGACCGCCTCGTGCTCGGCGGCCGATCGTACGGCGGACGCATGTGCTCGATGGCCGTCGCCGAGGGCCTGCCCGCGGCCGGGCTCGCGCTCGTCAGCTACCCCCTGCACCCGCCGGGCAAGCCCGAGCGCCTGCGCACCGAGCACTTCCCCGACCTGCGCGTGCCCGTGCTGCTCGTGTCGGGGCGCACGGACCCGTTCGCGACCCCCGACGAGCTCACCGAGCACGCCGCCGCGATCCCCGGCCCGGTCACCCGCGTCGAGCTGCCGGGCGCGCACGACCTCAAGGGACAGGACGCCGCGGTGTGCGACGCGCTCGTCGCGTGGCTCGCGACGCTCGGCTCCTGACCGCGCCCGCAGGGGGCCCTCAGCGTCGCCCGCGCCGGACGCGGAGCACGGCCGCGTCGACGCGCGGCGGCGGTCGGAACGCCGAGCGCGGCACCGCCCGCCCGACCTCGACGGCCCAGCCTCGCGCGGCGCGCCCCGCCGTGCCCTCGCCCGCGGCGATGCGTCGAGCGGCCTGCCGCTGCACGACGACGTCCGCCGCCACGAGCGCCGAGCCGCGCGCGAGCACGCGGGCGAGCAGGGGCGACGTCAGTCCGAACGGCGGGTTCGCGACGACGCGGAACGGGCGGTGCGGCAGGCGCAGGTCGGCGAGGTCGACCTCGAGGACCGTCACGTCCGCACCGGCGAACCGCTCGCGCAGGGCGCGGGCGCGGCGCGGGTGCAGCTCGACGGCGAGGACGCGCGCGCCCGCGGCCACGAGGTGGCGCGTGAGCGCCCCGTCCCCCGCCCCGAGATCGAGGACGAGCTGACCGGGACGCACCCCGGCGTCGTCGACCACGCGCGCGGCGTGCTCAGCGGTGAGCGGGTGCCATCCCCACTCGCGTCGCGAGGCCGGCCCGGCCACGACGCACCATCGTCATGAAGAACATGGCGGCCACGCTAGGACGGCGCGAGCGTCGTCGTCGAACGATTTGTCCGGGCTCGTGACAGGGCTTTCCAACGGCGAGCCAGGACTGCGTACGATGTGCCGCGGACCACGCCCGAGCCGACCCGGAGGTGATGATGCGCGCCGCTGGCCGACTGCTCGCGCTCGCGACCCTGGGGGTCGTCACGACGGCGCTCGCCGCGTCCCCGGCGGTGGCCGCCGACCGCGACGGCGGCGGCGGGCTCACCGTCACCGTCGACACCGTGTCCTTCGACGCGAGCCGCCTGCACGAGGGACCGGGGTGGCTCGGGTACGTCGTCACCAAGCCCGACGGGTCGCACGCACGCAACCTCGGCGACAGCTACTCGAGCGAGGACGCCGCGGACGGCGTGCTGGAGCTCGACGTCCCGCGGCGCGGGCAGTACAGCGACGGGTACTGCATCAGCTGGGTCCTGGTGACGGGCATCGACCGGCAGTACGCGGGGTGGAACGGCGACGCCGCCGTCTGCACGACCGCCGCCACGCCCCCACCGACGACGCCGCCGCCCGCGCCCGCGACGGAGGCGCCCGTCGAGGCACCGCCGGTCGAGGCGCCGGCGCCGGTCGTCGAGGCGCCCGTCGAGACCGTGGAGGCGCCCGCGCCGGAGGTCACCGAGGAGCCGACGCAGGAGCCGACGACCGAGGCCCCCGTCGATCCCTCGCCCGAGCCCACGACGCCGAGGCCCGAGCCCTCTCGGACGCCCCTGACGTCCGCGGCAGAACGCATGGCCCCTCCGCAGCCCGCGGAGGAGACGTTCCCGACGCTCGCCGTCGTCGGCGTCGGCGGGCTCGTCGCCGCGGCGGCGGGTGGCGCGATCCTGCTCCTGCGCCGCGTCGGCTGAGCCGCCGCGCTCAGCGCGTGCGCGACGCGACGGTCCTGGCCGCGCGGACCTGCCACCGCACCAGCTCGTCGAGGTCCCCCGCCGTGTAGTCGGGGTCCGACGGATCGTGCGCGGCGACCACGGGGCGCGGGAACCGTGCGGTGCGCGCCGTCGGGTTCCCGGCAGCGCGAGGGGTCGGTGGATCGGTCTCGCGGAGAGTCGTCGGGCTCTCGACCATCGTGGGCCTCGTCTCGTCGGACAGCATCGGCACGAGCCAAGACCGGAAAGACGACCAGCCGGTGACGACAGACCGTCCGACAGGCGAACAGTCGGCGGAGGCCCGGCGGCACCTGGGCGTGGCACGCGACGTGGCAGGCAGGTGCGCGACGTCGTCGGTGCGCGCACGGCCGAGGCCGCCGCGTCACGAGCCCCCGCGAGTCTTCAGCGGTCAACACGCTGCTCGTCGCCTCGGGCGCCCTGGCCCGGACATGACTGACGCCCGGAATCGTCGAGATCTCGCGCCTAGTCGGAGCCGCCTAGGTGTGATGTCCAGGGAGGTTGGTCAGCCGGCTGACCGGCGGCTGGTTGCCGATCGCGCTGTGGAGCCTGTGG